>NZ_JBIVVA010000013.1:97556-222869 GCF_044757465.1 Streptomyces sp. NPDC091279 | reverse complement strand
TTCCCTTTCCGGCGGTTCCGACTCTATCAGATCCTTTCGGGCCTGATTCCCAGTCAGCGGGCTTTGCCTTCCCGGCTGTTGGGCCGTTCCGACGTCCCAAACCTTAGCGGATCGCTCCGGCGATTCCCAATCGGGCTGCCGGGCCCCTATTCGAATTGAATTCGGGCACGCCGAAATCAACCCGTGCAGGAGATCGTGCTGTGGTGTGGGGTTGCCGCTCTGAGCGGCTGAGGTGCTGTCGAAGAACCGTTACGGCCCCGCGGCAACCCGGAGAACATTACGCATCGGCCAGGGGCGTGTCAAACGGCCCTGTCAAGAACTTTTCGGGGACCGAGGCCCCGCCCCTCAGTCCAGGTCGGTGAGGCGGCCGCCGGCGTCCGGCTGGGCGTGCTCCACCCGGCGCAGCAGGCGGACGAGGACCTCGCCGAGGGCCGTGCGCTCCTCGGGGCGGAGGTCCTGGAGCAGGTCCTCCTCGAAGACGGTGGCGAGGCGCATCGCCTCCAGCCACTTCTCCCGGCCCTCCGTCGTCAGCTCCACGATGACGCGGACCCGGTTGGACTCGTCGCGGTCCCGGGTCACCAGGCCCTCGGCGACCATGCGGTCGATGCGGTGGGTCATCGCGGCCGGTGTCAGGCCGAGCCGCTTGGCGAGGTCGCTCGGGCCGAGCCGGTAGGGGACGCCGGAGAGGACGAGGGCCTTGAGGACCTCCCACTCGGCGTTGCTGATGCCGAGCGCCGAGGTCTGGCGGCCGTAGGCGACGTTCATCCGGCGGTTGAGCCGGGACAGGGCCGAGACGATCTGCTCGACCTGGGGGTCGAGGTCCCGGAACTCGCGCTGGTAGGCGGCGATCTGCTCGTCGAGGGTCGGTTCGCTGCCGATGTGGCCGGGGGTGTCACCCATGGCCGCAGTATGGCATGGCGTTGCTTGGCGTTGAAGTTCTTCTAGATGTACTGTTTACCTTCGAACTTTAGCTTTGAAGTCTTCCCAGCTAAGTACTCAAGATCTTCAACTACCTGAGAGAGGTGAACGTGACCAGGGCGATGGGCGCGCAGCTGCGCCGGATTCATGTGGGGAACGCGCTCAGCGCGTTCGGGCTCGGCTTCACCGTCCCCTACCTGTACGTCTATGTGGCGCAGGTGCGGGGGCTCGGAGCCATGACGGCGGGGCTCGTGCTCGCCGTCTTCGCCGTGGCGGCGCTCGTCGTGCTGCCGTTCGCCGGGCGGGCCATCGTCCGGCGCGGTCCCCTGCCGGTCCTGTTCGCCGCCCTGGTCACCGCCGCTGTCGGAGCGCTCGGCCTGGGGCTCGCGGGGAACGCGGCGGCGGTGCTGCTGGCGTCGTCGGCGCTCGGGGCCGGGCAGGCCGTGATGCAGCCGGCGCTCGCGACGATGATCGTGGACTGCTCGACGGCGGAGACCCGGTCGCGCGCCTTCGCGTCGCAGTTCTTCTTGCAGAACCTGGGGCTCGGCGTCGGCGGGCTGATCGGCGGGCATCTGGTGGACGCGGAGCGGGTGTCGTCGTTCACCCTGCTGTTCTCGATCGAGGCGGCGGTGTTCCTGGTGCTGGTGGCGGTGATGGCGACCGTGCGGCTGCCGCGGGCGCCGCGGGTCGAGGGGGCGCCGAGCGGGAGCGGTGCGGGCGGTTGGCGGCAGTTGCTCGGGAACCGGGCGATGGTGCAGCTGTGTGTGCTGGGGTTCGTGCTGTTCTTCGCCTGCTACGGGCAGTTCGAGTCGGGGCTGAGTGCCTATGGGGTCCAGGCCGCGGGGATCTCGACGTCGGTGCTGGGGACGGCGCTGGCCGCGAACACGTTGATGATCGTCGTCGCGCAGTTCGTGGTGCTCAGGTTCGTGGAACGGCGTCGGCGGTCGCGGGTGATCGCGGCGGTGGGGCTGATCTGGGCGGTGGCGTGGGGCGCGGCCGGGTTCGCGGGGCTCGGGCACGGGAGCCAGGAGATGGCGACGGCGGCCTTCGTGTCGACGTACGCGCTGTTCGGGCTCGGGGAGGCGATGTTGTCGCCCACCGTGGCGCCGTTGGTCGCGGATCTGGCGCCGAGTGGGCTCGCGGGGCAGTACAACTCGGCGTTCGCGCTGGTCAAGCAGTTGGCGCTGGCGGTGGGTCCGGCGGTGGGCGGGCCGATGGGGGCGTCGTTGCACGCGCCGTACATCGTGACGTTCCTGCTGTTCTCGCTCGGGATCACGGTGTTGGCGCTGCGGCTCGGGCGGCGGTTGAGCGACGTTCAGGACCAGCCGTGGCGGGTGCGGAGCCGGGTCGTGGTGCGGGGTGGGTCGGCTTCGGAGGCCGTGGCCGCCGAAGCCTGAGACAGCGGGCGCCGGGTCAGGTCTTGGCGAGCACGAACTCGCACCAGACGGCCTTGCCGCCGCCGGGGGTTCTGCGGGAGCCCCAGTGGGTGGCGATCGTCGCGACGATGGCGATGCCGCGGCCGGACTCGTCGGCCGGTTCGGCCTGGCGGCGGCGCGGGAGGTGGTCGTCGCCGTCGGTCACCTCGATGATCAGGCGGCGGTCGGTGCGGCGCAGGCGCAGGCGCATCGGCGGGGTGCCGTGCTGGAGGGAGTTGGCGACGAGTTCGCTGGCGGCGAGGACGCCGAGGTCGTGCAGTTCGGCCGGGAAGCGCCAGCTGGTGAGGACGCCGGAGGCGAACGCACGCGCGCGTGGGGCGGCTTCGATGCCGCCGAGCAGTTCCAGGGCGGCGTTGCGGAACAGTTCGCCGTCGGGTCCGGTGTGGGCGGGGTGCTGGAGGACCAGGACGGCGACGTCGTCGTCGTGGTCGGCGGTCACGCCGGCCGAGCGGACCAGGCGGTCGCAGACGACCTGCGGGGTGCCGGTGGCTCCGGCCAGGGCCTGTTCCAGGGCGGCGATGCCTTCGTCGAGGTCCTGGTCGCGGCGTTCGACCAGGCCGTCGGTGTAGAGGACGGCGGTGGAGCCGGGGCCGAGGGCGATCGAGCCCGAGGCGTGCATCCAGCCGCCGGTGCCCAGGGGCGGGCCGGTCGGTTCGTCGGCGCGCTGGACGGCGCCGCTCTCGTCGCGCACCAGGATCGGCAGGTGCCCGGCGGAGGCGTACACGAGGCGGCCTTCGTTCGGGTCGTGGATGGCGTAGACGCAGGTGGCGATCTGGTTGGGGTCGATCTCGGAGGCGAGGCCGTCGAGGAGCTGGAGGACCTCGTGCGGGGGCAGGTCGAGGCGGGCGTAGGCGCGTACGGCGGTGCGCAGCTGGCCCATGACGGCCGCCGCGCGGACGCCCCGGCCCATCACGTCGCCGATGACGAGGGCGGTGCGGCCGCCGCCGAGGGTGATGACGTCGTACCAGTCGCCGCCGACCGCGGTCTCGGTGCCGCCGGGGTGGTAGGTGGCGGCGATGCGGAGGTCGTCGGGTTCTTCCAGTTCCTGTGGGAGCAGGGAGCGCTGGAGGGTGACGGCGGTCTCGCGCTGGCTGCGTTCGCTCGCGCGCAGGCGTTCGGCGGCTTCGGCGTGGTCGGTGACGTCGGTGGCGAAGATCAGGACGCTGCCGTCGTCCTCGTTCCCTTCGGTGACGGGTGTGCAGGTGAAGGTGTATGAGCGGCCGTCGGGGGCTTTGCGGGACTTGAGGGTGCGGGGTCTGCCGCTGCGCAGGACCTGGTCGAGGAGCGGGAGCAGGCCCAGTTCGTCCAGCTCGGGGAGGGCGTCGCGGGTCGGTTCGCCGAGGGGGCGGGTGCCGAAGGCGGCCACGTAGGCGTCGTTGACGTAGGCGACCCGGTGGTCGGGGCCGTGGACCAGGGCGACGAGGGCGGGGACGCGGTCGAGGACGTCACGGACCGGGAGTTCGTCGACGGCGGGGACGCCTGGGTGGTCGTCGGTGAGGTGTTCGGCGCGGGCCGCGGGGACGGTGCCCGCGCTCTCTCCCCGCCGGTCGGGGGTGACCGGGTGGTCGGCCCGCGCTGCCGCGCGGTGCTGCTTTCCGGGGAGCCGGGCGCTCCAGCGCGTGAAGTTCACGAATCCTTGCCTCGTGTCGTCGTCTTCGGCCGGCTCCGGACCCGGCCGTGGGTCCGGGGCTCGGCACCCCGGGGGTGCGGCACTTGGGGGGACAGCCTCGTGGGTCGAGGGGTGGGTGTGCGGTCGTCCTGGGGGCGGGGGTCAGTCTGGCAGGGGGCCGACCGAGGCGACATCCGTCAGACGCCCCACAGGGCCGGGGAGTTCCCGGGTCCGGTCAGGACGACCCCTTCGGGTCGTCAGAAGGCTTTCCACCGGCCGCGAGTTCGAACTCGGCACGGGGATGTTCGAGTGAACCGAGCGAGACGATCTCCCTCTTGAAGAGGCCGGAGAGCGTCCATTCGGCGAGGACCCTGGCCTTGCGGTTGACGGTGGGGACCCTGCTGAGGTGGTAGACGCGGTGCATGAACCAGGCAGGGTAGCCCTTCAGCTTGCGTCCGTAGACGTGCGCGACGCCTTTGTGGAGGCCGAGCGAGGCGACCGAGCCGACGGAGGCGTGCGCGTACGTCTGGAGTTCCTCGCCGCGCAGGGCGTGGACGATGTTGTCGCCGAGGACCTTGGCCTGGCGCAGCGCGTGCTGGGCGTTGGGCGCGGTGTGGGCGCCGGGCCCTGCGGTGACGTCGGGGACGGACGCGGCGTCTCCTGCCGCCCACGCGTGCGTGACGCCGTCGATCGTCAACTGGGCGGTGCATTTCAGCCGTCCGTGGTCGGTGCGCGGGAGGTCGGTCGCGGCGATCAGGGGGTGGGCGCGGACGCCGGCGGTCCAGACGACGGTGCGGGTCGGGAAGCGGGCGCCGTCGCTGAGGACGGCGACGCGGTCGGCGCAGGATTCGAGGCGGGTGGTGAGGCGGACGTCGATGTTGCGGCGGCGCAGTTCGGTGATCGTGTAGCGGCCGAGTTCCTCGCCGACCTCGGGGAGGATGTGGTCGGAGGCCTCGACGAGAATCCATTTCATGTCGTCGGGCTGGACGTTGTGGTAGGAGCGGGAGGCGTAGCGGGCCATGTCCTCCAGCTCGCCGAGGGCCTCCACGCCCGCGTAGCCGCCGCCGACGAAGACGAAGGTGAGGGCGGCGTCGCGGAGGGCGGGGTCGCGGGTGGAGGAGGCGATGTCCATCTGCTCGATGACGTGGTTGCGCAGTCCGATGGCCTCTTCGACGGTCTTGAATCCGACGCCGTGGTCGGCGAGCCCGGGGATGGGCAGGGTGCGGGCGATGGAGCCGGGGGCGAGGACGAGTTCGTCGTACTCCAGCTGATCGGGGCCTGTGCCCTCTTCCTCGGTGGCGAGGGTGGTGAGGTGTGCGGTGCGTTTTCCGTGGTCGAGGCTGCGGACCTCGCCGACGACGACCCGGCAGTGCGGCAGGACGCGGCGCAGGGGGACGACGACGTGCCGGGGGGAGATCGAGCCGGCCGCGGCTTCGGGGAGGAACGGCTGATACGTCATGTACGGGTCGGGTGTGACGACAGTGATCTCGACGTCGCCGCGACGGAGTTCGCGTTTCAACTTCCGTTGAAGGCGCAGGGCCGTGTACATGCCGACGTAGCCGCCGCCGACAACGAGAATGCGCGCACGTTCCTTCACCATCCCATGACGCACCCATGACCGCTGTTTGTCCACAGCCTCGACCGTTTGTGTGACCGCAAGCCAAGGGCCCCGATAGTTGGCCGAATTGCCGGAGTCACCGTCAGGTTCGCAGGTCAGCGGGCATATGCGCGGGCGCTGAAGGGGGTGCATTCAGGGCGTATACGCCCCGTACTCCGATCGGGGGGCGCTCCGTGCGGAACCTGCCCCTTCTGAATTGACCCTCACTCAACTATGTTCGTGTGACGAAGGGGTGCGGGGGGTGTGCCCATCGGGTCCGCGACGGGTGGACGCGAGATACGGGTTTGTTCCTTGAGCCTCGGCTTGCAATGGCGGGGAGTCTCCGGGGGGAGACGTCATTACCGGGGGATCAATCATGAGCATTCAGGAATCTCATTGGCCGGCCGCATCCGCTCTCGCGGCGAGCGGCATGGTGAGCGCGGCGGGCGGTGGACGCGGGGACGGTTCGCGGACGGCACCGCTGCGCGTGGACGCACAGCGCAATCTGGAGCACGTGCTGCGTGCGGCGCGTGAGGTCTTCGGCGAGCTGGGGTACGGCGCGCCGATGGAGGACGTGGCGCGGCGGGCCCGGGTGGGTGTGGGGACCGTGTACCGGCGGTTCCCGAGCAAGGACGTCCTGGTCCGCCGGATAGCGGAGGAGGAGACCGCCCGGCTGACCGATCAGGCCAGGGCGGCGCTCGGCCAGGAGGAGGAGCCGTGGTCGGCGCTCTCGCGCTTCCTGCGGACGTCGGTGGCCTCGGGCGCCGGGCGGCTGCTGCCGCCGCAGGTGCTGCGGGTGGGGGTCGCGGACGAGCCGGGCGACGGTGGCGAGGCGACGCGGGTGCCGCAGCAGCGCGGGCAGTTGGGCTCGGGTGAGCTGCGGCTGGTGTCCGACAGCGATCCGGTGGTGCCGGTGGACGACGACTCGGGCGCCGGGGAGCTGCTCGATGTCGTCGGCAGGCTGGTCGACCGGGCGCGGGCCGCGGGTGAGTTGCGGCCCGACGTCTCGGTGTCGGACGTGCTGCTGGTGATCGCGACGGCGGCGCCCTCGCTGCCGGACGCGGCGCAGCAGGCGGCGGCCTCGGCCCGTTTACTGGACATCCTGCTGGAGGGGCTGCGGGCCCGTCCGGCGTGAGGTCGTCAGCTCGTCGATGACGGCGGGTGACTCGAAAAGGTGACGGTGGGGCGTGGGCTTCGCACAGCCCGCGCGCCCGCCGCACGCCGGGAACTCACCGGACATTTCCGGCCACTCACCCAACTCTCCTGGCCAAAGAGCCCGTTGACCCTTCCCCGAACGGGTGAGGGTTAGTACCGCCCTGCGAGAAGTGCCCTCGGACGAGTGGAAGCACCGCCCCGAGAGGGTTCTGACCAAAAGCCAATATGGCACTCTGACCGGGTGTTCAGGACGGGCAGGGCAGGCGGCGGGGGCTTTCCGCGATGAGCGTTGACGGGCGGGACGGGTCACTCGACGACGGTGACCCACAGGCCGGCGGCACCCCGCAGGTGCCGAACCAGGGCGGGCGCGCTGACGTCCCGCGCCGGGACCGCACGGCCGAGCCGGGGCCGCCCGCCGAGGGCACCGTCCCCGCCCAGCGCGACCGGCACGAGGACCACGGGAGCCACGAGGACAGCGTCCTGCCGCCGCCGCGCAAGCTGCCCGCGGCCGACGCCGACCTGCTCGGCCGGATGCGCGCGGGCGACGACAGCGCCTACGAGGAGCTGTTCCGCCGGCACGCCGACGCCGTGCGCCGGTACGCCCGCACCTGCTGCCGGGACGGGCACACCGCCGACGACCTCACCGCCGAGGTCTTCGCCCGCATGCTCCAGGCGGTGCGCGGCGGTTCCGGGCCCCAGCACGCCGTTCGCGCCTATCTGCTCACCTCCGTGCGCCGGGTGGCCGCGAGCTGGACGAAGTCGGCCCGGCGCGAGCACCTCGTCGACGACTTCGCGGTGTTCGCCACCCAGGCCTCCCGGGGCACGGAGTCCGCCGCCGACGACGACACCCTCGACCTCGGCGCCGACGTGCGCGCGATGCACGAGGCCGAACAGTCCATGGCGATGCAGGCCTTCCGGTCGCTGCCCGAGCGCTGGCAGGCGGTGCTGTGGCACACCGAGGTCGAGGACGAGTCGCCCAGCGAGGTCGCCACGCTCTTCGGGCTCGACGCCAACGGCACCCGGGTGCTCGCCAGCCGCGCCCGCGAGGGGCTCAAGCAGGCCTACTTGCAGGCACACGTCAGCGCCACCCTGGTCGGTGACGCGGAGTGCGCCCGGTATGCCGACCGGCTCGGCGCCTATGCCCGGGGCGGGCTGCGCACCCGGGCCGAACGGGGCCTGCGCAAGCACCTCGCGGAGTGCGCCCGGTGCAGCCTCGCCGCCGGTCAGATCAACGAGGTCGCGCGCGGCATCCCGGCGGTCGTGCCGGTCGCCGTCATCGGCTGGTTCGGGGCGGCCGGGTACGCCAAGGCCGCCGCGTTCGTCGCCGGGGGCGCCGGGGCCGGGGCGGCGGGCGCGGCGGGCGCGGCGGCTGCGGCCGGCGGGACCTCCGGCGGGGCGGGGGCCGGGGGCGGTGCCGCGGCCTCCGAGGGGCTCGGGGCGCCGGCGAAGGCCGGGATCGCGGCCGGTGTCGTCGCCGCGGCCGCGGCCGCCGTCGCGCTCGCGCTGGCCGGCAAGGACGTCCCGCCGGACCCGCCCGACGCCAAGCCGCCCGTCTCCGCGCCGGTCGTCGCGCCCCAGTCGCCGACCCCGTCGCCGTCGCCTCCGGCGAAGAAGCCCGCGCCGCAGCCTCCGGTGCCCGTCCCCGCGTCCACTCCGCCGCCTACGCCGACACCGGCCCCCACGCCGACGCCGACGCCTTCACCCACGCCGACCTCCACGCCGTCTCCGACGCCTACGCCCACGCCCACGCCTACTCCGACGCCGTCGGCCGTTTCCGTCGTCTACCCGTTGAGTGAGTTGTCGTACGGACTCGACGGTGATGGGGAGGGGCCTGAGATGCGGCTCGGGGAGAGCAGTTGGGTGTGGCAGCGGTACGGGGTGTCCATCGACGGGCGGTCGTACGCGCACGGCGTGACCGTGCACGGGCGGTCCTCCGTCACCGTCGACCTCAACCGCTCCTGCACCTCCTACGACGCGCTGGTCGGTGTCGACGACCTCGCTCTCGGGCTCGGCGCGCTGTCCTTCTCCGTCTACGCGGACGGCGTTCGGGTGTGGCGCTCCGGTGAGGTGCGGGGCGGCGAGCCTGCCGTGCCCGTCCATGTGGGCCTCGCCGGGCGGCGGACCGTGCGGCTTGTGGTCGAGCCTCGTAACGGCTTCGACGCGTTGATGCCGGCGGACTGGGCGGAGTCGAAGTTCACCTGTGCGTAGGGGGTGCGGCGGCGTTGTTGCCGAGTTTTTCGCCCCCGCCGCCCCTTCCCGTCCCGTCGGCATCAAGGGGTGCGCGCCCCCTTTGACCCCCGCCTTCTGAGGGCTCCGCCCCCAGACCCCCGTTCGCCCTGAACGGGCTCGTCCTCAAACTCCCCCAGAGGGGGACCCCCACGGGCTGATTGTGCCCCGGCCGGCGTGGAGAAGAACCGTACCCAGCTGTGCGTCCTCAAGCTCCCCCAGAGGGGACCCCCACGGGCTGAATTGCCCTGCCCGGCATCGAGAAGAACCGTGCCCGCTGTGTGTCCTCAAACGCCGGACGGGCTGGAGGTTGCTCCTCCCGAAGCCAGGGCTTCCCTTTTCGGGGTGATGCCCTCGGGGACTGCTCGTTGGCGGGACGGGGTGCCTGTCCAGCAGGTGCCTCGGCGGGCGAGGAGGCGGCCGAGCCAGAGTTCGAGGGAGACCAGGTCGGCCAGGCCGTCCACGGGGAGGGGTTCGCCTTCCGCTGCCGCGCGGAGGGCCTTGCGGACCACTCGGGCCTCCACCAGGCCCGCCTGGGCCAGGAGGGGGGTGCCGAAGAGGGTCGTGAGGGACGGCATCGCCGTTCTCAGGCCGGTGCGGGCCGCTTGTGAGGACGGGGCGTGGGTGGGGGCGCCCCAGCCCGGGGGGAGGTCGCTGACGCCGGCGCCTGCCAGGACCGTTCGCAGGATGTCCGCGCGGGCGCCCGGCTGGACGCGCAGGGCCTCGGGGAGGGCGCGGCAGGCGCGGACCACCTGGTTGTCGAGGAACGGGGCGTGCAGGCGCTGGGAGCGGATCTCCGCCGCCTGTTCCAGGACGCGGAACTCGGCGGCCGTGCGGGCGAGGGCGGCACGCGCGCGGTAGTCGCCGGGGCGCTGGTTGGGGGCGACCGTCGAGCGGCGGGACGACGACTGGAGGCGAACCGATACTTCCGCCAGCGCCTCGCCCGTCAGCCAGCGTGCCGCGGGCCCTGGCCGCGCCCACGTGAGCGCGGCCAGGGAGGCCCCGACGGCGCCGCCGGGCTCGTCGAAACGGCGCTGGAGGAGCCGTTGGGCGAGGAGTTCGAGGCCGTCGAGGTAGGAGGTGCGGGCGAGGCGGCGGGCGGCGCCGTACACGCGCGCGGGGACGAGCACCGAGCCGTCGGCCTTGGTGAGCGCGGCGACCGGGCGCACCAGGTGCCGGCGTCGGCGGTCCATGAGGAGGTCGGCGAGGCGGGCCGGGTGGGCGTCCAGGACCTGGCGGGCGCCGTATCCGGTGAGGTGGTCGGCGCTGCCCGCGGCCAGCCGGGACCGGTGCCGGGCGGCGCTGACGAGGCACTGGCCCGGCTCGTCGGTGAGGGGGCCTTCGAGGTCGGCGTAGGGCAGGGTGTCCTCGTCGCCGGTGACCACGACGTGGTGCAGGCGCGGGCCCGCCGCCAGGGCACCGGCCCGCTGCACCTCGGCCTCGCGGCCGCCGACGACCAGGTCGTTGAAGGTGACCGCCAGCAGTCGTTCGCCCGCGCCCGTGCCGTGTCCGAGGACGGTGCCCGGCATGCCGGGCAGGCCGGCCGCGAGCAGCGCCAGGGTGCCGGAGGCGGGGCCGCCGGACAGGTCGGCTCCTATCCCGGCGACCGGCATCCCGCGCGCGGCGCGGCGTTCGGCGGGGCCCATGCCGGGGACCGGGCCGGGGTCCATGGCGACGCCGGGGACGTGCCGGGGCGCCGACATACGCGCGCGTACCGCGTCGACGAGCGCGTCACGCACCCCGTCGACGGCACGGTCCGGGTCGGCGATCGGGGCGGCCACGGCGAGGGACGCGACATGCTCGTAGCCGGCGATCTCGCGCGCCCCGGCGCGGAGGATCAGCGCGTGCCCCGGCGGAACGCGCCGCACGCCCTCGTACGGCGTGGAGTCGTGCAGCGCGGCCGGCACGTCGGGGGCGGCCAGGAGCGCGGCGAGGTGGCCGAAGTCGAGGTTGGCCTCGACGAGGTCGGCGAGCGGCAGCGCGGCCGTCGCATACGCGGTCCCCTGCTCCCAGGGGGTGTGGAAAACGGGGCGCGCACCTGCGAGATCGCCGCAGACGGTGATCCGGCGGCCGACCTGGACGACGGCCGTGTAGCTGCCCGGCCACGCCGTCAGATGCCGCAACGCGCCCCCGCGCGCGGCGAACAGGCCGACCCGCAGTTCCTCGTCGGAGGCGGCGCAGGTGCCGAGGACGGCGATCCGGTTCTCGGGGTCGGCGTGGACCACCCGCACCTCGTCGGGGCGCCAGTCACCGACCGCCCAGAGCGGGTCGGGGTCGCCCCACAGGAGGTGCGAGCCGACCGGCTGCACGGTCTCGCCGTCGGGTCCGGACGCTCCCGCCGAGCCGATGCCGGCTCTCCTCGCGGCGGTGCTGCTCCATCCCACCAACCACCGCATGGACGCCTCCACAGGCTGTGGACAATTCAGTGCACCGTACGAACGGTTCACCATGCTGCCATGAAGAACGCGCCACAGAGCGGCGGAGACACCGTCGACGCACCGGGGCCCGAGGCCCGGCGCTCACCCTCCCGGGGTGTTCAACGGGCTGGGTGGGCAAGGTCGTTGCGACGCGAATGCGCCCCCGACGCGCCCCCTAAAAACGCCGTTCGCGCCCTCAACTCCCATGTGGGAGGGGTGATCA
Organism: Streptomyces sp. NPDC091279; assembly: GCF_044757465.1. Classification (NCBI taxonomy): domain Bacteria; kingdom Bacillati; phylum Actinomycetota; class Actinomycetes; order Kitasatosporales; family Streptomycetaceae; genus Streptomyces; species Streptomyces sp. NPDC091279. The sequence goes on along the minus strand of NZ_JBIVVA010000013.1, from coordinate 211,288 downwards.
CCCGGGGAGGGCAGGGATGATTTTCGGCCAATTAGGCTCAGCGGAAAGGGCGGTGGGAACGCCGTCGGAACGCCACGGAAGCCCCGTGCGTACGCTCTGTACCGACCCGTACCGGCCAGTACGGCGCCCACCTGCCGCCCCTCCGCCCCCCGTTCGGTACCCGGTCCGCGCACGGTCCGGGAGGCGGAGCTCGCCCCCCGGACCGGTCCGCCGCCCGCGGGGATGAAGGCGGCGGTGTCCCCCAGCCCCCTGGTATCCAGTCCAGCGGGCCGACCCACGCAGGGTCCATGGAAGCGCTCCCGCGGTGGCCGGAGAAGAGCGCACGCGCAGGCGCACGGCCACACAGTGGGAGCACAGCGCGACAGCCCGTGTCGGGCCCGCTCGGGCGCACGGACCACAATCCCGCCATCCGGAACAATGCCCCTTAACGCTTGGGATGCGGCGAACTACGCTGGGTTTACGAATGCCGCGTGGTTATGCCAGAGCGGCAGCCGTCTGTGTCGAGGGGTGGCGCATGTCCAGGGAGCAACGCGGGCCGAACGAAAAGCTCGGCACCGTTCTCGCCCTCGCGGGAATCAGCAACGCAGGACTCGCGCGTCGCGTCAACGACCTTGGCGCCCAACGCGGGTTGACTCTTCGCTACGACAAGACGTCGGTGGCGCGCTGGGTGTCGAAGGGCATGGTGCCGCAGGGTGCCGCGCCGCACCTGATCGCCGCCGCGATCGGGCAGAAGCTGGGCCGCCCGGTGCCGCTGCACGAGATCGGTCTCGCCGACGCCGATCCGGCACCCGAGGTGGGCCTCGCCTTCCCCCGGGACGTCGGGCAGGCGGTGCGCTCCGCGACGGAGCTGTACCGGCTCGACCTCGCGGGCCGCCGGGCAGGCTCCGGTGGCATATGGCAGTCGCTGGCCGGCTCCTTCGCGGTCAGCGCGTACGCCACGCCCGCCTCACGCTGGCTGATAACCCCGGCCGACTCCTCGGTCGCGCGCGAGACGGGCCCCGCCGAGGGCACCGGCGCACCGCAGAAAGTCGGCCACAGCGACGTCCAGAAACTGCGCGAGGCCGCCGAGGACGCCCGGCGCTGGGACTCCAAGTACGGCGGCGGCGACTGGCGTTCGTCGATGGTGCCGGAGTGCTTAAGGGTCGAGGCGGCGCCGCTGCTGCTCGGCGCGTACTCCGACGAGGTCGGCCGCGCCCTGTTCGGGGCCAGCGCCGAACTGACCCGCCTCGCCGGCTGGATGGCCTTCGACACCGGCCAGCAGGAGGCCGCCCAGCGGTACTACATCCAGTCGTTGCGGCTGGCCCGGGCCGCAGCCGACGTTCCGCTCGGGGGGTACGTCCTGGCCTCCATGTCCCTCCAGGCGACCTATCGGGGCTTCGGCGACGAGGGCGTCGACCTCGCGCAGGCCGCCCTGGAACGCAACCGGGGGCTGGCCACCGCCCGCACCATGAGCTTCTTCCGCCTCGTCGAGGCACGCGCCCACGCGCGCGCGGGTGACGCGCAGGCCGCCGGCACGGCCCTCAAGGCCGCCGAAGGGTGGCTGGAGCGGGCCCGCGACGGCGACAACGACCCGTCCTGGCTGGGTTTCTACTCCTACGACCGGTTCGCCGCCGACGCGGCCGAGTGCTACCGCGACCTCAAGGCGCCCCGGCAGGTACGGCGCTTCACCGAACAGGCGCTGTCGAAACCGACGGAGGAGTTCGTGCGCTCGCACGGGCTGCGGCTCGTCGTCTCCGCCGTCGCCGAGCTGGAGTCCGGCAACCTCGACGGGGCGTGCGAGCAGGGTGTGCGGGCCGTGGAGGTGGCCGGACGGATCTCGTCCGCGCGGACGACGGAGTACGTCAAGGATCTCCTGCACCGGCTGGAGCCCTACGGCGACGAGCCGCGCGTGGTGGAGCTGCGCGAACGCGCCCGGCCGCTGCTGATGGCTCCGGCGTGAGGGCCGCCTAGGCGCCGCCCCGCACCCGCGCTCGCCCTGGTCCTTGCCGGTCTCCTCACCCGTGTGCTCGCCCGCGTTTGAAGTGACTGTCAGTGGCGCAGTGCACTATCGAGGTGGGAGGTGGTGCAGGTGCGGTCGGCGATCGCCTATGACTGTGACGTGCTCGTGATCGGTGGCGGGATCGTCGGACTGTCCACGGCGTACGCGATCACCCGGGCGGCGCCGGGGACCCGGGTGACGGTGCTGGAGAAGGAGCCCGGCCCGGCCCGGCATCAGACCGGGCGCAACAGCGGGGTCGTGCACAGCGGCATCTACTACCGGCCGGGCTCCCTGAAGGCGCGGTACGCGGTGCGGGGCGGCGCCGAGATGATCAAGTTCTGCGCCGAGTACGGCATCGCACACGCCGTCACCGGCAAGCTGATCGTCGCGACCGAGCGGGCCGAGCTGCCTCGCCTGCACGCGCTCGTGCAGCGCGGCCGGGAGAACGGCATCCCGGTGCGGGAGCTGGGCGGCGCGCAGATCGCCGAGTACGAGCCCGAGGTGCGCGGGCTGGCCGCGATACACGTCGGCACGACCGGCGTCTGCGACTTCGTCGCCGTCGCCCGGCACCTCGCCGACGCCTCCGGTGCCGAGATCCGTTACGGGGCCCGGGTGGTCCGGGTGGACCGACGCGCCGACCTCGGTGTCGCGGTGCGGACCTCGCGGGGTGACGTGGTGCGCGGCCGGGTTCTCGTCAACTGCGCCGGGCTGTACTGCGACGAGGTGGCCCGCCTCGCCGGGGACGACCCGGAGATGCGGATCGTGCCGTTCCGGGGTGAGTACTACGCCCTCCAACGGCCCGAGCTGGTCCGGGGGTTGGTCTACCCGGTGCCGGACCCGGCGTTCCCGTTCCTCGGCGTCCACCTCACGCGCGGGATCGACGGCGGCGTCCACATCGGCCCGAACGCGGTACCGGCGCTCGCCCGCGAAGGCTACGGCTGGGGCGTCGTACGGCCCCGGGAGATCGCCGCCACCCTCGCCTGGCCCGGCACCTGGCACCTGGCCCGCCGGCACTGGCGGTACGGCGCCGGTGAGCTGCGCAGGTCGGTCTCCGGGCGGGCGTTCACCGAGGCGGTACGGCGCCTGCTGCCCGCCGTCCGCGAGGAGGACCTGATCCCGACCCCGGCCGGGGTCCGCGCCCAGGCGGTCCTGCGCGACGGCACCCTGGTCGACGACTTCCTGATCAAGCAGACGCCCCGCACCGTCCACGTCCTCAACGCCCCGTCCCCGGCGGCAACAGCGTCCCTCCCAATCGGCAGAGAGGTAGCCCACCGAGCCTTGGCGGAGCTGGGGGGATGAGGGGCGAGTGGGGGAGGTAGGGGCGGGGCGGTGAGGGGGCCAGGGGCGGCTCGCGAACTTCCCCGTAGTGCCCGAGCGCCCCTCGGCGCCCATCCCACTCGGCACGGCCCAAGCCGCCCCGCGTTGTCCTCCCCCCGCCCGCGTAAAATCGACCCACTGTGTCTGACTCGCGCCGCATTCCCGAGACCCCGCGCCCTGCCACGCCGACCGGCGAACCGGCCCCGGCGCGGGACGCGTATCCCGCTCGTCCCAAGGGTGAGCCCCGGTTCCCCGACGGGCCCCAGCCCGATCCCGCCGGTTCGCATTTCGAGCGGCGGATTCGGAGTTTCCAGCCGCGTCGCAGCCGGGTGACCTCCGGGCAGGCGGACGCGTTGCAGCGGCTGTGGCCGGTCTGGGGACTGGACATCGACGGGCGGCGGATCGTCGACCTGGCCGAGCTGTTCGGCAACGCCCATCCGGTCGTCCTGGAGATCGGCTTCGGCATGGGTGAGGCCACCGCGCGGATGGCGGCGGCCGACCCGGCGACCAACATCCTCGCCGTGGACGTGCACACCCCGGGCCAGGGCCATCTGCTGGGCCTCGCCGACCAGCACGGTCTGACCAACGTCCGGGTCGGCAACGGCGACGCCATCATCCTGCTGCGCGAGATGCTCGCCCCCGACTCCCTCGACGGCCTGCGCGTCTACTTCCCCGACCCCTGGCCCAAGACGCGGCACCACAAACGGCGGCTGATCCAGCCGGAGTTCCTCGACCTCGTCGCGACCCGCATCCGCCCGGGCGGCACCGTGCACTGCGCGACCGACTGGGAACCGTACGCCGAGCAGATGCTCGACGTGCTGAGCGCGCACCCGGCGTTCGAGAACACCCGGCCCGACGGCGGTTTCGCACCGCGCCCGGAGTTCCGGCCGCTGACCCGCTTCGAGGGCCAGGGCCTGGAGAAGGGGCACGTCGTGAACGACCTCCTCTTCCGCCGCGTCCCGCACCAGGACCCGAGCTAGGGCTAGGGGTAGGGGTAGGGCTAGGGGACATCCCGGCCGGGACATCCCGGCCGGGGCACCCTGACGGGGGTACCCCGAGGCACCGTCGCGGGCGGCGCGTTCGCTCGTTAGGGTCAACCTCGTGGCCACTTTCCCCCCGTACCCGACGCATCCGCCCCACCCCGGAGGTGCGACCGGCGGAGTGCTCGGGCACGCGCACTGGTGGCAGCGCCGGTGGGTGCGGTACGGGGCGCTCATCACCCTGCTCGCGCTCTCCGGCCTGGTCATCCTGGCCCTGGTCCGCCAACAGACCGGCAGCGAGGGGTTCTTGGTCGGGCTCGGCCTCGCCGTACTGCCCGTACCCCTGCTCCTCGCCGCGTTCCGCTGGCTGGACCGGGTCGCCCCCGGGCCCTGGCGGAACCTGGTGTTCGCGTTCGCGTGGGGCGCGTGCGCGGCGGCGCTGATCGCGATCGTCACCAACAGCTTCGCGACCCGCTGGCTGGCGACGGCGACGGCGGACCCGTCCGGCGCGGACACCCTGGGGGCGACGGTGATAGCGCCCATCGTCGAGGAGTCCGCGAAGGCCGCGGCCGTGCTGCTCGTCTTCCTGTTCCGGCGCCGGGACTTCACCGGGATCGTCGACGGCGTGGTGGTGGCGGGCGTCACCGCGACCGGCTTCGCGTTCACCGAGAACATCCTCTATCTGGGCACCGCGTTCGGCACCGACCAGCTCACCGGCGACAGCGGCATCGCCTCCGTGACGGCGGCGACGTTCTTCGTCCGCGTCATCATGTCGCCGTTCGCGCACCCCCTCTTCACGGTCTTCACCGGCATCGGCTTCGGCATCTCCGCGCTGTCGGCGCACCGCCAGTACGTGCGGCGGGTGGTGCTGCCGTTGTCGGGGCTGCTGCTCGCGATGGGCATGCACGCCCTGTGGAACGGCTCGTCGACGTTCGGCACCTACGGGTTCTTCGCGGTGTACGCGGCGTTCATGGTGCCCGCGTTCGGGCTGCTGACCTGGCTGGTGATCTGGACCCGGCAACGTGAACTGCGCACCGTGCGCGAGGAGTTGCCCGCGTACACGGCGGCCGGCTGGCTGAGCCCGCCCGAGCCGTACGCGCTCGGCTCGATGCGGGCCCGCCGGATGGCCCGCGACTACGCCGCCCGGCATCTGGGCCGACCGGCCGGCCGCACGGTCGCCGAGTACGAGGCGTACGCGACGTCGCTGGCGTTCCTGCGGCACCGGGGGCGCCGGGGCCGGGCGGGCGCCGACTTCGTCGTCAGGGAACGGGAGTTGCTGCACGAACTGTGGCACCGCCGCGACACGGCCCGCCCCGCCCTGGAACACGCGGCCCGCGCGACAGCCCCACCGGTCCCGGTCTTCACACCCCCATGGCTGATGCCGGGGGCACCCGGGACGCAGGGGTACGGCCTACCCCAGGGGTACGGGTACGGAGTGCAGAGCCACGGGCCGCAGGGGTACGGGGCTCAGGGGTACGGGGCTCAGGGGTACGGGGCTCAGGGGTACGGGGCTCAGGGCCAGGGAGTACCGGGGAGCTACGGGTCGTACGGGTACGGCGGGCCGACGATCCCGCAGCAGCCCTCGTCGTCCCCCTCCCCATACAACCCGTACGCCGCCCCCTAGCCCCCGCAGCCCGCAACCCGCAACCCGGTGGGCCGGGACCGTCAGGCCGACGCCTCCGTCAGTCGCCGCAACTCGCCCTCCGTCAGCGTCAGTTCCGCCACCGCGAGCAGCGCGGGCAGCTGCTCGACCGTGCGGGCCGACGCGATCGGCGCCGCGACCGTCGGCTGGGCCGCGAGCCAGGCCAACGCCACCGTGGCGACCTCGGCGTCATGGGCGGCGGCGATCTCGTCCAGGGCCGTCAGGACGCGCCGGCCCCGTTCGGTCTTCAGGTGGGCCTCGGCACCGCTCGCCCGCGGGCTGTCCACCGTCGTTCCGGGCCGGTACTTGCCGGTGAGGAACCCGGACGCCAGCGCGAAATAGGGAACGGCGGCGAGGCCGGCCCGCGCGGCGACGTCCTGGAGTTCGCCCTCGTAGGTGTCGCGGGAGACGAGGTTGTAGTGCGGTTGGAGGGCCACGTACCGGGCGAGGCCCTCGCGCTCGGAGAGGTCCAGGGACTCCTGGAGCCGCTCGGCGCTGATGTTGGAGGCGGCGATGTGCCGCACCTTCCCGGCCCGAACGAGTGCGTCGAGCGCGCCGATGATCTCCTCGACCGGCACCTCGGGCTGGTCGAAGTGGGTGTAGTAGAGGTCGATGTGGTCGGTGCCCAGGCGGCGCAGGGAGGCGTCGGCGGCGGCCTTGATGTTGGCGGCCGACAGGCCCTTGAAGTCGGGGTGCTGGCTGACCTTCGTCGCGATGACGACGTCGTCACGGTTGCCGCGCGCCGCGATCCACTTGCCGATGATGGTCTCGGACTCGCCGCCGGAGTGGCCCTCGATCCACGCCGAGTACGCGTCGGCGGTGTCGACGAAGTTGCCGCCCGCCGCCGCGTAGGCGTCGAGCACGGCGAAGGAGGTGGCCTCGTCGGCGGTCCAGCCGAAGACGTTGCCGCCGAGGGAGAGGGGGAAGACCGTGAGGTCGGACGGGCCGAGCTTGCGCGGAGAAGTCATGTCCCCCATCAACGCCCCTACAGGAGGCTCCCATTCAACCGCCGTGCCGCCACGCCCCCAAAGATCACCCGCACCCCACCACCGACCTACCGGAGAGGTACGGGCTGACCCGTAGGGGCTGACCCCGTAAGGGCTGATCCGTAGGGGCTGACCCGTAGTACCCGAGGCGTACGGGTCGCCCCGTAGTACCCGAGAACTACGGGTACGGGTACGGGTACGGGTCGGTCCTACGGGGTGAGGCCCTTGCCGCGCAGCCAGGTCATCGGGTCGATGCCCGTGGCCTGGCCGCCGGGGTGGACCTCCAGGTGGAGGTGCGGCCCGGTCACGTTGCCGGTCGCGCCGACGCGTCCGATGACGTCACCGGTGGAGACCTTCTGGCCGACGGTCGCGTTGATCGAGGACTGGTGGCAGAACCACAGCTCGGTGCCGTCGTCCAGGGTCAGGATCGTGCGGTAGCCGTAGGAACCGGCCCAGCCCGCCTCGGTGATCGTGCCGCTGTGGATGGCCTTGATGAGGGTGCCCGTAGGGGCGGCGAAGTCGAGGCCCGTGTGATACCCGGAGGACCACATCGCGCCGGCCTGCCCGAAGGTGCCGGTGATCGTGTACGACGAGGTCGGCAACGTGAACTGCTTGGCCAGCGTGGCCAGACGCGCGGCCTCCGCCTTCTTCGCGGCCTCCGCATCGGCCTTCTTCTTCGCGGCGGCGGCCTTGGCGACGGCCTCCTTCTCCGCCTTGGCGGTGGCGTCGGCGACCTGCTTCGCCACGGCGGCCTGGGCGGCGGCCTGCGCCTTGGTGTCGATCTGGCCCTGCTGGCTCTCGGCCTGCGCCATGATCCGGTCGCGCAGCGCCTCGCCCGCGTCCCGGGTGCCCTGGACGGTCTCCTTCGAGGTCACGCCGACCGAGCTGAGCGCGGTGGCGGAGCCCTGCTCGGGCGTGGCGTCGGAGTCGTCGAACACGGCGCCCACGGAGGAGGGCAGGTCGGGCATCGAGATGGAGACCGGCGGCTTGCCGGTGTTGGCGCTGGCCATGCCGCCCGCGCCCATCGCGGCGATGACGCCGACGCCGAGCACCGTCGAACTGCGGGCGAGTCCCCCGCCGCGCTGCTTGGCGACCCGGTGCCGGCCGCGGACCGGAGCCAGGGATTCCGCGGTGGGGTTCCACTCCTGCCAGGGGCCCTCGTCGGGGCCGGGGCCGCCGAAGCCGAAGCTCTCGCCGGGGTACTGGTCCGGTATGGGCGGGGCCGTCGGAGCAGGCCTGTTGGACGCCACTTAGGCGTACTCCTTCCTTCCTTCTCGCCTACCGGGTTAGCTGACGGGTTCGGAGCAGGAAGGTCTCCTACGCGCGTATACCCGCCGTGCGGACACGACGGAAAAAGCGCGATTCACCCCAAGTTGGTGGTTCCCCGGTTCCCTTACGGGATTCGGCGCGTGCGCACGGAGCCGCCTTGGTGACGGCTGGGACGACCGCGCTGCGTTATCGAACGTTAATAGACCCGGGGCGGTGATTCCAAGCTGTTCCCCTTGATCATTAACGTTTTCGACACGGACGTACGGCCCATGAGCGCCAAAAAACGGGCGAGTTGACCTCCCTGCCCAAACATCACGTGCGCTGACCGTTTGTCACTTGTTATGCGGAGGGAGTTCGCCCGCTCACATCGGGTGACCACGCGGGTGGTGCCTCTCAAGGACGGCGAACGGCGAGCAGCGCCATGTCGTCCGCCGTGCCGCCCCCGGTGTACTGACGCACCTCCTGGGCGAGGGCGCCGAGCAGCAGGCCGGGGTTGTCGAACACCCGCCCGGCGAGCCGTGCCTCGGGGTCGAAGAACTCCCCGTGCGCGTCCCGGGCCTCCGAGAGCCCGTCGGTGTACAGGAGCAGGGTCGCGCCGCTCGGGAACTCGGCCTCCTCGGCGCGATCGGGCCCACCCCCCAACTCCCCCATCCCGAGCGGTAGGGCATGTTCCGTAGGGGACAGGGCGCGGACGGTGCCGTCGGTCCCGAGCAGCAGCGGCGGCGGGTGGCCCCGGGTGACGATGCGGGCGATGCCGTCGCCGTGCGGGAGTTCGACGAGGACGGCGGTGGTGAACGCCTCGAAGGCGTCCAGCGCGTCCCGCCGGGTGCCTTCCCTGGCGAGGGCCCGCTCCAGCCGTTGCGCCAGCGCTTCGAGGGTGACCTCCTGCTCGGCGGCCTCCCGGAACGCCCCGATCAGCACGGCAACGGCGGCCACCGCGCCCATGCCCTTGCCGCGGACGTCCCCGACGATCAGCCGGACGCCGTGCGGGGTGTCCTGAACGGCGTAGAGGTCGCCGCCGATGGACGCGTCGGCCTGGGCGGCCTCGTAGCGGGCGGCGATGTCGAACCCGCCGATCCGCTCGGCCGGTTCGGGCAGTACGGCACGTTGGGCGGCCTCGGCGATCTCGCGCTGGGAGGCGAGCTGGGCGTCGCTGCGGCGCACGAGGACGTTAATGAGGACGGCGAGGACGACCACCGTCGCCACGGTCGCCAGTTCCGTCAGGGAGTCGGCGTGCAGGACGACGCCGAGCCGCAGATGGATGACGAACACGGCGAGGACGGAGGCGAGGCCGGTCAGGACCGTGCCTCGGCGGCTGTAGAGGGGGGCGGCGACCAGGGGCGCGGCGGCGAAGAGCGGGGACGCGGTGAACTGCTGCGGGGTGAAGTAGTCGTAGACGAACCCGACGGCGATCAGCAGGAGGGGGAGGAGGCGGGCGAAGCGACGCGCGAAGGAGATCCGCCGTCCCTCGCCCGCCGGGCCCCTCTGGTCACCAGGCCCCACTGCTCGTCTCCCACGTGTCCGGTGTACGTCCAGGTTTCCCGCCCGGAACGCGCCCGGCGACCGGGGTGAGCCGACCGGATGAGAAAGCCGGATGGGAAAAAAGGGGGGGCGAGCGCGGACGAGCACTACGGAAGTACTAGGGAAACGGCTCTACGGGATGAGCCCTAGGGGGAACCCGGAGACCCGAAAGAACCGTGCGGCAGAACCGTTCGGCACAGCGGAGAAACGTCGGTACAGGGGAGAAACACCGATGGCCGGAACCCTTATCGGATTCCGGCCATCGGCCTTGAGTAGCGGGGACAGGATTTGAACCTGCGACCTCTGGGTTATGAGCCCAGCGAGCTACCGAGCTGCTCCACCCCGCGTCGGTGTTCCTTAACCATACGCCATCCGCGGGGTGAAACGCACACGCGTTGTCCGGAGCCCCTCCGAGCCGGGACCAGTCGGCGGGATCAGTCGGCGGGATCAGTCGGCGGGGTTACCCGCGTGGGTGAGGGTCTCCCACGAGACGAAGAGGTCGTCGGTGCCGGCCGGCCGGTACCGCTCGGCCAGCTTGTGCGCCTCGGGCACCTGGATGTCGAGCCGGTCCTCCAGGTGGTTGAGGGCTACCTCCAGGTCCGGGCCCAGGCTGCGGTCGATCTTCCCGCCGCACAGCCAGGCCGGGGCGCTCCTGCCGAGCTGGTAGCGGGCGTGCAGGGCGAGCGCGGCCTTGAGCCGGTCCTTGACCTCGTCGTACAGGTCGACGCCCTGGTGCCAGGCGGTCTCGGCGATGTGGCCGGTGGCGGCGAGCGAGTAGCCGACGTGTTTGAAGTTGCGGCAGGTCTCCTGGGCGACGCCGTCCTTGAACCCCGTCTGCTGGAACCAGTAGCTCTGGAGTTTCTGCGGCGTGGTGATCGTGGAGCCGGTCGGGGTGAGCGGCACCTTGCCGTCCTTCTCCAGGTAGAAGTAGGCGGGCACCCGGTCGCGGAACCGTTTGACGGCGGTGTCGAACCCCTTGTGGTCGTCGGTGAAGACGGCGATGCCGATGGCCGCGTCCGTCATCGCGAGGTCCCAGTTGCCGTTGTAGTCCGGGACTTGGCTGCTGATGTTCGGGAGGTAGGCGGTGCGCAGCATCGTCTCGAACCGCTTCACCCGGTCCGCCGGCCAGCCCGAGCCGGGCGCGTAGCGGACGATCTCGGCGGCCCGCGCCCACGTCGACCCGGCCCACGCGGTCTGTAGACCGGCGTCCTCCTCGGTGTGCCGTTTGATCTTCCCCGACCAGGCGTCCATGATCTCCCGCGCCTTGGCCGCGTGCTGCTGCTTGCCGGTGACGCTGAAGAGCAGGGCCTGTGTGTAGGCGGCGATGGCGTCCTGCCGCTCCTCCAGGCAACCGTGCGCGGGCCGGTCGGCCTTGTCGCCGCCGGGGCAGTCGACGCTGGTGTAGGGCTCGGGCTTGTACTTGTACGACCCGTACTTGCTGTCCCGCATGTCGAGGAACGCCCGCAGCCACGGCTGCTTCCCGGCGTTGACCTTCTCGCGAACGGTGTCCAACTGCCCCTTGCTGACCAGCACTCCGGGGTGGGTGAACGCGGCGTCCGGGGGGAGGGCGCGGGCCATGGTGCGGTTGCCGGTGCCGGTGACTCCGCACGAGGCGACGGTCCCCGTGACCAGCGCCGCCGCCGCGAGCACCGCCGTTCGCCTTCGGACTGATCTCACTGCCACCTCCGCGTTGCTCCGGACCGATCCCTTCGCAGAGTGACCCGGCCGGGAGCGCCCCGCAGGATCTGTTGGGCCGATCGGCCGGGGGGAGGGGGAGGGCGCCCCCTACGGGGCCCTGCTCGCCCTCAGTCCGCCAGGTGGGCGTTGGGGGCCTGGGCCGCGTCCGCGTACTCCGGGAGGACGACCACGTCGACTCCGGCCGCCGCCAGCAGCCCGTTGCCGTCGGCTTCTGTCACGAAGGTGTTCGGTTCGCGCCAGGCGGTGACCACGCGCCGCACGCCCGCGTCCAGGATCAGCCGGGCGCAGGGGCGGGGGCGGGAGGCGCGGTGGGCGCAGGGTTCGAGGCTGGAGTAGACGGTGGAGCCGGGCAGCCTCGGGTCGGCGGGGTCGAGTGTGGCGAGCGCCGCTTCCTCCGCGTGAACGACGGTGTCGTCGCCCTCGCGGGAGTGTCCGCGCGCGAGTTCCGTGCCGTCGGCGGCGACGATCACCGCGCCGACGCTGAAGGCGGTGGTGGACGGTGGGCAGAGGGCGGCCAGTTCGCAGGCGAGGCGGAGCCAGTGATGGTCGGCGGCGGTGGGGAGCGGGCCGGCGCCGGGGGCGGTGGGTTCGTAGCGCATCAGGACGACGTCCTCGATCTGCCGGGTCTCCACGAGGCGGAGTCGGCCGGGCTGGTAGGCGCCGGGGCCGAAGAGGCGGGCGGCGTGCGGGGTGCCGACGAAGAGGGGGGCGACGACGAGCTGGAGTTCGTCGGCGAGGCCCTGCTGGAGGAGCTGGGTGTGGATGCGGCCGCCGCCCTCGACCATGAGCCGCCGGACGCCGTACTCCTCGTGGAGGTGGGTGAACAGAGCGCGCCAGTCGAGGTCGGGGCCGAGGGCGACGATGTCGGCGGCGAGGGAGAGCGCGCGGGCCCGGGCGGCGCCCTTGTCGGTGGTGTAGACGACCTTGGCGTCGCCGGTGTGCCAGAACTGGGCGTCGGGGTCCAGCTCCCCGGAGCCGCTCACCGTCACCTTCAGGGGGTACGGGGACCTGCCGTCGGCGACGCGGGCGGCCCGTCGCTCGGGCGAGTTGACCAGCAGGCGCGGGTTGTCGGCGCGGATGGTGCCGGCGCCGACCAGGATGGCGTCGACGGAGGCGCGGACCTCGTCGACCCGGTCGAAGTCGGCGGGGCTGGAGAGCAGCAGGCGGTCGGGGCCGGCGTCGTCGAGGTAGCCGTCGAGGGAGACGGCGGCGGACAGCAGGACGTACGGGTACGGCATCGACGTACTCCCCCAGTCGGGTCAGGGTTGGTCGGGTCAGGGTCGGGTCAGGGTCGGGTCGGGGTCAGGGTTCTACGGGTCGCACGGGTCGGGGTCCGGGATCGGCCACCCGTCGGATCAGGGTCGTACGGGTCGTACGGGTCAGGGTCCGGGATCGGCCATCCGGCGGGCCCGGGATGTACGGGTTGTACGGGTCGGGGGTGGCGGGCTTGGTTCAAGTTTGAAACAAACTTACACTGGCGGTATGACGACTCGCTGGCTCACCTCGAAGGAGCAGCGCGCCTGGCGCGCGTACATCGCCGCGGCGCATCTCGTCGAGGACGCGATCGACCGGCAGCTCCAGCAGGACGCCGGCATGCCCCATCTGTACTACTCCATCCTGGCCAACCTCTCCGATGTCCCGGAACGGCGGCTGCGGATGACCGAGCTGGCCGAGCGGACGAAGATCACCCGCAGCAGGCTGACCTACGCGGTCACCCGGCTGGAGAAGGACGGTCTGGTACGGCGGGAGAACTGCCGTTGGGACAAACGGGGCAGCGTCGCCGCCCTCACCGACGCGGGCATGGCGACCCTGGAACGGTCGGCGCCCGGACATGTCGAGACCGTGCGGGCGGCCCTGTTCGACCATCTCACCGAGGAACAGGTCGGCCAGCTGGAGGAGATCTGCTCGGGGATCACCCGGGCGATGGAGGCGGACGGCTCACGGCCGACGCCGGACGACGTGCCGTGGCGCCGGCGGTCCGCGCCGCCCTGTACGTGACCTGCGTCGCGAACTGGTTGCTTCAAATTTAAAGCATGAGGTAGGGTCCGTGACCATGGTGTTGCTTCAAATCTGAAGCACATCTGTCCTGACCCACCGGACCCGGGAGAACCCGCATGCCCGACACCCCCGCCGCCACGCAGCGCTCCCGCGTCCGGGTCCCGTTGCGCTTCCAGGACGGTTACGCCGTCGACGCCGAACTCGTCACCTTTCACGGCCTGTTGGACGGCCAGGAGCATGTGGCCGTGGTGCTCGGCGACCCGGCGCCCGGCACCGTTGCGCTGGTGCGGCTGCACTCGGAGTGCCTGACCGGGGACGTCTTCGGGTCGGCGCGGTGCGACTGCGGACCGCAGCTACGCGAGGCCGTCGAGCGCATCGCGGAGCGCGGGGGCGTGCTGCTCTACCTCCGCCAGGAGGGCCGGGGCATAGGCCTCTACAACAAGCTCGACGCGTACGCCCTCCAGGACCAGGGCCTCGACACCTACGAGGCGAACGCCGCCCTCGGCCTGCCCGAGGACGACCGCGACTACACCGCCGCCGCCCAGATGCTGCGCGCCCTCGGCATCACCGAACTGGACCTGCTCTCCAACAACCCCGACAAGGCAGGCCAGTTGCGCGACCTGGGCATCTCCGTCCAACTCCGGGTCCCGACCGGCGTGTTCACGACCGACCACAACGTCCGCTACCTGCGCGCCAAGGTGCTCCAGACCCACCACACGCTGCCGCTCGGGGAGTTGACGGAGGCCCGGGCCTGACGGACGCGGGGCCGTGTCGGACACGAGGATCTGACGGGCGCGAGCCTCTGACGGACCCGGCCGATGCGCAATGGGGTGTGAACGGCCGGGCGAACAGGCAGCCGAATCGCTGACGATCGTTTCCCGGCCGCCCTGCCTTCGGCAGTCGCGGGGCCCGCTCTTCACGTCATGGGACGGGCCCCGCACCCCTGTTCACCACACGCAGGGCAGCCGGGCCTCGACGACGGTCGGGCCGCCGACCGGGCTGGAGAGTTCCACGGTCCCGTCCAGCGCGGCGACGCGCCGCCGGATGCCGACCAGACCCGAGCCGCCCGCCTCGTCGGCGCCCCCGCGCCCCGCGTCGGCGACCCGCACCCGCAGCCCCCGCTTGGTCCGCTCCAGCCGGACCGTGGCCGTCAACTCCCCGCTGTACTTCGCGGAGTTGGTCAACGCCTCCGCCACCACGAAGTACGCGGCGGTCTCCACCGCGGCCGGTGCCCGCACCCCGTCCTCCTCCAGCCGGACGACCTCGACGGCGACGTCCAGCCCGCTGCCGGCGGCGAGTGCGCGCACCGCGCCCACCAGGCCCCGGTCGGTGAGGATCGGCGGGTGGATGCCGCGCACCACGTGCCGCAGGTCGGTGAGCGCCTGTTCGGCCTGCGTCTGGGCCTCGCCGAGGAGTCGGCGGGTGGTGTCGGGGTCGGTGCCGCAGGCGCGCAGGGCGAGGCCGATCCGCATCGAGAGGGCGACCAGGTTGGCCTGCGCGCCGTCGTGCAGGTCGCGTTCGATCCGGCGCAGTTCGGCACCGTGCGCGGCGATCGCGTCGGCTCGCGTGGCCGCCAACTCCTCGACCCGGGCGGACAGTTGGGCCTGCGGCGACGGTTTGAGGAGGGCGGTGGACCAGTCGGCCTCCAGGTCGGCGACCCGGACGATCCACGGCAGCACGAGGGGCCTGCGGCGCAGCAGCCCGGCCCCCACGCCGTCCACGACCAGGGCGAGCGGCCACAGCGGGACGGTGAGGAAGAAGAGGGCGCCGTAGAAGTAGGCGGCGAACATCCACCGCAGATCGGTACGGGTGCCGGGGTCACGCACGGCCGTGCGCAGCCGTTCCCGGACGGTGCCGGTGATCGGGCGGTACGCCTCGGGAATCCGCTGGCCGGTCCAGTCGGCGGTCAGCCGCCGCTTGGCCCCGGCGATCCGCCGCACCAGCAGCACGGTCTCCGGCAACAGCCACGCCCCGACCACGGTGACCGTGCCGACGACGGCGATGATCAGCACGGTCACAAAGATCCACAGCCCGAACGTCAACGCCAGGGCCACCACGAGATACCCGGTGGCCCGCCCGGCATCCCGCAAACTTTTCGACATGCGCCAACGCTAAGCGGCGAGGGGGCGGGGGCGCGGTGTAGCGGGCTCCACCATTGGGGGCGGGGGGCGCCGGGGTCGGGGTGCGGGGCCGAGGCCGGGGGTGCGGGGCCGAGGTCGGGGGTGCGGGGCCGAGGTCGGGGGGGGCGGGGCGGCGCCGACGTTGAGGGTGCGGTGCCGGGAAGCGCCGAGGCATCGTCGGGAGATGCCGGGGCATGGGGGAGGAACGGGGGCGCGGGCGCCGTTCCGGGCCGACGGGCCTGTTCTTCGCCGACGTTGCACGCCGGCGTTGCACTGTGTCGCTGGCGTGAGAGGGTCTCGTTTGAGTTAGAGCCTCTCACTTGGGTGAGAGGCATTCGCTGAAACGGGAGGCTCTCGCCGGCGTGAGGCCCCCTCCCCGACTCCCCCTCCCCGACTCCCCCTCCTCGCTCAACGACCGCCCACATCTGGACACTTGAGGAATGGATACGCCGATGGAATCCCCCACGGAAACCCCCACCGAGATCCCCACCACCCTCGGTGAGCAGCTTCTGCTGCTCTCGCTGGACGACGATTCCGGGGCCGCGAAGGAGTCGGCGAAGGTGGCGCTGGCGATCTCCGCGGCCGCGCTGGTGGAGTGCGCGTTGGCCGACCGGATCGAGGTGACCGACGGCCGGGTCACCGTCGTCGACGCGACGCCGATCGGCGAGCCCGCCCTCGATGCCGCGCTCGCCCTGATCGTCGGCAAGGAGCGGCCGAGCAGCGCCAAGGACTGGATCAACCGGCTGAAGCGGGACGCGATGGCCGAGGCGAACGCCGGTCTGATCGCGAAGGGGCTGGTCCGGGAGGAGAAGAAGAAGGTGCTCGGCCTCATCCCGGTGCGCCGTTACCCCGAGGCCGACGGATCGGTGGAGGTGGCGGTGCGGCGGCGCCTCGACGCGGCCGTCCTGGAGGGTGCGACGCCGGATGAGCGCACGGGCGTTCTGGTGGCGCTGCTGCACGGGGCGAAGTTGCACCGCCTGGCCTTCCCGGACGCCGACGCGCGCCGGGTCGCGGCGACCATGGAGACGCTCGCGCAGGGGCAGTGGGCCGCGACGGCGGTCCGGCAGGTGGTGAAGGCGGCGGAGGACGCGTTGACGGCGATCATCGCGGTGACGGTGGCGACGACGGTCGTCGCGGGCAGCTGACGACGGGACGGGGAAACGACGCCGTCGTTCGGGGCGGCCGATTCGGCACCGTCGCCCCGGGCGGCCGATTCGGCACCGTCGCCCCGGGCGGCCGATTCGGCACCGTCGCCCCGGGCGGCCCATTCGGCACCGTCGTCCCGGGCGGCCGGTGCGGCGCCGCCACTCCGCCCACCCCGGCCGCCCCGCCCACCCCGGCCGCCCCGTCCGCCCCGTCAGGCGTGGTGGTGGGCGGGGTGGGTGGGGGTCACCTCACGTAGCGCGGTTCGCTGCAATTGGCGTGCGGGGCCTCGGGGTTGGTGTCGTTGCAGAGCTTCACCCAGGTCTGGCCGAGGCCGGCCGGCCTGACGAAGCGGACCGGGATCGAGCCTGCGCCGCAGCGCGTGCCCATCCTGAAGGGCGGGCCCACCGTCAGGTCCTCCGCCCACTGAATCCAGAGCGTGGAGCAGCCGGGACCGGTGGTGCGCAGCTCGCCCTCGACCGCGAGCCCGGGGCCGTGCAGGCCGCCCATCTCGACGGGGCGGGTGGTTCCCGAGGCCTCGGCCGTGCCGCGGGCGACGGACCAGGAGTCGGCGGCGGCTGCCGACGAACCGTAGGACACAAGGGCCAGGGAGAGCAGGGCAGTTGCGGCGAGGGACCTCGTCGTGGGTGCCATGTGGGCTGTCCTTTCAGGGAGTTGGGCGGTGCGGACCCGGGTTCGGCGGGTTCTCGCCGGTGCACTGGGCGGGCGTGGGCCAGCGCAGCGTCGGTGTGCCGTCCGCCGCGAGGGTCTCCGCCAGCAGGTCGCAGTAGGGCCGCAGGTCGTCGTGCCAGCCGACGAACGTGGCGAAGTCCCTTATGTGGACGGCGAGTCGGAGGGTGGCCGCGCGTGCGGTGCCGGGCGGCACAGCGGTACCGGCGTCGCCGGATCGGTCGGTGCGGGTGCCGGTGTACGCGCCGAGCAGGGCGTGGGCGGCGGCGTGGTGGTCGACCGGTGGGCCGTGTCCTGCGGCGCCGAGACCCCGGGCGGCGGCGCACCGCAGTTCGTACAACTCGCCCAGCAGCCAGCCGAGGTCGAGGGCCGGGTCGCCCCCGGTGACCTCCTCGCCGGTGAGCAGGGCGGGGCGGCCACCGTCGGTGACGAGGTCGGGGACCAGCCAGCCGATGCTGGGCGCACCGTGCAACAGGGCCGGCCGGGACGGCAGTTGGTGCGCGGCCTCGGTCCACTCCGTCAGGCGCGTCCACAGCGAGGGGCCGAGCCGGGCCCGGGCCACCTGGTGAACTCGGGTCGCTCCAGGGGCGTTCTCCTCCCCCGAGATCCAGGCGCGGAGCCGTCGCACACCGGGATGGGGTCGCCGTTGCGGAGGCTCCCAGGGTTCCTGGTGCAGCCGCCGCAGCGTTCTGCCTACGCCGGCCAACGCGTTCACGGAGAGCTGGAACGCGGCGGCGTTTCCGGAGGTCAGCAGCCGGGCGACCGAGACGGCGCCGGGCACCCGGTACACCACTCCGGGCGCCGCCGATTCACGTTCTCCCAGGGCGAGTTGGGCGCCGGTCGGGCCGACGGCGGCATCGACGCGGCGCAGTGCCGCACCGACCGTGGGCGGGGGAAGGGACTGCGGGCGGGGGTGGGCCGGGCCGGGCGCACGCAGCCAAGTGAACCCGGCGTCCCCGTGGTGGCGCACGGTGATCCGCAGGTAGCGGGTGCCGTACTCGCGCACGACGCCGGGCGCCGCCCCCGCAGCGCCCGCCCGCGCCGTCGGCTCAGTCACGGTGGCGCCGCCGGACCGCCTCGATGATCTCGCGGGCGTCCCGGAACGCGGCTTCCTGGCCCTCGGTGAAGAGCACGCCGGCACAGTTGAGGATGACCTCGTCGACCCCGGCGTCACGGTAGGTGGCCAGCCGGTCGGCGATGTGGTCCGGCGAGCCGAACACGTAAGTGCCGCTGTCGACCAGGGAGTTGGCCCCGGCCTGCGGGTCGGACGGGTCGGCCGGTACACCGGCGCGGCGCAGCATGTCGGTGTAGTGGTCCGCCGCGAGGTGCCCGGAGGCGGCCGTGTGCGCGAGCACGTAGGGGTCCCGGCCCGCGCGTTCCACCGCGACGTGGACGACGGTCGCGACCCGGCAGCGCGCGTCCCGGTCCTTGCCGCCCTCCTCCAGGGCGGGCAACAGGGTCTCGGCGACATACCCGGGCGGGGTCATCCAGGTGATGGCGACGTCCGCGACGCCTCCGGCGGTCCGCGCCATGTTGGGCCGCAGCACGCCCACGCCGACCTCAACTCCCGGATGTTCCATGGGAATCAGCCGTCCCCGCAGCGCGTGGTAGTCGCCCGCGTGGTCGACGATCTCGCCGTCGAGCAGGGCGCGGACCGTGCGCAGATAGTCGGCGGCCATCGTGCGCGGGCTGGCGTAGGGACGGCCGTTGAGGCTGCGCACGAACGCCGGTGCGCCCACCCCGTATCCGGCCACCACCGTGCGCCCGGTCATCAGCGCGAGCGAACGGGCCTGGAGGGCGGCCTCGTACGGGTGGCGCAACGGCATGAGGGTCACGCTGGTCCCCACGGGCACCCGCACTCCGGCGCCGGCGAGGTGCGCGAACGCCTGGTGGGTCTCCACCTTGAGCGACTGCCCGGTCCACAGCCGACGCGCGCCGGTGTCCCGCACCAGCTCGGCGTAGGGCCGCAGGGCGTCCGGCGCGTCCGGCATGTTCGGCACGAGCACGCTCGGCAACAGCTCGGTCGCCGGGGCAGTGGCCGGGGCAGTGGCCGGGGCGGGCGCGGGCCGTTCGGAGACAGGGGGAACGGCGGGGCTGTGGTCGGAGGTGCGGGGGCCGGAGGCGTGGGAGCCGGGGGCGTGGGCGGGGGTCGTCACGGGTGGCGCGCCTTCCCTTGTCTCGGGGACCCTAGGGGCCCTAGGGGTATTACGGGTACTCAGGGCACTGCGGCTGCTGCGGCCCCTAGGGGGCACTGGGGGGCACCGCCACCGCCGTCGGCGCGGCGGCCGCCATGACCGGCGTTGCTATTTCTTGACGGATCGTTGTGTTACCACTACATTCCTTGCATGAGCCCAGTAAGCCATCGCGAGGGAATGCCGATCTACAACCAGCTGAGGGTGCTGCGCGCGGAGCGCGGTCTCAGCCGGGTCGCGCTGGCCGGCTTGGTGGACGTGCACCCGCAGACCATCGGCGCCATCGAGCGCGGTGACTACTTCCCGAGCCTCGATCTGGCTTTCCGGTTCAGTGATGTGTTCGAGCTTCCGGTCGAGGCGATCTTCAGCCGCAAGCCCTTCGTCCCGCTCTCCGCCCAGCTGTACAACAAGGAGGAACGCTCGTGAGCCGGCAAGGTCCCGACGGGACGACGGAAGTGGCCCGCAGCCCCATGCGCCCCGTGGCCCTCGTGCTCTGCGTGTTGAGCGCGGTCATGCTGGTGCTGTCCCTCGTCTCGGACGGCAACGCGTTCTCCGACTCGTGGTGGCTGGTGGCCTTCGTGGTCTGGCTGTTGCTGTGGGGCGTGCTGCGTTCGATGACCCGCGGGGTGGCCGAGCGGCCGGTGGCGGGGCTGGACGAACGCGAGCGCGGGGTGCGCGACCGGGTCTCGTTCATCGGGTTCCAGTGCGCGGTCGGCTCCGGCATGATCGCCGTTCTGCTCATGGTCGTCTTCCAGAACGAGCCCGCGATGATCGAGCGGATGCCCGCACTGCTGACCACCCTGATGCTGACGTCATCGGCGCTGCCCTCCCTGATCCTGGGGTTCACCAGTAAGGGCATCGAGAACGCCGAGGACGACGAGGACGACTGAACGATCGGCCCGGCTCGCCCGGGGCGACGGCCGGACCGGTCGGCGTGCGACAGGGCGGGTGCCCACCGATTGCGGCGGTGGGCACCCGCCCTGTGTTCAGCGGGTCAGACGGTTCAGCAGGAGTGGTCGAACGTGTTGTCGACCGACACCGCCGAGACGGCGGACGCGGCGGAGATGCACGCGGCCGACGACGTGGTGATGGTGACGGTGGCGCCCGGGGCCTCGACGGCCACGACGAGCTCGTCGGCGGCGGCGTAGGTGGAGTAGCCGCTGATGAGGGACTGGGTGTTCATGGTGACTCCCGTTGGTATCGGTGACATGCAAGGGTGACCGGATCGGCGATTTCTTCCGTCGCGTTCTCCCGCCGTGCCAGAACCATTCCGTGACCGGCGCCGCGCTGGCAATGAAGTTGACCGCATGCGGACATTGACCGCTATCGGTCAACTCCGCTCTCTCATAAGGGACTTGGCGCGGTCTAAGCTCGCCCGGATGACGCCACATCAGCTGCACCGCCTGGTATTGGACAATGGTCTGCGGGTCCTGCTGGCACCGAATCCCGTGGGCGCCTCGATCGGCGTCGCGGTGCATTACGGCGTCGGTTTCCGCACCGAGCCCGAGGGCGGCACCGGCCTCGCGCACCTCTTCGAACACCTCATGTTCCAAGGGGGAGCCGGCTCCCTGGACGGTGCCGCACCCACGGGATATCTGCCTCGGGTGCAGCAGGCCGGCGGTGTCGGCGACGCCAGGACCCGGCAGGACGTGACCGTCTACTACGCCGCAGCCCCCGCCTCCGCGCTGGATCTGCTGCTCACCCTCGAAGCGGACCGGATGCGCGCACCGCGAATTTCCGCGCGCATTCTGCGCACCCAGACCGCGGTGATCGACGAGGAGATCCGCCTCATGGTCCGCAATCGGCCTTACGGCGCTTTCCCCTGGGTATTGCCGCGCACCCTGCACCGTCGCACGGAGAACACCAGGGACGGATACGGCGAGACCGCCGACCTGACAGCCGTCGGCATTCCCCGCTGCGAGCGATTCTTCGCCGACCATTACGGTCCCGGAAATGCCGTGGTCACCGTGACGGGCGCATTCGAACCGGAAACGGCGCAGCGGCTCGTCCGCGAGCATTTCGCACCGATCCCGGCCCGCCCGTCGCTCCGCGCGCCCGACCCGCACGAACCGCCCCCGGCCCAGGAACGGCGGCTGACGGTCACCGACCCGCACGCGGGTCAGCCCGCCGTGGCCGTGGGCTACCGGCTGCCCGACCCGGTGACCGAACGCGCCGACTATCTCGCGCACGTCGTCCTGGCCGCGCTGCTCGGACAGGGCAGGCAGGCCCTGCTGCGCCGAGGGCCGACGGCGGCCGTCCGGGCGTCGAGCCTCTCGGTCGGATGCGGCCTGTTCGGGCTGCCGTTGGACACGGCGGGGCCCGACCTGCTGACGCTGTTCGCCGTGCACGAACCCGGCGCCGACGACGTACTGACCGCGCTGGACGGCACGTTGGCGGCGCTGGCGCACGACGAGGTCGACGCCGGGCTGCTGCGGGCCACGACCGCCCGCTGGGCCGCCGGTGCGCTGCGCGAGCTGGGGGACCCCGGGATGCGGGCACAGTTGCTCGGGCTGCGCGAAATCCTGTTCGGGGAGGCCGAGTTGACGTACGAACTGCCCGAGCTGGTGCGGGCCGGGGTGACCGGCGAACAGGTGAGCCGCGCCGCCGCCCGGCTCGCGTCCTCCTGCCGGGCGGTCGTCCGCTTCGTGCCGGGAGCGGCTGCGGCACGGGGCGCCGACCGGGTGCGGGTGACGGCATGACCGGGGCTGTGGTGGCCGGACGGGCAACGGGCGGTGGGCGGTTGCCGCTGCCCGACGTCGATGCCGTTCTCCCCAACGGGCTGCGGGTGGTGGTCTGTTCGGCCCCGGTCGTGCCGCTCGTCGAGATCCGGCTCACCGTCCCGTACGCCGCTCTGGGCCCCGGCGAGGCGACGCGGTGCCAGCTGCTGGCCGGCGTTCTGCTCCAGGGCTCCGCGCACCGGGACCCGGACGGCTTCGACCTGGCGCTCGCCACGCACGGCGCCACCCTCAACTCCACTGCGGACGCCCATAAGTTCACCGTCGCCGGGCACACCATGGCCGACGCGTTGCCCGCGGTGCTCGCCCTGCTGGCCGAGACGGTCCGCGCGCCGAGGCTGACCGAGGACGTCGTCGCCCCCGAACGCGCCCGCCTGGCCGCCCGCATCCGACTGGCCGCGCACCAACCCGCGTCCGTCGCCCAACACGCCTTGCTGAGAAGGCGATACGGCGATGAGGTCGCCGCGCGCCGACAGCCGACGTCCGCCCTTGCCGCCGTCTGCACGCCGGAGGAGTTGTCGGGGGCCCACGCGCGGCATCTCGGTGCCCGGGGTGCGGTGCTCGTGCTGGTCGGAGAGGTGCGGGCGCGGGATGCTCTCGCCCTGGTCGCGGAGGCGTTCGGGGCGTGGGAGGCGGGGCCGGAGCGTGAACTGCCCGAGGTGCGGGGGACGTTCGCGGGCGGGCCGTTGCTCCGGGTGGAGCGGCCCGGGGCCGTGCAGAGCGTGATCCGGCTGGCCGCTCCCGCGCTGGCGCGCACCGACCCGGGTCAACCAGCCTTGCATCTCGCCCAGTTGGTGTTCGGTGGGTCCTTCGCCTCCCGGCTGGTCACCCGGCTGCGGGAGGAGAAGGGGTACGCGTATCAGCTCGGTTCGGGTGTGGAGTCGGTGCCGGGCGCCGCGACCCTGATGGTCGAGGCCGACACCGCCGCCGAACACACCGTCCCGGCGCTCGCGGTGATCCGCCGGGAGCTGGAGCGCATGGCCGCCGAGCCGCCGTCGGTACGGGAGGTCGACGCGGCACGGAGTTACGCGGTCGGCTCCACGGCCACGGCGATGTCGTCGCCGGGTGCGCTGGCGTCCGGGCTGGCCAACTTGCTGCATGTCGGGGCCGGTTCGGAGTGGCTGCATCGCTGGGGGCCGGTGCTGGAGGGCGTGCCGTACGGCGCGGTCGTCGAGGCGGCGCGACGGTTCTTCCGGCCCGAGCGGTTCACGGGCGTGGTCGTCGCGGACGAGGGTGCGGTGGCGCCGTTGCGCCGGGGCACCACCGACCTGCTCGATCTCTGACCCGGAGGGGTCGGCCGCCGAGCGGTCGGGCGGGTTCGCCGGGGCTAGAGGGGCTGGCGTCGGCAGGGACCGGGGGCGACAGCGGCCGGGGTCGGCAGGACCGCCGGGCGGGTCGGGGAGACCGGAGCGGGGTCGTCTCAGTCCTGCGCTCCTGGGGTTTGCGCTGCGACGTCGCCGGTTTCGGCTGCCGCTTCGTTCCATTGGGCCAGCAGGCGGAGAGAGGTCTCGGACGGGCTGCCGGGTTCGGTGCCGTAGATGAAGAGGATCTGGTCAGGGTCGTCCGCGGGGGTGAGGGCCTGGTAGGTGACGGTGAGGTCGCCGACGAGCGGGTGATGGTAGTCCTTGGTGCCGGTCGTGCGCTGGTGGACCTTGTTGTCGGACCAGACGCGGCGGAATTCGTCGCTGTGGATGGACAGGTCACCGATCAGGGCACTCAGGGCCGGGTCGTCGGGGTGGCGGCCCGCGTCGAGGCGGAGCATGGCGGCGGTGTCGGCGGCGACGCGGGGCCAGTCCCGGTACAGCTCGCGCGCGTGCGGGTCGAGGAAGACGAAGCGGGCCTGGTTCCGCTCGGCTGCGGGGAGCGCCCGGAAGTCGGTGATCAGGCGTCCGGCGAGGGCGTTGTGGGCCAGCACGTCGAGGCGTCGTCCGAGGAGGAACCCGGGGCGTCCGGCCTGCTGGAGGGTGTCCAGCAGGTCCCAGGTGGCGGGGTGGACGCGCTGGGGGCGGGGGCGCCGGCGGGTCGGCCGGGGCCGTGTCCTGGCGAGGGTGTGCAGGTGGCTGCGCTCGGCGTCGTTCAGGCGCAGGGCGGTGGCGAGCGCGTCGAGGACCTCGGTGGAGGCGCTGCGGCTGCGGCCTTGTTCGAGGCGGGTGTAGTAGTCCACGCTCACCCCGGCCAGCCGGGCGAGTTCCTCCCGGCGCAGTCCGGCTACCCGGCGTCGGCCCAGGCCCTGGTCGTCGAGCCCGGCCTCCCTCGGGGTGAGGCGGGTGCGGGCGGAGCGGAGGAACTCCGCCATGGGTGCGCTGGTGGCGTGCTCACGGTCCATCCCTCCAGTCTCGCGCGTTCACCGAGGATGCGGCGGCCGGAGGGTGGCCCACTCTGTCCCCCGATCAGGCGGGCCCTTTTGAGGCCTCTTTTGCCTGCTCAGAGTTGGTTCAGTGGATGCAGAGCCCGCCACCGCGAGGGGTGTCAGGGCGAAGCGAACAGATGGAGACACCATCATGGCAACGTGGTTCATCACCGGCGGCACCCGTGGGCTGGGCCTGGAGATCGCGCGGGCCGCACTGCACGGCGGCGACAACGTCGTGGTCGCCGCCCGTGACCCGCGGAAGCTGCCGGACGAGCTGAACCGGCACGACCGGGTCCTCGGCGTCGCCCTCGACGTCACCCGCGGCGAGGACATCACCGTCGCGGTCGAGACGGCTGTGCAGCGCTTCGGCGCGATCGACGTCCTCGTCAACAACGCGGGGCGCGGTCTGCTCGGGGCGCTGGAGGAGATCACCGACGCCGAGGCGCGGTCCCTGTTCGATCTCAACGTCTTCGGGCTGATCAACGTCACCCGCGCGGTCCTGCCGGGCATGAGGGCGGCCGGCGGCGGAAAGGTCGTGCACATCGGCTCCCGGTCCGGCTTCGAGGGCGAGCCCGGGGTGAGCATGTACAGCGCGTCGAAGTTCGCCGTGGCCGGTATCAGTGAGGCGCTCGCGGTGGAGCTGGCGCCGTTCGGCATCCAGAGCATGGTCGTGGAGCCCGGGGTCTTCCGCACCGACTTCCTCGACGCCAGCTCCTTGTCGACCGCGGCCGAGCGCATCCCCGCCTACGACGGCACCCCGGCCCACGCCACCCTGGACTGGGTCGGCACCGCCAACCACACCCAGCTCGGCGACCCCGTCAAGGGCGCCGCCCTGATCTACGAGGTGACCTGCCAGGACAAGCTGCCTGGGCACCTGGCCCTGGGGCGCGACGCGATCGAACGCCAGCTGGTCAAGATCCGCGGCCTTCAGGACGACCTCACGGCCTGGCAGGCCAAGTCCGCCGCCACGGCCTGCGACGACGCCGCCTGACCACCCCGCACCGAGCCCGAACGACAGGACCCGAACGACAGGAAAGGTCCCTCATCATGACGTACCTGCTGACCAGCCGACCGTTGGACGGCCGCGTGGCCGTGGTCACCGGAGCCTCCAGCGGCATGGGGGCGGCCACCGCCCGCCGACTCGCCGAACTCGGAGCCTCCGTCGCCGTCCTCGCACGCCGCCAGGAGAAGCTCGCCGCCCTCGCCGCCGACATCACCGCGACCGGCGGACAGGCCCTGGCCCTGTCCGTCGACGTCACCGACCGGGCAGCCGTCCGCGCCGCCGCCGACCAGGTAGCGGACACGCTGGGACCGGCGGACCTGGTGTTCAACAACGCGGGCGTCCAGTTGATCTCCGCCATCGACGAGCTGAAGGTCGAGGAGTGGCAGCGGCAGATCGATCTCAACGTCACGGGAGTGATGAATGTGATCGGCGCCTTCCTCCCGCACCTGACCGCCTGCGCCGAGCGGGGAAGGCCCGCCGACCTGATCAACACCTCCTCCATCGCGGCGACACGCATTCTGGAGAAGTTCTCGATCTACTCGGGTACTAAGGCGTACATCAGCCACCTCACCCGTCTCCTCCGCGTCGAACTGGGCCGGAAGAACGTGCGGGTGAGCGCCATCGAGCCCGGCATGGTCGACACCGAACTGCCCGACCACGTCACCGACCCGGACGCCAGCACCCTGATGGCCGGCCTGCTCAAGGACATCGAGTGCCTGCGCGGCACCGACATCGCGGAGACCGTCGCCTTCATCTGTGCCCTTCCCCGGCACGTCAACATCAGCGAGCTGACCATCCTGCCCACGGCCCAGGCCGTATAACGCGGCCAACAGGCTGTGCCCTGACCGGTGTCGACCTGGACACCGGTCAGGGCACAGCCTTCATGCGTTCGGGCCGACGGAACCAGCTTCTGGTGGGTCCGCAGCGGCGGGCGGGTTCAGCCGCGGCTCTTCTTGATCCCCGCGATCACGGCGACGAGCAGGGCGATTCCAACGGCGATCCAGAGGGCGGTGCTCATGAGGTTCTCCTAGGTGATCGAACGGCCCGGGGGCCGGGTGAGGGTTTCCCCGTAGGGGCGGGACCCGTAAGGGCGGGACCCGTAAGGGCGGGCGGAGGGGGTTGGGGTGGAGGTGGGGTGGGCTCGTAGGGGGAACTCGGGGGTGCTAGGCCGGGGGTGCTAGGCCGGGGGTGCTAGGCCGGGGGTGCTAGGCCGGGGGTGCTAGCTCGGGGGTGCTGCCCTCCTCACCCGCTCGCCGTTCACCGGCTCACCGCGTCCGCAGTGCTTCGGTGAGGGGGACTCGGGAGCCGCTGCGCAGGACGCTGTTGGCGTACATCCGTCCGGCGACCCGGGTCATACCGGCGAGTGCGGCGACCGCCAGCACCAGGGAGAGGGCGATCTGCCAGAGGGGCGCGAGGCCGAGCAGCATGCGGGCCGGCATCAGGATCGGACTGAACAGCGGGACCAGCGACAGCCACTCGATCACCGGGTCCCGCACGTCCTTGCTGAGCAGGACCACACCCAGCATGAACGGCGTGGAGATCAGCATCATCACCGGTTGCACCACGCCCTGGAGGTCTTCCTGACGGGAGACCCGGGCGGCGGCCGCGGCCAGCAGGGCGGCGAAGAGGAAGAACCCGAGCAGGAACCAGACCACCAGCGTCACCAGCGACCCGGCGGCGGTGCTCGGCAGCGTGAGGGCGCCGGTGCCCTGGGCGAGCGCGACCACCGCCCCGCCGAGCAGCACGAGTTGGGTGAGGCCGACGACGGCCACGCCGACCAGTTTCCCGGCGAGGAGCTGCCAGGGGCGGATGGTGGACAGGAGCAGTTCGACGACGCGGCTGGTCTTCTCCTCCACCACGCCCTGCGCCAGCATGATCCCGTAGAAGATGAAGAAGAAGTACAGCAGCCCGGTCGCGGCGATGATCAGCGCGAACTGCTGGGCGGCGCTGTTCTGCGACGGGTCCAGCGCGTCGACCGTCACGGTGGCCGACGCCACCCGTTGCCGGAACTCGACGGGGTCCACGCCCGCGCGTTCCAACTCCGCGGTGGTGCGCTCCTCGGCGGTGGCGGCGCGCACCACGGCGAGCAGGTTCTCGTCCGCCTCGTGCTCCACGGCCAGCGTCGTCCGCCCGTCGACGCGGCCGACGACGGCGGAGAGGTCCCCGTCCCGCAACAGCCGCTCGACCCGGTCGCCGCCCCCGTCACCTTCGACGGCGATGAACTCGAACTCGCCCTGTCCTTCGGCCAGTTGGGCCAGCACCGGACGGAGCGCCGCGACCTCCCGGCCGACGCCGACCTTGGCCGGTCCGTCGTCGGAGGCGAGGATGATCAGGGCGTAGACCCCGAGGGAGAGCAGCAGCCCGAGGGTGCTCAGGACGAAGGATTTCGTCCGCATCCTGCTGTTGATCTCCCGCCGGGCGACCAGCCCCACGGCCCGCCGTGCCGACAACACACCGGGCCCGTCCGACGCCCCACCGGGCCTCTTCTCCCCAACGGCCATGTCGGCGGCGTCAGTTGCTTCCTCACCGGCTGCCTCGCCCGAGGCCCGCGCCACCGTACTCATCGCTTCTCACCCCCGGCCCGCGCGTCCGCCGTCTCCCCGGCGCCTTCTCCGGGGCCGCCCGTCGCGGTGACCAGGTCGCGGTACAGCTCGGTCAGCGGCGGGTGTTGGGAGACGAAGGAGGAGACGGGACCGGTGGCGAGGGCCGCGTGCAGGACCCGTTGGTCGTCCGCGCCCTTGGCCAGGCGCAGCCAGGTGCGGGTGCCCTCGCGGCGCACGACCTCCACGCCGGCCAGCCCTGCGGCCCAGTTCTCGGCGGCCTCCGGGGCGTCGACGAGGAGGCGGCGATCGGCGTTCTCGCTCAGCTCCTTGACCGTCCCGCAGGCGATGAGGCGCCCGGCGCCGACGATGCCGACCCGGTCGCAGACCCGTTCCACCAGGGAGAGTTGGTGGCTGGAGAACATGACGGGCACTCCGTCGGCGGCCCGTTCGGCGAGGACGTCGCGCATGACGTCCACCGCCACCGGGTCGAGGCCGGAGAACGGTTCGTCGAGCACCAGCGCCTGCGGCCCGTGCACCAACGCCGCTGCCAGCTGGACCCGTTGCTGGTTGCCGAGGCTGAGGTTCTGGACCTCTTCGCGGGCGTACCCGGTGAGGTGGAGCCGCTCGATCCACCGGCTCGCGGCGGACCGCGCGGAAGCCGCCGACAGGCCGTGCAACTCGCCCAGGAATCGCAGCTGTTCACCGACCTTCATCCTCGGGTAGAGGCCGCGCTCCTCGGGCATGTACCCGAACTGCCTGCGGGCGGCGAAGCCGACCGGCCGGCCGCGCCAGCGCACCTCGCCCGCGTCGGGGGTGAGGACGCCGAGGACGATCCGCATCGTGGTCGTCTTGCCCGCGCCGTTGCTCCCCACGAAGCCGAACAGCTCACCGGCGCGGATGTCGAAGGTCATGTCGTCGACGGCCCGGCGCCTGCCGTAGCTCTTCCGCACGCCGTCCACCTCCAGCGCTGGCACCGCCATGTCGTCCGCCTCCCCGTGTATGCGTTAACTCGCTCAAGTATTGTGTTAACACATCAACCCGTCAAGTTAGTCATACGCTTTGGCGCTCCACCACATAGACGTGCTTCTCCGTCCGGTCGGTGACGGGACTCCGGTCCCAGTCGGCCCAGCGGCCCGTGACCCGCAGCCCCGCGAGCCGCGCCAGCGCGTCGAACTCCGCAGGCCAGGCGTACCGGCTGACCTCCGGCACCTTGCGCAGCCCGGCCGGCCCCACGACCGTGTGGACGACCAGGACGGACTGGAGCGAACGGTTCACCTGGACCGTGTCGATCAGCAGCGCGTCCGGCGCGAGGTGCCCGATCCGGGTCGTCGCCTCGGTGAGCCGGTGGTAGATCTGCGGGTCGTAGGTCTCGAAGACGGCCACCCCGTCATCGGCGAGCGCGTCGTGGATGCCGCGCAGACAGGCGAGTTGCTGCTCCTGGGTGGGCAGCATGAAGAAGGTGTTGAGCGCGGTGAGGACGAGGTCGTACCGCTCCTCGACGACCAGTTCGCTGAAGTCGCCCACTGAAGTGGTGACTTGGCCGGAGGGGTCGTTCTCGTGCAGCTTCGCCAGCATCGCGGGCGACGCGTCCACGCCGTGCACCCGGTACCCGAGCCCGGCCAGCGGGATCGCCAACCTGCCGGTGCCGACGCCCAGTTCGAGCAGGGCGGCGGGCGCGGGGCGCAGCTCCTGGAGGAAGGCTGCCATGGAGCCGAGGGCGTCGTCGGTGGCGGGGTAGAGCGAGTCGTAGATGTCCGCGAGCGACTCGCCGTAGGCGCTACTGCCGTCGTCCGAAGGGGAGTTGTCGCTCCGCCGGTCGGCATGCGGGGGTGTCCCGGTGGTCATGGTGGCCTCCGTAGGGGGTCGTCTGTGGGGCGGCATCAGTGAGGTGTCATCAGTGGGGTGCCATCGATGGAGCGGGAGATGTCAGGTGGGTCGGTGGTCGGCCTCGGGGGAGGGGATCGCCGCCAGCTCGGCCCGCAGGCGGTCGGCCGCCGCCAGCACGTCGGGGAAGGACGCCGGCGCCCACGCCTCGCGCTTCCCGCTGGTCGTGCTGCGGCCGGGGTGGGGCGGCACGACGACCACGTTGGGCCGGGCGCCGAGCTTGGCGGCATGCTCCGCGTACGCCGGGCTCTGCGCGCCGCCGGGTGGCAGGGCGGGGGCCAGCGCGATCGCCGCCCGGGTGCACTGGAGGGCGAGCAGGGAGGGCGAGTCACCGAGGCCGATGGCCAGCCTGGCAAGGTAGTTGAGGGTCGCGGGCAGCACCACGACCGCGTCCGGCCACTGGGCGAGGTCCACGTGCCGGGCCCGCGTCTCGGGCTCCTCGGGCCACCGGTCGAGCAGCACGTCACCGCCGCCGATGGCGACCAGCGCGTCCCGGGTGACGAACCGGGTGGCCGCCCCGGTCAGCACGTACCGCACCTTTGTGCCGGGCTGCCCGACCGCCAACCAGCTTGCCCAGAACGGCAGATGGGCGGCGGTCACCGACCCGGTCCCCACCACCAACAGCCGCCGCACCCCTACCGCTTCGACCCCGTTGCCCGGGTCGCCCGCGCCGGTCACCGGACCACCTCGGCGGCAGACACGGACGCCGGGGACCCGACGTCGGCAAGGGCCCCAGGAGCCGCGTCCCCGCAATCGGCAACGGAACCACCGGACTTGCCCCCGCCATCAGCCCCAGACACAGCACCCTCAACCCCACGGCTGACCGGCGTCTCCGCCAACTCACGTCCCCTGAAGCCGGGTTGCCCACCGCGCAACGACTGCCCGTGCACCAGTTCCTGATACAGCGCCGAGCGCGACAGCAACTCCTCGTGCGTACCCCGGTCGACGATGTGGCCGTCGTCCACGACCACGATCAGGTCGGCGTCCTGCACGGTGGAGATGCGATGCGCGACGACGATCACGGCACGGTCGGCGGCGAGTGAGCGCATCAGCACCCGCAGCCGTTCCTCGTTCTCGCTGTCGAGTTGGGAGGTCGGTTCGTCGAAGACGACGATGCGGGCGTCGCGCAGCAGGACCCGGGCCGCCGCGAGCCGTTGCCGCTGGCCTCCCGACAGGTCCTCGGCACGCCCCAGTTCGGTGTCGAGCCCGTCCGGCAACGCCGCCACGGCATCGCGCAACGCCAGCGCCTCCAGTGCCCGCCACAGCTCGGCGTCCGGCCGGTCGGCGTCCTGCCCGAGCTGGAGGTTGTGCCGCACGGTGCCCTCGACGAGGGTGAAGCTCTGGTCGATGTAGCTGATCTCGCCCCGGAGTTGACGCAACGGCCACTGCTCGACCGGCACGCCGAGGACGCAGATGCGCCCGGAGTCCGGCAGCAGGAAACGTTCGGTGAGCGCGAGCAGCGTCGTCTTGCCCGCCCCGGACGGCCCGACGATGGCGGTCAGTCCCCGTGCGGGGGCGGCGAAGTCCGCCCCGTGGATGAGGGTGCGCCCACCGTCCGTGTAGGTGACCGCCTCGAACTCCACGGCGGGCGCGGTCGCCGACGGCTCGACGGGGGACGTCGCCCCGGAGCCCTCGGCGGCGAGGGTGAGCACACTGTTGAGCCGCCCGCGCGCGGCGAGCCCGCTCTGCATCCGGGCCACGCCGGACACCAACAGGGTGAGCGGCGCGACGAGTTGGAGCAGATAGACGATGAACGCGGCGAACTCCCCGATGCTCAGGGCCCCGGAGGTGAGCCGGGCGCCGCTGACGACCATCACCGCGATGATCGAGAGCTGCTGCCCGAACTGCATCGTCGGCCCCACCAGAGCGGTCACCCGGGCGACCGACACGGCGGCCCCCCGCGCGTCCTCGACATCGCGGCCCAACGCCGCCGACACCTGGTGTTCGGCGCGGAACGCCTTGACCGTGGGCAGCGCCAGCACGGCCGCCGTCATCTGCTGCGACATGGCGCCGATGGCGTTCTGCTGGCGCTCCACCCCGCTGCGGATCGACCGCACGCACAGGAAGATGCCGAGACCGGCGACCGTGAAGGTGGCGAGCACGACCAGCAGCAGCACCCAGTCCAGCACACCCATGGCGACCAACGTGCCGACGGCCAGGAAGAGCGAGGACGGGATCTGCGCGACGCCGACGTCCACGACCGAACGCAGCTGTGTGGCATCGGAGTTGGCGCGAGCGACGAGGTTGCCGGCCCCTTCCCGCCGGACCCGTCGCAACGGCAGCCGCAGGATGTGCGAGACGACCCGGAGCCGTGCGTGAGCGACCAGGCCCTCACCGGCGCGGGCCAGCAGATAGGAGGAGAGCGCGGACGCCAGCCCGGCGCCGATGGCGAGGCCGGCCATCAACAGCAGCGGCCCGACGGGGCGTTCGTCACTGGACAGGGCCATCACCAGGTCACGTACCTGGAGCGGCAGCACAAGCGTGGCCCCGGCAGAAGCCAGACTCATCACCACAGCCCCAGCCACCACCCCCTTCCACCCCACCACCAACTCCCCAAAAACCCTCACTCCCCCCAAAACAACCCCTCCCCCACCATCACAAACCCCTACAGAACACAACTAACGAGGCCAAGCAACACCCCTTAAGGGGCGCGGGACTCTTTCAACACGCAGCCCAGCAACGCCCTTAAGGGGCGCGGGACGTATCGATGTGCGGCTCCACCGCGCGGGCGCGACCAGCAGACCCGAGCCTGCGTCCAACGGCCACGACGGCGCCGCACCCACCCACCCCCCTTGACCTACCCCGCCCTATCCAGCGAGGGCCCCGTCAAGCCCCACTCCCACCCCCCGGAATCAAGATTCCGAGCCGGATCAGCAGGATCGACGTTCGCGGCAACACACGCCTCCGCCAACTCCACGTCAGTGGGACACTCCCGCCCCCACCCCGCCGCAGCAACAAACGCCCGCGCAACGACATGCGCCCGATGCTCCCCAAAACTCAACCCCCGCATCCCCACCCGCTCATCCCTCGGCTCCCAGGCAACCGTCACCCCAGGCGCGATCACGCGAGCGAACGCAGGCGCAGGCCCGTCCGGCACCCCCGTGCCCACCGCCGCCTCGGCCACCACCCCGACCGCGTCCCAGAACCCCGCCCCGAGGTAGACGACCATCCCGTCATTGCGCGGCAGACTCGCCGGATTCGAGATGATCTTCGCGCGGTAGACCACGGACCGCCGCTCCAGCGCACTCAGCACCGCATGCCACAGCGCGGGCGCCGCGTCGGCATCGGCCACCCGCAGATAGAGCCGCAGCAGCTCACCGCCCCCGGTGCGCCCCGAGCCGCTGTCCACGAGAAAGAACCCCGGCGACAGCAGCGGCCGAGCCGACGGCAGCTCCATCCGCACCACCGGCCGCCCAGAACCGCCCGCCGTACGCCCGTCCTCCCGCAACGCCACCGCGTCCGGAACGCCGACCCGCACCCCGTCGATCTCGACGACCCGGCGCCCGGCCAACGACCGTTGCCCGGTGAGCACGCCCGCGGCAACCGTCTCCGGATGCGGAGTCGCCTTCGCCAACCGTGCCTCGAAGTCCGGCGCGCGCAACGTCCTGGGGGGCGTGCGGTCCTTGATCCCGCGCCCGGTGTGCAGCACCTCGTACAGCGTGCGGGCGAGCAGGAACCGCATCGCCGAAGGAGACTCGGCGTTCACCTCGTCGTCCCGCACCCAGGCCGTCCGCCCGTCGACCGAGATCCGCACGTCGGCGAGCGCGCCCCGCAGCCCTGCGGAGAGCACCGGCACCACGGGAACACCCCCGCCCCCCTCTACAGCCCCGCCGACCCCACCGGTTTCGCGGACCCCACCGCCCCTGTCGTTCCCTTCACTCCCGTCGGTCTCGTCGGTCTCGTCGACCTCGCTGGTCTCTTCGACCTCGTCGGTCTCGTCGATCTCGTCGGTCTCTTCGACGTGTGTGCTCATGAGCCCTCCCCGAGCCCGACCGTGGAGACGAAGCTCCGCGGGTCGAGCAGTGCGGTCCTGCCGATGCCCGCCGCCGCCCGGACGATGGCCGACAACCGGCCGCTCTCTCGGGTCGAGGCGATCAGCCGGTCGATCAGATGCCAGCCGGCGTAGGACGTGGCCCGCACCACGAGCCCGTCGCCGTCGGGGCCACCGCCCGCGCGGTATCCCCGGTGGAACGCCGAGACCAGCGGCAGCACCCGGGCCAGTTCCTCGGCGCCGCGCGCCACGACCTCCTCGTGCGTGAGCACCGCCGAGAACGCGTCGTCCGTCTCCTGGGCGGGAATCCGCAGCACCGCCCGGTGCAGCCACTCACCGACGTACGCCCCGACATCGCGCGCCGGGTCGCCGAGCCGGAACTCTTCCCAGTCGTTGACGTAGAACGCGGTGTCGGTCAGCAGGAACTGGTCCAGCCGCAGGTCACCGTGGATGGGCACGCGGGCGACCCCGGCCTCGCCCGCCCGCAGCCGCTCCAGCTCGTCGAGCAACGCGGCATCCCGCTGCAACAGCCCCCAGGCCTGAACGAAGGCGCCGGTGGCGTTGATGTACAGCTCCAGCGGCAACGACCGCAGGTCGGCGACCGGCGGATACGGGTGCGGGTCGGCCTCGGTGAAGTCCTGGTCCCGGAAAGGGAGTTGATGCAGCGCGGCCAACGTCCGCCCGGCCCGCTCGGACATCGACTCGGTGAACTCCTCGGCCACGGCCAGCTCGCTGCCGGACCTGACGTCGTCCAGCATCCGGAACACCAGCAACCGCCGCTCCTCGTCACCGCCGAGGAACTCGGGCCGCGGAAAGGGCCGCCCACTCCGCGCCGCGAGCCGCTCGAACGAAACGACCCGCCGATAACGCTTGAGGGATTCGCCGGAACTCCCTTTCAGCTGTTTCACGAATACGGAATCGCCGGTGTCCGTGATACCGGACCAGTTGTCGTTCCGGCCGGGATAGGAATAGACGTCGGAGGCGCTCAATGACCCCAGTCGGAGTCGCGCCAGAAGCTGTTCGACCGTTGCGTCAACGGGCTTGTCGACAGCCGAAGCGGAAGATCTGCCCTGCGGGTGTGTGTTCTTTTCGCCTGCCACAGAAGGTTTCTATCGTGGCGCTCGGAGGCCGAACAACGAAATGACCGCCATCGGCCACCCGCAGCGCCAGGGGCATGCCCCTTTTCAGATGATTCTTCGGCGCACGGCCCACACCACCGCCTCGATCGGCGTTTCGACGTCCATGCGGTCGCATATCGACCTGAGTTTGCGCCTGAGCGTGCGGTCACTCACCTCCAGACGCCGGGCGACCTGCGCCATGGTGCAGCCCTGGGAGACGAGTTGGAGGATTCTCAAGTGGTCGTTTCCCAGTTTGAGGTGGGGCTCTCTCAAGGAATTACTACAATTCACCTGTCAACCTCATGGTCGTCCGGCGGTGAGGCGCCGGATTCTGATGCGCTCAAAGGTTCGACGAGCAGGGCGGCGGCCACCCGGCCAACAAAAGGGCAGGCCAGAGCGGCGGAGTCTGCTCACGCAGGGGGCGTACACAGCCCCGGACTCAAGGAACCGAGCCGCGCCACAGACGTGAAGAAACGCGCCGTTGCACGCGTCACGGGACCCGCACCCCAAGCAAAGGGGCCGGCCGTATCAGAGCCGCCATCTCCAAGCCGAGCTGCTGGAAATGAGCGGAAAACTGTCCGCCGTCGGCTTCATCGCACCGTACGCGGACACATGACCCTCAATCGACCCTCAGCGGTCAAGCACAGCAGAATGCCGAACCGCACTCGCCAGCGAAATCCTCGCGCGAGGCACCTTGATCCACCTGTCCAGAAACATAGACTTCCCCCATGACCGAGACCGCGTGAAACTGCGCGGACGGAACCACGGCGGCCACACCCGAACGGCGGGCAACGAAGCTTCGGTCTCACCGCGGTACCGAACAGCGATCAGTATAGGAACCGCCGCCCCCACTTGGTCAATTCTTTACCGATGTGACCGGCATCACACCTGAATACTTTTCCCGGAATCCCAGATTCCGAATGTGACCACCCACCACCCCGAAATCCACAATCCAGAACAACACCACCCGCCATCCAAACGCAAAGGAACGACAGGCACACCGACCGACGCCGACTGTCGCCTGTGGTGGTGATCAGCGGGTCAGGGGGGGTAGCGGGTCAGGGGGCCAGGTCGTCGAAGCCGTGCCATATCTGCTCCCACAGGCCGGCGTCGATGAGGTACTGCATCTGAGCCTCCATCTCGGCCCGGGCCCGCTCGGTGATGCTGCCCTTGAGGATGAGCCAGGCGAAGTATCCCGGCACCTCCCGCTTGTCCACCGTCTTCCCGTCGGGCAGTTCATCGACGATCAGGACCTCGACCGTGACCGTTCGCCCCTCCGCCCCGGAGGGATTGCGCGGGTCGCGCCCCGGAGCGTCGCTCCAGTGCTGCACCCAGCTCCGCGACGCGATCTGGTCCCGCATCTGGTCGCGCATCTCCGTCTGGGCCTGCCACTCCATGTGGCCGTCGACGATCTGCCAGGTGAAGTTCCTCGGCGCCTCCAGCGTCAGGACGACCCGACCGCCGGGCAGTCGAGCAACGGTCTCGAAGTCGACCTCTACGGACTTGATTGCCACGTTTATGCCCCCTCGGTGCATCATCCCCGTCGTTTTCGCATGCACGTGCGAACGATTTGAGTCACACGTGCACCGGCAGTCTCATTGCACAAGCAACGGAACACCAAGGAGTTGCGGAGGGCAAGCCCTACTGACGAGGCGTTTTATCGGGCAGTGCGGCTTCTGTCGTACGCCTCGACGATGGCCAGAAGTTGACGTCGTTCCGCCTCCGACATGCCCTCGGCGTAGGTGACCAGAGCGCGCGCCTCGCCGGAGTTGGCGTAGTGGGGCGTGATGCCCATGAACTGCGCGGCGGCGGCCTCCTGGACGACGGGCAGCGCCAGCTTGAGCCCGGCGGCCAGCGCACGCAGCTCGGGGAGTTGGGGGGGCGTGACGGCCGCGCGCTTCTCCAGCCGGTCGACCCAGCTGTGCTTGACCAGCCCGTCGTCGCCCGTGACGGGGTCCACGCACAGGGCCGCGAAGCCGCGCAGGCTCAACCGCAGCTCCGCGCGCCGACCGCGCACCAGATCGGACAGCTGCGCCTCGACTCCCCGTTCGGCTTCGATCATGGCGGCCATCCTGTCACCTCGACTTTTTCGGGGTCGACCCGTACGGGGCGCCGCCCTCGCGGCCCCGGACGCATCGTCTACACCGTCGCGAGCCCATCGGTCTCGTCGCCGCAGGTCAGTTCGAGTGCCACGCCCCGATCAGCAGACGGATCGTCTACAGCAGACGACGGTAGCGGCTCAAGCGCCGAGGCGGCAACGTTCGCATCCTTCCTTTTATGTCTCTTGACATGCGGAACCTCGCCCGTATCCAATGCCGTCACGTCCAAGGAAACATACAATCCGTCTGCCAGGATGAACATTGGAAGCTCGCAAGCCTGTATACCGTCTCGTCGGCCCGGACCTGCTGCGCACCCTGATGCAACGCACCGGAACCGGCGCGCCCGTCGCCATCCGTGAGCTGGCGACAGCGGCCGGCGTCTCCCACAGCACCATCGGCCACCTGCTCACCGGCCAACGGCGCAACGTCCCGCTCGGCACGGCCCACGCCATCGCCCAACGCATCGGTGTCGACCTGCTCGTCCTCTTCGTCCCCGTCCCCAGCAGCGCCCCACCCCCACACCCCGCCCAGCGCCTGGACGGCGACGGATGAGCACGGCCCGGAGATCGCCGCCGTTCTCGGAAGGAAAGAAACAAAAGGGAGGACACTACCGATGCGCAAAAGTTGGACCCGAATCGTCCGGGAAGCACTACAGAGCGGAGACGGAACACTCCGCCTCGTCTTCCTCATGGCAGCCGGAGTCGCCTGCGGCGCGGCCCTGGTCGCAATACTGACCGCAGCAAGACTCACCGGCCTGCTCTAGCCGCCGCCGTCCCCAGTGATGTCGGCAAGGCAACAACGACCAAGGCCCTACGCCGACTTGGGCGCGCTTCGAGCACGCACACGTCCGCAGGAAGCACCCTCAAGCCAGCGGCCCGGCGGGCAAACCCCGTCGGGCCCGGTCTTCGCTGCGGTGCTGGAGAAGACGGTGGCCAAGGTGCATGGACTCCCTGGGGCAGCAGGGCCCACTGGTCGTGCGGTGGTTGGCCCAACTGAGTCCATACTGACTGGTGGAGTGCTGACCGGTCTGGGCGGAGTCGGCAAGATCCCGAACTAGCTACTACAGCATTCCTGGCGTGGATAGAGCCGAAGTCAGAACCGCAGCCGTGCCGGTGGCTGGTTGCCTTAGACGACATCGCCGATCCTGCCAACCTGGACGGTTTGTGGCCTCCAGCCAGTCCGCATGGCCAGACTCTGGCTACCACCCGCCGCAAAGATACGGCCCTAACTGGCCCCGGCCGACGGCGCATCGAGGTGGGGGAGCAGAAGGAAAGGTCGGGCGGCTGGACCGCCTGCTGCGCACGGCCATGCGAATCATCCGGCGCGCGAACTGATCCCGTACAGCGTCGACCAACGCCATGATGGCCCTGCTCCTGCTTCGACAGGAGCAGGGCCGCTTTCGTCACATCAGACCGTTATCCGAGCCGTACCGTGGCATACGACTCCCACTCGTACATCTGCCTGTCCCGACCGAGGACGATCAGTTCGGCGCTGCTGATAGGTGCCAGGGCGGGGGTGACCGGCGATGCCGCGACGGTCCGGGCGACCGGCGCCATCGGCCCGTCCCCGGCGCTGTACGCGACCGAGACGTGCGGTCGGAAGCCGGTTTCCTTTTCCGGCACGTCGGAGAGGACGTCGCCGATCGCTGCGCGGATCGCGTTCCGGACGGCGTGCACCGGTTCGGCCGGCTGCGCGGGCAGCAGGATCGCCTCCGGGTCGACGACCGTGCCGGGGCCGAGCTGGAGGAGGAACGCCGGTACGTGAGCGAGGCGTTGGTGGGCGGCGGCCACGATGGCGTCCACCGTCTCCGTGTCGGTCTCGTCCACGAAGCCGACGCCCTGCATGGTGAGGTGGAGCCACTGGTCGGGGATCAGGGTGAAGTCGTCGGGGCCGAGCGGGGCGAGTGCGGCCCGGTAGTCGGCGGCCAGACGGTGGACATCGTCCTGGCCGTCGAAGGTGAGGTGCCAGGTGTAGAAGCGGCGGCCCTCCCGCCAGCCAGGCCGCCACCACCAGTGGTTTCGCATGCTCTCAAGATGAGTGCTCATCCTGAGATCAAATCAACCATGCACGGCACCTGGCGAGAGTGCCAGATGCCGGGGAGCAGAGTCCGCGCACCACTCACTGATGGCCGCGCGCAGCCCAACGACCCCTGAGCCGCCTGCTGCATGACCTATGGCCGCGGACAGTTCGAAGAGACGTCGGGCGACCGGAGCCAGCCGGTGGTCCGGAGGCATCGCGAGGACGGGCACCAGGGCCTCCCGGGCGCCGTCGATCTCGCCGGTGGCGAGGTGAGCGGACGCCTGGATGATGTGGATCTGCGCCTCGGTTCCGTACGCTCGCACCGGCTGGGCGGCGAGCAGGGCGAGGGCGTTGTCGGTGGCGCGCAGGGCATCTGTGGATCGTCCGCCCCGGAGGTGTACGGCGGCTGCGTAGTTGTCCTGGCGAGACGGCTGGCAGGAGAAGATGCCGCCTACCTCGTCCGCCCCGGCGAGTGCGGCGCGCGCGTCCTCAGCGCGGCCCAGTGCTCCCAGCGCCTCGTCGTGCGCGCCGATCATCGACCAGGCGTCTGCCTCCTGGCAGGCGAGGAGGACACCGACCGTGCCTGATGAGCGATAGGTGGCGCCGTGTCGGGCGTATGAGACGGCATCTCGTACCCGGCCGTCCCAGAAGGCCACTTTCGACCGGGTGGATAAGACCCAGGCACGGAGGTCGTTGTGGTCGGCGAGTTCGGCGCACAGCCAAGCGGTTCGACCTTGAGTGCCG
The DNA here is from genome assembly GCF_044757465.1 of Streptomyces sp. NPDC091279. Classification (NCBI taxonomy): domain Bacteria; kingdom Bacillati; phylum Actinomycetota; class Actinomycetes; order Kitasatosporales; family Streptomycetaceae; genus Streptomyces; species Streptomyces sp. NPDC091279. The sequence goes on along the minus strand of NZ_JBIVVA010000013.1, from coordinate 171,268 downwards.
GCGTCGCGTAGCTGGCCGAGGTCCGAGGACATCCAGGCGAGGAGGGCGCAGAGGTAGCCGGCGGCGGCGTACAGCTCGGTGGACTGGCGCGGGTACTGGTGCCCTTCGAGGAGTCCGAAGACGCGGTCGCGGAGACGCCGGGTGCGGATGAACAAAGGCATCGGGTCGCTCAGAAGGTAGTCGTCGGCCAGTGCACGGATCTCGGCGAGCAGCTGTTCGAGTGCGATGTCGCCGACGTTGGATGCTTCAGCCCATTGGGCCCAGGTCGCAGATTCATCAGCGGCCAGTCGGACAAGGTCGGGAGCGGGCGGGGCTACCTGGGGGATGTGTACCGGCTGGATCTCGGGCTCGGCGGGCGCTGGGCGGGTAAGGGCCCGGAGGTCGGTGTCGGGCAGAACTCGCCGGTCCTCGATGTCGAGGAGGTCGCCGGGCTCGCAGCCGTACGCGGACGCCATCGCGAGGAGCACCGGCACGCTCGGGCGACGGGCCGATGGGCTCGGCCACTTCTCCCACTTTGCCGTGAGGCTCGCGTCAGCAGCGACGGGTGCAGCGCCGACGCTGGCCTCGGTGATGCGGTCCGCTGCGGTCTGGAGGCTCCACCCGTGGGCGTGCCGCCATGCCTCTCGTGGGCGCATCCGGTATCGGGCGCGCATCTCGATGGCGATATCGGCGGTGGTGTATCCGACGGTGGCCAGCTGGTGGCGGAAGGCGTCCCGGTCGGCCTTCGAGCCGGGCTTCGAGCGGTCGGTCATGACGGGCTCCCGGTGCGTGGCAATGCACTCACGGTAGCCACGTGGTGCCCCAAGTCACCCCCGCTAACCAAGAGTTAGGGCTACCACACGGCCAATTCCACGTCCAAGAGTCGATGTCCCTCCTGGTCAGGGACTTAGCAGGTGTCCACCAATTTTGGTCATGCCTGCCCGTGACGGGGCGAGCCGCAGTTGAAACCGTAGGAGGTCGGAAACCCCGGTGAGGCGCCCCGGGGCATCGCCGACTGCGAAGGAGTCGACATGGCCAAACCTGACCTGCTACCCGCTGGTGCGGGCGCGCTCGTCCGCCCAGCTTCTGAGGCCCGGTTCGCTGCGGAGACCTGGCTCCTCGGCGCGCTGCGGGACGACACCGTCGGACGGGCGCACAGGGAGTGGCGGAGGCTGGGGGCGATCGTCCTCCCCCTCGGCGAACTTTTCAGCGCGGTGCGGTTACCTCAAACCCTGGTGAACGCCATCGCCCACACCGCCGGCCCCATCGGGGACCTGGAGGCCGTCGACGAAGTTCTCCGAGAGGCCCTCGACGAGGCTCCGGTCATCTGTGACACCCGCTACGGCCGGTGGTACGTGCTCGTCCCCCCGAGCATGCCGACGACCTGGTCCGTCGCCGCCGAGGAGTGGGCGGCGAGCGACATCGAGGTACTCGGCCACGGCACCTGCCTCGGCGTGCCGCCCACGACCGCGACCACCTACGACGACCGGACGGGCGCCGGCTACTGGTCCGTGCCCATGGGCCGCCCCGGCGAGCTGTGCTCGCCGCTGATGCTGGCCCGGATGATCGCTGCGGGCGTCCGTCGCATCGCGGGCGGCAAGTCGTGACCAGGGAGACGACGCCCGAGTGCAGCCAGCAGGAACACGGCCTGTGCTCGGGTCCGCAGGTGATCCGTCGCGCCGGCGCGCCTCCATGGGAGGCGCCGGTGATGACGCTGTGGTGCGGTTGCATCTGCCACCGAGGACGGCGCGGGTGATGACCGAGTACTCCCCGTTCGACACGAGCACCACCAACGTCTTCTTGATGTACGAGGTACCGCCCCAGGTCATGTACGAGGACGAGACCGACCGCGAGACGTGCGTCTGGTGTCCGACCGTCGGCCCGCTCGTGGACCTAGGTTTCGGCGACTTTCGCGCGTGCGAGCCGTGCCGGGCTGCACGCTTGACGTTTCTGTACACCTACATCCTGTGGGCATCCCACACCGAGGACTGCACCCGGCCCCTCTGCGAGTGCGACCTCGGCCGATGCCTGGCCGCCACACACCTCCAGGCGGCGCTGGCCATGGGCAGAGACGTCAGCTGCCGCCGCTGCTGCGCGTCGCACCGGCCCGGCATGGCCTACATCCGCCCGGTCCAGTGGACGTCCGCGATGACGTTCCGCACGCATCTGGCCTACGAGCACGTGGGCCCCTGCCAACCCCGGAGATCCATATGATCTGCGACCGCTGCAACCAGCCGATCGGGGACGACGAGAAGACCCTCACGATCGTGCCGCACACCGCCACTGGAGCCGCGCCGGACGGCACAGTCCACGCGCGCTACTGCCCGCCGAGGCCGAGGCCGAGCCAGTGATCATGCAGCGCCCCCGCAACGGACACACCCCCAACTCGAACTACCTCTGAGCTGGGGGTGTTTCAGTAGGCCCTGTGGGACTCGAACCCACAACCAATGGATTAAAAGTCCACTGCTCTGCCAATTGAGCTAAGGGCCCAGGCGATGTTGCCTCCCCGAGCATAGCCGCAGCCGGCCGAGTCTCCGATCGGGTATCCCCCCTCGGCCCCGCCGACCGGACAACCCACCCCCCGAACAGGCCCCCAGCCCACCCCCGAACCCAGCCCCACTCACCCCACCCCCTCACCTCCCCCGAACCTCACCCCCGGCGCCCCTTCCTTCACCCCCGCACCCCCTCCCTCACCCTCGCTCCCCCTCCAGAGCCCCCTCCCGCTCCCCCACCCCCATGAACCACCGTCGGGCCGAGGCCGCCCACCATGCCGCCGCGAAGCCCAGCACCACCAACACCGCGATCGGGGCGTAGTTGAAGGTCTCCCAGGTCACCGGGGAGACCTGGGGGAGCATGAAGAGGACGGTGATGACGGTGACCCAGGCGATCGAGATCACGCCGATCAGGTGGGACCAGCGGCCCAGGTGCCAGGGGCCGCGTGCGAAGGCGGCGCCCTTGCGCACCCGCAGCAGCGTCGGGATGACGTAGGCGATGTAGAGGCCGATCACGGCGATGGACGTCACGGCCGCGTAGGCGGTCTCGTTGATGAGGTACGGCAGGCCGAGGACCAGCGCGCCGGCCGCCGCCAGCCAGACCGCCGCGACCGGCGTCCGGGTGCGGGGGCTGACCGTGTGCCAGACGCGGGAGAACGGCAGCGCCCCGTCCCGCGAGAACGCGTAGATCATGCGGGAGTTGGCCGTCACCGACGCCATCCCGCAGAACAGCTGCGCCCCGATCACCACCAGGAGCAGCAGCTTGCCCGCCGTCGCGCCGAGGGCGTCCAGGAGGATCTGGGCCGGCGGCGCACCCGTCGACGAGGCGAGTTCGCCGTTGTAGTCCTGGATCGCGAACGTGAAGCCCAGCAGCAGCACGAACCCGGCGATCCACGACGTCCAGATGGACCGCACGATGCCCTGCGGGCCCGCCGTCGACGCGTCGTGCGTCTCCTCCGTCATATGGGCCGAGGCGTCGTACCCGGTGAACGTGTACTGCGCCATCAGCAGGCCCAGCAGCACCACGTACCCGCCGCTGCCCCAGCCCGTGTTGTTCACGAAATGGCCGAAAACGAATCCCGCCGACTGGTGGTGGTCCGGCACGAAGGTGAGGGCGCCGACGATGACGACCACCCCCAGCACGTGCCACCACACACTGACGCTGTTGAGGACGGCGGCGAGCCGGACGCCGAAGGTGTTCAGCAGCCCGTGCAGCAGCAGGATCGCCGCGAAGAGCAGCACCGTCCGGCCCGGCGTCACCTCGAAGCCGAACTGGAGGTTCAGGTAGGCGCCCAGGAACGACGCGGCCCCGAAGTCGATGCCGGCGGTGGCGGCGACCTGGCCGAGGACGTTGAACCACCCCGTGAACCACGCCCAGGCGGCGGCCGAACGGGGCGGAGCGAGCCGGTGCGCCCAGAAGTACAGGCCCGCCGAGGTCGGGTACGCCGAGCAGATCTCGGCCATCGACAGGCCGACGAACAGCGTCATCAGGCCGACCGCGACCCAGCCCCAGGTGATCACGGCGGGGCCGCCGGTGTTCATCCCGAAGAGATACAGCGTCATGCAGCCGGACAGCACCGAGATGATCGTGAAGGAGACCGCGTAGTTCGAGAACGCCGACATCCGGCGGGCGAGCACCTGCGTGTAGCCGAGCTGGGCCAGCCGCTCTTCGTCCGACGGCCCGTCCGGGGAACCGCCCGGGGAACCGTTCGCGAAACCGTCCGGGGAACCGTTCGCCTTGGCGTCGTCAACTGTCATGTCCCCAGCGATTCCCTCGGCGGCGCCGCGACATGCGCCCCGGGGTGGCCGGAACGCACCGAGGGCCCGTACGAGCGAACGTCGTACAGGCCCTCGGAAGGTCACGTCACCCGGCGTCGGCCGGGCTCGGCGGGTCAGCCGTTGCGCTTCCAGCGCGGCTTGTCGTCACGGCGGCCGAACGAGCCGGTGCCGGTGCCGGTGCTGCCACCGCTGCGGTGGTCGTCACGGCGGCCGGTGGGACGGTCGTGGCCGCCGGTGCGGAAGCCGGGACGGTCGTTGCCGCCCTGGCGGTCGCGGTTGAACGGACGGTCGCTGCCCCGGTGGCCACCACGGTCGTCGCGGCGGAAGCCGGGACGGTCACCGTCGCGGCGCTCCTCGCGGCGGAAGCCGCCACGGTCGTCACGGTCACGGTTGAAGCCACCGCGCTCGCCGCCACGGTCGTCACGGCGCTCGAAGGAACGGCCGCCGCCCTGCCGGTCGTCGCGACGCTCGAACGGACGCCCGCCGCCCTGCCGGTCGTCACGGCGCTCGAACGAACGGCCGCCGCCCTGACGGTCGTTGCGGTCACGGTTGAAGCCACCGCGCTCGCCGCCACGGTCGTCACGACGCTCGAAGGAACGGCCGCCACGGTCACCGCCACGGTCGTTGCGGTCGCGGTTGAAGCCACCCCGGTCGCCGCCACGGTCGTCACGGCGCTCGAACGAACGGCCGCCGCCCTGACGGTCGTTGCGGTCACGGTTGAAACCGCCCCGGTCGCCGCCACGGTCGTCACGACGGTCCCGGCGCTCGTAGGACGAACCGCCGAACTCGCCGCGGTCGGCGGGCCGGCTCGGCTCGGCCGCGGCCGCCTCGACGGCCTCGGCCGCCGCCTCCACCACGGCCTGCGCCTCGGCGAGCGCCGCCTCGGGGTCGTCGCCCCGCTCACGGGCCGCGCGCGCCACCAGCCGGTCGGCCTCCTCGCGCAGCTCGGTCGCGCGCCGCTGCGCCCGGTCCAGCTGCTTGGAGAGGTCGGCGACGTCCCGCTCGGCCTGCTGCGCCGCGTTGCCCGCGGACTCGGCCTGGACCTCGGTCATCGACCGGGCGCCGGTGATCTCGGCGACCTCGGGGTCGAACGCGCCCGCGCCCTGGATGATGTGGCGCGAGGCGTCGACGCCCGCGTCCTCCATCAGCCGGAAGATCTGCCGACGCTGATGCGGCAGCGACAGCGAAACGACGGTGCCGGTGCGGCCCGCGCGGGCGGTACGGCCGGCCCGGTGCAGGTAGTCCTTGTGGTCACCGGCCGGGTCCACGTTCAGGACCAGGTCGATGCCGTCGACGTGGATACCGCGCGCGGCGACGTCGGTGGCGACCAGGACGTTGACGTACCCGTCCTTGAAGTCGGCCAGCGTCCGGGTCCTGGCGCCCTGCGTCATGCCGCCGTGCAGCGCGTCGGCCTTCGCACCGGCGTCGCGCAGCTGCTCCGCGATGCGGTCGGCGCCCAGCTGGGTGCGGACGAAGATGATGGTGCGGCCCTTGCGGGAGGCGATGGCCGCGGTGACCGGCGCCTTGTCCTTGGGCTTCACGACCAGGATGTGGTGCGACATGGTCGTCACGGCGCCCTGGGCGGCGTCGACCTCGTGCGAGACCGGGTCCTTGAGGTACCGGTTGACGAGGGTCTTGATCTCGTTCTCCATGGTGGCGGAGAAGAGCATCCGCTGACCGCCGGCCGGGATCTGGTCGAGCAGCTCCGTCACCTCGGGCATGAAGCCCAGGTCGGACATCTGGTCGGCCTCGTCGAGAACGGCGATGCGCACGTCGGAGAGGGAGCAGGCGCCGCGGTTGATGATGTCGCGCAGCCGGCCCGGGGTGGCGACGAGGACGTCGACGCCGCGCTCCAGGGCGTAGATCTGGTTGCCCATCGAGGTGCCGCCGCAGACGACCTTCATCTTCAGGCCGAGGACGTCGCCGTAGGGCTGGAGGGCGTCCGCGACCTGCATGGCCAGCTCACGGGTGGGCGTGAGGATGATCGCGCGGGGCTTGTGCTTCTCGGTCCGGCCGCCGGCCAGCGTGGCGAGCGCGGGCAGACCGAAGGAGAGGGTCTTGCCGGAGCCGGTGCGGCCACGGCCCAGGATGTCCTTGCCGGCCAGGGCGTCCGGGATGGTCGCGGCCTGGATCGGGAAGGGGACGGTCACACCGTTCTGCGCGAGCTTGCGCACGACGCCCTCGGGCAGACCGAGGTCGGAGAAGGAGACCTGCGGCTCGCCGGCCTCTTCGAGGGTCTCGACGGCCTGCGCCTCTTCGGCGAGCTCGGCGGCCTCGATGTCGACGCCCTCGATGTCTTCGGGCGCGACGATGTGATCAGAACTGGAAATGGACATGCGTATGCGAAACCTTCCGGAGTCTCGTCGGCACGCGCCCGTCAACTCCGTGATTCGCAATACGACCGCCTCAATGCGGTCCGCCGCCACGGCAAAGGAGAGTACGCGCCACACGGCGCTCTCTGTTGGCGCCGGGCAAATGGGATCAAACGATCTACCACCATACGCACCCTCCACCCCCCAAGGCAAACCGAGCCCATCCCCGCAGGCCAGCGGCGTGCTCCGGGACTACACCGGCGCTCCCGCCTCCGGCGCCGGCTCCCGCTGCATCATCTGCGGACCCGTCTCCTCATGGGCCGACGACGACGGCTCGGCGACCGTCGGCGAGGGGTCGGGAGAGGTCGGCTGCGGGGTGGGCGTCGGCGGCTGCTCGGCGGTTCTGGTCGGCGTCGGCTCGGCGCTGCGCGTCGGCGTGGGACGCGGCGGCTGACCCGGGCGCCCGGGCGGCGGCGCCGACCCGCTCGCCCCGTCCGACGGCACGGCCGAGGGCGACGCCGACGCGCCCTCGTCCGCACCCGCGTCCTGGGCCGACCCGTCCCGCGCCCCGTGTCCGCGCGTGCCGTCCACCGACGCCGCGGACCCGGTGCCGCCCACCGTCCCCGCCGTTCCGCCGTCCGGGACCTCACCGCCCCGGGTCCCGGCGGAGTGCGACGGCTGCGCGCCGCCGTCCTTGCCGTCGTCACCCACGCTCATGCACCCTGCGGCGGCGGCGACGGCCACGACCGTGGCGGCGAGGCGGACAGAAGCGTTCAAGGGGCGCACGGGAGCAACCTCCGAGGCGGTGACGTGGGGCGACGACCTGCCCAACTCCCGCCGCCCGCAAGAGGACACGCGCCCCGGCGGCTCAGCCGTATCCCAGGGCGTGCAGCCGCGCGTCGTCGATCCCGAAGTGGTGCGCGATCTCGTGCACCACCGTCACCTCGGTCTCCGCGACGACCTCCTCCCGCGTCGCACACATGCGCAGGGTGGGCCCCCGGAAGACCGTGATCCGGTCCGGCAGCACCCCCGCGTACCACTCGCCCCGGTCCGTCAGCGGGGTCCCCTCGTAGAGCCCGAGCAACTCGGGATCGTCGGCGGGCGGCTCGTCCTCGACGAACACCGCGACGTTGTCCATCAGCCGCGTCAACTCCGGCGGAATCCGGTCCAACGACTCGGCGACCAGTTCCTCGAACTCCTCGCGCGTCATCTCCAGCACCCCTCCATTGTCGGCCACGAACCACCCCGGCGACCCGCCACAACCCCCGCCCGCCCCGCCGCATACCGGCCACGCCCCCGGGGCAGACGCCCCCAATGGCCCGCGACCCCGCCCGCCCCCGCACGCCCCGTCTCGAACTCGCCCCCCACCCGCGCCCCTGGCTGCGCGCCCTCGGCCTCACCGGCGTCGTCGTCCTCGGCGCCTGGCTCGGCCTGCTGGCCGTCGGCAACGTCCGCACCCCCGTCGGCCCCATGAACACCACGATGGCCCTGCGCCCCTCCCTCACCGGCGGCACGAAGATCAACATCTCGCCGCTGGGCGCCCTGAGCCTCGCCAGCCACCACGCCCCGCTCCGCCTCGACGTCAACGTCGACCAGCTCGACCCGGCCCGCTCCCAGGCCCTCGTCGACCACCCCGAACGCCTCTCGGGCCTCCAGGGCGAGGTCACCCGCGACATCTCCCGCGGCACCTTCGACCTCGCCGTGCGCTCCGGCACCGCCGTCGTCTGCGGGGCCACCGCGCTCGGCCTCGCCGTCTACCGGCGCCCGCGCCCGGCCCTCGCCGCCGGCGGCCTCGCCCTCACCCTGCTCACGCTCTCCGGCGCCTCGGCCTACGCGACCTGGAACCCCGAGTCCGTCCTCGAACCGACGTACTCGGGCCTGCTCTCCTCGGCGCCCTCCGTGGTCGGCAACGCGCGCAGCATCGTCACCGATTTCGACGTCTACCAGAAGGAGTTGGCCCGTCTGGTGACGAACGTGACCAAGCTCTACGACGTCACCTCCACCCTCCCCGCCTACCAGCCCGACCCGGCGGGCCTGCGCGTCCTGCACGTCTCCGACATCCATCTCAACCCGGCGAGCTGGAAGATCATCGCCTCGCTGGTGAAGCAGTACAACGTGGACGTCATCGTCGACTCCGGCGACACCATGGACCACGGAACGGCCGCCGAGAACGGCTTCCTCGACCCGATCCCCGACCTCGGCGCCCCCTACGTGTGGGTCAGGGGCAACCACGACTCCCGCGCCACCCAGCGTCATCTGGAGGGCATGCGGAACGTCCATGTCCTGGACGACGGCCGGGCCGTCACCGTCGGCGGGCTGCGCTTCGCGGGCATCGGCGACCCCCAGTTCACCCCGGACCGCTCGGGCGCGGCGGGCGCCGACGCCTCCGAGGAGCTGACCGGCGCCCGGCTGGCGTCGGCGCTGCGCGACCAGCGGGCGGCCGGCACCCCGGTGGACGTGGCGATCGCGCACGAGCCGTCGGCGGCCCGCGAGGTCGACGGCGAGGTGCCGCTGGTCCTGGCGGGCCATGTCCACCACGAGAAGAACGAGGTCATGCGCTACGGCACCCGGCTGCGGGTGGAGGGCTCCACCGGCGGCAGCGGGCTGCGCGCGGTCGAGGGCGAGCATCCCGACCCGATCGAGGCGTCGATCCTCTACTTCGACCGGGACAGCAAGCGCCTCCAGGCCTGGGACCACATCAAGCTCGGCGGCCTGGGCCTGACCACGGCCGAGGTCGCCCGCCACCTCCCGAAGGAGAACCAGCCGGACGCCACCCCGGCCTCCCCGTCCCCGTCCCGGTAAACCGTTTTGGCGATCCCTCTCGGCATCACCTATGCTTCTCACGTCCCCGGGCGCCGCGAGGCGCTCAGGCGGGCCGAGAGCCCTCATCGTCTAGCGGCCTAGGACGCCGCCCTTTCAAGGCGGTAGCACGGGTTCGAATCCCGTTGGGGGTACGTAAGTCGTGTGTGCGAAACTCTGGTACGCGCACGCTTGGTCCTGTGGAGCAGTTTGGAGTGCTCGCCACCCTGTCAAGGTGGAGGCCGCGGGTTCAAATCCCGTCAGGACCGCTGGTGTTTCACGTGAAACACCGTGGCTGGGTAGCTCAGATGGTACGAGCATCCGCCTGAAAAGCGGAGGGTCGCCGGTTCGATCCCGGCCCCAGCCACCAGAGTGAGAACGTCCCGGACGGCATTCCGTCCGGGACGTTCTCGTTGCGTGCCCGAGCAAAGACCACCCCTGGCGGCAATCACCCCAAGAGGCTTCGTGTGCTGACACGGTGCTGACATGTCGGCACCGGACTGCCGCCGCTTCCGGGCTGCCGAACCCTCCCTCTCCCGCGCAGAACCCGTGCTACTTCAAGTGCGACACATGCCGCGCTGTCAGACCAGAGCAAGGTGACGGTGGGCCGGGGCGCGGGTGCCGAAGACGAGGATGGCCGTAGCTTGCCGGGCAAGGTCTTCGGCCAGGGGGTCAGCGCGCACAGAGCCTCCGCGCGATCCTCGCGTACCTGGACAGGTAGATCGCGGGGACCTTCGCCCCCAGGCTCCGGTTACATTTCGGAGATCCGCCATAGTCCACACAGAAGCTTCCGTGCAGCAGCGCCACGGGAAGCCTCAGGAAGGCACAAGAGAGCCGCTGGGGTGACCACTGAGATCCGTGACGGAGCACGACACCCCCGCGAAAATGTCTGCCTGGGGTTTCACGGGGACAGCGTGAATCAAGCGCGGAGGAAACTCGGGAGGGGCAAGATGTGATGCCTCCGTGTGCTGAGGTGTCGGAGCCCTCCGGCATGATTGACACATCCGAGAGACAGGATCTCGTCGTATGAGTGTGGAGCTCCTCAAGCGGGCTGAAGAGCGCCGCAGGACTGCCTTGGTCGGACTCGATGTTGAGGAACAGGCGCAGCGCGGCCAGTACTTCACGCCGCACCTCGCGGCTCAGATCATCGCTGGACTACCGCGTGTCGTCGAGATCGAGAGCATCAGAGTGCTCGACCCCGGGGCCGGCAGCGGGATCTTGTCAGCAGCTCTCGTCGACCGGCTCCGTGTTGAGCGCCCCGGCCTGCCCGTCCACATCGTCGCGGTCGAGAACGACGCCGTCCTCCACGCTGCGCTGGCGGAGACTCTGGGCGATCTCGAGAGGGTCGACGGCGTCACCACGGAGCTCGTCGACGCAGACTTCCTGGCCTGGGCGCTAACCACCGACCGGCGCTTCGACCTGGTCATCCAGAACCCCCCCTACGCGAAGCTCCGCACCGGGAGCGAGCCCCAGAATCTTCTGCGCAGCGCGAAGATCATCGTGCCGAACATCTACGCGGCATTCCTTGACCTTGGCTTGCGGCTGCTCGTTGACTGGGGTCAGCAAGTCGCCATCACCCCGCGCTCCTGGATGAACGGCCCCTACTACTCGGCGTTCCGCCGGGGCTTCGTGGACGCGGCAGGCATCGACGCGATCCATACCTTCGAGAGCCGTTCAAAGGTCTTCGGGGATACCGGCGTGCTCCAGGAATCCATCGTGGTCTCGGCGACGCGTGGCCGCACCCCGGATAAGGTCGTCATCCATACTTCGCAAGATCACAACAGCACGCCATCCTCTCGCACGGTCGCCTACGGGGACATCGTGACCCCCGACTTCATTCACGTTCCTGCGACCGAGAGCGACGCGCAGGCCGTCGCGTGGATGAGCACCCACGCCCGCCATACGTTGGCCGATCTCGGGCTCACGGTCTCGACCGGCCGGGTCGTCGACTTCCGCTCCCGCGAGATGCTGCACCACGAACACATCGACGGTGCAGTACCCATGGTCAATCCCACGCACATCCGTGGTGGGGTCACGCAGCACCCCGTCGGTGCGAAGAAGCCGGAATGGTTCCACGCCGAGCCAGCCGATACGGCCAAGCTGCTAGTGCCTGGCGGCGACTATGTGCTGATCAAGCGCTTCTCTGCCAAAGAAGAGCGCCGGCGCGTCGTTAGCGCCGTCTGGCGATCAGAGGGCGAGGTCGCCTTCGACAACAAGCTCAACTACGTCCACCAAGACGGCCACGGTCTGGAGGCCGAAGTCGCCGACGGTCTGTCGGTCTTCCTGAACTCGACACAACTCGACAGCTACTTCCGCGTCTTCTCCGGCCACACGCAGGTGAATGCGGCCGATCTGCGGCAGATGCGCTTCCCCTCGCTCGACCAGCTGCGGCAGCTGTCGGCGGTGACCTCGCGCGACCAGTTGGAGATCGACGCTGCGGTGGAAGCCATTCTCGCGCCGACGGAGGTAAAGGCATGACACGGCTCGACGAGGCCAAGGAGATCCTCAAGGCCTTCGGCTTTGACAAGGGACGCTCCAACGACCGCAGCGGACGCACGCTGCTTGCCCTTGCCCAGATGAAGGAACACTCCTCATGGGCCGATGCAACGAACGAGATGCTCGGTGTCCGCGCGATCCTCGACTGGATTCGTGACCAGCTCGGGCACGAGATCGCCGAGAACACGCGCGAGACCTACCGGCGACAGACGCTGCACCAGTTCCGCGACGCCGGATTTGTCATTTACAACGATGACGACCCCGGCCGGCCGACGAACTCAAGTGCCAACAACTACCGCCTCAATCCCAAGGCGCTCGAGGTCATCAGGCTCCACGGCACGCCTGCGTTCGCCGACGCGCTCCAGGAGTACCTCGCAGCGGCTCCGGGCCTGCTGTCGATGTATCAGGCAGCACGGACCCTGACCCGCATCCCCGTAACGCTCCCGGGCGGAAAGGAACTCTCGCTCGGAGGCGGTGGTCAGAACGTCCTGATCAAGCAGATGATCGACGACTTCTGCGGATTCTTCGTGCCCGGTGGCGAGGTGCTCTACATCGGTGACGCCGAGAAGAAGCTCATGCACTTCGACGAGCAGAAGCTCGCATCGCTCGGGGTCACTGTCGACACTCACGGCAAGCTGCCCGACCTGGTCGTCTACCAGGAGGAGAAGGACTGGCTCTTCCTGATGGAGGCGGCTTTGACACACGGACCGGTCGACGGCAAGCGCCACGGTGAGCTCCAGGCGCTGTTCGCTGGGTCGACCGCCGGCCTGGTCTATGTGTCCTGCTTCCCGGACCGCCCGAAAATGCGCAAATTCCTCGCCGAACTCGCCTGGGAGACGGAGGCATGGTGCGCGTCTGACCCGACGCACATGATCCACCTCAACGGCGAGCGGTTCCTCGGTCCCTACGCTTAGAAATGGCGGCGACAGATCATAGTTCCGTTACGGGGAACATCTGGGAGCGGCAAGACGTAGCTGGCCCAAGACGCAACGCCAAGCACCGTGGTCAACGGCCCCTTGAACCTTGACGAGCCCGGCGAATGGGCTGGACCGGGTGGCTGCCGGACGACCCTGACGAACAGGTCCCGGGCATGCTCCGGTACGCCCCCGAGAGCGGACTCTCGCTCTCGTTGATCGGCGCGTTCGAGGATCGCATCACGTCGACCCTGCTCCTGGGGTGACCACGCACCACGAGGGGAAGCAGGACGTGGGACGTCATCCACGGCGCGGCCGAGCAGTGCGAGATCGCCCTCATCGGCTGCGTTCCCAAGAGCGGGAGGCGTTCGCGCGAGTGAAGAGCCCGGACAAGCAGACCGTAGCGGCGACGACCGCGATCATCCCGAGAGCCTTCGGGCTCAAACAATGCTCGACTGTCGGGTCAACTCAATAGCCTGGCCGAGCCGCTCATCGCGGGCAGCGTCGCCTGCTGCCCGGTCGTAGCGCATGGATCTGGCAAGAGAATCATGGTCGACAGGGGCGAGAAGCAGAGGCCCGGAGACCGCCGCAGCAACCTGAGATTTGCAGTCACAACGTCACGCCGTCCCGTGCTGACACGTCAGCACGGGGGCAGGATCGAGGGGGATCAAGCCAGCCTCAGCGGGACGCAAACAGGCGTAGCCACCGGCCTCTCGCGCATCTCCGCAGGTCAGGAAGGTAACGATTTCGGGTTCGAATCCCGTTGGGGGTACGTAAGTCGTGTGTGCGAGACTCTGGTACGCGCACGCTTGGTCCTGTGGAGCAGTTTGGAGTGCTCGCCACCCTGTCAAGGTGGAGGCCGCGGGTTCAAATCCCGTCAGGACCGCTGGTGTTTCACGTGAAACACCGTGGCTGGGTAGCTCAGATGGTACGAGCATCCGCCTGAAAAGCGGAGGGTCGCCGGTTCGATCCCGGCCCCAGCCACCGTAGCCAAGGCCCCGATCTCCGGATCGGGGCCTTGTTGTCGACCCGGTCGACGACATCTACCGGCAACCGATGAACCGGCAGCTCCCCGCGCAGGAGTCCCGCCACCGCCTCGCCCGCCCGACCTGCCACAGTGGCCGGGGCCAGATCCGCCAGGCGCACCTTCCGTGCCCCGGAGGCCGTCGGCGAGGACGACTGACGGCCAGTGCAGCAGACCGGTGGTGCATCCCTCGAACGAGCAATGGCCGGGTTTCGTCCTCGGTTTCTGGGTCAGGCCGAGCGAACGCAGAAAGGGTGTCCGGCAGCGCTGGCGTAGACCCGGGCCCCCTGCTGGGTGGAGACGTCGTCGGTCGGTCGCAACCGTCGGCCACCTCCGTGAAGGATCAGCTCGTCCGCAGCCGCCACGTCGTCCATGGCGAGGTCGAAGTGCAGGTGCAGGGGAGCCCCGTCGGGCCACTGCGGCGGGACATGGTCCGGCACGTGCTGGACCACGATCACGGGGAAGCCTTCGGCCTGGAGAAAGTGGTGCGTTTCCGCCCTCATGACGGAGCCGCCGAGCAACTGGTGCCAGAACGAACTCTCGCTCTCCAGATCCGCAGCGGCCACGACCAGTGACATCAGGCTGACGTTCATGGTGACGCTCCGTTTCATTCGCGTGTGATGCAGTTCAGACCGTGGGGAGGATGCCGCCGTCGACCCGGAACTGGGCGCCGGTGAGCCACTTGGCGCGGCCGGAGGCGAGGAACGCGATCATCTCGGCGACGTCCTCGGGCTCGCCGGGACGCCCCATCGGCACCTTCGAGCGGTCCACGATCTGCTGTGCGAGGTCGTCAAAGCCCATGCCCTGGCTGTCAGCCATCTTCTGGAGATGACTCTTTGCTCCCTCGGTGAGGGTGAAGCCCGGCAGAACACAGACCACGCGCACGCCATGCCGGCCGACCGCCGTCGCCAGCTCGCGGCTGTAGACATTGAGCGCCGCCTTCGACGCCGCGTACGACGCCTCGGCAGGCTGGGGCAGGTGGCTGGCGATGGAGGAGACGTGCACCACGACTCCGGACCCCCGCTCCACCATCCCCGGAACCAGAGCCCGGTCGAGACGAACCGCGGCGAGCAGGTTCATCTCCAGATCGGCGAGCCAGGACGCATCGGAGCGCTCCAGCGTCGGCATCGGTCCGGTTGCGGCTCCCGCGTTGTTCACCAGGACATCAACGCCCCCCAGGGTGTCCAGCACGCGCCGCCCCAGTTCCTGCACGCCCTCCTCGGACCGCAGGTCGGCGCGGATGAAGGCGGCGGGCATGTCCTGCGGGGGCGCGGTGCGCGAGGCCGTCAGCACGGTGGCCCCGGCTGCGGCGAAACGGCGGGCCGTCGCCGCCCCCAGCCCTCGGCTGCCGCCGGTCACCAGCACGCGCAGACCGGTGAACCCATCGTCCTCGATCGTCACGGGCTGACTCCCTCGCTAAAGTGAACCTGACTCCGGAAACTGTACACATAAACGGAACCCGACTCACCTTATGGAGGACTGTTGCCGCCGCCACGTCCGCTGCGCGCCGATGCCCGCCGCAACCGCGAAGCCCTCCTGGCCGCGGCGCGGGAGACGTTCCTTGCCGGCGACGATGCCCACGTGGAGGAGATCGCCCGCCGAGCCGGGGTCGCGGTCGGCACCCTCTACCGCCACTTCGAAACCCGCGAAGCACTCGTCGCGGAGGTCTACCGCCAGGAGGTCGCCCAGCTCTGCGAAGCCCCCGCCCGGCTGCTTGCCCAGCACCCCCCGGACGAAGCCCTGCGCGCCTTCCTGCTGCTGCTCGTGGAACACGCAGCAGTCGGCAGGGGGCTGGGGGAAGTACTGGAAAGCATCATGGCGACCGACTCTCCGATCTTCGACGACACCCGCAACGACATGGCCCGCACACTGGACGAACTGATCGGCGCGGGCACCGCGGCCGGCCTCATCCGCAGCGGCGTCAACGGGCGGGTCGTCCTGCGGGCCCTCGGCGGTATCTGCGGGATGCGCGCCAACGGCTGGCAGGACGACGCGGTGACCATCGCCACCATCCTGTACGACGGACTGCGCTACGGCGCAGCCCACCGCGTCTAGATCAACAGCGCGGTGGGTTCGGCGCGCCGCCGCAGCCGCTCGACCCGTACATGCGTAGCCGGTCAGGGTGCGGATTGGTCTGAGAAAAGATTCCTCCGATCAGCCAGAGGACCAATCCGCCGAGCTTTCGGAGCCGGATTCCCCACGTGACCGACGACGAGAAGACATCACGAACCAGCCGGATTTTCCCCGGCGTTCGGCGATTTCCTCCGGTCGGTCGGCCGACCTCGAACGCTTTTCCTCTTCCCCGTCTACAGGCGGCGCACGCCGTATCAGCAACAGGAGAAACACCTTGAGCACCCGTATCCGCCGTACCGCAGTCGTCCTCGCCGCCTCCGTCGTGCTGCCGCTGGCCCTCAGCGCCTGCTCCGACAACAGCAGCGAGTCAGGGAAGTCCGACTCCTCCACCAAGGCGTCCGCATCCGCGACCGCGTCCGACGACAGCGTGAGCGGCGCCGACGCCACGGCCTCCGACCAGCCCTTCGGTACGGCCTGTTCCGGTGTCCCGAAGAGCGGTGCCGGTTCTTTCGACGGCATGTCCAAGGACCCGGTCGCCACGGCCGCCTCCAACAACCCGGCGCTGTCCACCCTGGTGACCGCGGTGAAGAAGGCCGGGCTCGTCGACACCCTCAACAACGCCCAGGGCATCACCGTGTTCGCGCCGACCAATGACGCGTTCGCGAAGATCCCGAAGGCCACCCTCGACAAGGTCCTCAACGACAAGGCCCAGCTCACCAAGATCCTCACCTACCACGTCGTCGGCAAGCAGCTCTCCCCGGCGGACCTGGAGAAGGGCTCCTTCGACACGCTGGAGAAGTCCAAGCTGACGACTTCCGGCTCGGGTGAGTCGTACACGGTCAACGACTCCGCCAAGGTCGTCTGCGGCAACGTCAAGACCGCCAACGCCAACGTCTACATCATCGACACCGTCCTGATGCCCACCAGCTGACGGGCCACGAACAAGGTCGGGCACCCGACATGAAGGCGCCCAGCCGTACGACTCCTGTGACGGGGAGACGGTGAGGGGCGGGGCCATGGCCCCGCCCCTCACCGCTGTGCCCCCAGAAATGCCCGCCGCTGAAACGTCCGCCGCCCGGCAGAGCGGGGCCGTTCGAAGGAGGTCAGCCTTCGCGGCTGGGGAGCATGGCCAGGGCCCGGGAACGCTGTGCGACGAGGTCGTCGTAGGTGCCGTCGCGCTCGGCCCAGCGGTGCATGAGGACCCCCTTCACCAGGATTTCGCGGGGGGTGGGGTCCTGCGAGAGGAGTTGCATGACCTCGCTGGCGAAGCCGTCGAGCGGCAGCGCGTGCGGGTTCACCTCTTCCTGGCCTGCTGTGGCGACGGCCGGCGGGACGAGTTCGACGACGCCGACGCCGGTGCCGTCGAGTTGCGCGCGCAGTGCCTCGGAGTAGGCGTGCACCGCGGCCTTCGAGGCGGCGTAGGTGGGCATGGGCGGGAAAGGCAGGAAGGCGATGCCGGAGGTGACGGTGATGAAGGTGCCATCGCCGCGTCGGACCAGGTGCGGGGTGAAGGCGTCGATCACCCGGATGGTGCCCACCAGGTTGGTGTCGATCGTCGTCTGTGCCGCCTCGAAGTGCGCGGGGTCGCGCAGGTCCTCCAGGAGCATGACGCCCGGCATCGTCACCACGGTGTCCAGCTCGGGGTACCGGGCGAGCACGGCGTCACGGGCGGATGCGACGGAGGCGCCGTCGGTGACGTCGATCCTGACGGTGCCGAAGCCTTCTCCGGCGAGTTCCGAGAGTGCCTCCTGGCTGCGGCCGCCAACGGCCACGGTGCTGCCCGCCGCGGCGAACCGGCGGGCCAGCTCTCGCCCGATACCCGAGGTCCCGCCGACGATGAGCACGGTGCGGTTGGAGAGATCCACGAGATCTTCCCTTCGGTCCAGGACGCCGACGGGGTTCAGGCGCGGCGCGTCCAGTGATGTTCCGTGTCCCTCGCAGAACACTGCCATGGCAGTCTTGACGGAATCCGCCGGGTGTGGCGGGGCCCTGGTCCTGCCAGGGCCCCTCTGCGTCACGCACAGGGCATTACGGTGTCGGTATGAAGGGTGCGGAATCCGGCAACCGGCTCGGCGGCTACCTGCGCGCCCGGCGCGAGCTGATCTCCCCGGCGCAGGCAGGAATCCCGCCCGGCGGCAACCGCCGCGTGCCCGGCCTGCGCCGTGAGGAAGTCGCCCTGCTCGCCGGAATCAGCCCCGACTACTACCTGAGACTGGAACGCGGCCGCGACAAGAACCCCTCAGCTCAGGTCCTCGAATCACTCGCGCGTGTCCTGTGCCTCGACGACGTCGAGCGGACGTATCTGCTCGGCCTCACGGCGGCGCGCCCCAGGGCTCCGCGCCGCGAGCGGCCCGAGCACGTACCGGCACGGGTGCACCAGCTCCTCGCCCACCTTCGGATTCCCGCGTTCGTCGAA
The DNA here is from genome assembly GCF_044757465.1 of Streptomyces sp. NPDC091279. Taxonomy (NCBI): domain Bacteria; kingdom Bacillati; phylum Actinomycetota; class Actinomycetes; order Kitasatosporales; family Streptomycetaceae; genus Streptomyces; species Streptomyces sp. NPDC091279. The sequence goes on along the minus strand of NZ_JBIVVA010000013.1, from coordinate 152,984 downwards.
GGGCGTGCGTTCGATGTCCTGGCCTCCAACCCCATGGCCGTCGCGCTCTCCCCGCGCCTGCGGCCCGGCCAGAACCGGCTCCGTTCCCTCTTCCTCGATCCCGAGGAACAAGCCTTTCAGCAGGACTGGGCCGAAGCCGCCGCCGGCTTCATCGCCGCTCTTCGCACCACCATCGGGGACGACACCGACCACCCCCGGTTCGTCGAACTCGTCGGAGAGCTCGCGCTGTCCAGTCAGCGGTTCCGCACCCTGTGGGCCCGACACGACGTCCGCAGCCTCGACGGCGGCACCACCACCGTCCACCACCCCGTCGTCGGTGAACTGCGGCTCCACCGCGACAAACTCCCCATCGACGACGTCATCCTCGTCGTCTACTACCCCGACAAGGACAGCGACAGCGACGAGAAGCTGCAACTCCTCGCCGCACTCGCACAGACCGAACCCGCCGAAGTCGTCGGTGGCGTCCGGGGCGCGCAGGGACCGCAGGCCGCCGGGCAGTCGGGGAGTTGGAAGGAGTAGCGCTTCGAGCCGGCCGGTGAGGGCACGCGCGTCACGCAACCTCAAGCGCGAACTGGAGCTGGAGCACGGCCACACTCGATGAACGGCTCCCGCCCCAGGCGCCGATGCGTCCTGGGGCGGAAAGGCAGTCCGGCCGGGGCCGGTTCACCCGAAGGTGAAGGAGTACGCCTGGATGCCGGGTGTGACCTTGAGTTCGAGATGCGCGGTGCGGGCCGTGCTCTCGTCGACGAGCCGGTGCAGGGTGGGTGTCCCCGCCACGGGGATCGTCTTCACGGTCTTGCCGTCGACCAGGACGGTGACCGTTCCCTCACCCGCGAGGACGAGGTTGACGTTCTTCGCCCGGTAGGTGAAGGCGAGGCGGGCGTTCTCCCCCGCGGTGAAGTACTGATATCCGGCCGTCCATGTCCCGTCCAGGGAAAGGCTGTTGACCGGGATCGCGGTCGGGAAGCGGTAGGCCTTGGGCTTGTTGTCCAGCAGGGGGTCGCCGACATAGCCGCTGATGCGGTGGTTGCTCAGATAGGTCTCCGGAGTGCGGTCCTTGGTGAGTTGTGGGTCCTTCTGGCCTGTCTTCGGGGGCAGTTGGACGTCCGGATCGGCCTGCTTGAGGAGAGTGCGGATCAAGTCCTCGGTCTGCGCGTACCGCCCTTCGCCGAACGTGAAGTAGCGCACGGTCCCCTTGGCGTCTATCAGGTACTTGGCGGGCCAGAACCGGTTGCGGTAGTTGTTCCAGGTCGTCAGCTTGTTGTCGAGCGCCACCGGGTAGGTGACTCCCAACTCGCGCGCCTGGCCTGCCACGTTGGAGGCGTTCTTCTCGAAGGCGAACTCCGGCGAATGCACCCCGATGATCTCAAGACCGGCACTCTTGTAGGCGCGGTTCCACGCCTCGATGTACGGCAGGCTGCGCTGGCAGTTGATGCACGAGTAGGTCCAGAAATCGATCAGTACGACCTTGCCGTGCTCCTGCTTCAGGTCGACCGGCCGACCGCCGGGGGTGTTGAGCCACTTCGAGATACCGGCGATCGGCGGCGCCTGCCCGCAGGAACGCAGCTCGTCCACGCCGTCCTCGCAGCGTGACAGCTCCTTGTTGGAATTGTCGTACAGACCCGAAAGCTCCTGCCGGGCAACGTCGTTGTCCTCGATCTTCTTCTGCGCCGCCGAGGTGTAGTCCGGAAGCGCCCGCTGGATCGCGTCGGTGACGTTGAAGGCCAAGGCGAGTGCGAGCGCCATCATCAGGCATCCCGCGACGATCCTCAGCTTCCTGGCCCGCTTGCGGAAGGCGCCGACCCGCTCGGCCACGCGCCGTCCGGCCAGGGCGAACAGCAGCAGCGGCAGGGCCGTTCCCAGGGCGAAGGAGAGGGTCAACGCCACGACGTCCAGGCCCAGTTCACCACGAGCGCCGGCCACGGTGATGGCCGCCAGCACGGGACCCGCGCAGGGGACGTAGAGCAGGCCCAGGCCAAGGCCCAGGGCGAACGCGCTGCCCTCCTTGTTGACCTGTCGCTGCGGAATCCGAGCGAACGGCTTCTCCAACAACCGCTCCACCGGCGGGAACACGAGCCCTAGACCGATCAGGACCAGCATCACCAGTCCGACGTACCGCAGGATGTCGTCGGGCAGGCCCAGTGCGGAAATGATCGTCACCCCGAGCAGGGTGAAGAAGCTGAAGCTCAGCACCAGGCCCGCCACGACGGCATACGGCCGCCGATTACGCACGGCCGGGGCCGGATCGGCGACGAGGACATCACCCGGCAGCGCCGTAGCCCCGTCGCCGTTCTGGGCGCCGGTGGACCTGGCCTCACCAGGCGGCCCCGCGCCTGTCTGGCCGCCCGGGGCTCCCGCCAGGAACACCACCGGAAGGACCGGCAGGATGCACGGGGACACGGCCGTGATCAGCCCTCCCAGCAGACCGATCAGAATCAAAGTGACCATGCGATTAAGCCTCCGGAGTAAGCGCCGGCCCACCCGGCTCGCTCATCACTGATCCGAGCCCATCCACCCACCTGGATTGGTCAAGGGCGCCCTCAACACCCCAGACGCCAGGGGGGCGAGAACACCGGACTCCGTTGCGCAGGGCGGTAAGCAAGGTGCCCTCGGCCCCACGATGCCGGTCAGCCGTCGTCCGATCGAGCGAAGCAGAAGCCCCCGACCCATCCGTGGAGCACGCGGTACCGGAGTGACTGATGAGGGCCCGCCTCAGCCGGGTCCCGAGCCGGGCACATGCCGTGTGTCCGGTGGCAGTGTCCACGGAAGGGGCTCTGTTCCACAGCTCCAGTCCACCGTCGTTTACGGGGCGGCGTGGGCTGGACGACCCTCTTGACCGGTCCTGATGGCATGGCACACGGCCAGGTCCGGGAGCGGCAGTCACGAGGGGGTCCGCGCGGGTGGCGGCTTCGGCACCGCCACCCGCAGCGCCCCCGTTCCCGCCATGGCCGGGGTCCCTGGGCTGCTCCCAGCCGCGCGCGCCCAACCCGTGCGACGCCGCACCGGACACGCACCCCCGGCCTGCTCACCCCGCGCTCCCCCGCAGCGGCGGCGACCTCCTCGTTCGGCCCAGCGGACTCCATCGTGTCGGAATCGAAAATCAGCGTGAGAACAGCTCTCACAGACCCGCCCCGGCCTGTGCGTTTCCTGTGAGGGCACTTCGCGAGGTGCGCCTGCGAGAACGAACCCCGCCTCCGTGGAGTCCGTCAGCGTGCTTACCTTCCGCTTGCGCAGTCCTGCGCGGTGGTGTGTTCCGGGCCGGCAGTCCCCGTTGCCTTTCCTGCCGTCCCGAACAGTGCGAGTCCGCTCGCCGCGGTGCCGACCGTCATTCCACCCCTCCCCCCTGAAAGGAATGTCGTGAAGGCAACGACCACCGGGCCCCGTTCACGTTCACGGCGGGTCCTGGACCACTCCTTGCTGGCACTCGGCACCGGCGCCCTGGCGACCGCGGTGGGCGTCCTGACCCTGGCCCCGGGCGTCAGCCAGGCCTCCAGCCACCGCGAGGCACCCCTCATCGCCGGTGACCCGCGCGCGGACAACACCGACGTGTACGCGTTCACCAGCCCCGACAAGACCGACAGCGTCACCCTCGTCGCGAACTGGATTCCGTTCGAGGAGCCCAACGGCGGCCCGAACTTCTACGCCTTCGCGGACGACGCCCGCTACCACATCAAGATCGACAACGACGGCGACGGCACGGCGGACGTCACCTACACCTGGCGCTTCCGCAACGAGGTCCGGGACGCGGCGAACCAGTTCCTCTACAACACCGGCCCGGTCACCTCCCTGACCGACCCGAACCTGAACTTCCGCCAGGTCTACGACCTGACGGTCACGGAGGGCGGCAGAAGCAAGGTCGTCCGGTCGAACGTGCCGGTGGCGCCCTCCCGGGTGGGCCCGGCGTCGATGCCGAACTACGGCGCCCTGCGCGCCCAGGCCGTCAGCGACCTCCCCGGCGGCGGCAAGACGTTCGCGGGCCAGGCGGACGACCCGTTCTTCGCGGACCTGCGGGTCTTCGACCTCCTCTACGGCGGCAACCTGTCCGAACGGGGGCAGGACACCCTGGCGGGCTACAACGTCAACTCCGTCGCCCTCCAGATCCCCAAGAAGCAGCTCGCCCTCAAGGGCAGCGCCGCGCGCAACCCGGTCATCGGCGTCTGGTCCACGACCGAGCGCAAGGGCGTCCAGGTCGCCGACTCCCGCACCCGGCACGACACCTGGCGGCAGGTCTCACGGCTGGGCAACCCGCTGGTCAACGAGGTCGTCGTCCCGCTGAAGTACAAGGACGCGTTCAACACCCTCAACCCCGACCAGGACCGCACCGTCAAGCCGGTCGTCGACAAGGTCTACGACCCGATCCTGCCCAAGCTGATCCAGAAGGTCTACGGCGTCCCGGCGCCCGCCACGCCCCGCGACGACCTCGCCGAGATCTACCTGACCGGCCTCTGCAAGGCGTGCGGCCCGATCAAGGCCGACCTCAACGCGCACCGCCTCAACAAGGACGCGAGCCTCCAGCGGATCGTGCCGGCCGAGGAACTGCGCCTCAACATGGCCGTGCCGCCCGCCGCCAGGCCCCAGCGGCTCGGCGTGCTCGCCGGTGACCTGGCCGGATTCCCCAACGGCCGCCGCCTCACCGACGACGTCATCGACATCTCGCTGCAAGCCGTCGAAGGCGCCGCGCAGACCGGCAAGCTGGTCCCCGCCCTGGCCGACGGCGACAAGGTCGACGCCAACGACGTCCCCTTCGGCGGGTCGTTCCCCTACCTGGCGCTGCCCCACACCAAGTCCGTGAACGGCCGTTCCGGCGGCGACCACGTACAGCGGTCGGCGCTGACGACGTCCCACGCGGCCGGTATCGGCGTCCTGGGCTCCCTGATGCTCGGTGTCGGCGGCTGGCGACTGCGCCGCCGCGACAAGACCAGCTGACGTCCCGGCCCGCGAGGCTCTTCGCCGGTGCCCGGCCCCCGCGACCCGGGGCCGGGCACCGGCTTCACCGGCAGGGAGTACCCCCATGCACACACCCGCCCCCGCACCGCCCCCCACGCGCACCGGCGGTCGGCTGCGCGGCGCCGCCGTCGCCCTGACACTGGGCGCCGCCCTGTTCACCGTCGGCGCCCTCGGCCTGGCCCCGGCCGCTGAGCCCACCCCCGCAGCCGCCGAACACCCGCCGCCCCGGGGCTCGTTGAGCGCCCTTCAGGCCCGCGTCCGGCACCTGCCCGAGGACGCGGGCGGCTGGGCAGCCCTGGGCATGGCCTATGTCCAGCGGGCCCGCACCACCGCCGACCCGGCGACCTACACGCGCGCCGAGCAGGCCCTGAACCGTTCCCTGGCCCTCCAGCGTGACGACAACTCCGGCGCGCAGACCGGCATGGGCGCGCTCGCGGCGGCCCGCCACGACTTCCCGGCGGCGCTCACCTGGGCCCGACGGGCGACCACGAGCGACCCCTACGACCCGGTCGCACTCGGGGTCCTCGCCGACGCCCACACGCAGCTCGGCCAGTACCCCGCCGCCTACCGGGCCGTTCAGCGCATGAACGACCTGCGCCCGGACGCACCCGCTCTGGCGCGCGCCTCCTACACCTTCGAACTGCGCGGCCGCACGGACGAGGCCGTCGCCCTCATGCGCCGTTCGCTGGACGCCGCCTCCACCCCCGGCGAACGGTCCTTCGCGCACGCCGTCCTGTCCGCGCTCGCCCTCCAGACGGGCCACCCCCGACCGGCCCTGCGTGAGGCCGAGTCGGGACTGCGGAACGCGCCCGGCGACTCGGCCCTCCTCGAAGCCCGCGCCCGCGCCCGGACCGCCCTGGGCAGCACCCGGCAGGCCGTCGCCGACTACCGGGCCGCCATCGCCGTCGCCCCGCTCCCGCACTACCTGCTCGGCCTCGGCGAACTCCAGCAGTCCCTGGGCGACGACGACCAGGCCGAGGCCTCGTACGCGGTCCTGCGCGGCCAGGAGACCATCCGCCGCTCGGTCCGGGTCCCCGCCGACACGGACGCCATCCTCTTCGAGGCCGACCACGGCGACCCCTCCCGGGCCGTGACGATGGCCCAACAGGCCTTGAGGACAAGGAAGTTCATCGCGGTGCACGACGCCTGCGCCTGGGCGCTGCACCGGGCCGGACGGGACCGCGAAGCCCTGCGCCAGGCCGACCTGGCCCTCGCGCTCGGCACCCGCAGCGCCCTGTTCCGCTATCACCGCGCGGTCATCCACCACGCCCTCGGCGACGACGCCGCCGCCGGCGCCGACCTCACCACGGCCCTGCGCACCGAGCCCCACTTCCACCCCCTGCACGCCCCCGAGGCGCGTGCCCTGCTCCAGCGGATCGACAGAACCCCATGAACCACACCCTTCAGCGCGCCGCCCTCACCGCCGCGTCGATCGCCCTGGCCGGAGCCGGCGCGTTCACCCCGGCGCACGCCGTACCGGCCCACTCCCCGGCCCACCCCTTGGGGAACTTCACCGTCAACTACCACACCGGCCTCACCCTGCACCCCGGACGCATCGACGCCCAGGTCATCGTCGACCGGGCCGAGATCTCCACCCTCCAGGAACGTCCTCTCATCGACGCCGATCACGACGGCTCGGTCTCCGCCGACGAGAGGCGGGCCTACGCCGGGGCCAGGTGCGCGGCGCTGACCCGCCAACTCCACGTCGCCGTCGGTGAGAACGCCGTCGCGTGGACAGCGGGCGCCTCGGCTCTCACCTACGAGCGCGGCGAGGCAGGGCTCGACACCAGCCGCCTCAGCTGCGCTTACAGCGCCCCGGCGACACTGTCCCGCCCCGCAGGCCTCGACCTGCGCACCAGCTACGACACCCGGCGCATCGGCTGGCGCGAGATCACCGTGCGGGGCGACGGCGTCCAGCTCTCCGGCACCGACCTGCCCGCCGTCTCTCCCACGGACGAGCTGCGCCACTATCCCCGCGACCCGGCGGCCGACCCGCTGAACCAGCGTGCCGGGCACGTGAGTTGCCGACCCGGCACGAACGGGGCGGCGGACACCGGCAGGGCGGAGCTGCCGGGCAGCGGATGGTTCAACGGCCTCCTGGAAAAGACGTCGGCCGTCTTCGACTCGCTGGTCGGCGCCCACGAACTGACCCTGCCCATCGGGCTGTCGGCCCTGTTCCTCGCCCTGGTCCTCGGCGCCTCGCACGCCGTGCTCCCCGGACACGGCAAGACCGTCATGGCGTCCTACCTCGCCGGCCGCCGCGGCACCCGGCGCGACGCGATCACCGTCGGGGCCACCGTCACCCTCACCCACACCGCGGGCGTGCTCGTTCTGGGGCTCGCCCTCCCGGCGGCCACCCACCTGGCCGGCGAAACCGTCCTGACCTGGCTCGGGGCGGCGAGCGGCCTGATCGTCACCGGCATCGGCGGCTGGCTCCTCACCGGCGCCCTGCGCAACCGGCCCCACCACGGCCACCATCACCATCACGGAGACGGCCACGGCCACGACCACCACAGCCACGGACACGCTCACCATCACCATCACGGCGACCACGCCCACGGAGGCCACGAACACCCCGGCCGCCGCCTCACGGAACTGCTCCCGAGACGCCGTACCCCACCCGCCCCGCGCCCGCCCGGAGACACCGTCGGCGTGGCCACTCTCCTCAGAACGGCCGACCCCGTCGCCCCTCCCGGCCACCGGCACGCCGATCACCGCCCCCTCGGCCGGGGTGGCCTGATCGGCATGGGCATCGCCGGCGGCCTCGTGCCCAGCCCGTCCGCCCTCGTCGTTCTCCTGGGCGCCGTGGCCCTGGGCAGGACCGTCTTCGGCGTGTTCCTGGTCGTCGCCTACGGCCTCGGGATGGCCGCGACCCTCACCCTCGTCGGCCTGGTCCTGGTGCGCCTGAGAGAACGCGTCGAAGCGCACCTGACGTCCCCGTCCGACAGCCGCCACCGCGCCGTACGCGTACTCGCCCGCGTGGGCCCCCTGGCGACGGCCCTCCTGGTCGTCCTCGTCGGCCTCGGCCTCACTGCCCGAGCGATCACAGGGTCCGCCTGACACTTCGAACACTTTCCGTAATTGCCAAGTCACCCTATGAAGCAATCGGTAGCTCGTACGGCCGAACAAAACGCCCCTCAATGCGCGGATGCGGCGAACCCTGGTGGTAGAGCGGCCGCCGCCGGGCGGATGCCTTTGAGAGACGGGGCGTGATGGGACAGGACCGTATCGACTCCCGACTGCTGGAGATGTTGACCGAGCAGTCGCAGGATCTGAACAGTGATGCTCTGCGGCTGACGCACGGCGCGCTCAACGACTTCGCGGACGACGCGCCGTCCAGAGCGAGAGCCGGATCGAAGACCGACGTGATGGCGCTCCAGACGGCCGCGTCGCTGGAGAACCTCGCCGTGAGCGTCTACCAGGCGGCTGCCGGGCTGCCGTTCATCAAGGACGGCAACAAGACGATCGTCGCGTTCATCAGCAAGACCACCGAGCAGCACCAGGGGCACGCGAAGGCGTTCAACGCCGCTGTGGCCCAGGCCGGCGGGAAGGCGCAGCACCAGCCCGACCCGAAGTACGCGGCCGTCGTGAAGAAGGCGCTGCCGGGCCTCCGCACGTCCGCCGACGTCGTACGGCTGGCCATCAGCCTGGAGGACGTCGCCGCCCAGACCTACACCAAGAACGTCGGCCAGGTCGGCGACCCCCGCCTGCGGCAGCTGTTCGCGTCGGTCGCTCCCGTCGAGGCCCAGCACCGCGCGACGCTGCTCGCGGTGCAGTCCCTGCTGGCCTCGAACGACGCGAGCCTGATCGCGATCCCGACGGACGTCGCCAAACTGCCCGCCAAGGTCGGCAACGTCGGATTCCCCAACGCCTTCTACCCGACCAGATCGGCCTCGCCGGTGTCCGAAGGAGCCGTGAAGTGAACGCCACACAGGACGGCTGGGAACTGCCGATCACCGAGAACCAGCTCGCCCGCCTCACCGACGACATGACCGAGGCCCACCACGAGACGCTCCCCGCCATGCAGGCGAGCGCGGCGGAGCTGGCCGAGGAGATCAGGACCCGGTCCGACGGCGTCCAGGGCCCAGGCCGTCCCGCCACGGACCGGCGCCGGTTCCTGCTCGGCGCGGGTGGCGGTGCGGCCGCGTTCCTGCTGGCCGCCTGCTCGGGCGGGGGCGGCGACACCTCGGCGGCCGCGCTGGACGCGGACAGCAGCGCGTCCCCCTCGCCGTCCGGCTCCTCCTCCGGGAGCACATACACCGGTGATCTCCAGCTGGTCGCCCTGTCGGTCGCGCTGGAGAACCAGGCAGTGGGCGCCTACCGGGCCACGCTGACGGCGGCCAAGGCGGGCAAGCTGGGCAAGGTGCCGCCCGCGGTCGCCACCTTCGTCACGACGGCGATGTCCCAGCACGCCGACCATGCGAAGGCGTGGAACGCCGTGCTCACCGGCGCCGGAAAGCCCGCCATCCACGACGTACCGCTCTCCGACCAGAACCAGGTGATGGCCACGCTGGGCAAGGCGACCAGCGTCGGCGCGGCTGCCAAGCTCGCCCTGCGGCTGGAGGACCAGGCCGCGCAGACCTACCTCTACGCGACCGCCCACGTGAAGAGCATCGCGGGCGTCAGCACCGCGGCGACCATTGCCCCGGTCGAGGCCATGCACGCGGCGATCCTGCACTTCGTCCTCGGCCAGTACCCGGTGCCGGACGCCTTCCTGCCCGTCAACTCGGCCGCCAAGCCGAGCCTCCTGACGGTGTGAGGTGTGAGGGTGAGAAGAACGAGAGAGGGCGAGGGGAGAGGGGGCCTTCCGTACGCCTCTGGCCGCGTCCGCCGTCGCCGTCCGGCGGTGGCAGGCATCGCCTGTCTGCTGCTGGCGCTGACGGCCTGCTCGAACTCCGGCAGTGCCAGCTCCAGTTCCTCGGCGAGCGCGTCGCCGTCCGGTGCGAACCACATCGAGATCAAGGACTTCGCCTTTCACCCGGCGAAACTGACGGTCGGACCCGGCACCGTGATCACGGTCACCAACAACGACTCGGCCACCCACACCGTGACCGCCACCGGCAAGAAGACCTTCGACACCGGCGACATCGGGGCGGGCAGGACAAAGACCTTCACGGCCCCGAAGACCGCCGGGACCTACTCCTACATCTGCACCATCCACCAGTACATGAAGGGCACCCTCACCGTGACCTGACCCCACACGCAGGACACACGAAGCCGACAGCAACCAGGCGCCTCGACCCGCCCCTCCTCGCCGCCCTGGACGAGGCGCCGAACATCGCGCCGATCCCCTCGCTGCGCCAGTGGGTGGCAGACGGCAGGGGCCGGGGCATCACGGTCGTCTACGGCCTCCAGGGCTGGGCGTCCGCCCGCGCCCGCTTCGGTGAGGACACGGCCAACGAGCTGGCATCGTTCACCAACCACGTCGTCGTGTTCGGCGGCGCGAAGGACCCCGCGTTCCTCAAGGACATGTCCGACCTGTGCGGTCAGGTCGAACGCGTCCGCACGACGAGGACCACGACCGGCGGCGACCACGGCGGTCACTCGACCGCAACGCACACGGCGCTGGAGCCGGTTCTTCGCGGTGACGAGATCAGGGCACTCCCCGACGGCCACGCCCTGCTCCTCGCAGACAACCTCGCACCCGTCGTCACCCGCCTCGACGGCATGTGGACCTGGGACTCCTGGCCCGAGATCGAAAGCCACGTCCACGACCTCCGAACAGCGAACAAGGCAACACGCTCACAGCAGGCCGCCACGAAGAAGAACCAGGCCGAGGCGCACGCCGGCGCATGGACGAACAATCAGGCGGCGGCTGCCGCATGACCGGCACCCCCCTCGCCCGCTTCACGCCCTTCCCCGAGCCGCCCGCGCCGATCCTGGAGTACCTCGCGGAACGAAGCGCCGAGGAGTCGGTGGCCGATGGACCCGCACCGTGGGATCTCGGCGCCCTGACCGCCGAGTTGGCGGCTCCGATGCCCGCCTGGCTGGACGCCGTCTGCCGCTGGCTCAACGAGACATACGCCTGGCAGCCCCAGGACGTGATCCCGCCCTGCTGGCAAGAGCACCACCATCTCGCCTACGAGATCGCGGCGTTCGCCTTCGCCAGGGCCGACGCGTACAACGACGCAGCGTCAACGGTGACTTGGCACGAACAGTACGACCGGTTCCTTCTCCGGATGAACAAGATGCTCGGCAAGGCCGGCGACGAGTGCCGAGTCGGGCGCCACGAGGAACGCAGTTCCCGGTTCCAACTAGCAGCTTGGCCGGAGTAACCGGTGACGCCTTGATGACGGCCTCGACGTGGTCTTCACCAGGGGCCAGACCTTCCAACTAGAGCGTCGGGCCCGTCACTCTGCTTCCGGGAGAGCCGACGAGCTGGGTCCGCAGGTAAGCGTTGGGGGTTTTGGGCATCTCTACCCTCCCTGGCTCCGACCTGCCGGACCGCCCCGCCCGCATCTCGCAAGCGCGCAATAGTGCATCGGTTGCAGCACATCCACCGCCTCAGCCCTCTGTACGGCCCGAGGCTCGGGTGGTGCACTTGTTGTACCCGGCTCCCGCCTGCCTCCAACTGCGGGCACCGCACGCCGGGTTGGTTCTGACCACACCTGCCCAGGACCCCGGCGAAGGAAGATCCCGATGACTGTCGCCACGCCGACCCGGCCCATCTCAGCCGACCTGACCGGACCGCAGGCGGTACGGGCCGTACCGGCCGGTGAAATCCCCGCTCTGGCCACACGGACGCGCCGGTCCGACCGCTCTACGACGTCTCGCTCCGCCGCATCGTGAGCCTGGCCACGGAGCGCACATCATGAAGCCTCCTGCCAGGGTCCTCCTCGCTAGCCCCCGTGGCTTCTGCGCAGGCGTCCCTACGCTCCATCCAGACCGTCGAAAAACTCTGAAACTGTACGGGGCCCCCATCTACGTCCGCCACAAGACAAGCAGAAGTTCTCGCAGCTCATCTCCCCGTCCAGCGACGACATCTGCTACGCCACACAGAACCGCCAGACGGCAGTGAAACAGCCCGCCGCCCAGGTTGACCTGCTCATAGTCGTCGACTCCCTGAACTCCTCTAACTCCGTCCGCCTCGCGGAGATCGCTCTGGCCGCTGGCGCCGCCGACACCCGTCCTCGGCAACTGACCGCCCATGACGACCAGACGGACACCACGTGAACGGCCGGGGCAAGACCGAAGAGGCAATCGAGCGGGGGCTGAGCTACCTCTCCCACCAGGTCGAAGGCAGGGGTATGCCGGCTGCCCAGCTTGCCACCGACTGTCTCTTCCACCATTGCTGCTCAGGCACCGAGGCCCGCGCGCGCGTGCTGCGACAGTTCGGCATCGACCTGGGGTTCAGTCCGGCAGACGAGGCGTTCTCGGCCATGCTCGCCTTGTCAGTGCTGCCGACAGCTTGCCTGAGTCCCACGGCTGGTGCTGCGCTGATCCGGCAGGTCGACAACAGCCGCTGGCAGCACAGGTTCCGGTTCTTCCCGGCCGTCAGCCAATTCGCCGCCGATACCGACTGTACGGCTCACGCCGCCAGCGGCCTGTCCGCGCATGGCGCCATGCCCCGGCACAGACTGCATGCCGTCGTGCGGGAACTGGCCGACGCAGCCGCCCCGCCCGCAACGGGATTCACCGAAAGGGGCCGTCACCCCGGCCTGCATCCCGGGGTTGTGATGGTCTACTGGGACGATGGGGCCGAGCCGGGCGCCACACCCAGGGGACGCAAGCACGACCCCGTCGTCTGCGCCAATGCCCTGCACACCATGAGCTTGGCCACACCATCAGCGCTCACCGAGAATTGCCGCCTGACCATGGCAACCACCCTGGACTACGTCAGAGAGCATCTCGACTCCGGACGCTACCGGCACGGAACGCGCTACTACCCCTCACCCGACGCCTTCCTCCACGCGGCATCGCGCCTGTGCCTGCACACCACCGCACACACCGCCCCACTCACCGACGCCTTGCGTGCCGCCCTCGTCCAACGCGAGGCGTACCTCACCACCCAGGAGGCAGCGGGTGATCCACTCCAGTTGGCCTTGCGGACCATCGCGGCCAACAACCTTGCCCACACACACGCACAAGACGAACGGCGCGCCACTCTCGTACGCCACCAACGACCGGATGGCTCCTGGCCCGCCCGCCCCTACTACCGCCTCGGTCGTGTACCCCTGTACTTCGGTTCGCCGCAGCTGACCACTCTCTTTGCCCTCGCAGCCCTGCACCCCTCACAACCCACCACGCCATGCCGCCGCCCTTCCACACACCGGCCAGACCAGTAAGGCACTGACACAGTCTGAGGAGCCGCGATGAGTACCGATCTGCTCGCCCCGTACCGCATGATCAATCAGCGGCACTGTGACCTCACTCGGGAACTGCTCGCCTGGTCCCTCCGACTGTGCTCTTGTGGGCAAGGCGCCGCCTGGCATGCCCAGACGGCCTACGTTGCGGCCACCTTCGAGACTTGTGGCGCACCATCCGATGCGACCCTGGACGAGAGCCTGCTCGGCGGGAAGTACATCGTCTTCTTCCTGTGCGTGGATGACGGTCCGACGGACCAACTGGCCAATCTGGAGCAGCAACTGCGCAGTGGTCACCGGGCGGCGAGTGGCGAGTGCGGCGTCCTGTGTCATGCGCTGCTGGACGAGATGAATAAGCGGGCTCTGGACACCCAGCAGTTCACGACTGCGCTTGCGGACTTCTGCTCCGCCTTGGCCACGGAAGCCCAGCACGATGTCCGCACCATGACCGAGGAGCAATTCCATGCCCTGCGGCGGCTGACTATCGGCAACCTGCCGTACGTCACCTGCTGGCGGACTGTCCGCGGTCTGCCCTTTCCCACCCCCGGGTCCAAAGCCTATGAGTTCAACGAACTCGCCGTGGAGGCGATCTACCTGGTCAACGATTTGGCGTCCATCACCAAGGACGAGGAGGAAGTACGGATAGGAGCCGCTAACGCCTACGTGACATCCAACTGGGTCCTATTCCACGCCCGGTCTCCAGGCGACCTGCAAACCGCAATTGACACAGCCATCACGCGATACATTCGCATCGTCGAAAAATTCGCCCACGCACCCCAAACGCCATTCACCTCTATCTTGTCCGGCCTCGTGGACGGCAACCTAGACGCACACCTCATTCTGACAGGCATGCGCTACCCCGGATCAGCACAAGTCCTACGCGCACTCCCACATATCGGAGTCTGAAGGCACCCACAGGAGTCCTGTCGAAGCGTGCCGGAGACGGCTTCCGGGACGATTTCCGGGACGATTTCCCGAGTGGCGCCGCCTATAGGCCGGGAAAGGGCACGCAGGCCAGTGTTTAGGCGATCGCACATAACACAGATCTGCACCGTCGGGACACCTTCCTCGCGCTTCGGTGGAGACAATTATTAGCCGAACCAGCGAGAGGTATTGCAATTTCAGAAATCCCCCGAGGCCAGTTCACAAAAATCCACACGTTGGAACCTGTTACTCGATATGCGACCCGGCTTTTTTAACAAGGTTGTTTTGGAGGAGCCCCGTACTGGGCTCCTCCAAAACCGCTGCTGTCCCTCGGTCGACGCGCAACCGGCTTTCAGCGATACAAGCCGCTCCGCCTGGTCAGGCCGGGGTCCGGTCGAGGAGGAGGGCGTCGAGGATGGCCGCCGTACTCGCGGGGTCGGTCGTGTGGTGCACCGTGCGGATGCCCAAGGCCTCGGCCGGAGGCAGGTTTCTCGCGTAGTCGTCCACGAAGACGCATTCCGGCCCGGTGAGTTCCAAGGCGTCGAGTACCCGCTGATAGATGAGCGGAGACGGCTTCCGTACGCCCTCCTGCTCGGACAGGATCACCGCGTCGAAGAAGTCCGTCCAGATGCCCTTGTCTTCGTACGGGTTGTAGGGCTCGATCCCGAACGAGTTGCTGAGCATGGCCACCTTGATCCCGGCCGCACGGGCACGCTCCGCGGCGGCGACGATCTGGGGCTCGGGGTGGAGGTTGGCCAGGGCCCGTCGCATCAGGTCGGTGGAGTCGATGCCGAGGATGCCACCGATGACGCGGTTCCAGTCCTCCTGCGTCGCCTCACCGACCTCCAGGGCTGCGTAGATCGCGACGCCGTCGGGGTGTTCCTCCAGGGCCGCGAAGTACGCGCCGGGCGCCAGTCCCTCCGACCTCTCGAACGTCTCTCCGTTCAGTCGCATCTGGGTGGTGAGCACACCACCGAAGTCGAGGATCAGGCCACGGTACGGGGCTGACAAAGCGGCCTCCTTGCCCATCTGGTCGTTCGCGTACTTGGTCCCCTGGCCGTCACAGCGGCAGAGCAACCGTTGAGGGCCCTCCCCAGGGGGAGAGACCATCAGTATCACCGCTCTCCAACGTACGTGGGCCTACGCTTGACACGAGTGCCCTGTCCACTACGACGGATGGTCAACCCATGGCGTATGACGGAGAGTTGTTCAGCATCGGGCAGAGGATCAAGTGGTGGCGTGAGCGCCGGGGCCTGTCCCAGAAGATGCTAGGGGACCTCATCGGCAGGTCAGAGAACTGGGTCTACAAGATTGAGAACGACCGGATGCCCTTGGACCGGCTTCCGATCCTGATCGCTCTCAGCAAGGCACTGCGGTGCGACCTAGCGGATCTGACGGGCGGCTACGTGTCCGGAATCGCCACCGGCGGGGCTGAGCACGAGCACGTACCGCTCATCCGACAGACGCTGTCCCTGCCCACCTCCCTGCTTCCGCAACGCGTCGGGTCGATCGGTTCCGAGGACTTCGAGTTGTCCGTGGCGGACGCATGGAAGGTCTACGAGACGCAGGCTGCCGACCGATATCGCGACGTAGGCGCCAGGCTTCCCAACCTGTTGCGACAGGGGCATGCCGCTCTTCGCGATGCCTCGACCGAGGACGAGGGCGCTGTCCTGCGGCAGCTCATCAGTCTGTACAGCCTCCACCAGATCTGGCTAGGTCGAGTCGGCGAACTGACCCTCGCGCGTATCGCGGCCGACCGCGGCCTCGCCCTCGCGGACAACGCCGGGGACCCGGGCCTGCTCGCGGCAGCAGCGTGGAGCTTGTCCTGCGTCCTCACCTCCGCTGGCGACGTGGAAGACAGCTACGAACTGGCTCAGCAGACCATCGCCCAGTGCCGGCCACACGACGACGCGAACCTCGAACACTGGTCGGCGTACGGCGCCCTGCACCTGCAAGGCGCCGTCGCCGCCGTCCGCGCCGCCAAGGCGCCCCGGGCCTGGGACATGTACCACGGTGCGCAACAGGCCGTGGAACGAGTCGGCTCGGACCAGAACCACTGGCACACCTGCTTCGGACCGACCAACTTCGCCATGCACGAGGTGCATCTGAAGGCCGAGGAGGGCGACACCGCCGAAGCGCTCCGCTCCGCCGATCACGTCCAGGTCAACATCGAGGTACCGCTCGAACGTCGGACCCGTTACCTGATCGAGGTAATGAACCTCAACCGCATCCAGCGCGACGACTACGCGACAGTCCACATCCTCGGGAAGCTGTTGAAGCAGTCACCGGAGGAGATCGTGTTCTCTCCCCTGGTCAGGGAGGCAGTAGCCGACCTGCTGAAGCGTGAAAAGCCGATGTGGCGCGACGACCTGCGCGCGGTGGCCGTGCACATCGGTCTCGCGGCATAGGCATATGCCGACCCTGAGCGTTACTCAGCCCTGATTTTTTCTCAGGGATGAGTCCTCGAAGTGGCCCTACGTTTACGGGTCATGACGACAAGTCACGTACAGACGGACACCGGCCCGGCGCCCGCCAGGCGCCACCTCCGCCTTGCTCGCGAGGCCGAGGTGGCGCCGACGGAGGCCGGCCGCTTCGCGATCCCCCTCGACCTGCACGAGGGGGCCGCGAAGCCCGTGGTCGTTCCGCTGGTCCTGACGGCCGATGACGCGGTTGCTCTGCACGGAAAGCTCGGCGGTCTCTTCCCCATCGCGGGAGGTGACGCTCGATGACCGCACGGACTCCCGGAGATCGCGAGCGCCGCCGCAACTTGGCTGACGCCTCCAACACCCCGATGCCTGCCCTCGCCGGACTGCTCCGACGCGTTCCCAGCCAGCGGTGCCGGTCGCACCCGCTCACCTTCACCGACCTTCCGGCCGACAGCCCCACCCAGATCGGACCGGAGCGGTGAACGCCCAGGCGTCGCAGCGCCTGCCCGCTATGCGCAACGGCGTCTTGGTGGCGGAGGCCTTCCCCATCGCCAAGCGCTCGCCGGGCGAACTCCCCCCGCTCGAAGACAGACTCCAGGTCGGCGCCATGAGGCAGGTAACCCGGAACTGCCTCCTCGCGCGCGGTCTGTTCTGTATCGCTGATGACGCCGCCTTGGTCGTGTCCGAACTGGTCACCAACGCCATCGTGCACAGCGGAGGCCAGAGGGTCACGGTGGCTCTCTCCCTACGGGACGGTTTCCTCCGGATCGACGTGCACGACGGTGTCCCGAACAGTCACGCCCTGCCGCGGGCACCCTGTGACGCCGACGAGCACGGTCGCGGTCTGGTCCTCGTGAAGGCGATCGCCGAAGAACAACGGGGCACCTGGGGCATCGAAGACGGCGGTGCCACCACGTGGTGCGAGCTGAGTTTGACGGCGAGCTGATGACGATGCCAGTTCGGATCAAGGACCCCACCGTGCCAGCGGACTCCTGGACGCCGCCGCTCAATCCGCATGCCCTTCAGCACGTGTTGAGCATGGTGCACCGCTGGAATCCGGTGGACTGGGACCTCGTTTTCGACGCCCTGGACACGGTCATGGGGGAGGTCAGTCACCACGCTGCGGGGACGTCCGGCCGTAGCCACGCCCGCACGACGGCACCCGGGCACGACCATGCCGAGGATCTTGCCCAGCGCTTCCGAGGAGCCCTCATGCAGCTCGTGAACCGGGGGCTGCGAGATAAAGCGGACGAGAAGTATCCGGATCTTGCCGACCTGATCGCCCGAGCCCGCGAGCTGCGCTCCGAAGAACTTCCTACCGACCCTTGGCAGGCACAGGGGCTCCTACGGCAGCTGGGCCAAGTCACCCTCGAACTGGTCGAGGGCCTGGAGGAAGTCGGCCTTGTCACCGGACTGATCGAATGCTGATCACTGGGGCACGAACAGCGCATTCCCTCGTCTCTGCACAGCTGTTGCGAGATGGGCTTGGCCGGACGGCGCTCGCGCCCACGCGGCTTTGGACCAAAGGCTCGGGACCGCTCTCCGACCCCGGGCTCGTCGGCGGCACCGTTCCCCCGCGGACGCCGACGAGCCCGGCCTTACTCATGTTTCCGCCGCTGGGAAGTTCCCCCGAGGCCCCGGCGGCGGAGAAACACCCCCGAGGAAAGTACCGATGCCGAAGCTGTTCCTCCTGGCGGCGATCGTGGTCCTCCTCGCTCTGGGGCGACCCTTCCGTGAGAGGAGCCGCGCACCCGCGCCGATGGACAAGCTCCAGGCCATCGAGATGGAGCGCTTCGCCGAAGTGTGCCGCCGAGGTGGCTCATGACCAGGCTCTGGCAGTACGCCCCACCCGTCTCGGCACCCGTCTCGACACGACTGGGCGCTCTACGCCGCACCTTCTACGACGAGGCGCTCGACTTCGTCTCGGCGCGAGGCCGTCTCGTCAGGGTCGCCACGTACGTGGCAACGGACCCGGCCGTCTCCGCCGAACCTCAACACGACGCGCTGACCACCTACGCCGAGCAGGTCATGGGCTGGCGTCTGGGCGCGCAGCGGTTCACCGACCACGTGCGGCGCGACGAACACGCTTGTCCTAGGCCGGAGTTGAGCCGCGCCTGCCAGTACGCCGGGACCGGGCGTGTAGACGGAATCCTCACCGCCGGCCGCGCCTCACTGCCGTCCGACGACGTCTACGAGGTCTACCTGCGGTGGCTGCACGACCGACTCGCGTTCATCGCATTCTCCCAGATCAGCAGTTCCGCCTAGACAGCCTGCCGCTCCCCACCGCCCATCACCTACCCGAGAAGGAGAGCTGCTCATGCGTTCCCTCGCCTACGCCGAGAAGGGAAGGCAGGTCCTGCCGAACTTCACCTGCGCCTGCTCCACCGCGAGCCACGAGCGATTCCAGCCGAGGCTTCTGCCCCCTCAAGCCGCCTGCGACTACGACTACTTCCGCGAGCGGCTCGACGATCCTCTCCAGGCGGACTCCGGCGTCGCGGTCGCGCTCTTCGGCCGCCCGCTGCTGGCCGTGCCGGTCGGCGGTAAGAGGCGTGGCGGATACGCGAGTTACGAGTCCTTGACGGACGCGCTCCAGGCACGGGACCTGCACGCCACGGTCCCCGTCGGCTTTCCTGACCTGCGTGTCCGGTGGTCGCCGGATGCCGACACCTGTCACCCGGTCCGGTGGGGTGATCCCGCTCCGCGGTACTGGGAGGGGGGCGACGACGCGGAAGGCCGCCACCACGGCTACAGCGACGACGCCATCGCCGCGTTCCTGCGCGGGTGCTCCCGACCGCGCAGATCGGCCGCTGACTGACCGCATCCCTACCGTCCGCCATTTCACCCACGGGGAGATTCGTGACCATCACCCATCAGGCCTTCAAAGCGGCCTTTGCCGCAGCCGAGGTACTTGGCCGTGCACTGCAAGACGCCGGGATCAACTGCGTTCATCCGGTTCCGGGCTACCCCAGTGACAACGAGCATGACGGCACCCCCGTCATGCACATCAGGTATATGGGCGGCCCGGGCGCCGAGCGGATGACGGCCCTGCTGCGCGCCACGGAGCCTCTGCGGTCCGCATTCGACTGCATGATGAACCATGAGGAGACCGTCGCCGCGCGCGCCGACCTTCAAAGGGCTCTGGCCGACGCGGGGATCAGCGGGCCGACGCAGGTGACGGAGGTGGAGCCCCATCCCAGGGGCTGGGGCCTGGTCCTGCACATCGAGCGCCTGGACACCGCCACCGCTACCACGCTGGCCGAACTCATTTCTGCGGGTATGCGTGAGTACATCGCGACGGCCGACGCCTTGGACGCCGCCTTCCGGGCCTGCGGGTTGGAGGGCGCTCCCGTTCCCGTTGCGCGCGGTCTCCGTATCCACCTCGGCGAGATCAGCGTGCACACCGCGCAGGCACTCGGCACCCTCCTCGGAGCCGCCCCGGCGCTCACGAAGCTGGCCGAGGTCCCCGACTGGCCCGAGTCCGACCAGGTCATGATGCGCCTCGACCAAGCCATGAGAGCGACGTCGGGGTTCGTGGATGTCCAGCTCCACCCCTACTGCGCGCGGTGCGGCCACGACCCGTCCATCACCCTCGGCACGCTCAGCCTGAACACGGCCAAACACTTGATCGCGACCCTCCAGAACCGGCTGAAGTCGTCGTCGGCGACGACCCCGTAACTCGCCGAAAGGGATGGAGCCTGCTGTGCAACGGCGTGCTGCTCTTCGAGGACACCGGTGAGCTGCTGCCCGACGGCCGCGTCATCAACCCGCACCGGCCGCTCCTGACCGGGGCACGTTCCTGACCTGTCGCGGCACAACCGTCCGCCGCCGTTCAACTGGCTTGTCCTGTAAGCCTCTTCGTCGCCTCTACCGTCCGAACGATCAAGAGAGAGCCCGACTGACCATGCATGTCTCCGAGAATCTCCGCCGCCTCCGCCGTCTTCACGCGTCGCGCTCCCCGCGTAAGGACCATGAGCCGTTCAGCCTCGTCGACATGCTCGCGGACGTGGACATGGGCGCTGAGCCGGATCACCCGGTCCAGCCGTCGTCCGTGGAGATCAGCCTCTTCGGGGCACGTTCCCAGGGCAGGACGCGCTTCGCCGCCCTCAAGGCGATGCGTCACCAGCACCCCGTTCTCGTGCACGCCCTGTGCACCTACCTCAGTGTCTCCTGGTTCCTCGTCGCCGCGATCGTGGCGCCCGTGATCAAGGGCCGCTGACGCCCAGTCGACAACGCGCGCGGGCGGTCTCTTGCAGATCCTGCAAGGCGTTTGCACGCCCTGCAAGCCCACCACCACGGCCGTCGCCACGGTGGTGTTCTCGGAACGTCACGCATTTCCCAGACTCCCGCCCCGGCCTGCTGCCGGGCACGACCTGCCCATGTGGCGCAGGAACGGGGCGGGGCTCCACCTTCCCGGCCGGTCGCGGCCGGGAAGCACGCGGGATTCCACGACCGTTCAGTAGGAGGACAAATGTTCCTTCCCCATCCTGTGATCGAACAGCTCGACGACGCCCAGGTGGCAACCTGGGAGAAGCACTTCGCCGGTGCCGGACATGAACGGCCCCGGGCGATCGAGGAGGGCATCTGGCGCAGGACGCAGGACCCGGCGAACGCTCTCCAGTCCGGCTGGACCGAGGACGAGCACGGCCGGCGCCGCGTCGTGCACTACCGGTACCGGTACGATCTCGACTTCAGTTTCCCCGTGCCGCGCCTGGTCCTCGCGGACCTGTACCTGTACACGTCGGTGCTCGGCCCGATCTCCGAGATCGACGAGTACCGCGACAACGTACACGCCTGGCTCGCTGAGGGCCGCTGGCGGCAGATCGACGACACCATGTGGGCGAAGGGCGACTTACGCGTCAGCGTCGTCCCGTACGGCAGCCACCCGCAGGACGAGCGGGCCTCCAGGACGACCCCGGCCGGCTTCGGCTCGCTGGACGTCGTGTTCGTGTCGGAGGACTTCGTGGTGACGCGCACTGTGCGGCAGCTGCCGTGGAACGTCCTGGCGGGCGGCATCCGTATCAAGGATGAGCGCGGCAACCCGACGTACGCCGACGACCTGAGCGAGTTGAAGAACTTCCTGCCGTTCCAGGTCGAGATCGGGTGCGGCACGAGCGTGGAGGCCGGGGTGCCGCCGCTGCACTTCCTGCACCAGGCGTACCGGGTCACCGAGCAGATCGACAACGTCACGAAGGGGATGCATCCGTTCGTCCTGAGCCCGCAGAAGGACACGCTCGTGCGGGAGATGCTGCTCGATGCCACGGGGAAGGCGGACGAGCTGGTCACGATGGTCCGGACGAGTTTCCTCGCCGAGCCGACAGCCGCCCACCGCGCGCTCAAGGCACTGCACGACGCCGGGCACTTCGTCGGCCCCGTGCTCCAGCACAACTTCGACCTGCTCGCCGCGAGGGCTGGTCTCGAAGAGTGCTTCGTGCGGCGCTACGACCAGAAGATCCCGCCCGTCCCGTTCCTCCCCGAGGCGAAGGCGCTCCTGGTCGTCGGGCTGCACGCCGACCGGCGGTCGGTCCAGCGGCGGGCCCGCGAACGCGGCATGAAGGTCTTCTACGTCGACACCGAGGGCCTCGAAGAGTTCGGCACGTACATGCCCTACCCGCTGGAGGGCCCGCAGGACGGCGACGTGATCGTGAAGGCCGAGGCCATCCCCACGCTCGTCGAACTGTGTCACCAGCTCGGCGTGGAAGCGCCGGTCCCCGTCCAGACCACCTGACCCGCGCGGCACCCCGGAGCCGCGCACGGTGCTCGTGCGCGGCCCCACCCCCGTGAGCACACGTGAGAAGGGACTCCCAGAGTGGATTCGTACGAGCGCAACCGTGAGCGGCTGCTGACGTCGTCCAGGCCCATGCCGGACTTCAAGGTCGTGGGGTCGCAGGGCCCCTGGCTGCACCTCGCGGGCGGAACCCGGATCTTCGACGGATCGAGCGGGCTGCTCTGCACCAACGTGGGCCAGAGCAGCCACAGCGTCCACGCCAGGATCGAGCAGCAGTTCTTCCGCTACTCCTTCGGGGGCGCCGCCGTCGTCCAGCCCCACATCCAGATGGAGCTGATGGAGCGTCTGTGCCATGCCGTCGGCCGCCCGGACGACTACGTTGCGCTGACCACGTGCGGGACCCTCGGCGTCGAAGTGGCCGTGGGGCTGGCGCGGAACATCACCCGGGTACGCGACGGGAAACTGCGCGGGAACATCCTGACCTCGACGCTGAGCTACCACGGGATGTCGGCGCTGACCCTCGCGCTGGCCGGCAACCACGCCCGACGACCGCGCCCGGAGGACGCGCTCGGCCTCGGCCCCGGTTTCCCGGCACCGTACCCGCCGTCACACGCCCACAAGGATCGCGCCTGCGACGCCTCGTGCGCCGACGAGATCGCGACGGAGATCGACCGCCGCGGGGCCGAGAACGTCGCCGCGGTGCTGATCGAGCCCGTCAACGGGACCACGGGCGGCGCCTTCGTACCGCCTGACGGTTACCTGCGGCGGGTCTCCGAGATCTGTCAGGAGCGGGACGTCCTGGTGATCCACGACGAGGTGCTGACCGGAATGTGGCGCACCGGAACACCACTGGCCAGTCACCACTGGGACGGCTGCGAGCCCGACATGGTCGTCCTCTCCAAGGGGCTGGGCGCCGGGTACACGAGCGTCGGCGCCGTACTGGTGTCCCCGCAGATGGCCCGATGGATTCGGCACGACGACGCCGACCCGTTGCCCGCGATGGGCACCATGGCCACCCACCCCCTCATGGCAGCCGCGTGCCTGGGCGTCCTCGACGACCTGGAGGCGATGGACTTCACCGCCTTCACCGCGCGCGGCGACCGCCTCGCGGAGGCCATGACATCGCTGAGCGGCATCAAGACGGTACGGGACGTCCGCGGACTGGGCTTCCTCTACGGGGTGGAAGTCGCCCCGGGACAGCTCTGGCCCGCGATGAAGGCGGCGCAGGAACGGGGCATGTTCTTCTACCCGTTCACCGGCGCCGGGGAGCCCAAGAGCGAAGGGTTCATGGTCGCGCCCCCACTGACCTCCACGGACGACGACATCGAGTTCCTGACCACCGCCCTGTCCGACGCGCTGAACGCCGTGAGCTGAACCATCGGCCGGCACCGGGCCCGGTGCCCGCCCGGACTCTGGTCACCTGATCCACTCCAACGACCCGGCGAGCGGACCGACTTGGGGCCTGGTCGCCCGATAGCGTCTAGGGGTACACCGCCTTCAGCGCGCCCCCGACCAGACAAGGACGACCTGCAATGCGTGTTTCGTGATCGGCTGCGGTCACCTCGGCATCCCGCACGCCGCGGCGATGGCCGAACTCGGCCATGAGGTCATCGGCGTCGACGTCGACCAGACCAAGGTCGATCGACTCAACGCCGGCGAATGCCCCATCTACGAGGCCGGTCTGCCGGAACTGCTCGCCCGCCACACCCAGAGCGGACGTCTGCGCTTCACCACCGACATCCGCATGGCCGCCGACTTCGCGGAGCTGCACTTCATCGGCGTCGGGACACCGATTGACGCCGACGGCCGCTCGTACGACACCGCGCAGGTCTTCGGCGCGATCCGTCAGCTCGCCCCTCACCTCGACAGGGCATGCACGATCGTCGGCAAGAGCACGGTCACCGTCGGCACCACCACCCAGGTGACCGCCCTCGCGCAGCGCCTGGCCCCCGCAGGCGACCGAGTCGACGTCGTATGGAACCCGGAGTTCCTGCGCGAGGGCCACGCCGTCGAGGACACCCTCCGCCCGGACCGGCTCATCGCCGGTGTCACCACCGCAGAGGGCGAGAAGGCGATCCGCGCGGTGTACGCCGGGATCATCGACGCGGGCGTGCCGATCTTCGTCACCGACCCGCAGACCGCCGAGCTGGCCAAGGGCGCCGCGAACACCTTCCTCGGACTCAAGATCAGCTACATCAACGCCGTCGCCGACATGTGCGACGCCGCGGGCGGCGACGTCTCCCAGATCGTGGACATCCTCGGCATCGACCCCCGCATCGGCGCCGGCGGCATGCGGCCCGGCATCGGCTACGGCGGCGGCTGTCTCCCCAAGGACGTCCGCGCCTTCACCGCATCCGCCCGCCAACTCGGTGCCGACCGAGCCGCGACCCTCCTGCGCGCCGCCGAGGAGATCAACGAGAACCGCACCGACGTCGCCCTCGGCCTCATCACCCGCGCCCTGGGCGACCGCCCCATCAAGGGCGCGCGGATCACCGTGCTCGGTGCCGCGTTCAAGCCCGGCACCAACGACGTGCGCGAGTCCCCGGCCCTCGCCCTCTCCCAATCCCTCCACCAGGCCGGTGCCACCATCACCGTGCACGACCCGCAGGCCGTGCCCACGGCGATGGTCCGTAACCCGGAGCTGGACTTCACCGACGACCTGGCCGCCTCCCTCGACGGCGCAGACCTCGTCGTCTTGGCCACCGAATGGCCGGAGTACCGGCAGGTCGACCCACACGCCCTGGCGGGCCGCCCAGCCAATCCACTGCTCGTCGACTGCCGCACCACCCTCGACCCCGAGCCCTGGCGCTTGGCGGGCTGGACCGTCCACCAACTCGGGCGACCGGCGAAGTAGAACTGGGCCGCGCGTGCCGACCCGGGCAAGAGCCAGAGGCTCCGCGCCGGCCTTGTGCTCACTTATGGGCCGTGACGCATCAGGCTCTGGCTCATGGGCACCGTCCCGGAAGCGTTACCTTCCCTGACGCCCGACAACGCAGCCTCTGCCCTTGCTATACGTGCGGCGCGTCCTGTTCGCCCTCCGGAGGTTGAGAAGGTTCTACGAAGTCCGTCGCCGTCCGATTGGCGTACGAGGACTCGAGCTTCGGGGCTGACGGCGTCGCGGGCTCCTCGACGTCGGCGTGCTGGCGTCCACGTCGAGTGCGCAGGGCCATCTCCTCCTGGAGGCCGGACAGTCGGTGGTCGGCGCCGCGAGCAGTGCCTCGGGCCTTGGCTGCCTCGGTCCGGAGCTGCCTGGCTGCCTGGGTGTCCCTGTCGTTGGCGCGGCTTAGGAGTGCGGTCTTGTCCTGCTGGGGCATGGCTGCTTCGTGCAGGACGGCTTCGTGTTCGCTGGTGGGTCCGGCGAGTTCGGCGGCCTCGTGGAGCCGGTTGTACATCTGCTTCAGCTCCCGCGCGGTCTCCTCGCGAGCACGGAGCAGCTCTCCACGATCGGCCTCGACGGCGGAGCGGACGTCGCCGCGCAGTACCGGGCGCCCGAATCGGCCGGTGGCTGCCAGCTGTCGTTCGAGTTCCTCGATTTGGTCCTGTGCGCCGTGCAGTTGAGTGGTCGCGTCGGCGATCGTGCTGTTCAGTTCGTGGAGTTCGTGGATTGCTGCGGCGCGTTCGGCAACATCCTGGTGTCGGCGGTTGAGTGCGAGTGCGTTGGGTCCCGTTCCGGCGGCGGCCTGCTGTTCGGCGCGGTCGGCCAGGGTCTCTGCCTTCTCGGCCGCCGTTCTGGTGGCGCGCGCGGCCGTGACGGCCTTGCGCGTCGCGTCGCGCAGGCCCGCGTTGCTGAGGTGAGCGTAAGGACGGTCGGCGGTCGGCGCGGGTTCTGGGGGCGTGGCGGGGGTCGCGGGGCGTTGCGTGGTGCCGGGTGTGCGCCGGTTCTCGGGGTCGGGTGCGTCTTCGGGTTCGTGCGCCACGTGCGGGTCGCGGGCGCGGGGCGCGCGTGGGGTCGGCAGAGCGCCTACGGCCTGGCGGACGTGGGCGGGAATCTCGTTCTTGGGGAGTTCGGTGAGGATCATGCGTTCCTCGGTGCCGTTCTCGATCTCGCGGATGAGGCCCGCGACAGCGCGGTCAAGGTGTTCCTGCTCGGTGAGCGCGTCACCGTCGCGTGCGCGGTCGGCGTCGGTTTCGTAGAGGGACAACGGCAGGAAGAGGTGGGACTCCTTCTTGTCGCGGCTCATCATCGTGTAGAGCGCGTTGGCCTGGGCACCGGGGCCGTAGACCAGGGCTTCCTGGACGCTGAGGCCCTGGGACTTGTGGCCGGTGATCGCGTATCCGAGGCTGAGGCCGCCCTGCGCGATGTAGTCGGCGTCGACCCATTCGGCGACGTCGCGGTGGCCGTCGGCGGTCTTCTCGCGCCACTCGACCAGAACCCGGCGCTCCTCGTCCACAGCGCGGACGATCCCCCGGTACCCGTTCAGTACGTCCTCGTGCGCACCGCAGCTTCGCTTTCCCCGGTAGTCGTTGGCCCGCAGAAGGACCTGGTCCCCCACGGACAACGTCAGTTCACCGCCGCCGGGCAGGGCGTAGACGTGCTCCGGGCCGGGGAGGGCGCCTGCGGCCCTCCGCAGAGCGCGGGCCCCGACGTTCAGTTCCTCCACGACCTCGTTGGTGGCGGCCAGCATGAGGAGCTGCTGCACGGCCGTGTGGTCGTCGGTGTGCGCGGCGCGCTTGTCGGCCCACACGGTGAGCATCGCGGCGAGGGTGGCGTCCTTGTCGACCAGGGCGTGCACGCGACCCGCTCCGGCGAACGCACGGAGCGCCTCGACCCTGTTGTCGTCGCGCCACAGTTCCAGTGCCCGACGCTCGACCAGGTCCCTCTGCCGGAAGTTCTGGCTGAGGGTGAGGCCGCCGACAAGGTGGTGCACGGCGGCGAAGCTGCCGCCGATGCCCGGCGAGTGCAGCTGCTCGCCTACAACGACTACGGTCATCCCTCGCGCGCCTGGGTCGGACACTTCGTGACCTGGGCTTTCAGAACAGCTTTGCCTGTTCATGGCGCGGGTTGGGGGATGCCAGCGGATCACTCCGCTGGGGTGGCACCGCGCTGGGTGGCGTGGTGTCTTCTCGTTTCATCGCGTGATGCCGCTCGGCCCGTGGGCCGGGTGGTCTGACTCTCGCTCCACGAGCGTTTTGCGTCTCCCCTTTACCAGAGGCGACGAGGTGACCGACAGGGACAGCGTGGGCCTCGATGTTGTACGAGGCGTTGAGGTCCCGGTCGATCGTGAGGGTGCACTTGACACAGTGGAACGTCCTGTCCGCGAGCGTGAGGCTTGAGTCTCGCCATCCGCAGGCGGAGCAGATCTGGCTGGAGGGGTACACGCGGTGGACGACCGCGAGGGTGGAGCCGTACCAGCTGGTTTTGTAGGTGAGTTGACGGCGTAGTTCGCCGGGTGCGGTGTCGAGGATAGCCCGGTTGAGGCCAGCTTTCTGTTTGACGCGGCGGCCTGGTTTGGTGAGGGTGCCGCGGGCGGAGCTGGTCATGCCGGCGACGTTGAGGTCCTCGACGGCGACCTCGGCGAAGCGGGTGGCGAGTTGTTTGGTCACCGCGTGGAGCACGGTGCTGCGGCGCACGGCGACCTCGTGGTGCAGCCGCGCGACCCGCCGTCGTGCCTTCTCCCGTCGGCCGGAGCCTTTCTGGGTTCGGGCGAGGGCCTGTTGGGCTTTGGTGAGGCGATGTTGGGCCTTGCGGATGTGTCGTGGGTTCGCGATGAAGGCGGTACTGGGTTCGCCGGGGGTGAGGGGCTGGGAGAGGGCGGCGAGGTGTTTGACGCCGAGGTCGATGCCGACTCGGCCGCGTTCGCGCTGGCGCCGGGTGGGCTGTTCGGGCAGGCGGGTGGTGACCTTGCACAGGACGGAGGCGTACCAGCGGTTGCCGGCGCGAGAGACGGTCACCGACTGCACCACGGCCTCGCCCCGGGCGGTGAGGCGGCCGAGGCGTTTCGCGGAATCGTGCAGCCGCACCACCCCGATGTTCGGCAGCCGCAGCCGGCGGTAGCTCTCCAGCCGGATCGTCGGCGACTTCACGGCATGGTGGAGACGGAACGCATCCCGTACTCGGCCCTTCTTCTTGAACTTCGGGTAACCGACCCGGCGTCCGGCCCGCGCCCCGTGCAATGAAGCAAGCCAGTTCGTCCATGCCCGGTCGGCATCGATGAACGCGGACTGCAATGCGTGAGCGTTGACCTCCTCCGCCCACGGGCACGGACGCTGCGGCCCCTCCACGCCTTCCGGCAGGCTGGCACCCTTGATCCGGTTCAGATGCTTGTAGATCACCGGCTTCGTCGGGACAGGCACCTTCACCTGCTTCCGGGCCTCCGCCTCCGCGACGCCCTGGTCCACGAGTTCCTGGACCTCGTACCGCCACTGCTGATGGGCCGCCACCTTCATGCCCAGCGCGTGGTTGAACGCCCACCGGGCCGCACCCGCATGCCGGGACAGCGCCTCCTCCTGCGCGGCAGTGGGGTCAAGGGTGAACTTGAACGCCCGCAGAATCTCCTGCGCCACCCCGCACACCCCCTTCAACCGCGCTCCGTGAACGTATCGGTGAAGACTCTAGAGGTCACCACTGACAATCGGCTCTGACCTGCGCATTCATGCTCACCGGGAACACGACCTCGGCGCCATCTCGGCCGGACGGCACGCGTCAGCCACAACCCGCTCATCTCTCGGACTGACAGCAGCTCCCTTGACGAACAGCAGCCTCAGCAGCCCGAGTTCCACGGCCGTCGCCATGAGCCGCACCGGACTCCTGGTTCGAGATGTCCGCGGACCCCGGACCCGCCGACGTAGTTCTGCCGCGCTCACCGCTACTGCCGGAGTCGTGCTCACCTGTGCCCCCAGTGCTGTCCGAAATCGCTGCTCATCGCGCGCACCGTAGGCACGGGAAGGCGGCCCGGGCGAAGGAGATCATCGGCCTCGGGCCCGGCCTCTTCCCGCTCGCGGCGGTGAACGGGGCCGGGCCCGACGTCGTTGATGAGCAGCTTGCCCTCATCGGCGAGCCAACGCCCGTGCGGATACCGGCCGGTGAATGGATGCTCTGGCTGACCGATGCCTCCGTTCAGGCCCGGTACTGGGCAAAGGCCTACCGAACCTCGTCAACCGAGGACTGCTGGTTCTTCCTCGGCAGAACGGCCGAAGCCGGCGTTCCTCGGGCTCTCCGTTCATCGGAGACTCGATCGTGACCTCGACCAGCAGCACCGGGTCGGCTACGTCCTGGCAGACACCCGGGGCGTACAGGTGGACGTGTGCGCACCTGCACCGGCAAGAGAGCCCTTTCTGCGGCGCCCTTGGGTCCCGTCTCCGGATCACGGTCCACCGGATCGAGCGGGGCGAGGAGCCGCCGGACGGTCGCCGGATTGAGACCCCAGCGCTCGGCGCGCTCTCGGGCAGCGGTGAGATCCATACCGTTTGGGGATACGTAAGTCGTGTGTGCGAGACTCTGGCACGCGCACGCTAGGTCCTGTGGAGCAGTTTGGAGTGCTCGCCACCCTGTCAAGGTGGAGGCCGCGGGTTCAAATCCCGTCAGGACCGCTGGTGTTTCACGTGAAACACCGTGGCTGGGTAGCTCAGATGGTACGAGCATCCGCCTGAAAAGCGGAGGGTCGCCGGTTCGATCCCGGCCCCAGCCACCGTAGCCAAGGCCCCGATCCCCGGATCGGGGCCTTGTCGCATGCCCCCGCAGGAGCCGCGCGCGGCCCGCTCGCGAGCGGGGGCGGCAAATCGTTCGCCACGAATTTCCCCGGGATGAGATCCTGGATCGCGTATGTCTACGCACCCTGCCCCCGCCCTCGGCGCCCTCGCCCCCCGCCTGACCGAGCTGTCCCTGCGTGACGCGCAGCGGCTCGGGCGCAGGCTCGAAGGTGCGCGCAAGATCCACAAGCCCGAGGCCCGGGCCGCCGTCCTCGCCGAGATCGAGGCCGAGGTCGTCAAGGCCGAG
This sequence comes from Streptomyces sp. NPDC091279, assembly GCF_044757465.1. NCBI lineage: Bacteria > Bacillati > Actinomycetota > Actinomycetes > Kitasatosporales > Streptomycetaceae > Streptomyces > Streptomyces sp. NPDC091279. The sequence goes on along the minus strand of NZ_JBIVVA010000013.1, from coordinate 122,723 downwards.
GAGCGGATGGCGCGCCGGCGCGGCCGGGTACCCGCCATCTCGTACCCCGAGCAGCTGCCGGTCAGCCAGAAGAAGGACGAGATCGCCGACGCCATCCGCGACCACCAGGTCGTGATCGTCGCCGGTGAGACCGGGTCCGGGAAGACCACGCAGATCCCGAAGATCTGTATGGAGCTGGGGCGCGGGGTCCGGGGCATGATCGGGCACACCCAGCCCCGCCGGATCGCCGCGCGGACGGTCGCGGAGCGGGTCGCGGACGAGCTGGACACCCCGCTCGGCCAGGCCGTCGGCTGGAAGGTGCGCTTCACCGACCAGGTCGACCCGGAGGCGACGTTCGTCAAGCTGATGACGGACGGCATCCTGCTGGCCGAGATCCAGACCGACCGTGAGCTGCGCGCCTACGACACCATCATCATCGACGAGGCGCACGAGCGGTCGCTGAACATCGACTTCCTGCTCGGGTACCTCGCCCGGCTGCTGCCCAGACGCCCGGACCTGAAGGTCGTCATCACGTCGGCGACGATCGACCCCGAGCGGTTCTCCCGGCACTTCGGGGACGCCCCGATCATCGAGGTCAGCGGGCGGACCTACCCGGTGGAGGTGCGGTACCGGCCGCTGCTCGAAGAGGATTCCGAGGACGCCGACCGGGACCAGATCACCGCGATCTGCGACGCCGTCGAGGAGCTTCAGGGCGAGGGCAAGGGCGACATCCTGGTCTTCCTCTCCGGGGAGCGGGAGATCCGGGACACCGCCGACGCGCTGGAGAAGCGCCAGTACCGGTTCACCGAGGTGCTGCCGCTGTACGCGCGGCTCTCGCACGCCGAGCAGCACCGGGTCTTCCAGCAGCACACCGGGCGCCGGATCGTGCTGGCCACCAACGTCGCCGAGACCTCCCTCACGGTGCCCGGCATCAAGTACGTCATCGACCCCGGGTTCGCCCGGATCAGCCGCTACAGCCACCGCACCAAGGTGCAACGGCTGCCCATCGAGGCCATCTCGCAGGCCAGCGCCAACCAGCGCAAGGGCCGCTGCGGCCGCACCAGCGACGGCATCTGCATCCGCCTCTACAGCGAGGCCGACTTCACCGCCCGCCCGGAGTTCACCGACGCCGAGATCCTGCGGACGAACCTCGCCTCGGTCATCCTCCAGATGACGGCGGCCGGGCTCGGGGACATCGAGAAGTTCCCGTTCATCGACCCGCCGGACCACCGCAACATCCGCGACGGCATCCAACTCCTCCAGGAGCTGGGCGCGTTGGACCCCTCCCAGCAGGACGTGCGCAAGCGGCTCACCGAGACGGGGCGCAAGCTGGCCCAGCTCCCGGTCGACCCGCGGCTGGCCCGGATGGTCCTGGAGGCCGACCGCAACGGCTGCGCCCGCGAGGTGATGGTCATAGCCGCCGCGCTCTCCATCCAGGACCCGCGCGAGCGCCCCTCCGACAAGCAGGCGCAGGCCGACCAGCAGCACGCCCGCTTCAAGGACGAGACCAGCGACTTCCTCGCCTTCCTGAACCTGTGGCGGTATGTGCGCGAGCAGCAGCGCGAGCGGGGTTCGTCGTCGTTCCGCCGGATGTGCAAGCAGGAGTACCTGAACTTCCTGCGGATTCGCGAGTGGCAGGACATCTACTCCCAGCTCCGCACGGTCGCCAAGCAGATGGGCATCCACCTCGACGAGAACGACGCCCCCGGCGACCGCATCCACGTCTCCCTGCTCGCGGGCCTCCTCTCGCACGTCGGCATGAAGGACGTGAAGGAGGGCGACAGCGGCCCCAAGAGCGGCGGGAAGAACGAGTATCTCGGCGCCCGGAGCGCCAAGTTCGCGATCTTCCCGGGCTCGGCGCTGTTCAAGAAGCCGCCGCGGTTCGTGATGTCGGCGGAGCTGGTGGAGACGTCCCGGCTGTGGGCGCGGGTCAACGCGCGCATCGAGCCCGAGTGGATCGAGCCGCTCGCCGAGCACCTGGTGAAGCGGACGTACAGCGAACCGCACTGGGAGAAGGACCAGGCGGCCGTGGTGGCGTACGAGAAGGTGACGCTGTACGGCGTCCCGATCGTGGCGCAGCGCAAGGTCAACTACGGGCGGATCGACCCCGAGGTCAGCCGCGAGCTGTTCATCCGCAACGCGCTGGTGGAGGGCGACTGGCGCACCCACCACAAGTTCTTCGCCGACAACCGCCGGCTCCTCAGCGAGGTCGAGGAGTTGGAGCACCGGGCGCGGCGCCGGGACATCGTCGTGGACGACGACACCCTCTTCGACTTCTACGAGCAGCGGGTGCCCGAACACGTGGTGTCCGGCGCCCACTTCGACTCCTGGTGGAAGCGGAAACGGCAGGAGCAGCCGGAGTTCCTGGACTTCGAGCGGGCGATGCTGATCCGGGAGGCGGCGCAGGCCGTCACCAAGGACGACTATCCGGACACCTGGCGGCAGGGGCCGTTGAAGTTCCGGGTGACGTACCAGTTCGAGCCGGGGGCGGACGCGGACGGCGTGACCGTCCATGTGCCGTTGCAGGTCCTCAACCAGATCAAGGACGAGGGCTTCGACTGGCAGATCCCGGGGCTGCGCGAGGAGGTCGTCACCGAGCTGATCCGGTCGCTGCCGAAGCCGATCCGCCGTCACTACGTGCCCGCGCCGAACTTCGCGGGACGGTTCCTGGACACGGCGGTACCGCGCCAGGAGCCGCTGACGACGACCATGGCGCGCGAGCTGAAGCGGATGGTCGGGGTGCCGTTCGAGGCGGAGGACTTCGACTGGGCGAAGCTCCCCGACCACTTGAAGATCACGTTCCGGATCGTCGACGAACGGCGCCGGAAGCTGGCCGAGGACAAGGACCTGGAGGCGTTGAAGCTGCGGCTGCGGCCGAAGGCACGCCAGGCCCTGTCGCAGGCGGCCGCGGCGACGGCGGAACGTCAGGGCGGCGAGTCCCTGGAGCGCTCGGGCCTCACCGACTGGTCGATCGGCACGTTGACCCGCGTTTTCGAGACACGTCGGGCCGGCCAGCCGGTGAAGGCGTACCCGGCGCTGGTGGACGACGGCGACACGGTCTCGGTGCGGCTCTTCGACACCGAGGCGGAGCAGGCCGAGGCGATGTGGCGGGGCACCCGGCGGCTGATCCTGCGCACCATCCCGGTCAACCCGGCGAAGTTCGCATCCGAGAAGCTGACCAACCCGCAGAAGCTCGCGCTGTCGGCGAATCCGCACGGTTCCATCCAGGCGCTGTTCGACGACTGCGCGATGGCGTCGGCGGACCGGCTGATCGCCGACTTCGGTGGTCCGGCGTGGGACGAGGAGTCCTACCGGAAGCTCTACGAGAAGGTCCGCGCGGAGATCGTCGACGCGACGGTCCGCACGGTCGGACAGGTGCAGCAGGTGCTCGCCGCCTGGCAGGCCTGCGAACGGCGCCTGAAGGCCGTCCGCAGCCCCGCGCTGCTGGCCAACGTCCAGGACGTGCGGGGGCAGTTGGACGAGCTGGTGCGGCCCGGGTTCGTGACGGCGACGGGGGTGCGCAGGCTGGCGGACCTGATGCGCTACCTGGTCGCGGCCGACCGGCGGCTCCAGCAGATGCCGACCAACGCCCAGCGGGACACCACCCGCATGGAGAAGGTGCGGGAGATGCGGGACGAGTACGCCTGGCTGCTGGAACAGCTGCCGCAGGGGCGCCCGGTGCCGACCTCGGTGACCGACATCCGCTGGATGATCGAGGAGCTGCGGGTCAGCTATTTCGCGCACGCGCTGGGCACGGCGTACCCGGTCTCCGACAAGCGGATCGTGAAGGCGATCGACGCGGCCGCACCGTGACGACCCCTTCACCCTGGGTGAGTTCGACCAGCGGGCGCCTGCTCCTGTAGAGTCTCTTCTCGCAGCGCAACGCACGAATCGCACTGCGAATCAAGGTCCTGTGGAGCAGCTTGGAGTGCTCGCCACCCTGTCAAGGTGGAGGCCGCGGGTTCAAATCCCGTCAGGACCGCAGCAGATGAAGAGGGCCCGCTTCTCCCCGGAGAGACGGGCCTTCTTCGTACCCACCTCCACGGCCGCCACGCGGAGGCCGCGCCCGCGGCGGAGCCGCAATCGAGCACAGCAAATCCCGTCAGGACCGCAGCAGATGAACGAGGCCCGCCTCTCCCCGGAGACGCGGGCCCTCTTCGTACCCGCCACCACAGCCGTCGCCGTGGAGGCCGCGCCCGCGGCGGAGCCGCAATCGAGCACAGCAAATCCCGTCAGGACCGCCACACTTGATCAAGGCCCGCCCTCTCCGGAGACGCGGGCCCTCTTCGTACCCGCCTCCGCTCCGGAGACGCGGGCCTTCTCGCACCCACCGCCACCCCGAAGAAGCAGCCCCCTTCGCACCCGCCCTCTCTTCACACGCGCAAGTCTTCTTCACATCCGTCGCCCTCCGCCAACTCGGCGGACGGGCCCGGCGAGTGGCCGAGAGGCGTGCCCCTCCATGAACACCGGCACCTTTTCTGCCCACCACCCCCTCCAGTGCGCCGATCTCTTGACGGTGCCCCCTCGTGCCGGTAACCACATGTCAAGGCCCGTCGTGCGTGCGGGTGCTGGAGGTGGCGTGTGACCCCTGTGGTGAGGCATGAGACGCGGGCACTGCTCCGCGCCCATCTGTCGGCCGCTTCCCCCTACCGGCATCGGACCCGGCACTGCCCGGTCTGCCACCACCTCCTGCGGATGGCGATGGCCTCCGGACCCTCGAACGCCGACGAGGAGATCTTCAACGGCGCCGACGAGGCCGGCGAGGACGCGACTCCCGTCGGTTCATGACCTCCGTCGGCCCCAACTCCCTTGCTGTGCACGGTCGCTGGCGAACAGGGCTTCTTTAGCGCACCGCCGCCGGACCGGCAAGGATTCCGACATGTGACGGGTGTCACCGCATAAAAGCGTGATGGGCAGGTTCTTACCGACCCCCTACAACTAGTCAATTTAATATGTGCAATTGCACCACCCTGTGGGCCACCTGACGAGGCGCTGTCGGGCCGCTGCCACGACCCCTCAGAAAGAGCCGCACAGGCCCCCGGAAGGCGTCCGGACAGGTCGCCCACAGGAGATCCGACGAGCCTCCCCAGAGTCCGGCCAGGCCGCGCACAGCGCCTTGGCCGCGCGCGCCGGGGCGCACAAAGTGCCCCGGGCACAAAAAAATCGCGCTGGACCCGGCGGAGTCCAGCGCGATGACGACGCGCCCATGTGACGATCTTGGGTGGGCTTCAAGGAGCCCGGGCGTGGAGTCTGTTGGGGCAGACCCCGCGTCGAGTGGAGCTAGATTTCGGGTGATTCGACACGTTGGGGGACGTGTCGCACTACCCGGATAGGGGGTGTCAGGCCTCGCTGCGCTGCTGCGGAATGCCCGCGAGCAGTGCGCGGACTTCGGCCTCGCGGTAACGGCGGTGTCCGCCGAGCGTGCGGATGGACGTGAGCTTGCCGGCCTTCGCCCACCGCGTGACCGTCTTGGGGTCGACACGGAACATGGTGGCGACCTCAGCCGGGGTCAGCAGCGGCTCGGCATCAGGGGTGCGAGCGGTCATGAGCGGCCTCCTCGGGAGAACCGAATCCATCTCGGTTCTTTCCTCTAAATTCTGCACCTTGACCCACGTTGCCCGAAATGGCGGACGGGGGTCGAGTCGGTTATAGGACGAACGGCTTGTCCTCGGCACTACAACTACACCATCCGTCCAGCCGCGTCGGCCAAACCGATGGAATTGCCCTCCCAGGTAGTCATCAGCCGCGGAAGCTGATGGACCACGCCATAGCGGACAGTCACGCCTCTGTGACGATCAGTCACATGACGATCAGGAGTCACGAGACCCCCCAAAGCAAGCAATGCTGAAGAATTCGCCCACGGCGATGCACACCGGGACGAACGGAGTACTCCCCGGACTCCTTGTCCTATTTTGGCATGAGGAGGGGCAAGCGGCGCAAGGGCCGCGTACGTGCGGTCCGTCACGCTTGACACAAAAGCCCAGAACAGGACCTAGGCCCCATCACGTCAAGATGGTCAAGAACTCAGAAAGTTCCGGAAAAACTTGATGGCAGGACGAAACCCCAAAACGGGCGCCCCGTCAAACGTCAGTTCGCCGACCGCCGGTCCCGCACGGCCCGCCAGCGCTCCACGAGCCGGGCGTACGCCACCCCCGCCGCCGCCCCGTCGCCCTGTCGCAGCGCCTCGATGCCGACCGCCACATCGGCCGCCGAATGATCATCCTCCAGCTCGCCCGCCGACAGGATGTGCACCAGGCCGCCGTAGTCCAGTTCCACCAGCGAACGCGGATGGAATTCCTCCAGCCAGCGCCCGACGTCCATCAGCCCGTCGATCATCGGTCCCTCGTCGAGGGTCTCCTTGAGCGTGCGCAGGGCGCGAGCCACCCGGCGCCGGGCCTCCACCATCGGCGTGCGGTAGCGCAACATCGGCGGAATTCCGCCGGCGGCGCCCGCACCGCCGTTCCCGCCCTCGTCGTAGCGGCGTTCCCGGTCGGCGACCAGGACGAACCAGTGCAACGGCACCTGCCAGGTCGCTGTCCGAATCCAGGGGCGGGCGTCGGGGTTGCGGGTGAGCCAGCGGTCGTAGTCCTTGGCGGCCTGCTCCCGGACGACCGGTGGCAGGGCCGCGTCCAGGAGCGGCGGCGCCAGTTCGCCTGGCAGCTCCGCGAGCGCCTGCCAGCCGCGCAGCCGGGTCCGCCACGGGCAGACGCAGACCACGCCGTCGGCCTCCAGGACAAAGGCGTCGGGGCTCTCGTGCACCGGCACCGGGACCGGCGGGGTGGGCAGCAGGTCGGCCAGCGAACGGCGCAGTTCGTCCTGGTAGGAGGGGCGGTCGGGGCGGCGGGCGTAGCGCGCCCAGTGGCCGCGCTCCGGCTCGGGGAAGGCCGCCAGCGGCTCGTACACCCGCAGATAGGTCGCGTACGGGACGATCACCGAGGACACCTTGGGCACGCCTGCTCCCTCCCCCGCCCAGCACCGGGGAAAACGGCCGGACCCGCCGACGAACGCGCGGGAAAACTAGGCAAATCGTCGCACGCCCGTACTCCGGTGGAGGGTGATCCTGGGCACTGCCAGGTGGCGCGGCCCGCGAGGCTCTAATCTCGGCCTCGGAGCCCCCGCCACCTGTACGGGGACCAGTTCCACCCGCCGCGACTTACCAGGAGTCACTACCGTGACCGACGTAATCGGCGCACCTGCTGACGTACTGCACACCCTGTTCCACTCGGAGCAGGGCGGCCACGAGCAGGTCGTGCTCTGCCAGGACCGCGCCACCGGCCTGAAGGCCGTGATCGCCCTCCACTCCACCGCCCTGGGCCCCGCGCTCGGCGGTACGCGTTTCTACCCCTATCCGAGCGAGGCGGACGCCGTCGCCGACGCGCTGAACCTCGCGCGCGGGATGTCCTACAAGAACGCCCTGGCCGGTCTCGACCACGGTGGCGGCAAGGCCGTCATCATCGGGGACCCGGACCAGATCAAGACCGAGGAACTGCTGCTCGCCTACGGCCGGTTCGTGGCCTCGCTGGGCGGCCGCTACGTGACCGCGTGCGACGTCGGCACCTACGTCGCGGACATGGACGTCGTCGCCCGCACCTGCCGCTGGACGACCGGGCGGTCGCCGGAGAACGGCGGCGCCGGTGACTCCTCCGTGCTCACCGCGTTCGGCGTCTACCAGGGCATGCGGGCCAGCGCCCAGCACCTCTGGGGCGACCCCTCGTTGCGCGGCCGCCGGGTCGGGATCGCCGGTGTCGGCAAGGTCGGCCACCACCTCGTCGCGCACCTGGTGGCGGAGGGCGCCGAGGTCGTCGTCACCGACGTGCGCGAGGACGCCGTCGAACGCCTGCTGCGGCGGCATCCGGTGGGCGTGCGGGCGGTCGCGGACACCGAGGCGCTGATCCGCGTCGACGGACTGGACGTGTACGCGCCGTGCGCGCTGGGCGGGGCGCTCGACGACGCCTCCGTGCCGGTGCTGACCGCGCGGGTGGTGTGCGGCGCCGCCAACAACCAGCTCGCCCACCCCGGCGTCGAGAAGGACCTCGCCGACCGGGGCATCCTCTACGCGCCGGACTACGTGGTGAACGCGGGCGGGGTCATCCAGGTCGCGGACGAACTGCACGGGTTCGATTTCGGCCGGTGCCAGGAGAAGGCGGCGAGGATCTTCGACACCACGCTCGGCATCTTCGCACGTGCGAAGGGCGACGGAATCCCGCCGGCCGCGGCGGCCGACCGGATCGCCGAACAGCGGATGGCCGAGGCCCGCGCGGCGCGCTGAACGGGGTGCGGGGCGGTACCCGCGGGCGGACAGTTCGAGAGAACTCTCACGTTCGTCGGCGGGTCGCCCGCCGATAAGTGGTTAAAATCGCGGTTGACCAGCGGGGACGGCGCGCCCCGCGGGTCCTGGACGACGGCCCGGGGTGCGGGCGACGTACCGTATGGGCGTGGGCTCAGGTACCGTGGATGCCCTACGGACCGGTCTCTTCCCAGAGCCCGTTCCAGATCATGAACGCGTGTCAAGACTCTGGGGCCGTCGAGCCCCGTCACCGAGGGGGTCGAGCCATGGGGCGCGGCCGGGCCAAGGCCAAGCAGACGAAGGTCGCCCGCCAGCTGAAGTACAACAGCGGCGGGACTGACCTGTCGCGTCTGGCCAACGAGCTGGGCGCTTCGACTTCAAGCCAACCGCCGAACGGCGAGCCGTTCGAGGACGACGAAGACGAAGACGATCCGTACGCCGAGTACGCGAATCTGTACAACGACGACGATGAGGACGACGACGATCAGTCGGGTCCCGCGTCGCAACATCGTCGCGGTGCTTGACGCCCCGATCTTCGCAGTCGGTCGGCGACACAGCTTTTGACGACTGCACCTCACCCGGTCCGGGGCGTTCGCGCCGGACCGGGTTTCGTGCTGTCTGTCAGGCGTAGTCCCCGACCAGCTCCGCGCCGGTCGACTTCTCGCCACGCGCGGTGATCTCACCGGCGACCCAGGCGTCGACGTCCCGGTCGGCGAGGGTCGCGAGGGCCACGTCCACCGAGTCCGCGGGGACGATCGCCATCATGCCGACGCCCATGTTCAGGGTCTTCTCCAGCTCCAGGCGTTCGACCTGGCCGGTGCGGCCGACGAGGTCGAAGACGGGGGCCGGGGTCCAGGTGGCGCGGTCCACGACGGCGTGCAGGTCGTCGGGGACGACCCGGGCGAGGTTGGCGGCGAGGCCGCCGCCGGTGATGTGCGAGAAGGCGTGCACATCGGTGGTGCGGGTGAGGGCCAGGCAGTCCAGCGAGTAGATCTTGGTGGGTTCGAGCAGCTCCTCGCCGAGGGTGCGGCCGAACTCCTCGATCCGCGCGTCCAGCGCGAGTCCGGCCCGCTCCAGCAGGACGTGCCGGACCAGCGAGTACCCGTTCGAGTGAAGCCCGGACGCGGCCATCGCGATCACCGCGTCACCCTCGCGGATGCGCTCGGAGCCGAGCAGCCGGTCGGCCTCCACGACGCCCGTACCGGCGCCGGCGACGTCGAAGTCGTCGGGGCCCAGCAGACCGGGGTGTTCGGCGGTCTCGCCGCCGACCAGGGCGCAGCCGGCCAGCACACAGCCCTCGGCGATGCCCTTGACGATGGCGGCGACCCGCTCGGGGTGGACCTTGCCGACGCAGATGTAGTCGGTCATGAAGAGCGGCTCGGCGCCGCACACCACGATGTCGTCGATGACCATGGCGACCAGGTCGTGGCCGATGGTGTCGTACACGCCGAGGCGGCGGGCGATGTCGACCTTGGTGCCGACGCCGTCCGTGGCGGAGGCCAGCAGGGGGCGCTCGTAGCGCTTGAGCGCGGAGGCGTCGAAGAGACCGGCGAAGCCGCCGAGGCCGCCGAGGGACTCGGGGCGCTGCGTCTTCTTCACCCACTCCTTCATCAGCTCGACGGCGCGGTCGCCCGCCTCGATGTCGACGCCCGCGCTCGCGTAGCTGGCACCGGCGCCCGGAAGCGGAGCGCGCTGATCAAACTCAGCAGACATGGGGTTCAAGAACTTTCGTTTCGGACTACGGGGCTTACGGGCGACGGATCGCGTCGGCCGCTGCCGTGCCGGCCGGTCCGGCCGCCAACTCGGTCTCCAGGAGCTGCTTGCCGAGCAGCTCGGGGTCCGGGAGGTCCATCGGGTACTCGCCGTCGAAGCAGGCGCGGCAGAGGTTCGGCTTGGCGATCGTGGTCGCCTCGATCATGCCGTCGATGGAGATGTAGGACAGCGAGTCGGCGCCGAGCGAGGTGCCGATCTCCTCGATCGTCATGCCGTTGGCGATCAGTTCGGCGCGGGTCGCGAAGTCGATGCCGAAGAAGCAGGGCCACTTGACCGGCGGCGAGGAGATCCGGATGTGGACCTCGGCGGCGCCCGCCTCACGGAGCATCCGGACCAGGGCGCGCTGGGTGTTGCCGCGCACGATCGAGTCGTCGACGACGACCAGGCGCTTGCCCTTGATGACTTCCTTGAGCGGGTTCAGCTTCAGGCGGATGCCCAGCTGTCGGATGGTCTGCGAGGGCTGGATGAAGGTCCGGCCGACGTAGGCGTTCTTCACGAGGCCGTTGCCGAACGGGATGCCGGAGGCCTCCGCGTAGCCGACGGCGGCCGGGGTCCCGGACTCCGGCGTCGCTATCACCAGGTCGGCCTCGACCGGGGCCTCCTTGGCGAGGCGGCGGCCCATCTCGACGCGGGACAGATAGACGTTGCGGCCGGCGATGTCGGTGTCGGGGCGGGCCAGGTACACGTACTCGAAGACACAGCCCTTGGGCTTCGCGTCCGCGAATCGCGAGGTGCGCAGGCCGTTCTCGTCGATGGCGATGAACTCGCCGGGCTCGATCTCGCGGACGTAGGCGGCGCCACAGATGTCGAGGGCGGCGGACTCCGAGGCGACGACCCAGCCGCGCTCCAGCCGGCCCAGGACCAGCGGGCGGATGCCCTGCGGGTCGCGGGCGGCGTAGAGGGTGGTCTCGTCCATGAAGACGAGGCTGAAGGCGCCCTGGACCTGGGGAAGCACCCGGTGGGCGGCCTCCTCGATGGTCAGGGGGGTGCCCTCGTCGTCGGCCTGCGCGGCGAGCAGCGCCGTCAGCAGGTCGGTGTCGTTGGTCGCCGCGACGCGCGGGGTGCGGCCCTCCTGCTTGGGCAGGTCGGCGACCATCTCGGCGAGCTGCGCCGTGTTGACGAGGTTGCCGTTGTGGCCGAGCGCGATGGAACCGTGCGCGGTGGCGCGGAACGTCGGCTGGGCGTTCTCCCAGACGGAGGCGCCGGTGGTCGAGTAGCGGGCGTGTCCGACCGCGATATGACCCTGGAGCGAACCGAGAGAGGTCTCGTCGAAGACCTGGGAGACCAGGCCCATGTCCTTGAAGACGAGGATCTGGGAGCCGTTGCTGACCGCGATTCCCGCGGATTCCTGGCCTCGATGCTGGAGGGCGTAGAGCCCGAAGTAAGTGAGCTTGGCGACCTCTTCACCGGGAGCCCAGACCCCGAAGACGCCACACGCGTCCTGGGGTCCTTTCTCGCCGGGGAGCAGATCATGACTGAGTCGACCGTCACCACGTGGCACGGCACCGAGTGTAGGCGAGATCGACCACTGGTCCGAATTGGGGACACCCGCGCTTAATCGATCACCGATTTCGCGACGGCGTCCGCGCTTTCCCCGTTCTTGCTGGTCAGCGCGAGGTTGCGGTGATCGAGTTTGTAGCCGACCGGCCCGTCGAAGAGGCTCAGCAGGGCTTTCTCGGTGTTCATGAGTGAGGTGTCGCACATCATTTTGGTGACGAGCGGGCTGCCCAGGGTGATATGTCCGTCGCGGACTGTGGCTTTCGCGCGCAGGTGGTTGCAGCCGAGGCTTCCGGTGACGTTCCCGGACTTCTTGTCGAAGGTCAGGTGGGCGGCGGTCTTCTTCGGCAGGTCGGTGGTGACGCCGTCGTGGCGCAGCGCGGTGATCGTCCACTCGGTGCCGTAGAAGGGGGCGTCGGGTTCCTCGGTGAGGCGGACGTGGTCGCCGTTCTCGGTGGTGAGGGTGAGGCGGTCGCCGTCGACGCGGGCGGTGAGGGGCCCTGCGCCGAGCGTCCCGGCGAGCCGCTTCTCGACGTCCTGCGGGGCGTTGTCGCAGGCCAGGGCGGTCGACTCCAGGCGTCCGAAGGAGACCTGGTCGCCGGTGACGGAGGCGGTGGCGCCGAAGTCGTTGCAGCCGAGGGCGCCGCTGGTCTCGCCGTTGTCGTCGATGCGCAGCCAGGCGCCGCCGGGGGCCTCGCTGGTGCGGCCGTCGGCGGTGACGCTGTCGACGCTCCAGTGGACGCCCTTCACCGCCGGTCCGGCCGCGGCCGCGGAACTGTTCGCCCGCTCGCTGCCGCACGACACGAGCAGGGGGAGCACGCTGAGCACGGTCAGGGTCAGTCGTTGCTTGTCCATGGGGATGGGACGGAGACACCGGTGAACGGGTTCCGCCGAGCGCCGGTTCAGCCCATCAGCGGCAGCAGCGCGTCGAGGTCGGCCCGCTCACCGCTCGCGCTGACCTTTGCGTTCGCGAGCGCGTCCCGCCAGCCGAGCCGGCCGGTGGCGAGCCGCAGCCAGGTCAGCGGGTCGGTCTCGACGACGTTGGGCGGGGTGCCTCGGGTGTGCCGGGGGCCCGCGACACATTGGACGACGGCGAACGGCGGGACGCGCACCTCGGTCGAGCCGCCGGGCGCCTTCGCGGCGAGGGCGTCGGCGAGCAGCCGGGTGCAGGCGGCCAGCGCCTGCCGGTCCAGCGGCACGTCGAGGCCGGGCACGGCGGCGTTCAGGTCGTCGGTGTGGACGACGAGTTCGACGGTCCGGGTGACCAGATAGTCGCCGAGGGACATGGCGCCGGTGCGGGTGTCGAGGAGCCGGGTGTCGGGGGCGGCGGCGAGCGCGTCCGTCAGCCGCTGCCCGGCGGCGGCGTAGAGGGCGTCGAGGTCGGGGTGGTCGGCGGCCAGCCGCCGGGTGGCGTCGGCGATGTCACCGGCCCGCCCTGCGGTGGCGAACGGCCAGTCCAGCAGCGCCAGTTCGGCCTTCGGCGGCTCGGGCCGCGCGAGATTCCGGGCGACGGTGTCCACGGCCATCGTCAGATGCGCGGCCAACTCCCGCACGTTCCACGCCCCGAGCCGCGTCTCCCCGGCCAACTGCGCCTCGGTGAGCGTGCGTACGGCCTCCCGTACCTGCCCGAACTGGGCGAGAACGGCGGCACGGGTCTTGGCTGGGTCGTAGACGCGGGGGCGTTTTCTGGCCGGGGGCATGGGGGGAGCTTATGCGGAAGGGGGCTGGGGCGGCGGCCCTGCGGCCCGGCGGCACCGGAAAGGTGAAGGCCCCGGCCGCCAGTAGGTGGCGGTCGGGGCCTTCGGGGTCCGGCTGGGGTGGGTCAGGCGAGGAGGGCCGGGATGGTGGCCTCGTGCGCCTCGCGGAGTTCGGCCAGGGGGAGGGTGAACTCGCCCTGGAGTTCCACCGTTTCGCCGTCGACGACACCGATGCGGGTGACCGGCAGACCCCGGGCGCCGCACATGTCGTTGAAGCGGACCTCTTCGGAGCGCGGGACGGCGACGAGCGCGCGGCCCGCCGACTCGGAGAAGAGGAGGGTGAACGCGTCGAGCCCGTCCGGGACGATCAGGCGGGCGCCCTTGCCGCCGAGCAGCGCCGACTCCACGACCGCCTGGATCAGACCGCCGTCGGACAGGTCGTGCGCCGAGTCGATCATGCCGTCGCGGGAGGCGGAGATCAGGATCTCGGCCAGCAGGCGTTCGCGCTCCAGGTCGACCTTGGGGGGCAGGCCGCCGAGGTGGTCGTGGACGACCTGGGACCAGGCCGAGCCGTCGAACTCCTCGCGGGTGTCGCCGAGGAGGTACAGCAGCTGGCCGTCCTCCTGGAAGGCGACCGGGGTGCGCCGGGCCACGTCGTCGATGACGCCGAGGACCGCGACCACCGGGGTCGGGTGGATGGCCGCCTCGCCGGTCTGGTTGTAGAGGGAGACGTTGCCGCCGGTGACCGGGGTGCCCAACTGGAGGCAGCCGTCGGCCAGTCCGCGCACCGCCTCCGCGAACTGCCACATCACCGCCGGGTCCTCGGGCGAGCCGAAGTTCAGGCAGTCGGAGACGGCGAGGGGCTTCGCACCGGTCGTCGCGACGTTGCGGTAGGCCTCCGCCAGCGCCAACTGGGCGCCCGTGTACGGGTCCAGCTTGGCGAAGCGGCCGTTGCCGTCGGTGGCGATGGCGACGCCGAGGCCGCTCTCCTCGTCGATCCGGATCATCCCGGAGTCCTCGGGCTGGGCGAGAACCGTGTTGCCCTGCACGAAGTGGTCGTACTGGGAGGTGATCCAGGACTTCGACGCCTGGTTCGGGGAGGACACCAACTGCACTACCTGGGCCCGGAGTTCGTCCGCGTTCGCCGGGCGGGCGAGCTTCGCGGCGCTGTCGGCCTGGAGGGTGTCCTGCCAGTCGGGGCGGGCGTAGGGGCGCTCGTAGACGGGGCCGTCGTGGGCGACCGTGCGCGGGTCGACGTCGACGATCTTGCCGCCGTGCCAGAAGATCTCCAGGCGGTCGCCGTCGGTGACCTCACCGATGACGGTGGCGATGACGTCCCACTTGTCGCAGATCTCCAGGAACCGGTCGACCTTCGACGGCTCGACGACCGCGCACATGCGCTCCTGCGACTCGCTCATGAGGATCTCCTCGGGCGAGAGCGTGGAGTCGCGCAGCGGGACGTCGTCCAGGGTGACGGTCATGCCGCCGGAGCCGTTGGACGCCAACTCGCTGGTGGCGCAGGAGAGTCCGGCCGCGCCGAGGTCCTGGATGCCGACGACCAGCTTCTCGGCGAAGGCCTCCAGGGTGCATTCGATGAGGAGCTTCTCCTGGAAGGGGTCGCCGACCTGCACGGCCGGGCGCTTCGACGGCTTGGCGTCGTCGAAGGTCTCCGAGGCGAGGATCGACGCGCCGCCGATGCCGTCGCCGCCGGTGCGGGCCCCGTAGAGGATGACCTTGTTGCCGGCGCCTGACGCCTTCGCGAGGTGGATGTCCTCGTGCCGCATGACGCCGATGGCACCGGCGTTGACCAGCGGGTTGCCCTGGTAGCAGGCGTCGAAGACGACCTCGCCGCCGATGTTGGGCAGGCCCAGGCAGTTGCCGTAGCCGCCGATGCCCGCGACGACGCCGGGCAGCACGCGCCGGGTGTCGGGGTGGTCGGCGGCGCCGAAGCGCAGGGGGTCCACGACGGCGACCGGGCGGGCGCCCATCGCGATGATGTCGCGCACGATGCCGCCGACTCCGGTGGCCGCGCCCTGGTAGGGCTCCACGTAGGAGGGGTGGTTGTGCGACTCGACCTTGAAGGTGACCGCGTAGCCCTGGCCGACGTCGACGACGCCCGCGTTCTCACCGATG
This sequence comes from Streptomyces sp. NPDC091279, assembly GCF_044757465.1. Classification (NCBI taxonomy): domain Bacteria; kingdom Bacillati; phylum Actinomycetota; class Actinomycetes; order Kitasatosporales; family Streptomycetaceae; genus Streptomyces; species Streptomyces sp. NPDC091279. Next base: position 107,357 of record NZ_JBIVVA010000013.1, on the reverse strand, counting down.
CCGACGAGCAGGGCGTCCGACTGGGGCGCCTTCTCGCCGAACTGGCGCAGGTGCACCTTCGACGACTTGTAGGAGCAGTGCTCGGACCACATGACGGAGTACATGGCCAGCTCGGCGCCGGTCGGGCGGCGGCCGAGGATCTCGACGACGCGCTCGTACTCGTCCTTCTTCAGGCCGAGTTCGGCCCAGGGCAGCTCGACGTCGGGGGTCTTCGCGGCGTGCTCGACCGTGTCCAGAGGCGTCCGGCTCATGCGTTGACCAGCTTCTTGAGGATCGACGTGAAGAAGGGGAGGCCGTCGGTGCGGCCGGACCCGACGAGCGGCTCGACCGCGTGCTCCGGGTGCGGCATGAGGCCTACGACGTTTCCGGCGGCGTTCGTGATGCCCGCGATGTCGCGGAGCGAGCCGTTCGGGTTTCCGAGCTCACCAGCGGCTCCGCCGCGGGCCAGGTAGCGGAAGACGACGCGGCCCTCCGCCTCCAGCTCGTCGAGCGTGTGCTCGTCGGCGACGTAGCGGCCGTCCATGTTCTTCAGCGGGATGTGGATCTCCTGGCCCGCCGTGTAGTCGGCGGTCCAGGCGGTGTCCGCGTTCTCCACCCGCAGCTTCTGGTCACGGCAGATGAAGTGCAGGTGGTTGTTGCCGAGCATCGCGCCGGGCAGCAGATGGGCCTCGGTGAGGATCTGGAAGCCGTTGCAGATACCGAGCACCGGGAGTCCGGCCTTCGCCTCGGCGATGACGGTCTCCATCACCGGCGAGAAACGCGAGATGGCACCGGCGCGCAGATAGTCGCCGTAGGAGAAACCGCCGGGCAGGACCACGGCGTCGACCTGGTGGAGGCTCTTGTCCTTGTGCCAGAGGGCGACGGGTTCGGCGCCGGCCAGCCGGATCGCGCGCTGGGTGTCCCGGTCGTCGAGACTTCCGGGGAAAGTGACGACGCCAATACGAGCGGTCACTTCGCGGCCTCCGCGACTTCCGCCGCCTCTTCCACCTTGACCGTGAAGTCCTCGATCACGGTGTTGGCGAGGAAGGATTCCGCAAGATCATGGATGCGGGCGAGCGCGGCCTCGTCGACCGGCCCGTCAACTTCCAGTTCGAATCGCTTTCCCTGACGTACATCGGAGATGCCTTCGAAACCCAGCCGCGGCAGTGCGCGCTGCACCGCCTGGCCCTGGGGGTCGAGGATCTCCGGCTTGAGCATGACGTCGACTACGACGCGTGCCACTGGCACTCCCGGTGTTGTGGGGCTGAGCTGGTTCCTACAGGTGGGTTCAGACTACCCGTACAAAATTTCTACGCGGGTAGCGTTGGAGGAACCTACGAGAGGGCCGTCACCAGTGGTGGGCCGTGTGTCCGTGGTCGAAAAGTTCCGGGAAAGATCCGAGATCGACACCCGGTACCTATTGCGCTGGGGACACGCGGGAGGATTTAGTCGAGCTTCGCAATGCAATAAGGCACTGTACAAATGAATTGGCAACGTGCCGTACGGAGGGACCGATATTCGTGGCGCAGAAGGTCGTGGTCACGCTCTCTGACGACATCGACGGATCTGAAGCGGCGGAAACGATCGCCTTCGGACTCGACGGCAAGTCGTACGAGATCGACCTGAATCAAACCAATGCCAAGAAACTGCGTAAGGCCCTGGCGCCCTACGTGGAGGCCGGCCGCAAGCGGTCGCGCTCCGGCAAGGCCTACCGGCAGACGGAGGTCGCCCCCGACCCCGCCGCCGTCCGCGCCTGGGCGCAGGCCAACAAAATGGACGTTCCCGCCCGGGGCCGTATCCCGAAGAAGGTGTACGAGGCGTTCAGCGCGGCCCAGTGAGCGCGCCCGGCAGCCGCGTACGACAACCGGTCACCGGCCCCTCGGAGGAACCGACTTGCGTTGCACCCCACAGGGTCGGCTAGAGTCTGGAGCACGCCGAGGGGCAAGGCCGAAAGGCCCGAACCGAGGAGTACACGCGGGTGTAGTTCAGTAGTAGAACATCCCCCTTCCAGGGGGAAGGCGCAGTGTGCAATTCCTGTCACCCGCTCTGCACCGCCGGTCCTGACCAGTCTTCTCGGTCGGGTAGGCTGGTGCTCGCGCCGATCGGTGGGAGCCGGTCGGAGGCAATGCGGACGTAGCTCAGTTGGTAGAGCGCAACCTTGCCAAGGTTGAGGTCGCCAGTTCGAACCTGGTCGTCCGCTCTTGACGAAGACCCCGGTCCATTGGACCGGGGTCTTCGCGTTGTTCGCCTTCCTTGTTGTGCCCGAGTGCCGGGGAAAGCCCGGGGTTCTGACATTTGTCATGCCGGGTGATGACACCGCGCACTGCCGGACGGCTTCCGGTGGCGGAACGCTGAAGACATGAACATCCACGAACACGAACACGTGATTGAGGTCACCGGCCTCCGCCGCGTCTACGGGGGCGGGTTCGAGGCCGTACGCGGAATCGACTTCCGGGTGCGGCGCGGGGAGGTCTTCGCGCTGCTCGGCACCAACGGGGCGGGCAAGACGTCCACCGTCGAGGTGCTCGAAGGGCTCGCGCCGACCAGTGCGGGCCGGGTCCGCGTCCTCGGGCACGACCCGTACACCGAGCGCGCCGCCGTCCGCCCCCGCACCGGCGTCATGCTCCAGGAGGGCGGCTTCCCGTCCGAGCTGACCGTCACCGAGACCGCCCGCATGTGGGCGGGGTGCGTGAGCGGGGCGCGGCCCGAGGCGGAGGTGCTGGCCCGGGTCGGGCTCGGCGGCCGGGGCGACGTCCGCGTCAAGCAGCTCTCCGGCGGCGAACGGCGCCGGCTCGACCTCGCGCTCGCCCTGCTCGGCGACCCCGAGGTGCTCTTCCTCGACGAGCCGACGACCGGACTCGACGCCGAAGGGCGCCGGGCCACCTGGGAGTTGGTGCGGGCGCTGCGGGACAACGGCACCACGGTGCTGCTGACCACGCACTACCTGGAGGAGGCCGAGAACCTCGCCGACCACCTCGCCATCATGCGTGAGGGACGGATCGCGCTCACCGGGACGCCGGCCGAGGTGACCGCCTCCCAGCCGGCCCGTATCTCCTTCCGGCTGCCCGACGGCTTCCACCTCGGCGACCTGCCGCCGCTCGGCCCGCTCGGGGTCACCGACCACGACGTCGAGGGCCGGGTCGTCAGGCTGCGCACCAGGGAGTTGCAGCGGGCGGCCACCGGGCTGCTGCGGTGGGCCGAGGGGGCCCGGGTCGAGCTGCACGGGCTCGATGTGCGCTCGGCGTCGCTGGAGGAGGCGTTCCTCGGGATCGCCCGCACCTCGGAGGTGGCCGCGTGAGCGACGTTCTGCACGCCCCGGCGAAGACCGCCGCACCCGTCACCGGCGGACGTCGGCTGCGCGCGCTGGCCCGCGCCGAACTGACCCTGCTCACCCGCAACCGCACCGCCGTCTTCACCGCGCTGCTGATTCCGCTGGCGCTGCCGTTCACCGCGCGACCGGCGATGGCGGACCTCGACCTCACAAGCCAGGGCCTGACCATCGGCACCGTGCTGCTGACCGCCGCGATCGGCTTCGCGTTCCTCTTCGCCGTCTACACCTCGCTGGTCAGCGCCTATGTCGCCCGCCGCGAGGAACTCGTCCTCAAACGGCTGCGTACCGGCGAACTCGGCGACACCGAGATCCTGCTCGGCACCGCCCTGCCGTCCCTGTGCGTCGGACTCGCCCAGTGTGTGATCCTCGCCGTCGGCTGCGGGGTGCTCCTCGACACCGGGGCGCCGAAGAGCCCGGCGCTCGCCGCGCTGGGCGTCCTGCTCGGCCTGGTGCTGAGCGCGGCGCTGGCCGCCGTCACCGCCACGGTCACCAGGACCGTGGAGAGTGCGCAGGTCACGGCGTTGCCGCTGCTGTTCGTTTCCATGCTCGGCTCCGGGATGGCGGTCCCGTTGCAGACGTTGCCCGACCGGGTCGCGGACGTCTGCCGGTTCCTGCCGTTCTCCCCCGCCGTGCGGCTGGTGCAGGGCGGCTGGAGCGGACGGCTGGCCGGGCCGGAGGCGGTGGGCACGCTCGGGCTGGCGCTGGCCTGGATCGTGGTGGCCGTGTTTGCTGTACAGCGGTGGTTCCGCTGGGAGCCCCGGCGCTGAGGTACCCCGGTGACGTGCGGACGGTGATGACGGGTGCCGCGAGGGAGTGAGATGGTCCGGGCGGGCGGCTGGTGGCGGGGCAAGAGCACGCCGGCGAAGGTCGAGACGTACACGCGATGGTCGTTCCACCTGATGGTGATCGGCGAGGTCCCGGCGATCGGCGCGGCCACCGCCGTTTCCTCCCGACCCGCCCTCGGATGGCTGCTGTTGGCCCTGACGACGGCCCACGCGGCGCTGTCCATGGTGACGGTGTCGCGGGCGCTGGACTGGACCCGGGGCGCGCGTCCGCAGCCGGTGCGGCTGCTGTGGACGCAGGCGGTCGTGACCGGCGCGATCGCGCTCGGCGCGCTCCTCGTCCCCCGCCTCGCGCCGGGCGCCGACCTCACCGGTCTGACCGGGGCGGTCTTCGGGATCGTGCTGGTCGTCGGGACCGGAGTCGTCGCGCTCGGCATGCGCGGGGGGCGCCGGGTGAGCGCCATGGCCGCGGGGCTCGCCGTCGCGACCGGCATCGGCTCGCTGCTCATCGGGATGCCCCTGCTGTCCACGCTGATCTCCACGGGCGTGGTGCTGTGCTCCGCCGGGTTCGTCGCCTTCGTCTCCGTCTTCTCGGTCTGGCTGCTCGACGCCGTCTACGCGCTCGACGAGGCCCGCGAGACCCGGACGCGGCTCGCCGTCGCCGAGGAACGGTTGCGGTTCGGGCGCGACCTGCACGACGTGATGGGCCGCAACCTCGCCGTCGTCGCCCTCAAGAGCGAACTCGCCGTCCAGCTCGCCCGGCGCGGGCGCCCCGAGGCCGTGGACCAGATGATCGAGGTGCAGCGCATCGCGCGGGAGACCCAACGGGAGGTGCGGGACGTCGTCCGCGGCTACCGCGAGGCCGACCTCGGCGTCGAACTCGCCGGTGCGCGCGGGGTGTTGGCGGCGGCCGGCATCGACTGCGAGATACGCGGCGAGGCCGCCGGACTGCCCGCCGAGGTGCAGTCGGCCCTCGGCTGGGTGGTCCGCGAGACCACCACGAACGTCCTCCGCCACGGCAACGCCACCCGCTGCCGCGTCCGGCTCACCACCACCTCGGGCCGGGTGCTCCTGACCGTGGAGAACGACGGCGCGGACAACGGCAACGACAGCACCGGCGTCCGGAACGACGGTCCCGGCGACGTCCGCGCCCAGGCGGGCTCGGGCCTCGCCGGCCTACGCGAACGCCTCGCCGAGGTAGGCGGCACCCTGACCGCCGCCCCAGCCGCCCCCGACCTGTTCCGCGTGGCGGCAGAGGTACCGGTTCCGGTACCGGGGCGGCTGCCGGTGCAGGGGGAGAGAGCATGAGCGGGCAACGGGCAGGGGCGGGGTGGGGGGCGGTTGTGGTGCGAGGAGTTGGGGTGTGAGGGTGCGGGTTCTGCTTGCTGACGATGAGCATCTGATCCGGGGGGCGCTGGCCGCGTTGCTCGCGCTGGAGGACGACCTCGTCGTCGTCGCCGAGGCGGCGTCCGGGCCGGAGGCGCTGGCCATGGCGTTGGCCCACGAACCCGACGTCGCCGTTCTCGATCTCCAGATGCCCGGCGCGGACGGTGTGAAGGTCGCCACATCCCTGCGGGCCGAACTCCCCGGATGCCGGGTCCTGATCGTCACCAGTCACGGCCGCCCCGGGCACCTCAAACGGGCGCTCGCGGCCGGGGTGCGCGGGTTCGTGCCGAAGACGGTGAGCGCCCAGCGGCTGGCCGAGCTGATCCGCACGGTGCATGCCGGGAACCGTTATGTGGACCCGGAGTTGGCCGCCGACGCGATCGCCGCCGGGGACTCCCCGCTGACCGCGCGGGAGGCGGAGGTGCTGGAACTGGCCGCCGACGGAGCGCCCGTCGCGGAGATCGCCGAGCGGGCCGCGCTGTCCCAGGGGACCGTGCGGAACTACCTCTCCTCGGCCGCCTCCAAACTCGGTGCCGAGAACCGTCATACGGCGGTGCGTCTCGCACGCGAGCGAGGTTGGGTATAGTTGCTCTCGCGCCACGGCGCAACGCGGACGTAGCTCAGTTGGTAGAGCGCAACCTTGCCAAGGTTGAGGTCGCCAGTTCGAACCTGGTCGTCCGCTCCAGATGAAGCGAGTGAGCTTCACGGAGTGCGTGATGGGAAGGCCCCCGGGAGACCGGGGGCCTTTCTCGTGTCCGGGGTGCGGGTGGGGGCCGGGGGGGCGAGCGGGTGGCGGGTTTCGTGACGGGCCTTGCCGCGAAAGGGAGTTGGTGGCGCCGGGCCCGGGGGGAGAGAGGTCGCCCGCCCGGGTCCGGTCTCCCGTTCTCCCCGTTCCGTCCGGCTCCCGCTTACTCCCAGCTGAGGCCGGTCAGGAGTTCGTAGGCCTCGATGTACTTGGTGCGGGTCGCGTCGACGACGTCCTGGGGCAGCGCGGGCGGCGGCTGCTCGCTCCTGCGGTCCCAGCCGGAGGCCGGCGAGGTCAGCCAGTCCCGCACGAACTGCTTGTCGTACGACGGCTGCGCCCGCCCCGGCTCCCACTGCGCCGCCGGCCAGAAACGCGACGAGTCCGGGGTGAGCACCTCGTCGGCGACGACGAGCGTCTCACCGTCGTACCCGAACTCGAACTTGGTGTCCGCGAGGATGATCCCGCGCTCCCGGGCGATGTCACGGGCGCGCGCGTAGACGGCCAGGGTCGCCTGGCGCAGCTCGGCGGCGGTGTCGGCGCCGACCTGGCGGGCGACCTCCTCGTAGGACACGTTCTCGTCGTGCTCGCCGACGGCGGCCTTGGTGGCCGGGGTGAAGATCGGGGCGGGCAGCTCGGAGCCGTCGACCAGGCCCTCGGGGAGGGCGAGGCCGCAGACCGTGCGGGAGTCGTTGTACTCCAGCAGGCCGGAGCCGGTGAGGTAGCCGCGGGCCACGCACTCGACCGGAACCATGCGCAGGGAACGGCAGATCAGGGTGCGGCCCGCCCAGTCGGCGGGGGCGCCGGGCGGCAGGTCGGTGCTCAGCACGTGGTTCGGGACGAGGTCGGCGAACTGGTCGAACCACCACAGCGACAGGCGCGTCAGGACGCGGCCCTTGTCGGGGATCTCGGTGGGCAGCACCCAGTCGTAGGCCGACAGCCGGTCGCTGGCGACCATGACGAGGTCACCGGCCTCGTTGCGGTACAGCTCGCGCACCTTGCCGGTGTGCAGATGCACCAGGCCCGGAACCTGGAGCGGCTCGGGCTTTTCGACGAATCCGGACACCGTTGACCTCCATGGTTTTGTCCAACTCGCTCGATTCTCCCGTATGCGGGGGATCGGCGGCGGCAGGGGGTGCCGGGAGGGGGCCGGGCGGGTGTCCCGGGTGGGCGGGGCCGGGTGCCCCGGGGGGCCGTCCTCGGCTTCAGTCGCGTTTGCAGATGCGGTCCAGGAGGTTGGCGGTGGCGCGCTGGACGCGGGCGTCGACATGGCCCGGGCGGTCCAGGGCCGGGGACCAGGCGAAGGTGCCGGACGCGAAGACGAGGGCGCCGGACGGGGCCCGGTACAGGGACGTCTCCTGGTGGCGGCGGACGCCCGCGATGTCGTTGTACGGGGAGTGCGCGAGCAGGATGCGCTCCTCGTGCTCGGGGAGCGCGGTGCGCGGGAAGTACCGGTCGGCCTCGCCGGCGACGAGGCCGGGGAGGGCGTCGCCCTCGTGTGCGCCGGTCGCCTCCCACAGCCAGTGGTCGGCGTTGCGGACGATCAGCGGGCTGGGCTGGGGGACGCGGCCCGCGTACTGGATGCCCATGAGCTGCTGCTCGGGCCGGTCGACCTCCCGCCACAGCACGGACCTGCCGGGGCCCTTGCGCTTGCGGCAGGTCAGCAGCCGGTCCGGGGTGCCGGACGGGGAGGGCCCCAACTCCACTTGCCAGTAGAGGGTGTTGGCGGAGAGGAAGACGAGGGACGTGCCGTGGTCGCGGGCCTGCTCGGCGGTGCGGCGCATGGTGGCCGACCAGTACTCGTCGTGGCCGGGGAAGACCAGGCCCCGGTACCGGGTGGGGTCGACGTGACCGGCGTGCAGGTCGCGGGCGTCGGCGTAGGCGAGGTCGTAGCCGTAACGCTCGGCCCAGCGGATGAAGTCGTAGGCGTGGCCGACGTGCAGGGGCAGGCCCGCACCGGCGTACGGGCGGTCGAAGGAGACGGTGGTGGCGGCGTCGGACTCGCCGAGGAGGCGGCCCCGTTCGTCCCAGGCGTGGTAGAGGCTGGCGCCGGTGCGGCCGTCCTCCGGGTAGAGGTTGTAGGCCTGCCAGGTCACGTCGGGCATGAGGAGCAGCAGGTCGGCGGGGTTGTTGTCGCGGACCGTGAACGGGATGTGGGACCGGTACCCGTCGGCGGTGGTGAGGACGGCGACGTAGGCGCCGACGTTCCAGTACGACGGGATCTGTAACCGCCAGGACAGCCACCAGTGGTGACAGGAGACGGTGCGGTCGGCGGCGAGCGGCGGGGGCTGGACGATGCCGGAGAGGCGGGGGCTGGTGGTGATCTTCGCGGCGCCGTCGCCGCCGTAGTGGCCGATGCGGTAGATGTCGACGGCGAACTCCTGCGGCGGGTCCACCGTGACATGGAAGTCGACGGCCTCGCCCGGGGTGATCACGCTGGTGGAGATGAACCCCTTGATCTGCCGGCCGACGTCGTCCGCGGCCCGGGGCCCGGGGATACGCACCGGGCGCCCGGTCGGCCCCGGCGGCCGCGCGTCGGGGTCGACGTACCAGGGCACGACATGCCCGGTGTCGTCGAAGTACGTCTCGCTCCCCCGCAACCAGGGCACGGGCCCCTGCCCGAACGGATCATCAACAGCATGCGCCAGCGCCCCGGACTCCCACCGATGAATGGACTCCCCGAGCGCCGGCAGCACAGCGGGGTCCAGCAGGGCCGAGGGGGTGGGGGTGGGTGCGGGGGCGGGTGCGGGGGCGGGTGCGGGGGCAGGGGTGGGTGACGGTGACGATGGCTGCGAGGACGCCGGGGGCTGCGAAGGTGCCGTGGACTGCGAGGGTGCCGGTGGCGGGGACGGCTGCGAGGGTGCCGGGGACGACGGCTGCGAAGGTGCCTGGGGCTGGGACAGCTCCGGTGACGATGGCTGCGAGAACGCCGGTGGCTGGGACGGCGCCGGTGGCGGTGGCTGCTCGGGGTGGCGCTCCGGTGACTGTCCGGGTGGCCGCTCGGACAACTGCTCAGGCGAGTACGCCGACGCGTGCTCGGGCGGGTTCTCGGGTGAGTGATCTGACGACATGGTGGCTCCCCTCCCTCATGCCCCCGTTGTGTGCTGCGTGGTGTGCCATGCGTGGCGTGTGCTGCGTGTTGTGTGGTGTCCGCGGTGTCCTGCCGAGTACGCCGAAGTGGTGCGCCGGCGCAGCGCGTTGGCCCGGTGCGTACGCCCCGTGCGGGTGGCATGTGCCGCGGTCGATCCCAGCACATCACATAACGCACGCGGATGGTCACGGGTCGTTGCTAATTCAATGAAAGTGGAAGGTCATATTCCGGATGCGGGGAGGGGATGGGGTGGGGTGTGCTGGGTTGTCCGGGTGGGGGGCGGCTTCTCGGGGGAGGCGGGGAGGACGGCTTCTCGGGGAGAGGCGGGGAGGGCGGCTTCGCTGGGTGGGGGTGGATGCGGTCGGCTCGGCCTGGGGTGACGCGGTCGATCGGGAGTAGCGGCGGTGGAACCGGGTGGGCCAGCCCGACGGGCGCCGGACGCGGTCAGCTGGGCCTGTGGCGCCGGGTCGCCGTCCTCAACGACGCTGAG
>NZ_JBIVVA010000013.1:0-97457 GCF_044757465.1 Streptomyces sp. NPDC091279 | reverse complement strand
GGACGCGGCCAGCCCGGCCGGGGGGCTGACCCGGTCGCCGGGCCCGAGGGGCGGTGCAGTCGGTCGTAGGCAGCTGGGCGGAAAGGGGGCGGGAGTGGACGCGTCCAGCCCGACGGGCGCCGGACGCGGTCAGCTGGGCCTGCGGCCGCGCCGGGTCGCCGTCCTCAACGACGCTGAGGACGCGGCCAGCCCGGCCGGGGGGCTGACCCGGTCGCCGGGCCCGAGGGGCGGTGCAGTCGGTCGTAGGCAGCTGGGCGGAAAGGGGGCGGGAGCGGACGCGTCCAGCCCGACGGGCGCCGGACGCGGCCAGCCGGGCCTGCGGCGCCGAGTCGCCGTCCTCAACGACGCTGAGGACACGGCCAGCCCGGCGCGTGCCGGACGCGGTCAGCTGGGCCTGCGATGCCTAGTCGCCGTCCTCGACGAGGCCGAGGACGCGGCCAACCCGGCGGAAGGGCTGACCCGGTCACCGGACCCGCAGCAGCGCCGAGTCGCCGTCCTCAACGATGCTGAGGCCGCCGGGGTCAGACGAGCCGTACCGGCTTCTCCGGGCGTATGCCGGACGCCGCCAGCCATGTCCGCAACGGCCCCGGGTCACCGTCCTCGACGAGGCTGAGGACACGGGGCGTCAGGTCCGTCGCCCGTTCACCGTCGTCGAGGAGGAGGGACGGGCCGTCGAGCCAGTCGAGGCCGGGGACGGCACCGGCGGTGTCCATCGCCGCGCAGCACACCATCGCGGTGACGTGATCGGCGAGCAACTCCCGTGCCGTGCGCGGTGGTTGGAGCGGGAAGAGGGGGAGGCCCCCGTCGTCCCAGAGGGGGGCGTCGGGAGCGGCCGTGGCCTGGCCGGGAACAGGGGAACGACCCTCCTTGGCCGCAGCGGCTTCCTCGCGGGCCAGCTCGGCGGCGAGGCGGGCGGCCAGGGCGGCGCCGATTTCGTTGCGGGGGGTGAGGTCCTCTTCGGGGAAGAGGTTGCCGTCGCTGTCGGGTTCGGGGGGTTCGTGGAACGCGGGGGCGAGAGGGCTTTGGGGGTCGGGGTCGGGGTCCGGGTTGAGGGGCCCCTCGGAGGCGGTGGCGAAGGGCTCTCGGGAGTCGGGGGTGGGCTCCGGGGGGCCCTGGAGGGGGCCGGGGGCGCCGGATTCCGGGGCGGACGCAGGGCTGGGGGTGGACGCCGGGAGCTGGTGGAGGTCGGCGGCGTCAGGGGTGGCCGTTGCCCGGTCAGGGGCGGACTCCGGGAGCTTCTGAGGGATCGGGGCGTCCGACTCCGGCAACTTCTGAGGGACCCGGGCATCCGATTCCGGCGCGGGCTCCCGGCCGGAGGTGGACGCCGGGGACTTCTGGAAGCTGGGGGCGTCGGGGGCGGCCGTTGCCCGGCCGGGGGTGGACTCGGGCGTGCGGTGCGGGTCCTCGTCGGATTCCGGCGTGACTGCTCGACCGGGCTCGGCCACCGGCGTCGTTGCCTGACCGGCCTCGGCCACCGGCATCGCTCCCCGGCCCTCGTCGGCCACCGGCGTCGCCGCTCGACCCGCCTCGGCCACCGGCGTTGCCGCCCCGCCAGGGGCGAACTCCGGCCTCACTGCCCGGCCAGCCTCCGCCACCGGCATCGGCTCCCGGCCTCCCCCGACCTCCGGTGCACTGTCCCGACCCTCGTCGGCCACCGGCGTCGCTGCTCGACTCGCCTCGGCCACCGGCATCGCTTCCCGGCCCTCGTCGGCCACCGGCGTCACTTCCCGACCCGCCCCGGCCACCGGCGTTGCCGCCCCGCCAGGGGCAAACTCCGGCTTCACTGCCCGACCGGCCTCCGTCACCGGCGTTACCACCCCACCAGGCACGGACTCCGGCACCGTTGCCCGACCGACTTCCGTCCCCGCCGCCCCACCACGCCCGGCGTCAGCCCCAGCCGCAGGCACCGCTCCCGATATCAGCGGCGATGCCGTCGACCCCTGCTGAGCCCCGGAGCTGGAATCAAGGTCGGAATCAAGGTCGGCGTCGGAATCAAGGTCGGAGCCGGAGCCGAGGTCGGCATCGGAGCCAAGGTCGGCGTCGGAATCAAGGTCCGCGTTCGTGGCCCGGAGGGTCAGGTGGTCCAGGATTCGGGACAGGGTGGGGCCCTGGGCCGGGCGGGGGGTCGTCGGGTCGGCGGGGTCGTGCGGGCCCACGGCGTCCAGGACGCGGTGGAGACGGGCCGCCGCAGTACGCCACGTACGGTCGACGACCTCCTCCGGATACGCCGTCCAGTCCACCGGCGCCCAGTCGGGCCCCTGTTCCGCCGGGCCGCCGTGGAAGAGGCGGGCGGCGAGGAGGGAGGTGGCCTCGTCGATCACGCCGGGCTCGTCCAGCAGATCGCAGGCGGGGCGTTCGCCGAGCCGGGAGGCGAACCCCTCGGCCAGCCGGTCGCGCCGGGACAGCTCGGTGAGCGCGGCGACGACACCCGCCGCCAGCCGGGACGGCCACCGCCCCATCCGCCAGGCCGGCAACGCGACCCGGGTGAGCAGCCGGTCCCAGCCCGCGTACGCCAGCCCGACCTGCTCCTGCGCGACGATCCGCAGTCCGTAGTCCACGGCCTGGGCACGCTCGGCGGCCGCCGTGGCCACCCCGCGTTCCATCTGCGCCGCGTGCTCACGGCAGGCCCGCAGCATCAGCCGGGCCACCCAGCCCAGGCCGCCGCAGACCAGCCGGGTCAGCGGACAGCGGCCGGTCGTCGAGGCGACGGCGACCGCCGCGTCCAGGCCCCGCACGAAACGCCGGGCCGCGGCTATGTCCGGATGCGCGGACGGCCCCGTACCGGCGACGACCGGCGCGAGCACCGCGCGCAACTCCCCGACCCGCATCCACCACAGGAACGGCGAGCCGATGACGAGGACCGGCGCGAGCGCGGACCGCCGGTGCGCGTCCGGGGCACCGGCTGTCCCGTCCCGCTTCTGGAGCGAGGTCGGCCCGTGCGACGGGTGGGTACGGTCCTCCAGCCAACTGTCACAGTCCGGCGTGAGGGCTATCGCGGACGGCGCCGGGACGTCGAGCCGGTCGGCGAGGTCGCGCACCATTCGGTACAGGTCGGGGGCGATCTCCTCGGCGATCTCGACCGTGGGGCTCACGGCGGGGCGGGCCCTGGCCACCACCAGGCCGACGGCGCCCGCGGCCAGCAGCACGAGGACGGCGAACGGGGTCACGACCCAGCGTGCCGTGTGCCAGAAGGGCCCCACCAGATGCCCCGTCCACCCTCCGGCCAGCAGCACCACGGCGACCGCCGCCGGCAGCACCGCCACGGCCAGCGCGCGGCTGCGCACCCGCAGCACCGCGAGCGCCCTGGCCCGTGCGCCCTGCGCACCCGCCTCGGCACCGATCCCGATCCCGTTACCGGTCACGACCCGACCTCACCCCCTCCCTGAAAGCCTGGCTGTCCTGACAGTCCTCACGGTCCTGGCGTTGCTCACTCCCCCCCACTGTGGCACCCGCCACTGACATCGCAATGCCGGTGGGCCAAGTGCCGGAACGCTTGCGCCGCACCCTAGTTGGGGCCCGGGCCCTCGTCAGCCGGATGGGCCATCGGTCACTCGATGGAATGGCTTTGGGGAAAGGTGGATGACGCAGGGCAAGGATCAGGCCCCGCATCCTGGGGCGGATACGGGGCCTGCGAGGTTGACGCGGCAACGAGCGTTTCACCCGAATTGCCGAGCTTCCAGAAGTGGTCCGGACCGCCCGGACCGCCCGGGGGCGGACCGTCCGGGGGGCGGACAGGGCTGTCAGGCCTCGGCCGCCACCTTGGCCGCGATGTCCGTACGGTGCTGGGAACCGTCGAGCCGGATGCGCCCGAGCGCCCGGTAGGCACGGTCACGGGCCTCGGTGAGGTCCGCGCCGGACGCGGTGACGGACAGCACCCGGCCACCGGCGCTGACGACGTCGCCCCCGTCCCGCCGGGTCCCGGCATGCAGCACGTACGCGTGCGGGGCGTCCTCGGCGGCGACCGCGTCGAGGCCGGTGATCGGGTCGCCGGTGCGCGGGGTGGCGGGGTAGTTGTGCGACGCGATGACGACGGTGACGGCGGCGTCGTCGCTCCAGCGCAGGGGCGGGAGGTCGGCGAGGGTGCCGTTGGCGGCGGCGAGCAGGACACCGGCGAGCGGCGTCTTCAGGCGGGCCAGCACGACCTGGGTCTCCGGGTCGCCGAACCGCGCGTTGAACTCGATGACCCGCACGCCCCGCCCCGTGATCGCGAGGCCCGCGTAGAGCAGACCGGAGAACGGGGTGCCGCGCCGCCGCATCTCGTCGACCGTCGGTTGCAGGACCGTTTCCAGCACCTCGTCGACGAGCTTGAGGTCGGCCCACGGAAGCGGCGAGTAGGCGCCCATGCCGCCGGTGTTGGGGCCCTCGTCGCCGTCGAGCGCGCGCTTGAAGTCCTGGGCGGGCTGGAGCGGGAGGACCGTCACGCCGTCGGTGATCGCGAAGAGGGAGACCTCGGGGCCGTCGAGGAACTCCTCGATGACGACGCGCTCGCAGGAGTTCGCGTGCGTCCGGGCCGCGTCGATGTCGCCGGTGACGACGACGCCCTTGCCGGCCGCGAGCCCGTCGTCCTTGACGACATAGGGGGCACCGAAGGCGTCGAGCGCCTCCTCGACCTCGTCCGGCGTCGTACAGACATACGAACGAGCGGTGGGAACGCCCGCGCCCGCCATGACGTCCTTGGCGAACGCCTTGGACCCCTCGATCTGCGCGGCGTCCCCGGCGGGGCCGAACACCGGGATGCCCACCGCGCGCACGGCGTCGGCGACCCCGGCGACCAACGGCGCCTCCGGGCCGACGACGACCAGCTCGGCGCCCAGCTCCGTGGCGAGCGCGGCGACCGCGACACCGTCGAGCGCGTCGACCGGGTGCAGCTCGGCGACCTCGGCGATGCCGGCGTTGCCGGGCGCGCAGTGCAGCGCGGTGACGGCAGGGTCGAGGGACAGGGACCGACACAGGGCGTGTTCGCGGGCGCCGTTACCGATGACAAGGACCTTCACAGGGCCAGCCTAACCGCCGCCCACCCCACCCTTTCGTGCGGGAGCCCGAGGGCCGACGCCCCAGACCATGGTGCATTCCCACAAAAGCCAACCCCAACGCCACTGAGGCAGACGCCGACAAAGCAAGCCCCCGACTCGCGAGAATCGAGCAGCCAGCGGGCGCAACGGCCGTAAGGCGAACGCCGGTGACGCGGGCGCCGGACGTGCGGGAACCGTGCGGCACGGACCTGCCCGCCCGTTCCCGTACTGCACGCCCGCTTCCATGCGGCCCGCCCGCTCCTGTACTGCACGCCCGCTACTGCATCGCCGCCCGGGCGCTCACTCTTTCGTGAACTCCTCCATCACCGTGGCTCCCAGTTCGCGGACGATGAGGTCGTGGCCGGAGAGGGCGGAGTCGACGAGGTCGGGGTCGTCGTCCTCGGGGGTGTCGTCCTCCGGGGAGACCGGGTCGGGGGCGGTCCGCTGGGGGGGCTGCGGCTGGGGGTCGTACGACGGCGGGGCGGGTCTGGACGGCGCGGGTGCGGAGGACGCCGACGCGGAGGGCGGGGCGGGCGGACGCTGGGCGGCGGGGGCGGCCGGGGGCGTCGTTTGGCCGGACGGACCGGCGTTGTAGCCGCCGGCGCCACCGCCGCCGTAGCCGCCTGATGGGGCGCCGCCACCGCCGTAGCCGCCGGGCGCGGGGGCCGAGCCGCCGCCCGAGGGGTCGACGACGGCCTCGATCTTCCACTGCACGCTGAACTGTTCGGCCAGCGCCTGCTTCAGGACGTCCTCGCTGACGCCTCCGGCGAAGTTGTCGCGGGCGCCCGCGTTGGCGAAGCCGATCTGGAGGGTGGTGCCGTCGAACCCGGCGACATGCGCGTTCTGGCTGAGCAGAATCCAGGTGAAACGGCGGCGGTTCTTGACGGCCTCAAGGATGTTCGGCCAGAGCATGCGGGGGTCGATGCCACCGGCCGGGGGGGCGTGCCCGGAGGCGACGGGGGCGCTGGGAGCCGCGGCGGGCGCCGGGGCGCTCGGGGGCGCGGACGGGGCCTGGGGCGCGCCGCTGCCCGCCGGGGCGGCGGTGGGCCAGCCGCCGGGACGTCGGCCACCACCGGCGGACGCGGCGGTCGGCCAGGCGCCGGGGGCGGCGGGGGGCGCTGCCTGGGGTTGGGGCTGCGGTTCCGGGGCGGGAGCGGCGGGGGGCTGTTCCTGGGGCGCCGGGGGCGTGGCCGGGGCGGCCGACGGGACCGGGGCGGCGTCGGGGGGCGTCGGGCCTCCCCGTACCGCAGCGCGGGCGGCGGCGGGGCCGCCACCGGGCGGCGGCGCGGGCGGGGCCACGGGCGCGTGAGGGGCCGCAGGGGCCTGATAGGGCTGGGCGGCGGGGGCCTGGTGGGCCTCGGGTCCCGGCACGTACCCCACGGGGGGCAGGGCGCCGCCGCCCGCGACGTTGACGCCGCGTTCCAGGCGGTCGAGGCGGGCCATGACGGCGCGGTCGTCACCGTAGGCGGCGGGGAGCAGGACGCGCGCGCAGATCAGTTCGAGCTGGAGGCGCGGGGAGTTGGCGCCGCGCATCTCCGTCAGCCCCTCGTTGACGAGGTCGGCGGAACGGCTCAGCTCGGCCGCGCCGAACGTGGCCGCCTGGGCCTGCATCCGCTCGATGACGTCGGCGGGGGCGTCGATGAGGCCCTTGTCGGCGGCGTCGGGCACGGCGGCGAGGATCACCAGGTCCCGCAGCCGCTCCAGCAGGTCGGCGACGAAGCGGCGGGGGTCGTTGCCGCCCTCGATGATGTGGTCGACGACCTCGAAGGCGGCGGCCCCGTCACCGGTGGCGAACGCCTCGACGACGGAGTCGAGCAGCGAACCGTCCGTGTAGCCGAGGAGCGAGGTCGCCATGGCATACGTCACACCCTCCTCGCGGGCACCGGCGAGGAGCTGGTCCATGACGGACATGGAGTCACGCACGGAACCGGCGCCCGCGCGCACGACGAGCGGCAGCACGCCGTCCTCGACCGGGATGCCCTCCTTCTGGCAGACCTCGCCGAGGTACTCCCGCAGCGTGCCGGGCGGCACCAGCCGGAACGGGTAGTGGTGGGTGCGCGACCTGATCGTCCCGATGACCTTCTCGGGCTCGGTCGTCGCGAAGATGAACTTGAGGTGCTCCGGCGGCTCTTCGACGACCTTGAGCAGCGCGTTGAAACCGGCCGACGTGACCATGTGGGCCTCGTCGATGATGTAGATCTTGTAGCGGCTGCCCGCGGGCCCGAAGAAGGCCTTCTCGCGCAGCTCACGGGCGTCGTCCACACCACCGTGGGAGGCGGCGTCGATCTCGATGACGTCGATGGAACCGGGGCCGTTGCGCGCGAGGTCCTGGCAGGACTGGCACTGGCCGCAGGGCGTCGGGGTGGGCCCCTGCTCGCAGTTCAGGCAGCGCGCCAGGATGCGGGCACTGGTCGTCTTGCCACAGCCGCGCGGCCCGCTGAACAGGTACGCGTGATTGACCCGGTTGTTGCGCAGCGCCTGCTGCAACGGGTCGGTTACATGCTCCTGCCCGATGACCTCGGCGAACGACTCCGGGCGATAGCGGCGATACAACGCAAGAGACGACACACCCACGAGGTTATAGGCGCCCACTGACAACGGACGTCCCGCGCGGTTCCCCGGGCACGCGAACGCCCCCCACGCACCCGCCAGAGCCGACCTACCCTTGCTGCCTTCCGGCCCTGGGGGAGTTCAGTCAGATAGCGCCGCGTGAGGGGCTGCCGCCACAGTACCCGACGTCAGCGGGTGGGAACGAGTTCGCGAGCACCTCCCTCGGTCATGTAATGTTCCCGGCGGAGGATTCGCCTAGAGGCCTAGGGCGCACGCTTGGAAAGCGTGTTGGGGGCAACCCCTCACGAGTTCGAATCTCGTATCCTCCGCCAGTGCCTCACCGGGCACTAACGTCGAAGGGCCCCACTGTTCGCAGTGGGGCCCTTCGACGTTGGGCTTCCGGGTGATGTGGTCGGCAGGCCGTGGGTAGGCGCTTGCCGTCCGGGGGTTCGTCGTCGGAGTGGGGGAGGGGCCCGGACGTGAGCCCCTCCGGTGTGCGGGAGGGTCTCAGCAGGTGCAGTCCGCGTCGACGCACAGGGCGCCGTGGGCGAGGACGGCCAACACGGCCGTCTGTAGGCGGGTCTGGTGCCCCAGTTTCTCGATGATCCGCGCTATGTGCGCCTTGACCGTCCGCTCGGAGATGCGTAGTTCGTTCGCGAGGCGACGATTGCCCAGGCCCGTACCCAGCAGGAGGAAGACCTCCTTCTCCCGGTCCGTCAGCTGGTCAAGTTTGACGGATTCGTGCACTGGTTCCGCACCCAGTCGACGATAGGCACACGTCAACGGCGTCATGGAAGATCCTTCCCGACCCCCGCGTTTCCCAGCAGAGCCCCGTGCCCCGAGTACGGCGGTGGTCACCGGTCAACTTAGCCGTCGCTACCGACAGGGAAGTCGTTTTTTATTACCAGTTCGTCACGTAAACGGAGACAGGGGCTCCGCACACGCGGAGCCCCTTCCCCTTCCGGTCAGAACGTCAGGAAATGCCCCACTCCTGAGCCTTCCGCTTCGCGGTGGTCTGGCCGCACGGCGTGATCGTGGCCTTCTGTCCGAGCGTCGAGCCCGCCTCGGTCAGGCACTTCTTCGCCCACTTGCTGTGGATCTTGCTGTCGGCCAGGTACCACTGCTGGGTCTTGGACGACGGGACGCACGTCCGCTGGGTGACGACGGTGCCGTTGGCCGTGCCGGAGATGCCCAGGCACTTCGCGGACTTCTTGTTCTTGATCGTGTAGATGCCCGCGGACGTCCCGCTGAGCGTCCACCTCTGGTCCGTCCCCGAGGTGCACTTCTTCTGCACGACCGGGGCGTTCGCCGTGGTCTTGCCGTTCATGGACAGGCAGATCCCCGTCGGACCCCAGACCTTCTCCAGCCGTACGTTGGTGTACGCGCTCGCCGTCGCGTTCCCGGCGGACACGGCGTTCGCGGGCAGGGCCGAGACCGCGAGCATCGTCGTGGCGGCGCCGGCCAGCATGAGCACCTTGGCGGTTTTGAGCATGGCGAATATCCCCCTGTGGGCCATGAGCAAGTGAGTCACGGCAGCGTAGACAGGGCGTTTTCGCGCGCACAGCGTCCATGAGGGAGGTGTCCACAAGGCCAGTTGAACGGCGGCGTATCGTTCCGTACGACCAGCAGCAAGGGTGTCCACATACGAAATCGGGGGTATGTCCGGCATGGCCCGCCCATCCCGCAGACTCTGGCTCGGCCTGGGTCTCACGGCCGCCGCCGGACTCGCGGCGCTCCTCGTGGCACGCGAACTGAACGCTCCGACCTACGGTGTCGCGCAGGCGCCCCGTGCCGACGCTCCCGCCTGCGCGCGCATCGCCAAGGGGTACCCGGCGACGCTGGGCGGACACCGGCTCGCGGGCACCGACGTGCCGGGCGTCGCCGTGTGGGGGGACAAGGCCGTGGTCCTGCGCTGCGGGCTGCAACCGCCCGCTCCCACCACCGACCTGTGCGTGACCGTCAACAGCGTGGACTGGGTCTACCGGCAGTCCGAATCCCGTGACGGCCGCAAAGTGATCATCACCTACGGGCGTGACCCCGCCGTCGAGGTCACCTTCAACGCCCAGGACACCGCCGTCGACAGCGCGTTGGTCGAGCTGAGCCGCATCGTCCGGCCGATTCACCAGAGCAACCACTGCATCGACTCCGCCGGCAGTTGAGCCCCGCCCGGACCGCGAAGGAACCCGTATGAAACGTCCGTCCGCTCGCGTCTGCGTCCCCGTTCTGGCCGCCCTCGTCGGCGCCGCGACGCTCGTCGGCATGACCGTCTTCGGGGACGACGGTGAAGCGCACGGCTCCTCGGGCCGTCACCGGAGCGCGGACGGGGCGCTCACGATCGACGCCGCGCACCGTCCCACCGCGCCGGACCTCGTCGGCACCGGCACCGACGGCCGCGCGGTGAGCCTCGCCGACCACAGGGGCAGGACGGTCGTGGTCAACGTATGGGCGTCCTGGTGCGGGCCCTGCCGCGAGGAGGCCCCCGCGCTGACGCGCTACCAGGAGCGGACGAAGGGCCAGGGCGTCGTCGTTCTGGGCCTGAACGAGGACGACTCCGCCGGCGCGGCACGCGCTTTCGCCCGCGAGTACCGCATGTCCTATCCCAGCGTCCTGGACCCCGCCGGAAAGCGGTTCCGTGCCCTGGCCAAGGGACTGACGTCCACGCAGGGCCTCCCCGTGACGTTCGTCATCGACCCGCGCGGCAGGGTCGCCGCGACGGTCTCCGGGGGCATCGACGAGAAACGCCTGGCCGCGCTGGTCGCCACCGCCAGGACGGACACCGGTTCTTCCTAGCGGGGACGCTCAGCGGGGTCCCTGTCCAGGTTCCCCGAGTTCCGTGTCCAGGTTCCCCGAGTTCCCCGTGTCCAGGTTCCCCGAGTTCCGTGTCCAGGTTTTCCGCCCAGGCTCTCTGCCTGAGATCGAGGCCGGTTCCTCGGACTGTCAGAGGGATGCGGTTTACTTTCTTTGCTCGGTCGTTCACTTCGACTCACCCTGGGGAAACCGACATGTCCGACGGCACCGCACCCACCGACACTCCCGCCACCCTCTACGGTCCGGTCTCCCTCGTGCTCGGTGTGGCCGCCGCCGTCGCCGCCGCGCTGTCCGGCGTGATCGGCATCGCGATCCCGCTGCTGGCCGGCGCCCTCGCCGTCACCTTCGGCCTGCTCGGCCTCGCCCACCGGCTGAACCGGGGTTTCAGCGTGGCCGGCGTGGCGACGGGGTCCTTGGGCGTGCTCTACCCGGTGTTCCTGGTCGCGCTGCTCGGCTGACCCTCCCTTCCGGGCAGTGCCCTCAAGTGCACTGCACCTAGAGCCACTTACGCCTTCTTTATCTCTCTCCTAGGTTCTTTTCCATTGAACGGCAAAGACCGAAGGGGGACTTCTCTTGCTGCTCTCACGTCCGATCAAGGTGACCGGCCTGGCGGCGATTCCGCTGGCGCTGGTGGCGACGACGTTCCACGCGACCGCGTCCGCCGACCAGCAACCGGCGTCCGTCGCACCGGCGTTCACGGTGTCGGCGCTCTCCGCGCACACGTTGGCCGACGTCTCCGGCCTGGCCAAGGACAGCGTCACCGGCAGGGCGCTCACGGCGCAGGGCTTCGGAGTCGTGAAGGCCGGCTCGGGTGAGAAGGCGGTGGTCGACACCTCCATGGCCCGGGAAGGCATCACCTCGGCATCGGGCGACGGCTTCGTCGAACTCTCCTGGCGCGGCTACACCAAGGACGCCCGCTACGTGATCACCCGGGACGGCGTCGAGGTGGCCACGCCGGCCGCCGGTGTGACGTCGTTCCGCGACACGAACGTCCGTCCGGGCGCCGACTACGCCTACCAGGTCGTGCCGCTGCTGACCGGGTCGGGCGACGAGGGCGCGCGGACGTACGGCATGAAGGTGTCCGTCCCGGCCTCCGGCTCGACCTCGGCCCTCCGCGAGACGGCCGTCGAGCGGGCCGAGGCGGCCGGCACCGCCGCCACCTCCACCGTGAGCTGGGTCGGCTTCATCCCGACGAAGAAGGTCGACGCCCCGGTCGCGGGCTGCGACTACGGCAAGAACTTCCAGTTCGGCGGTGACGGTCACACCGACTTCAACTGGAAGTCCGACCAGTACCGCTTCGCCCTGCACGCGACGGTCACCTGGAGCTCGAAGAAGGTCACCCCGAACAAGAGCATCCACCCGACCAAGGTCTACAAGAAGGCCAACGGCGCGCTCGTCACGCAGAAGACCGCCAGCGCGAAGGACACCTACGCCAAGAAGCTGGGGTCCGGCAGCAACTACGTCGACGTGCGCATGGTCGTCCACGCCACCAACCCGTTCTGCAAGGGGCTCGGCGGCGTCAAGGGCGCGGCCGACGGCGCGCTGACCATGAACCTCACCAAGAGCGGCAACTACACCATCCGCTCCGGCAAGCACCGCCTCTACCCGAACAACTACATCTACATCTACGACGGCGGGAAGGTGACCAACGTCTACAAGCGCTCCTACGCCAGCGTCGCCTGCCTGGTCGGTTCCGTCACCTGCCCCGAGGCCGACCTGACAGGCCGCCGCGGCTCCTTCTGACCCCACCTCCCCACCCCCCGACCCCCGACCGCACACCGGACCGGCTGCCGCCGGGTGTGCGGTCGGGGGGCTGTCGTGGGGGGCTTTGCATGCGCAAGACGCGGCGATCACGACCACCGTCCGCGGAGTGCTCTGGATCATCGGCGAGCGTGGCCGATCGGGGGCACATCGATCGGGCCGCCGACTCGGAAGTGCCAGCTCAGATCTTCATCAATAACGTGGCGGGGCCGACAACCCGTGGCTAATTTCTAGGAGATCGCTCCGCCGCCGATCCGGCCGGAGCCCAGGAACAGGGGGAATCATCATGCAAACTTCCGCGCGCAAGTTCGTCACGGCCACCGCCGCGTCGGCCATTCTCGCCGGTGGGCTGATGGGGCTGTCGGCGACGCCCGCGTCCGCCACGCAGGACTGCGACAACGTCTACAAGCGCAAGTACACGGAGATCTCGTCCACGTGGCACAAGGTGGTCGCGTCGGGGACCATCGACAACCGCCGCAGCAGCGCCTCCGTGCGCGAGAGCGTCAGCGCGAAGGTCGCCGCCAGCCTGAAGGGCAGCGTCAGCGGTGAGATCGGCGGCAAGATCAATCTGGCCGTGGGGGAGATCAACTCCAAGTTCGGCGTGACCGTCGAGGCCAGTGTCTCCATCGAACTGGGCAAGAGCACGATGATCGTCGTTCCCGCCCACAAGCGGGTCAGCTACAAGGTCGGTATCAAGAAGCGGGTGTACCAGGTGTACGTCACGCATCAGCTCCGGAATTGCAAGGTCACCAACACCTGGGCAAAGGTCACGGTCCCGGACTCCTACACCGAGACCAAGAACACCTGACCCAGGCGGCCTCGTGGTCGAGGGGGCTGGTGTGGGGCGGGCGGTGGGCTGAGAGCCCGAGCCGCCCTGCCGGCGCCGCCTGTCGGCTGGCAGTTGTGGGTGCCGGTGGGCTCCGCCCCCGCACCCAACTCCACGTCCGTCCCCGCAGACGCTTCGAGCGGTGCGGCGGCTGGCGGCATCCCCCCAACAGCCCTCCGCCGTCGGGGGCAACGGCTCCGCACCGGCTGGTCGGCGGGGTGGGCTGCTGGGGCGGCTGCGGAGGGACGGGCCTTCCGAGGTCGAGCAGTTACGCGAGTGGATCGCCGTCAAAGGCTCAGTTCACCCGACGGGAGAAGCTTCGGCAAGAGCGGCTCGATGCCTACTCCACGGACGTTCCTTCCGCAGCTCTGAGCTTGCTGGAGGGGACAACACGTAACGACCGTGTCTGGCGGCGTCGTGGTCCGCAGGCGGCAGGCAGCAGGCAGCAGGCGGGACCGCGCTACTCAGCAGTCGCCGCCTCGTGCCAGCCGTCGATCCGGGCCAGCTCAGGGCCGGTTACCCGATCGGCACCGGCGACGAAGGCGAGCCACCTCAGCTCGTCGCACGCGAAGAACGACTCGCCCCACGTGTCCACCCATACCTTGACGCTTCCGTCGGGCGATCGCGTGAGGTCCCACCACGCCCACCCTCGGAACTCCGATTCGGGGTCGAACTGGTCCAGCCATTCCTGGAGTTCCCATCGGCCTCCCTCCCGGGCCGTCCGGTAGTGCTCCGCTCCCCGCCGGGCGAAGTCCGGGACTGTTGTTGAAGAACGGCCGCAGACAGCGGCGAACCACCCGGGGATGGAGTCCTCGGGCAACTCGTCATCGAAGGACTGCGTGGCTGCCAGTTCGAGGGCAGGGCCGAGAACGGCTCGCAACCGAGCCTGATACTCCTCGACTGGCACCACCGGCCGGATCGCGAAGAAGCACAGCACCGGAGGGGCGGCCTGCGGGGAGGGACGGCTCAGAACGCGGAGCTTCTCCTGCTCGATGTCCTCGATCGTGTGCATCATCACGACGGGTCTCCTCGTCAGCCTTCTTGAACGATCCGGCCAGGGTACTTGGCCACTTCTCGCCGGAACTCGTCGAGCATGCCACTCGGAATCCCGTACAGGTCCTTGCCCATGGTCGGGTCGGAGATCTCGGGACTGATCCGTTTCAGCTGCTTCCACTCGGCCTTCGTGAACCCGAGTCCCTCTGGCTGTTTCTGTGGAATGGCCAGCTTTCGAATCCGGTCGCGGTATTCCTGGGAAATCTGGAACTCGATGATCTGCCCGCCTTCGCCACGGAATTTCACCGTGTGGCCGATGTCCCCGCTCAGATTGACGTAGAGCGCGCCGTTTCCGGTGATCGTGACCTTCCCGTCTTCACCGACGTGGATGCGATTGCTCAGCGGGTGGTCAGTCTGCTTTCGGAAGCCGAGAACGGTCTCTTCACAGCTCGGGGCGAGACCGAGTGGATCGATCCACGTGTGTGGGTTGTGAACGTAGGCGGAGGGGTTGGGGGCCGGGGCGAGGCCGAGCGGGTCCGGCGTGAGGTAGCGAGCGGTCTCGGGGTCGTAGTGCCGGTGATAGTTGTGGTGGAGTCCCGTCTCGGGATCGAAGTACTGCCCCGGGAACCGCAGCGGTGTGTACGTCGCACTGCCGGACGTCCAGGACGTCGTTCCCCACAGTGTGGAACGGGCGCGCCAGGCGACGATGCCCGCTTCGTCGACGAGTTCGGTAGGCGTTCCGACGAGATCGGTGACGATCGCGAAGAAGCGGGAGTCGATCTCCTCCTGCGTCACGTGGTCGACGCCTATGCGTTCGGTCTGCGCGATCGGGTGCAGGTCTTGGTGATCCCAGGTGACGGTGACCGGATGAGGCAACTCATCGGCCACCGTCGTCTGTTCACAGAGGGTGGCGCCGTCCCAGGCGAAGTCGGTCCGTTCGGCGACGGTGACGCCGTCCGCGGACAGGCGCTCTTTGGCCGTGCGGCGCCCAAGAGGGTCGTAGTGATACCGCCACCGGGTTCCGTCCGGCGTAGTGACGGAGGTGAGTCTGTCGTCGGAATCCCAGGTGTAGCGCCAGGTGTCGGGCTTGCGTGACAGGCGGGTCTTCTGCCGCAGGACGATCCGCCCGGCGGTGTCGTGCTCGTAGCGGACGTGCCCGGCGTGCGTGATGCGCGTACCCGCGTATGTACGGGGTCCGGTGGCCTCATGGCCTGGGTGCGACGACGGCCAGCCGGCCTCGGTCTGGTTGCCTGCCTCGTCGTACACGTAGCGTTCGGTCCAGTCCGCTCCACTGACCCCTGTGACTCGGCCCGCCGCGTCGAGGTCGTAGCGGCGCGTCCCGTTGTGCTGATCGTTCACGCGGGTCAGGTAACCGTCTGCCCGGTAGTCGTAGTCCCGCCGTTGAAGACTCGCCCCCTGTGCGTCGTACACGGACTGGGAGGTGAGCCGGCCCTGACTGTCGAAGACGTTGGACAGAGTGATCGTCTCTCCGACGAGACGGGTCAGCAGTCGGTCCGCTGCGTCGTACGTGAAGCTGATCCGGCGGCCTCCGGCGTTCAACTCGTCGCAGCGACCCGCCTCGTCGTAGCTCCACAGGCTGATCGCACCCGTGGGCGTGGCCCGGCTCGTGCGGCGGCCCAGGAGATCGTAGGTGTATCTGATGGTCCGGCCGTTGACCGATTCGGACAGCACCCGGCCTGCCGGGTCGTGCTGGACGACGAGCGTAGAGTCGCGGGTGTGGGCCGAGGCCAGCTGACCCGTGACGGTGTAGGTGAGGTCGGTCACCCGGTCGTCGGCGGTCTCGCGAATGATCTGGCCCAGCGCGTCGCGCTCGAAGGCGGTCATCTGACCCAGCGCGTTGGTGCAGGACTCCAGACGGCCCGCCGCGTCATGGGTGTAGGTGACGATACGACCGTCGAAGTCTGTTTCTCCGAGCAGTTGGCCGGTGGGGCCGTAGGTGTAACTCCACTCCTGTCCTAGGGAATTGGTGACGCCCACGAGACGCAGCTCGGAGTCGTACGCGTGGGCGTGACGCACACCGTCCGGGCCGGTGCGTGCGGCGAGCAGGTCAAAGGCGGCGTACTCGAAGTGTGTGGCGGCGCCCGAGGGGTCCGTGTGACTCGTGCAGTTCCCCTCGCCGTCATACGTCCACGACTCGCTGGCGCCGTCGGCGGCGACGCGGTGCAGCAGCATGCCTTCCGGGGTCCACTCCTGACGGGTCACGTTCCCGAGTGGATCGATGATGGCGACCGGTCGGCCGAAGGCATCACGTGAGTAGCGGGTGCGAGCGCCGAGAGGGTCGGTGACCTCGACGAAGAGGCCGACCTTGTCGCAGCGGACCTGTGTGGTGCTGCCCAGTGCGTCGGTGACGGTGGTCAGGTGCCCGGAGGTGTCGTAGGTGAACCGCGTGGTGGCACCGGCCGGGTCGGTGACAGCCGTGCGATCGCCCTTGTCGTTGTACTCCTGTCGCCAGACCGCGCCGTCAGGCCCCGTGATGACTTCGGGCCTGCCGAGCTCGCTGTACCCGGAGGTCAGCTCTTTGCCATCCGGGCGGACGACTGCGACGACTCGACCGGCGTCGCAGTAGCGGTACCGGGTGGTGTGGCCGAGCGGGTCGACGATGGCGGTCAACTGGTGCTCGGCATCCCAGGTTTGGTGAGTGGTGTGGCCGAGCGGGTCGGTCTCGCGTACGAGGCGGAGTGCCTCGTTGTGTTCGTAGACGCGGGTGTGGCCGAGGGAATCGGTCACACGGGTGGTGCGGGTGGCATCGTCGTAGGTGAGGGTCGAGGCCAGTGCGTCGCCGGTGCCGCCGGTGGCCCTGACTCGGCCCTGAGCGTCGTAGGTGTACCAGTAGGTGGTGTCGTTGCGGTCCGTCCAGGACGTCATGCGGCCCTCTGCGTCGTACGTGTAACGCATGGGCAGGCCTGATGAGTTGGTCTCCTCGGACAGGTGACCGTGCTCGTCGTATCCGAAGGTCAGCAGGGTGGTTCCGGGGCCGTCAGGAGCGTCGGGGTCGGCCAGGCGCAGGCCGGTGATGCGGGAGTTGGACCGATCCCGGTCCACGGCGATCCGGTAGCCGCCGGAGTGGACCACAGCGGTCGGGAGGTCGCCCTCCTCGTAGACGAGGGTGATGCGGTTGCCGTGACGGTCCTGGATGTGCTGCAACGGCATGTCGACCGCCTCGCCATCGGCCGCCGGCACCGGGCTGTGGAAGACGTGGGCCAGGCCACTGTCGGGGTCGGTGATGCGAAGCGCGCCGTCGGTCTCATCGTCCCAGGACAGTCGCAGGCGCGAGCCGGGAGTCTCTGGAAGGGTCGGCTCGTCGGCTTCCGGGTCGGGGGGAGGGAAGCACAGACGGGCGCCGTCCGCCGCGGCGTACACGAGGCCCTTGTCGTCGGCCTGGACGCGCTGGTCGAGCGTGGAGGCCCAGGACGGACCGAACCAGCCGCCCCATCGGTAGGAGGAGAGGTGGGTGCGCTCCAGGATCAGCGGCAATACACCGGGGAGTCGGACGTCGGTACGCGGCAGGGCCATATCGCCGGTCGCGACGTCGATCGGGTCCCGTACGAACTTCTTGATCATGTTGCGGAGTGACGCGGGCAGTGCGTCGAATCCCGGACGCATCGACAGGCGTTCGAAGGCCGCGCAGTCCAGGTTCATCGCCCTGCTCAGCTTGGACAGATCGCCTGGCTTGAGGTTCTTCAAGCCCTTCCCGAGCGCCTTGCCGAGCAGACCACCGCCGACACCCATGAGAGCGCCCATGGTGAGGATTCCAGCCAGCTTCTCGGGGTCTTTGAATGCCTCCGGGTCATCGAGGGCCGTGGCGAAGGCGCTGAATCCCGTACCTTCGAACGCCATCTTCCCGAGCTTGCCCGCCTTGGTGACCTCGGCAGCGGCCTTGATGTCCTTGAGAGCCCGCAGGGTGCGTTCCAGGTAGCGGATGGCCTCCAGTACGCCGCGGACCACACTGGCGAGCGCCGAGCCGCGTTCCTCAAGCCGGGCTATCAACGCCATGATCTTCAGGGCCCGTTCACCTGCGGCCAGGGTGGCAGCGACATCGGACAGGCCCGCGGTCAGCACGGACAGGGCCAGGCCGGCGATCTCGAACTCGGCGATCTCCGCGACCATCACGCCGATCTCGGAGATCAGCTCATGCGCCTCGTCGGCGAACTTGTCGAGGGCGTCGGCACCTTTGTGCAGGGCGTCCGCGGCGCTGTCCGCGTCCTTGCGTGCCGACTTGGCACGCTTGTGGAACGCCTTGGCAGCCTGGCCTTCCCACACCACGCCCTTGAGCGCCAAGTCGGCGTCCCGGCTGCCGTCTTCGAGGCCCTTGGCCAGGTGCCGCCACTTCTTGGCGATCTCCCGCACCCCGTCCGGCTCCACCGCCGGGTCGGTGATGCCCATGAACTCCAGGCCCTGGGCCATGGTGTCGCCGAACGCGTGATTGGCTCTGCTGATCCAGTGCAACGGATTGAGGTCGGCCACGTGGCTCAGCCCTTCGTTGCTTTGGCCGCGGCACTCAGCAGGAGGTCCAACAAGTCGAAAGCGTCGGAGACGTCACCCATCAACTTCGCCTCGGCCTGCCACTCCTCATCCAGGGCGTGCGTCACCTTGGCGAGGGTGGTCATACCGTCACGTATCTTGTCCGCCACGCCTATCAGGGAGCCCAGTGCACCCAGTGCCGACAGGTCGTGCGACGCCTCCTTGAAGTCGTGCAACGGCTTCATCGTGTGCTGCCCCGCCTTGCCCAGCGCGGAAGCCGCTTTGTGCAGCGACTCCGCCTCCTTCTTGAGGTCCGACACGCGACCCGACTCTCCCTGATTCGCCGTA
Organism: Streptomyces sp. NPDC091279; assembly: GCF_044757465.1. Classification (NCBI taxonomy): domain Bacteria; kingdom Bacillati; phylum Actinomycetota; class Actinomycetes; order Kitasatosporales; family Streptomycetaceae; genus Streptomyces; species Streptomyces sp. NPDC091279. Next base: position 78,677 of record NZ_JBIVVA010000013.1, on the reverse strand, counting down.
TGTACAAGCCGACATCCTGCCCCGGAGGGGGCATCGATCGCGGCCTCTCGATCTTTGCAACTCAGTAAAATGTCCGGCCGCCCACGCCGACCGGGTCGGCGTGGGCGGCCGGAATTGTTCAGCGCTTGATGGACTGGATCTTGCTCCCGGGGTCCGGGTGCAGGCTGATCGGCTTCAACTCGGCCTCGGTGTCGGGGACCTTGGTCTCCTGGTCCGCGAGAACTGCGAGCGTCTTGGGGTCAATGGCCCGCGGAACGTCAGGGGCCTTACCCCTGTCGACCCAGAACGTAGGGCGATCGCAGGTGGCCGCGGCCGGGTCGTCCTTCATCCTTCACGGGGCTACGCCTGAGTTCACCAGACGGCGACACGTGAGACGGCACAGTCCATCCACTGCACGCGCTGCCTTCGGTTCGCGGCCGTGGGTGGCTGGATCTTGCTGCTTCGCGGGTGCGAACCAGGTCTCCCTCCGAAGTCGGCAACGGGACAGAAATCAGCGCCCCGGCGCCGATCGTCGTCGTCGCCACGGAGCACTGGCTGTGCGGCAAGGGGTACGCGGCTGCTCCACGAGACGGCTCCACCAGGTGCTGCGGGCGTTCTTTCCCTCCCGGCAAGAGGGCGTGTGCGGCAGCCCGGGCTGGATAGCCGTTCAGACCTCTGCTGAGATTCCGAATTCTGCTCCGGAGATTCCTGCCAGGGAAGCCGTCGCTGTGCGGAGGGGCTGCTGGAGGGCGTTCAGGTCCGTGCGGAAGGTGTCCGCGTGGGACCAGGCGGCCTCGTGGTCGAGGGGGCTGGTGTGGGGCGGGCGGTGGGCCTCCCACGCCTTGAGGAGGGGGTGCCAGCGGGTCATGAAGGGGCGGAGGACCTCGTTCAGGAGATGGTCCGCGACCGACTGGACGGAGGGGGCCGAACTCGGTTCCAGGCCGATGCTGTAGCGGTGCAGCGTGTCCCGGGTGAACGGGAACAGGCTGTTCAGGGAGGTGAGCGCCTCGCGCAGGCTGCCGCTGCCGTCCGGGAGCTGCTGCACGCCGATCCGGCTCACCAGCTCGACCTGGAGGTCGAAGGCGGCCATCCGCTCGGCCTCGCTCACCGTCATCGGCATGCTCTCCTTCCGCGCGCCCCGTACCCCGGGAGCCGGGATTCCAGGAGCGACCAGCGTAGCGGTCACGGCTCCGAGGCTGGAGAGAACCGCACGGCGCAGTCGCTCGGCGCGGGCCGCGTCGGCCTCGTGGTGGAGCCAGGAATGGGCCGTGACCGGGTGCAGTCGGTGCGGGACGGGCGTGAGCAGTCCGCGGGCGGTCAGCTCGGCCAGACCGGCGTTCGCGCGGCGCAGCGCGACGGCACGGGGCAACCGGTCGGTCAGGGCGAGGACGGTGGCCGCGGACTCGGTCGTGACCGGCAGGGGGGACAGGGCCAGCGCGCAGCGCAGCACGTCCTGCGCCTCGGCGGGTGCGGTCAGGGCGTCGCGCACGTGGTCCGCCGTGAGTTCGTCGCCGGCGAGGACGTCGAGCAGGGAACGGCCGGGTTCGTACAGTCGGCTGGCCAGGGCGGCGGCGTCCTGGCCCGCGCCCACCGCGCGGCCGAGCAGGCCGAGTGCCCCGGGGTGCCCGGCGGCGGCGTCGGCGATCTCGGGGGCGCCCGCGAGGACGGTGGCGGCCGGTTCGGGGAGCGGTTCCAGGTCGAGGTGTTCGCCGTGTCCGCCGTAGGCGCGGCTGCGGGTGATCAGCAGGGTGCGGACCAGGGGGTGGCGGGCGGTGAGCGCCGTGACGGCGCGGGGCGGCAGGCCGTGGGGCACGTCGTCCACGACGTACAGGCAGGGTCCGTCGGGTGTCTGCGGCGGCTGCGGGGCGTCGGCGTGTGCCCAGTGGACGCCGCCGGGGAACGCGGCGCCGAACCGCAGCGCGTACTCCCGGGCGAGCCGGGTCTTGCCGATGCCCGGCATGCCGCGCAGTTGGACGGGCCGGGCCGAGGTGCGGCCCGTGACGAGGGGCGCCTCCTGGACGTGCAGGGCGCTGTGCAGGCGCCACAGTTCGGGCAGCCTGCCGGTGAACTCCCCTATGGTGGCGGGCAGTTCGCCGTGCACGCGTGGGGGTTGGGTGCCCAGGCGCATGGGGCCCGGCACCTGCCGGAGGTGGGCGAGGATGTCCGGGACGAGGGTCTCCGGTTCGCCGTGCCGGGTGTCGCGCAGTTCCACGGGGTGGATGTGCGCGGTGTCCGGCTCGGGGTTGACCACCAGGACCCGGCGGCGTGGATCGCCCTCGCCGAGCCCCGCGAGGAAAGCCGCCGTCAGCTCCCATTGGCAGGCCGGGCGCTCGGGGTAGCCGGTGGAGTAGTACGCCAGCAGGACCCGGGAGGCGGCGAGGGCTCGGCGGATGGTGTCGCTGATGCCGGCGAACCCGGCGACCGCGGACTCGTCCGTGAACACCTTCAGCCCGGACGCGATCAGCTCCTCGTGGAGCCGACGGACGTGGCCGGCGTCTTTGCGGCTGTAGCTGAGGAAGACATCCCACACGGTGCCATACCCTACTGTGGGCAACCGGGGAGGCGATCATGACGCAGTCCGGCGAGACGCCGCGGCGGGGGCGCACGGCACCCTCGCAGGTCACGGCGAAACTGACGATTCCGTTCGTCGGTGAGGTGGCGGGTCTGTGGGAGCCGGCGGACGCCGAGCGCACGGCCGCCTGGGAGCTGTACTTCCAACTGGCCAGCCGCGTCGCGGTGGTTCCGTTGGAACGGGACGAGGGTGTCCTGCGCGAGGCGCTCACCTCGCTGTACTCCCTCTACGACGTCACCCGGGGCATCCTGCACAAGCACGGCCCGGCCGTCGCGCCGCCGGTGCCACCGGGTCGGCTCACCTTCGGGGTGCTGGCGATGGTGACGCTCAACCGCGTGTTGCGGCCGCTGCTGACGGTGTGGCATCCCCGGCTCGCGGCGTACGAGGCGCTGCGGCCGGAGGGTACCGATCCGGTGAGCTACGAACGGGCCTGGTCCGAGGCCGACGAACTGCGCCGCCAGCTGGACGCCACCCGTCAGGCGCTGCGTTCCCTGGCCCGGACGTTGCAGCAGGTGGCCGAGGTGGGCGACCTGATCGACCTGCCGGTCCCCCGGCCGCCACTCCCTCCACCGGCACGCCCACCCCAGCCGCCCGGCTCCTCGGTCCCGCGTCCCGCCGGTGGGCCCTCTGAGGGCACCCCCCCCCCCGCTGACTAGGGGTGGTACGGCATTTTTCGGGGTTCGACACGGTTGCGCACGCCACCAACAGCTGTGCGGCTACCGGCCGTTGACCGCGGAAGGGGCAGCCCTCACGGGGGCGAAGGTCAAGCACGGGAGTTCAACGTTCGCCGGTTTCGGGGGTAGCCCGATCCGGTGACGTGGCGTCACATCGCCGCCGCCGAACGCGTACGGTGCTGTCAGAAGGGCGCCCAAGTCGGAAGTAACACTCAGGCCAACGGGCGCCCTTCGCCGTGCCCGTGACCCGCAGAGTCCTGAACTCCCCTGACTGGGAGCTGCCTTGAGTGAACGTACTTCGCGCTCTCGTCGGCGCAGGCGCGGAGTCGGCCGATGAACTCCCGGTAGCTGTCGGGGACTTCACTTTTCTTGCCGGGTGGGCCGTCGATCCACTGCTGCCAGAGCCCACCCGGGGCGAGGAAACGGCCGGCGTGGCCCGTACCGAGTCCGGCGTCGAGCAGCAGGAGTGCGCCGAGGGCGGCCGGCTGGTCGTAGAAGAGGTCAGGGCGCCGCAGGTAGCGGTCGAGGTAGGCGACGAGGAGGGCGGCGTCGGCGGAGGTGCCGAAGGTGGCCAGCGCGACGCAGTACGCCTGCCCCGCGTAGGGCCCCTCGCTGGCGAGCAGCAGTTCACCGAGACGTTCCCGGAATGCGGTTTGGCGGGCAACGGCGATGAGCCAGGCCGCCGTCTTGCGCTCGCGCCAGCCGCCGTCGAGCAGCACGCCGAGTTCCCTCGGGGTGACTTCACCGGCGGCCCGGCCCAACTCCCGCATGAACACGGCTCGTTCACTCTCGCGCCTACTGAGAAGCCCGCCCCCGAGCTTGAGATACCGCCGGTCGGGCGTGACGTAGCGGCGGATCACCCGGAGCCGCTCGGCGTCTGCGTCGGTGTGGCACATGGCGGCATCCTCGCCTGAACGAAGCTCTTGGGCCAGCGAGTTGACGTGGCCGGGTGAAGTGAACGACGGCTGCGAGGGCCGCAAGGCCCGCGAGGTCGACCGTTCCGCGCACGGCGTCTGGCAGGCGGCGGGCGGATTGTCCGTGGGGGGCACCGGGCCCGCGTGTGCTGGTGCTCCCCCCGGTTTGGGTTCGTCCTCATATGGGTCTCCTCTTGCCCCGGCATGGGGCATTCTGGAAGGGCGGCGTCGGGGTGGGCTCGGGGTCGGGGTGGTGGTGGCTGACTCGGTGAGGGGCGGGCCGTATGGAGTGTCTCTCGGCGTTGGTGACGTGGCTGGGGAGCCTTGAGGGTGCGCGGCTGGCCCGGGTGCTGGAGGCGCGGGGCGATGTCGTGGCCGGGCCGGAGCCCGGGTCGGTGGGGGAGTTGGCGGAGCGGCTGCTGCGGCCGGGGTCGGTGGCGGCGGTGCTGCCCCGGCTGACGTTGCCCTGTCTCCAAGTGGCCGAGGCGCTCGCGGCGTTGGCGCAACCCGCGCCCCGGGACCGGCTGGCGGAGTTGCTGGGGGTCGGTGGGGACGGGCGTCAACTGGACGCCGTTCTGGAGGTGTTGGCCGGTCAGGCGCTGGTGTGGCCGGACGGTGCGGGCGCCCTGTACATGGCCGAGGCGCTGCGGGGGGCCTGGGACGCGCCGTTGGGGCTCGACGCCTCCCTTGAGGAGTTGCTGGAGGGCGTCACCTCCGACGAACTGCGGCTGATGCTGGGCAGGTTGGGGATCAGGGCGCCGGGCGTCAAGGCGCGGCGGCTGGCCGCGTTGGTGGAGTGGCTCGGCCGTCCGGAACGGGTCGTCGAGCTGGTGGCCGAGGCGCCCGTCGCGGCCCGGCGGCTGCTGGAGCGGCTGGCCGAGGCTCCGGCGGAGGGGGCCGGGCTCATCATGGTCGGGTCCTGCGGGGGCGGCGGGGCGCCGGGCGAGCGATGGGCCATGGAGCGGGGGCTGCTGGTCGCGGACCGGTACGGGTACGGGCCCGCCCGGATGCCCGCCGAGGTGGCGCTCGCGCTGCGCGGGCCGGGCTGGCGGGCGCCGTTCGAGCCGGAGCCGCCGGTCGCGCGGCTGGTGCAGGTCACGCCGGAGGAGGTGGCGCGGGAGGCGTCGGCCGCGGCGACGGCGTTCGTGGGCGGGGCCGTCTCGGTGCTGGGCGTCTGCTCGGCGGCGCCGCCGTGGCGGTTGAAGTCCGGGGGGATCGGGGCGCGGGAGCTGGGGCGGATCGGCAAGGCCGCCCGGGTCGACGACGCCGTCGTGCGGCTGGTGCTGGAGAGCGCGTACGGCGCCGGGCTGGTCGGCAAGGACGGGGACCGGGTGGCGCCCGGCGCCGGGTACGACGACTGGACGGAGCGTGAACCGGCCGAGCAGTTCGCGGAGTTGGTGCGGGCATGGTGGGATGCGGCGCTGACTCCGACGCGGGCACGGGACGAGGACGGCAAGGCGCTGCCCGCCCTCGCCGACGCCCCGGGGTGCGAGGGGTGTGTGCAGGCACGGCACGGGGTGGTGGCCGCGGCGGCCGGGATGCCGGCCGGGTACGGCGTGCGGGACCGCGCGGAACTGGGTCAACTGGTCTTCTGGCAGCGGCCGTTCGCCGACTCCGCCGATCCGGACCGGGCGCCGCACGCCGAGGTGGTCCGGGAGGCCGAACTGCTCGGGGTGCTCGGCCGGGGGGCGTTGTCCCCGCTCGGTGTCGCGCTGTCCGGGGATGCTCGTGAACTGGTCGCCGCGTGCCGGGAGTTGGTGCCGACGGCGACCGGTATCGTGCGGATCGGGGGCGACCTCACCGCCGTTGTCAGCGGGACGCCCGCCGCCCGGCTGGCCGCGCTGCTGGACTCGGTCGCCGACCGGGAGAGCAGCGGTACGGCGTCGGTGTGGCGGTTCAGCGCCGGGAGCGTGCGGCGGGCTCTGGACGCCGGGCGGAGCGGGGAGGAGATCGCGGCCGACCTGGCCGATGTCGCCGCCGGGCCGCTGCCGCAGCCGTTGGCCTGGCTGATCGCGGACGCCGCGCGTGGGCACGGGCGGGCGCGGGTCGCCCCGGCCGGGTGTGTGATCCACGGCGAAGAACCGGCGCTGCTGGCCGAGTTGGCTGCCCACCGCGCTCTCGCGCCGCTCGGGCTGCGGCAGTTGGCGCCGACGGTGCTGGTGAGCCGGCGCCCTCTCGACGCGACCCTCGACGCGCTGCGGGCCGAGGGGTACGGTCCGGTCGCCGAGACGGCCGACGGCGTCGTTCGGGTCGACGAGGAACGGCCCCTGCGGGTGCCCGGGGTCCCTCAGCGGCGGGGCGCCCGGGTGCGGGAACGGCGCGCGGCCGACGTCGATCTCCCGGCCCTGGCCGCGCGGTTGCTGGCCGCCCCGGCGGCGGTCCCGGACCCGGCGGCGGCGGGGGCGTCCCTCGCCACGGGCACCGAGGAGGCCGTCGCGCGGTGGGCGAAAGGGCTGACGTACGCCGACCTCCGGCAGCTCGCCCACGCCATCGACACCGGTGGGGCCGTCACCGTCGAGTACCTCGCCGCCTCGGGGAACCTGACCGTGCGCACCCTCAGCGACCTCGGCCTCGACCCGCCCTATCTCGAAGCGTGGTGCCATCTGCGGGACGACGAAAGGGTGTTCACGCTCTCGCGCATCCAGGGGGTCATGCCCGCCTAGCCCGCCCGGCGCCGGGCGGGCACCCCCAACGCCCCTTGCCTCAGCCCTTGTTGGCCCCCAGCGTCAGGCCGCCCACGAACTGGCGTTGCAGGACGAAGTACACGATCAGGGTGGGGATCGCGGTCAACAGGGCGCCTGCCGCTACCAGGTTGGGGTCGGTGAAGTACTGGCCGGTGAGGTTGTTCAGGGCCGAGGTGATGGGCATGTTCTCGCCGGTGGAGATGAGGACGATGGCCCAGAAGAAGTCGTTGTAGATCCAGATGGACAGCAGCGTGCCCAGGGCCGCCATCGCCGGCTTGCACAGGGGCAGCGTGATCTGCCAGTACAGGCGCCACACCGAGGCGCCGTCGACCAGCGCGGCCTCGGTCAGCTCGTGCGGGAGCGCGCGCATGTAGTTGGCCAGCACGAACGAGCAGAAGCCCGACTGGAACGCCACGTGGATCAGGACCAGGCCGAGCGCCGAGTCGTACAGCTTGCCGCTGGCGGTGATGCCGGGCAGGTCGATCAGCAGGTAGAGGCGGTAGAGCGGGGTGATGATGACCTGCTGCGGGAGCAGGTTGCCGGCCGTGAAGACCAGCAGCAGCGACAGGTTGACGCGGAAGTCGAAGCGGGCGACGTAGAAGGCGACCATCGACGAGAGCAGCAGCGTGATCAGGACGGCCGGGACCGCGATGACCAGCGTGTTCACGAAGTAGTGGACCATGTCGGACTGCTGGAACGCGTTGATGAAGTTGTCCAGGCTCAGCTTGCTGGGCCAGGACACATAGCCCTTCTCGCTGGTCTCCGCGTACGGCCGCAGCGCCGCGAGCAGCGCCCACAGCAGCGGCGCCAGCCACACCAGCGAGGTGATGACGAGGAAGGCGTGCAGCACAACTCGGGCCGGGCGGATGGTCGTTCGCGGCTTGCCCGCCGCAACTGCCGTGCTCATGCGCGCCGTTCCTTCCGGAAGGTCGCGATCAGATAGGGGATGATCACGACCAGGGAGATCACCAGCAGGACGACGGCGATCGCGGAGCCGTATCCGATCCGGCTGGACTCGCCGATGATGTTGTTGGTGACCAGGATCGAGAGCAACTCGGTTCCCTGGGCACCCTTGTTGAAGACGAAGACCAGGTCGAAGGCGCGCAGCGACTCGATGATGGTGACGACCAGGACGACCGTGTTGGTAGGGCGCAGGGTCGGGAAGACGACGTTCTTGAACGTCTGCCACTCGCTCGCGCCGTCCAGCGCGGACGCCTCGCGCAGCGCCGGGTCGACGCCCTTGAGGCCCGCCAGGTACAGGATCATCATGTAGCCGGCATGCCGCCAGGACGCGGCGACGAGGATCGCCCACAGGTTGAGGTTGGGGTCGCCGATCCAGTCGATGTAGTGGCCGGGCTTGTTGGCGCCGATCAGGCTGTTGATCAGGCCGGTGTCCGGGTTGTACACGAGCTGCCAGACGAAGCCGACGACCGCCATGGAGACGACCACCGGCAGGAAGAACGCCGTCTGGTAGACCCGGCTGAAGCGGATGCGCTTGTCCAACTGGACGGCCAGGAAAAGCCCGAACGGCGTCGGCAGCAGGATCAGCACGACGAACCAGATGACGTTGTGCTCGACGGCCGGCCAGAACTGCGGGTTGGTGGTGAACAGTTCGCGGAAGTTCTGGAGGCCGACCCACTTGATCGAGTCGAAGCCGATGCCGTCCCAGGTGGTGAAGGCGAGCGCGATGGAGGCGAGCGCGGTCAGCCACACGAGGACGACGTGCAGGATCGTGGGGACGCCCGCCATCAGACCGAGGGTGATCCGGTCGCGGCGGGTGAGGAGGCGACGGTGGCCCGTCGGCCTCGTGCGGGGGGAGGTGGCCGGAGCCGGCGCGGGGGGCGCCGGCTGCGGGGACTCGGCAGTCGTGGTCTCGGTGCTCATGACGAGGCGAAGATCGTCTTCTTCTGGCGCTCGATGGAGGAGAGCAGGCTGTCGACGCCCTTGGGGTTGCGGACGAAGCTCTGCAACGCGGGCTGCATCACCGTCGAGGTGAAGTCGGGCCGGCTGTCGCGGTCCATGAACTGCGTGAGGCTCTTGGCCGCGCCGATCATGTCGTACGCCTTCTTCTGGAGCACGGTGTACGACGACGTGGACGCCGTGCTGGAGGCGGCGACGACGCTGGAGTCGGACTTGAGGTAGATCTCCTCGGCGGCCGGGGTGCCGAGGTACTCCAGGAGCTTGACGGCACCGGCGTGGTTCTTCGGGCTCTTGCTCAGCATGTAGCCGTCGGTCGGCGCCTCGACCGTGTCCTGCCCGTACTCGGAGCTGATCTCCGGGAACGCGAAGAAGTCGAGGTCGTCCAAGTCGGCCTGCTTGGTGATCTGTTGGGCCACGAAGGAACCGAGCAGATACATGCCGGCCTTCTTGGCGACCAGCGTCTGTGCCGCGTCCTGCCAGGTCCGGCCGAGGGAGCCGTCCTGGTGGTAGGGGAGGATCTGGGTCCACAGGTCGAAGACCTTGCGCACCTTGGCGTCCGTCCAGGAGGCCTTGCCCGCCATCAGCTCGACGTGGAAGTCATAGCCGTTGGTACGGAAGTTGAGCTGGTCGAAGGTGCCGAGGGCGGGCCAGGCGTCCTTGTCGCCGAAGGCGATGGGGATGAGTCCGTCGCTCTTCATCCGCTTGCACAGGGCCACGAAGTCGTCCCATTTCGTGGGGACTTCATAGCCGTGCTGCTTGAAGACGCTCTTGCGGTAGAAGACCGCCCACGGGTACGTGTCCAGCGGAACGAAGTAGTACTTGCCGTCGGCGCCCTTGCTGAGCTTCTTCATGGCCTCGGGGAAGTTGCCGCCGATCTTCTCCCACACGTCGTCGATCGCGGTGGCGAGGCCCTTCTGCGCGAAGAACTGCATGCGGTACCCGGCGAACCAGTTGAACACGTCGTCCGGCGTGCCTTGCAGATACGAGTTGATCTGCTCCTGGAAGGTGTTGTGGTCCTTGGTGTTCACGTCGACCGTGATCCCGGACTGCTTCTTGAAGGCGGCGTAGATCTCGGCGTACGCCTTCTTCGGCACGGCGTCCGAACCGTTGGAGCCGAGGGTGACCGTCTTGGGGTCGGCGGCCGTCCCGCTGCCGCCGCAGGCGCTCAGCAGCGGCACGGCTCCGGTGAGCAGGGCGGCGCCGCCCGCACCCCGCAGCAGGGTGCGGCGGCTCGGCGCGGGAAGGGAGAGACGCGAGGAGGAGAGGTCGCGCATGAACGGCTCCTGTGGGCAAGGATGCGGCCGGGGAAACGCCACGTCGAAATAATTCGAAACCGACCAGAAAACAACCTGACCGAACATCGTGGCGGTAATAACAGCCTCATGTCCGGTCATAGGTCAAGGGTCCCCGTCGAGCTTTGTGGAAACGTGACCGACACACGCGTGATCCACTCCGTTTTCCGGGGCACAGGCGGGGACCGGCGAAGATCTACAGAGGATCGACAGGCGATCGGTAGACGCCCGACAGCCGCCGAGGCCACCATCGCGCGACGACTCCCCCGCCCCGCCCCGGTGCGCAACGACTTCCCCGCCCCGCCCCCGGAGCCGCCGCGAGGCTCACCCCTCCGGGGTACGCCGTCCGGGGCACGACGTGGTCATGTACCGCCAGAAGTACGACGTGGCCCTCACGCGGGGCGTGCACGGACGCGGGGCGTGCGCAGACGCGGGGCGCCCCCCACGCGGGCCACACGCGCCCCTGCCCCCGCCCTGAGCCGCTCCTGAGCCAGCCCCGAGCCATTCCCCCTAGGGAACGACCCCGACGCCCGCCCCCACCGGTCCGGCCCCCGGCGCCCAGCCCCGGCCCCTCCGCCCGCCGCTCCCCTCAGCGCGTGATCCGCACCGGACTGCTCACGGTGACCTGGTCCAGCTCGGAGACCCGGACCGTCACCCTCATCGTCCACGTCCCGGCGAGCGGCACCGTGAACCCGCTGCTCGCCCAGTACCCGCCCGCGTCCCGCACCCCGGCGTCCAGCGGCCCGATCTTCCGGTCCGCGAGGGTGAGCGAGAGGCGCAGCTCGGGGACGGTGGAGATGCCGCCGTCGGGCCCGTAGACGACGGCCTGCACGGCGTTGTCGCCGACCCGGCCGGGGTCGAGGGTGACCTGTACCTTGCCCTGGCCGTTCGGGGTGCCGACGTCGAACGGGATCGTCGTCACGGACGCGGCTCGCAGCCCCCCGGTCGTCGCGGGCGCCTGTTCCGCCTCGGCCGCCGCCCGCCCGGGCAACGTCCCGCTGAGCAGCGTCGAGAGCATCAGCACCACGACCCCGATCCCGACCTCGGCCCCGACGGCCCGCCGCAACGCCCGCCGGTCCAGCGGGAGTTCCAAAGCACCGGCCGCCTTCACCGCCGTTCCCCCCGGCCCCTCCCGACCATCCCGGTGTTCCCGGTCCTCCGCAACGACGGTGACCGCGCCCGGCGTTCGCTCCCCCGCCGCCCCGACCGCCTCCGGCACCCGCGCCTCGGCGTCGGCCTCCGCCTCAACTCCCGTCGCCAGCGCGGCAGTCCAGCGGCGTGAGACGGCCGCCGCTGCCAACAGGAGGGCGATGGCGGCGAGTTTGGCGGTGAGGAGGCGGCCGTAGGGGGTGGTGGTGAGGGCGTCCCAGGAGCCGAGGCCGCGCCAGGACTGGTAGCCGCCGGTGACGACCAGGACGGTCACCGAGGCGAAGGCGAGCCGGGAGAACCGGGTCACCGTGGCCGGGGTCAGCGCGGTGGCCCGGTGGAGGGTGAGCAGCAGCGCGGTGAGGCCGCCGAGCCAGCCGGCCATGGCCAGCAGATGCAGCACCGCCGACGTCATCGCCAGCGGCACCTGGAGGCCCGCCGAGGCGTGCTCGGCCGACGCCCAGGTGAGGGCGAGGCCGACGGCGAGGGCGCCGCCCAGGACGCGCGCCGGGCGGGAGTCACGGAGCCGGGGGAGGCAGAGTGCGGCGGCGAGGAGCAGGGCGAGGCGGGCCAGCAGGGCGAGGCCGGGGCGGCCGGTCAACGTCCGTTCGAGGGAGGTGAGGTGGAACGCCGTCGTGGGTCCGGTGCCCGTCTCGTAGGGGGCGCGCAGGACGAGGAGGGCCAGGGTGGCGCCCAGCAGCGTCCACCAGCCCACCCGCAGGGGCGTGCGCAGCGGGGCGCGGTCGGCCGGGCGGCACAGGGCGATGAAGGCGGCGGTGCCGATGAGCAGGGCGGCGGCCAGATAGGCGAGGTAGCGGCCGACGTTGTAGAGGCTCGCGGTGGCCGGGTCCTCGGTCGGGCCCGCCGTCGTGACCGCCGTGGTCGGGGAGGCCTTGCCGACGGAGAAGGTGAACGCGCCGGACACCGGGTGGCTGTCCGCCGACACCACCCGCCACGCCACCACATAGGTGCCCTGGGGGAGTTGGGCGGGGAGGCTCACCCGGGCGGTGTCGGAACCGCCGGGCCCGTGTCCTGGCTCCCCGGTGCGCAGCCGCCGGTTGTCGGGGTCCAGGACGCGGAAGGAGTCGTCGAGCAGGCCGACGGACTCGGTGAAGGTCAGGGTGAGTTGGCGGGGGGCCGAGGCGAGGACGGTGCCGTCGGCGGGGTCGCCGGCACGGAGGGCGGCGTGGGCGGTCGCGGGGCCCGCCGAGCCGAGGACGAGCAGGACCAGCACGGACGCCAGCAGCACCAGCCCCTGAAGTCCGCGTCGCCCGCGCCCGCCGTCACGCCCCACGCCACTCCCCGTCGTACGAAGCTCCCACAGGAAGAGGTACGGACGAAACGGCCGGAACGCTCACCCGCTCGGCCGGGAACCGTCCTCGGGGTCGGCCGGGGAAGGCCACCGTCCTTTCCAGGAAGGCGAGTTGGGCCGTCTTCTCGGGGAGGTACACATCCGGGAGGTCGATCTCGGGGAGCACGACGACCTCGCCCGCCGTGAACCCCTCCGTCAGGAACCGGGCGACGGCCTTCTCGTTGCGCACATCGGGATCGACGACGATCCGCTCCCGCCCGAGCACCCCGAGCACATATCCGACGACGGTCCCGAGCAGCGCCGCCGACCACCCGGAACGGGCGCCGCCCGCCCCGGCGGGCGCGAGCAGCAGGTGGATGCCGATGTCCCCGGACCGCACCGGGTAGCACGCGCTGACCCGGTCGGCCTCGGGCTCGTAGGTCTGGAGCAGGGCGACGGGCGCGCCGTCCTTGACGACGAGGAAGGCGTGATGGGTGGTGAGGGTGGCCATGTGGGCGTAGACATCGGCGACTTGGTCCTCGGTGAGCCCGTTCATCCCCCAGAACGCGGCGCGTTCCTCGCGCACCCAGGAGTGCAGGGCGGGCGCGTCGGCGTCCGGGTCGAGGGGCAGCACGCGCACGGTGCCGAAGCCGTCGACCGTCCGCTCGTGCAGCACGGTCCGCTCCGGGTACGGCTCAGCCATCGTCGTTCTCCTTGGTCAGCTGGTCGAAGTCGGTGATGACGGGGGCGAGTTCGCCGGTGAGCCACAGGGGGAGCTGGTCGTGGTGGTGCGGTGAGCCGGGGGCGCCGGCCGCGCCGAGCGGCACCACCCAACGGCTGTCCTCGCGCCGGGCCAGGTCCCAGATGTAACGGGCCGAGGGGCCGCGTCCGCCGAGATCGGTGAGCCCGGGCACGGACGAGGTCGCCAGCACGCAGTCGTGGTCGCCGGAGAGCCGGGGCGCCTCGAACGGCGGTGTGCCGGACGCCCGCCAGAGCGCGAGGCGGTGGGTGTCGCCCCAGGTCCCGGTGGGCGGCGCGGCGGCCACCTCCTCGACGGCGGCACGCACCTCGGCGGCCCGGTCGACGCCGTACAACTCCTCGGCGCGCAGCAGGTGTTCGAGCGCGAAGGCGACGCGCGTCACGAGGGCCAGCCAGGGCTGGAAGATCTCGGGGTAGGCGGGCGGCACGGCGAGCGCGGCGAACGCCGGGTGCGCGGCGAGGCGGCGTACGACCGCGCCCCGCACGGCGGCGTAGGCGGCGGCGTCGGCGCTGTCCGCGTCCATCCGGCGGTTCCAGCCGAGCAGTCGGTCGCGCAGCGCGGCGGCCTCGGCTGACAGGCCGTCCAGGGCGGCGAGGAGGTCCAACAGGGGCGCTGCGGAGGCGAGTTGGGTGTCCATGTGGATGCGCGGCATGTCGTCGGCCGACCAGTGCTCCCGTTCCGCGAGCAGGGCGGCGATGCGGTCGGCGCGGTGCGGCGGTGCGAACTCGACGCCGAGCGGGGCCGCGAGGCCGCGTCCGTTGGCCATCACCGCGATCCCGTCGGTGAGTTGGGCGCGGGGCATCGGGTGCCAGCCGCGCCACCCGTGCCCGGGCTCCCAGGCGGGCGTCAGCCGCACCCGGTCGGCCGCGGGGCGCACCGGCACCCGCCCGGCGACCCGGTGCAGGGTGCCGCCCTCGGTGTCGGCGGCCTGCACGACGTTGACCGGTTCGGCCCAGCGGTCGAAGGCCCGGTCCACGTCGGCGACCTGGCGGGCCCGCAGCAGCGGAAGGAGCGCGCCGAAGCCGAGGTCGCCGGTGACGCGCGGCGGGTGACGGAGGCTGACGGCGAGCGGGCGGGCGCCGGGCACGCCCTCGTCGGGGCCGCCCGGCACGCCCTCGTCCAGTCCTTCGGGGCCGCCGATGATGACGGGCCCCCGGTCGGTCTCGACGACCTCGATCTCGATGGGGGCCTCGCCTGTCACCTCGACGGTCTCGGTGTGCCGGGTGGCGCGGTGCCAGCGTCCGTCGGGGCCGAGGGCCTCGATCCCGGCGCCGGTGCGGCGCAGCCGTTCGCGGTAGAGGTCCTGGTAGTCGGCCATGGCGTTGGTGATGGCCCAGGCGACGGTGCCGGTGTGCCCGAAGTGCGCGATGCCGGGCAGGCCCGGGACGGCGAGACCGACGACGTCGAACTCCGGGCAGGACAGGTGGAGTTGCTGATAGACGCCGGGGTCCTCGATGAAGCGGTGCGGGTCTCCGGCGAGCACCGCGTGCCCGGTGCGGGTGCGGGCGCCGCTCACCAGCCAGCCGTTGCTGCCCGAGGTGCCGGGTCCGTCGGTGGCGAAGAGGCCGACGGCGTCGTCGCCGAGGTGGCGGACGGCCTCCTCGCGCCAGAGCTTGGCCGGGAACCCGGCGAACAGGAGATGCAGGGCGAGCCAGACGGCGAGCGGCGTCCAGGGCTCCCAGCGGCCGGGGGCGAGGCCGGTCCGCTCGAACTCCTCGGTGGCGGTGAGCCCGTCGTTGACACCGTCGGCATAGGCCCGCACCCAGTCGGCCGTCTCCGGGTCGTCGCGTTCCAGGGCGGTGAAGCAGCGGCGGGCGGTGTCGGCGAGGCGGGCGCGGCGGGCCAGCACGTCCCAGGAGACGGCGGCCTGACCGAGGAAGGACGCGGAGGTGCCCTGGGCGCGGTGGCGTTCGACCTCCAGCTGCCAGGAGCGGTCCCGGGCGGTCACCTTCCCCTGGACGTACGCCAGTTCGAGGACGGTGTCGGCGCGCAGGTGCGGGATTCCCCACGCATCCCGGTAGATCTCGGTCGCCACGCGGTGACCCTCTTTTCTTTAGGTTAGCCTTACCTAACTGACCAATGGTGGGGAAATCGTACGTGAGGGGTCGAAAGCGCAGGGCACGGGGTCCTGACCGGGAGGCACGGCACACAGACCGACGCGGCCGAAGGACCGCACCCACGCCCCGGGGCACCGGCGCGCGGGCCAAGCGGGCACGCGAGATCATCGGAGTATGGACGTCACCCTTCATCTCGCCCAGGACCCCGAGGCCGACGAGCTGCTCGGGCGGTCCCCGCTCGCCGCGCTGACCGGCATGCTGCTCGACCAGCAGGTGCCGATGGAGTGGGCGTTCAAGGGGCCGCGCACCATCGCCGACCGGCTCGCGGCGACCGACCTCGACGCGCACCGGATCGCCGTGCAGGACCCGGAGGCGTTCGCCGCGCTGCTCTCCGAGAAGCCGGCCGTGCACCGCTACCCCGGCTCGATGGCCAAGCGGGTCCAGCAGCTGTGCCAGTACCTCGTCGAGCACTACGACGGCAACGCCGAACTGGTCTGGAAGGGCGTCAGCGACGGCCCCGAGCTGCTGCGCCGGCTCGAAGCGCTGCCCGGGTTCGGCACGCAGAAGGCGCAGATCTTCCTGGCCCTCCTCGGCAAGCAGCTCGGCGTGCGGCCCACGGGCTGGCGCGAGGCGGCCGGCGCGTACGGCGAACCCGACTCCTTCCGTTCCGTGGCCGACATCACCGGCCCCGAGTCGCTGACCCGGGTCCGCGCGCACAAGCAGGAGATGAAGGCGGCGGCCAAGGCCACGAAGACAGCGAAGACGGCTAAGACAGCTAAGACGGCCAAGACGGCTAAAGGGGCCAAAGCGACCAAAGCGACCAAAGCGGCGAAGAAGTAGAAAGAAGCAGAGAAGAGCTACCGAAGGGACACTGTCTGACAAATAACCTGATCGGGCGAATTTCAGGGCCAAAATGATGAAACACGGGCGTCGGGTGGGCAGACCTCCCCCGTGAACATCGCGCGACGACTGACCCACGGCCGACTGTGGCTGAGGGTTTTCGTCCTGCTGCTCGCCCTGCTGGTCCCGGCCGAGACATTCGCGGCGCCCGCGCTGACGGCGTCCGTCGAGAGCGTCGAGTACGGCCTCGCCGACGCGGCGGTCCGGCCCGTGGCCCACACCGCCGCCCAGCAGGCTGCCGTTCCCCCGCGCCCGGCGCCGTTGCCCGTCCCGGCGCGCCCGGCGGCCGGTCACCGGCCGCCGCCCGGCCCGCCCGCCGCGGCCCGCGCCCTGCGCCTGCTGCGCACCGTGATCCTGCGCTGCTGACCGAGCCCGCCTCCGCACCGGCCGATCAGCACATCGCACGACATCACGAGGGAACCGCGAGGAACACCGCCATGCCGACAGACCCGTACGCGGTCCTGCGCGCCCTGCTGCGCGCCGAGGCCGTCCGCAACGCCCGTACCCCCGAGCCGAAGCCGAAGAAGGCGCCGCAGCAGAAGGCGCCCCAGCACAAGGCCCCGGCCGAACAGGTCCGCTGACGCCGACGACCGCCACCGACGACGGAGGGCGGCGCATCCCCCGTGGACGCGCCGCCCTCCGTCACCTCCCGGGTCCGACGGCCGCTCGCGGCGGCCCACTGTTCCCGGTTTGCCCTGGTTGAGCATGTCTTTTCCAGCGTCGCACTCCGTCGCCATGGCTGCGCCCGGAACGGATGGGCCGGTAGGCTTTCCGTGTGATCTTCAAGCGCATCGGAAACGGCCGGCCGTACCCCGACCACGGCCGGGAGAGCACCCGGCAGTGGGCGGACGTCGCACCGCGCCCGGTCCGCCTCGATCAGCTCGTGACGACCAAGGGCCAACTCGACCTGGAGACGCTCCTGGCCGAGGACTCGACGTTCTACGGCGACCTGTTCGCCCACGTCGTGAAGTGGCAGGGCGACCTGTACCTGGAGGACGGGCTGCACCGCGCGGTCCGCGCCGCGCTCCAGCAGCGCCAGGTGCTGCACGCCCGCGTCCTGGAGCTGGACTGACCCACGCGGCTCACCCGTTGGCCCTTTCGGGTTCACCTGTGCCGCATCCGATGATCATCTAGTAGGAAACACCGCTCATGCGCACTACGCTGCGCCCATGAGCATGCTGACTCCCCCAGGCATGGGCGGCAAGTACCGGATCACGGGGGACGTCTACCCCCGGATGCGCCAGCGCCGACGGCGCGGCAGGCTCGCGGTGGTCGTGGTCGCCTCCGTCGCGGTGCTCGGCCTGACCGGCTGGGGCACCCTTCAGCTCATCGACGCCTTCACCGGCGGCTCCACCGCGTCCGCGGCCGGCACCAAGGCGGCCGCCTGCCCGGCCTCGGCGAGCCCGTCGCCCGGCGGCGCCGTCGCGGGCCTGCCCGAGCCCGGCCGGATCACCGTCAACGTGCTCAACGCGACCGCCCGCAGCGGCCTCGCCAAGACCACCGCCGACGAGCTGAAGAAGCGCGGCTTCAAGATCGGCGAGGTCGGCAACGCCACCAAGCAGTACGACAAGAAGGTCCGCGGCACGGGCATGCTGCTCGGTCCCGCCGCCGCCCTCGACACCGCGCTGCCCGTCCTCGGCACCCAGCTCGCCGGTGCCGAGCGGCGCACCGACGCGGCCCGCAAGGGCACCGACGTCGACCTGATCCTCGGCAACGACTTCAAGGCGCTCACCTCGAAGGCGGCCGCCGACAAGGCACTGGCCGCCCTGACCGCCCCGCAGCCGACGGCGACCCCGACGAAGAAGCCCTGCTGAACCGTCGTTCACAGGGAAAGGGTCACTCTGGAAGCGGGCCGCTCGGGAAGGGTCCGCTCGGCCGTACCGCAGCCGGCGGCCACCTCGCCGGAAAAGGCCTGCTGAACCGTCGTTCGCCGGGGAGGGGTTACTCGGCCGCGCCGTAGAGGCGGTCGCCCGCGTCGCCCAGGCCCGGGACGATGTAGCCGTGCTCGTTCAGGCGCTCGTCGACCGAGGCCGTCACGACCGTCACCGGGGTGCCCGCCAGCTCGCGTTCCATGATCTCGACGCCCTCGGGGGCGGCCAGCAGCACCACGGCGGTGACGTCGTCGGCGCCGCGCCGGATCAGCTCGCGGATCGCCGCGACCAGCGTGCCGCCGGTGGCCAGCATCGGGTCCAGGACGTAGACCTGACGGCCGGAGAGGTCCTCGGGCATGCGGGTCGCGTACGTGGAGGCCTCCAGCGTCTCTTCGTTGCGCACCATGCCCATGAAGCCCACCTCGGCGGTCGGCAGCAGCCGGACCATGCCGTCCAGCATGCCGAGCCCGGCGCGCAGGATCGGCACCACCAGGGGGCGCGGGTAGGAGAGCTTGACGCCTGTCGTCGTGGCGACCGGGGTCGTGATGTCGACCTGCTCGGTGCGCACGTCACGCGTGGCCTCGTAGGCGAGCAGGGTGACCAGTTCGTCGGCGAGCCGGCGGAAGGTCGCGGAGTCGGTGCGGCGGTCGCGCAACGTGGTGAGCTTGTGGGCGACCAGAGGGTGGTCGACGACGTGGAGACGCATGTCCACAACAGTAACCGGGCACCCGACCCGGCTCGCCCTGGCATCAAACCGCCCGTCCGGGGGAAAGCGCCAGGAACGGACTGGGGTGATGAGCTGATGCCTGACCTGCCCGACCGCGAACCCGACCGCGACCCGTTGGCGCGCACACCGTCGCCGCTGGCCCCCTTTCAGCGGGCCCCCGCCCACGAGACCGAGGCGGAACGGCGTCGCCGCCGCGCCCGCTTCCTGCGCGAACTGGCCGAGGCCCGCGAACTGCGCGACCGGGTGCAGCCGCGCCGCGCGAAGGTGGCCCGACTGCGGCACGCGCTGCGGATGCGGACGTTCCGCTGGTAGGTGCGCGTGCGGACGTTCCGCTGACTGGCTGCGCGTGCGGAGGTTCGGCCGGCCGGCTGCGCGTGTGCGCGTTCCGCCGGCCGGCCGCGCGTTCGGACGTTCCGCTGGTGGACCCGGAGAGCCGCGGGGCCGGTCCCCGGGCCGGTCCGTCGGTGGACCCGCGGGGGTGCGGCGGGCGCGTCGGCAGGGCCGGCTGCCGGGTGGCCGTGCGCGGGCGCGCGGGAAAGCCGCGTACGATCCCGCTCGTGGCGGCAACGAGGTACCGGTGGGACCTTTGCGGGTCCTTTGCGGACACACGGTCAAAACTGCCGGACACAGGGGCCGGAAGACGTCCCCTGAACGCCTTGTTTCTGCCACGATTCCGAGTGGGTGGGGCTCGGAGCCCAGCTCATCCCCACCCGTAACCTCCGCCGGGGGGACCCCCAACCGGCACGCCTCAGACCAGTGGGAGAGTCACGGTGTACTTCGCCGCACTGCTCGCGCGCACCGAAGACGGGTGGGAAGCGAGCGACACAGAGCTCGACGATGTGGAGACCCTGGCCGACCTGGCCGATCTGGCCCGGGAGTCCGCCGGTGAAGACGACGACACCGTCCTCGTCTTCATCGAGCAGGAGGAGTCCTGGTTCGGCATCGTCCGGGTGGACGGTGAGGAGGACCCACGCGTCTACGTCTCGAACGCCGCCGCCGCGTCCCGCAGTTCGTACGGTGAACTGCTGCTCACGGACGAACTGCTCGGCAAGAACGACCCGGGCGGTTCCATCGACCTCGACGACCTCGACCTCGACGGCACCGAGGACGGTGAACCCGACGCCGACGAGGACGACGAGTCCACCGGCGCCGAGTCCATGCCGTCCGGGCCCGTCGGCGACCCCGCGATCCTCGCCGACCTCGGGGTGAGCGAGCAGGACCTGCGCACCCTCGACGACGACGCGCTCGCCGAGATCGCCGAGGCCCTGGGTGCCTCGGAGGTCCTGGAGACCGTCCGCTGACCCCCCTGTCCGACCCGGTCCGCGACCCGTGGCGAGCCGCGATGCGGCTCGCCCTGGCCGAGGCCGGGCGGGCCGGCGACGACGTCCCCGTCGGCGCCGTCCTGCTCGCCCCGGACGGAACGACGGTGCTGGCGGCCGGGCACAACGAACGCGAGGCGACCGGCGATCCGACCGCCCACGCGGAGGTCCTGGCGATCCGCCGGGCGGCCGCGCGGACCGGTCGGTGGCGGCTGTCCGGCTGCACCCTCGTCGTCACCCTGGAACCCTGCACGATGTGCGCGGGCGCCCTCGTGCAGTCCCGGGTCGACCGGGTCGTCTACGGCGCCCGTGACGACAAGGCGGGCGCGGCCGGCTCCCTCTGGGACGTCGTCCGCGACCGCCGCCTCAACCATCGCCCCGAGGTGGTCGAGGGCGTCCTCGCCGAGGACTGCGCCCGGCTCCTCACCGACTTCTTCCGCTCCCGCTGAACGCCGATTTCTGAGCACGGCCCGCCGTGTTGTAGGGTCTCTCTCGGTAGCGTGTCCGAGCGGCCGAAGGAGCTCGCCTCGAAAGCGAGTGTGGCGTAACCCGTCACCGAGGGTTCAAATCCCTCCGCTACCGCTCTCAACACCCTCCCGCCCACGGAAACGTGGCCGGGGGGGTGTTTTTGCGCGACCGTGCACAACAGGGCAGCGTGTCCCACGCCTAGGAAAACCGCAGGTGGGACAGGTCAAGCAAGCGGGTTCGCAGCCCCCCGCCACCGCTCTCCTCGCCCGCATCGCCCTCCCCGGCTCCGGGAACGTAGGTCAGGTCGGCTACGTCAAGGACTCCGAGACCGTCCACAGGTGGTCGGCGTTGGTGGGGTCCAGGGCGTAGGGGGCTACGCCGGCGGCCGCTCCGGCGCGTTCGGTGACCGGGGTGGCCTCGGCGCAGTCCTCGTAGTAGCGGCCGGTGACGCCGGCCACGGTCGGGGAGGCGGCCAGCAGGACGGAGGTCGCGGCGCCCTGCGGGACGGACTTGCCGGGCGGCAGGGCGAGTTCGCCGGAGGTCATCATCGCGGTCACCGCCGCCATGTCGATGTGGCGGGCCAGGTCGGTGCCGGAGATGTTGCCCGGCATCACGGCGTTGACGGTGATCCCGTCGTCGGCCCAGCGTGCGGCGGCGGCCACGGCGAACTGGATGACGGCCGTCTTGGACTGCCCGTAGGAGGTCCACGGGTCGTAGGGGCGGAAGCGGTAGTCGAGGTCGTCGAAGACCACCGGGGAGAAGAGGTGACCGATGGAGCTGACCCCGACGACCCGGGCGCCGTCCGCCGCCGCGAGCGCCCGGTGCAGGCCGGTGGTGAGGGCGAAGTGGCCCAGGTGGTTGACGCCGAACTGCCACTCCCGGCCCTCCGCCGTGCGGGCGATCTCGGACGGCGCCATCACTCCGGCGTTGTTGACGAGGATGTCCAGCGGCCCGTCCCAGTCCGCCACGAACGCGGCCACCGTCGAACGGTCGGACAGATCGAGTCGGCCGATCGTCAACGTCCCTGATCCGGCGGGTAGTTCGGCCTCCAGGCGGGCCTTCACCCGGGCGCCCGCGTCGACGTTCCGGACGGCCAGGGTGACATCGGCGCCCGCGGCGGCGAGGACGCGGACGGTCTCCACGCCGATCCCGGAACTGGCGCCGGTGACCACGGCACGACGGCCGTGCAGGTCGACGCCGTCCATGACCTCGGCGGCTGTGGTGGTCGCCCCGAACGTGCGGGGGCTCTGCGATCCGGACATGAGCTGTCTCCTGACAGGTGAGGTGGGAGGGGTTGCCGGGCCGGTCAGCCCTGGGCGATCCGGGAGACGTGCTGCCAGTCGGCCCACGTCTTGAGGCGCTCGGCGTAGACGGGCTCGACGATCTCGATGGGCTCGGTCCCGAACAGCACGCGCAACGGCGGGTTCTCCGCGTCGACGATGTGCAGCAGGGCGGCACCGGCGCTGGCGCTCTCGCTGTACCGGGCGTCGCGTGTGAGGCGGGCCATGGCCTCGCGGACCGGGTCGTAGGCGGGGATCGGCTCGGCGCGGGCGGCGGAGGAACCGGCCCAGTCGGTGCTGAAGCCGCCGGGCTCGACGATGGTGACCTTGATCCCGAAGCCCGCGACCTCCTGGGAGAGGGAGTCGCTGAAGCCCTCCAGCGCCCACTTCGACGCCTGGTACGCGCTGAGCGACGGGAAGGCGGCGACGCCACCGACGGACGAGATCTGCACGATGTGCCCGCTGCCCTGGGCGCGCAGGATCGGCAGCACGGCCTGGGTCACCCAGTAGGCGCCGAAGAAGTTCGTCTCCATCTGGTCGCGCAACTGCTCCTCGGTGATCTCCTCGACCATGCCGAACAGCCCGTAGCCCGCGTTGTTGACGACGACGTCGAGGCGGCCGAACTTCTCGTGCGCCGCGGCCACCGTGGCCGTCACGGCCGCCCGGTCGGTGACGTCCAGCGCCAGGGGCAGGACCGCGTCGTCGCCGAACTCGGTGACCAGGTCCGCCAGCGTCGCCACGTTCCTCGCGGTCGCGGCGACCTTGTCCCCGCGTCGCAGCGCGGACTCGGCGAAGGCGCGGCCGATGCCGCGGGACGTGCCGGTGATGAACCAGACCTTGCTCATTGTTCCTCCTCGGGGACGGCCGCCCGGGACTGCCCCGGGCGGCAGCTTCACCGTACCCCAGAAACTTAGACCCATCCAAAAATAGCCTCATCCAGAAATGCACCCGTCCAGAAATCGCACGTAGGATGGACGCATGGGAGGAACCACATGAACCTGCGCGAGCGCAAGAAACTGGCCACCTGGCGGGCCATCCGGGCCGCCGCACTGCGGCTCTTCGACGAGCAGGGCTACGAGGCCACGACGGTCGAGCAGATAGCGGAGGCGGCGAACGTCTCGCGCGCCACCTTCTTCAACTACTTCGCCGGCAAGGACGCCACCGTCCTGGACCAGGACCCCGAGGAACGGCTCGACTGGCAGGCCCTGATGGCCGAGCGCCCCGCGGACGAGCCACTCTGGGACTCGCTCACCGCGATCCTGACCGGGTTCTGCGCAAGCCTGCGCGACCGGATGCCGCTGCAACGCCGCCTCAAGGCGCAGTCACCCGCCTTCGCGCAGTCGGCCAAGCGTTTCAGCGAGCAGTTCTTCACCGACCTGCGGAGCTGGGTGGAGTCCCGCGCCACCGGTGCCGACGACCTGACCCCCGTTCTCCGGATGAATCTCGCGGTGGCCGCCATGACCACCGCCTACGAGACCTGGCCCGCGGCCGAGCCCTTCGACGGGTTCCTGCGCCGCCTGGACCGCTGCCTGCGGGAGGCGGAGCCCGGCGCGCCCGTGGAGTGACCGGCGGGGGAGGCTCCCGGCCGGCGTCGCCGAGGCGCGGGGGCCGGGCGCCGCGATCCCCAACTCACCTGGGAGCAGGGGGCGTTGGGAAGAAGGGCGAGTGGGCGCCGGACGACGTCCACCGGTGCGGGCCGGGCCGGTCGCCCCTCGGTCCGCGCACGCCTCGAACTGTGGCCGAAAACCTTCGCACGGTGGGCCGTTGGTCCGATAAGCGGGTGTGAAGGTTACACTCGCCGCCGGCCTGATCCACAGGGCAGGCACCAGGCACAGCAGTCACAGGGGAGGCCGCGGTGGCGGTGAATTCCAAGAAGATCGCCGTCTATGTGGTCGTGGTCTTCGTGCTCTACGTGATCATCACTGATCCGGCCAAGGCAGCCGACTACGTCCAGATAGGTTTCCAGGGCATATCGGATGCCGCGAAGGCCGTCGGCGATTTCATGACGTGGATGGCCAACGGCGGGAAGTAGCGGGGAGCCCCGGCTTCCCCGGCGGCCCCTCCCGCACCTCTTCCCGCAGCCCCCTCCACGAGCCCGTCCACGAGCCCGTCCACAAACCCGTCACGAACCCTTTCCCGGGCCCTCCGTCGGACAGGCGGAGGGCCTGTTTGGGCTGGATTGCCGCTATATGCCCCAACTCACCCTCAACACGGCGTTATGAGGTGCTTGCACACAGTGCACATGTCTTGTGATGCTATGACCGCTTTTGACGGATGAGTTGACCGATGCACCAGCCCGAAGCAGTCGACCGATGAAGAGGTGGCGTTGTCCGTGTCGGCCAGTACCGCGCCTCCCCAGGACGTCACGGAAACCCCCCAGCGCAGCCGTGGTGCCGACACCCGGGCCCTCACCCAGGTGCTCTTCGCCGAACTCAAGGACCTCGCCCCCGGCACCCCCGAGCACACCCGGGTGCGGGCGGCGCTCATCGAGGCCAACCTCCCCCTCGTGCGGTACGCGGCGGCACGTTTCCGCTCCCGCAACGAGCCGATGGAGGACGTCATCCAGGTCGGCACCATCGGGCTCATCAACGCGATCGACCGCTTCGACCCCGAGCGGGGCGTGCAGTTCCCGACCTTCGCGATGCCCACCGTCGTCGGCGAGATCAAGCGGTACTTCCGCGACAACGTCCGCACCGTCCACGTCCCACGCCGGCTGCACGAGCTATGGGTGCAGGTCAACGGCGCCACCGAGGACCTGACGACGGCCTTCGGGCGCTCCCCGACCACCGCCGAGATCGCCGAACGGCTGCGCATCTCCGAGGAGGAGGTGCTCTCCTGCATCGAGGCCGGGCGCTCGTACCACGCGACCTCGCTTGAGGCCGCCCAGGAGGGCGACGGGCTGCCCGGACTGCTCGACCGGCTCGGCTACGAGGACCCGGCCCTCGACGGCGTCGAACACCGCGACCTCGTCCGCCATCTCCTCGTTCAACTCCCCGAGCGCGAACAGCGCATCCTGCTGCTGCGGTACTACAGCAACCTCACCCAGTCGCAGATCAGCGCCGAACTCGGCGTCTCCCAGATGCATGTCTCCCGGCTACTCGCGCGTAGCTTCCAGCGGCTGCGATCCGCAAACAGGATCGAGGCGTAACCGTCCCGAGCGAATCGCTCATCCGGACGGTTACTGACATTTCTGGTCCGAAACACCGTCAGACCCCCTTCTTCCAGGGCCTTTTCGCGTCTCGCATGTCGACATGTCACTACAGCGTGTTGCCGACATGTGACATTCTGCCGGAAGCGCGTTTGCCGTGGCCTCGGCTCCGGTATTCAGGTGAAGGCCAGCGTTCCTCGTCCGGAGCGTTCGCCCCGACCGTCCCGCGACCCAAAGGGGGTGGCATGTCCGCAGACCAGGGCAGCTCGAAGGTGCTCACGCTCACGAAGAGCGAGTCCGCGCCCGTAGCCGCGCTTGACGAAGTCCAGGTGCTGGAGGCCCCCGTGGCCCCGGCGCTTCCCACGGCATCGGGAGCCCTCGACACCCGCACCCTGTCCCGCTCCCTGTTCCTGCGGCTCGCCACGCTCGCCGAGGACAGCCCCGAGCGTGCCTACGTCCGGGACACGCTGATCGAGCTGAACCTCCCGCTGGTGCGGTACGCGGCGGCCCGGTTCCGCTCGCGCAACGAACCGATGGAGGACATCGTCCAGGTCGGCACGATCGGCCTGATCAAGGCGATCGACCGTTTCGACTGCGAACGGGGCGTCGAATTCCCGACGTTCGCGATGCCGACGGTCGTCGGCGAGATCAAGCGGTTCTTCCGCGACACGTCCTGGTCGGTGCGGGTCCCGCGCCGCCTCCAGGAGTTGCGTCTGGCGCTCACCAAGGCCAGCGACGAGCTGTCGCAGAAGCTGGACCGTTCGCCGACGGTCGCCGAACTCGCCACCGTGCTGGGCGTGTCCGAGGAGGACGTCGTCGACGGCCTCGCGGTCGGCAACGCCTACACGGCCTCCTCGCTGGACTCCCCCGCCCCGGAGGACGACGGCGGCGAGGGCTCCCTCGCGGACCGGCTCGGCTACGAGGACACGGCACTTGAGGGTGTCGAGTACCGCGAGTCGCTGAAGCCGCTGCTGGCGAAGTTGCCGCCTCGCGAGCGCCGGATCATCATGCTGCGCTTCTTCGCCAACATGACCCAGTCGCAGATCGGCGAGGAGGTCGGCATCTCCCAGATGCACGTCTCCCGGCTGCTCACCCGCACCCTGTCCCAACTCCGCGAGGGCCTCATCTCCGACTGACCCACCCCCACTTGAGGGACACCCGCGTTGCGACACGTCCCAACCTCCTCAAGATCCGCCCACCTTGCGGTCCCGCCCCGGGCCACTTGAGGGACGCACACCTTGGGGTCACGTCCCGGGCCACTTGAGGGACGCACACCTTGTGGTCACGTCCCTACCCACTTGAGGGGCGCACGCCTTGGGGTCACGTCCCGGGCCACTTGAGGGGGCGCACGCTTTGGGGCACGTCGGCCTTGACGGCCGCCTGCTTCAAGGAAGTTCCCCGACTCTCGGACACCTGGCCGTCGAGGCGCCCTGACCGGCGCGTCGACGGCCGTCCTGGTGGGGGGTGGGGGGAGCCGGTTACGTGTGCGGCTGTCCTGTGCGGGGGAGTTGGCGGGGGTGATCGACGGCCGCTCTGCCTACGGGGGTTGGCCAACAGGCGTTTGCCTACGGGGGTTTGCCTACCGGAGTTGACCAACGGGCGTTTCAGCAACCGGAGGTGGGCGACGGGCGCCTCGTCAACGGGTGTTGGCCAACAGCCGTTTCATCCGCCGTGTTGGCCACCGTCACCTTGCCAACAGACGTTGGCCAACGCCCGTGTCGCCAGCCAGGGCCGGTCAACGCCTCCTTGCCTACAGACGTTGGCCAACGGCCGTTTCGCCCGCCGGAGTTAGCCGCAGTCCGCGCCAACAGGTGTTGGCCAACGCCCGTGTCGCGCACCGGGGCTGACCAACCGACGCCCTGCCTACAGCCGTTGGCCAACGGCCGTTTCATCCGACGGGGTTGGCCAATCGCCGCTCTGCCCACGGCCGTTGGCCAACGGTGGTTTCGCCCGCTGGAGTTGGCCTACGGGCGCCCCAGCAGCGGGAGTTGGCGCGCCGGGCGCCGGGCGGCATCGTTCGCGCGGGAAACGGCGTGACGGGGCCCGGCACGCCGAAGCGCGGGACGTCGCCGTCCCGTAGAGGTGTGGAGTGGCCGGGCGCGCCGGTTACTTGAGGGCGAGCCAGGCGACGGCGGCCACGACGACGATCGCCACGACGACGCCGATGATGAGGCCGACGCGGGGACCGGAGGAGGCGGCGGCGGGCTGAGCCTGCTGACGACCCTGGGGGCCCTCGTCGACGAACGCGCGGAACATCTGGGTGGAGCCGGCCGGGTCGTGGTTGCCCTGGGGGCCCTGGGGGTTAGCCATGGCACGAGACCCTAGCGAATCCGCGGTGGGGACCCAAGTGCGGGTCACCCGGTACCGGCGCCCGCATCCGGCGGGTGAGTACGGCGCCGCCCGGCCGACGCTCACGCCCGCGCCCGGCAGGCGGGGCCCGCATCCGCACCCGCATTCGCGCCCGCCGAGCGCGCACGACACCCCAGGCGACGCCCCGCCCACGCCCCCACCCACCCGCAGGCGGCACCCGCACCCGTGCCCACCGGGCGAGCACGACACCCCTGGCCAACACCCCACCCACGCCCGCCGAGCGGGCACCGCACCCCTACCCGGCACCCCGCCCACGCCCACGCCCCCGCCCACGCCCACGCCCACGCCCACGCCCACGCCCACGCCCCCGCCCACGCCCACGCCCACGCCCACGCCCACGCCCACGCCCACGCCCACGCCCGCCGAGTAAGCACAACACCCCCAGCCGACGCCCCCGCCCGCACCCCGCCGACGCAAACGGCACCCCCACCCGCACCCTCACGACACCCCCAGCCGGGGCACCCCCGCCCACGCCCCACCTACGCAGGCGCCATCCCCGCCCACACCCCGCCGACACAGACGGCACTCGCCCCCGGCCACCCCCGCAGGCGCGCACCCGACCCCCACCCCGCTGCCTCCCCCGCCCCTCACCCCTCGCCCCTCGCCCCTCGGCCCCCGGCCACCGACCAACCGCCACGAACCCCCAGCCACCAGCCACCGACCCTGCCCCCGGCCTCACCACCCGCCCCGCCCCAGCCCCGCCCACGCCCCCGCCCCCGCCCCCAGCCAGCCTCACCTGCTTATTTACGTTTGCAATACTTGGGTTTGCCGAGTTTTTGGTTTGAGGGGGTCCCTTTTCGTTTGCCTGTAGCAACCAACGACTTCTATGGTTGCCCCAAGCAACAATGGGAGGGGCGATGGCCGAGCGGGCGCAGTATGAGGAGCTGATCCGTCAGTTCAGTGCCTTCGGCGCCGTACGCAGGGAGTTGGGGCGGATTCTGCCGTCGGACTGCCCGAGCGGCAGCGCGGCCGTGCTGACGCTGCTGGGCCGGCACGGTGCCATGCGGATGAGCCGGCTCTCCGAGCTGCTCGCCGTGGACATGTCCGTCACCAGCAGACACGTGGCGCATCTCGCCGAGCGCGGCTGGATCGACCGGAGCGCCGACCCGGCGGACCGGCGGTCACGGATTCTGCACCTCACCCCGGCGGGTCTGGCCCTGCTGGCGGAGTTGTCCGAGCGGACGTCCGATCTGCTCGCCGACCGCCTCGGGGACTGGAGCGACGACGAGGTCGCCCAGCTCATCGGCCTGATGGCCCGGCTGCGTTCGAGTTTCGACGACAGCCGCACCCCGCACGCACCACCGCCACCACCGCCACCACCACCGCCCCCCACCCTCGCACCGACCACCCGTACACCCGCAACCACTTGATAAGGAAGTCCATGGCAACGACCACACCAGCCGGTGTGCGGGGACATGCCAAGCACGGGGGAGGCTCCACGGGTCCCTCCGGCGACGTCCCGATGACGCACCGGCAGATCATGGAAGCCCTCTCCGGCCTGCTGCTCGGCATGTTCGTGGCGATCCTGTCGTCCACGATCGTCTCGAACGCGCTCCCGGAGATCATCGGTGACCTCGGCGGCGGCCAGTCCGCCTACACCTGGGTCATCACCGCCACCCTGCTGTCGATGACGGCGGCCACCCCGCTGTGGGGCAAGCTCGCCGACCTGTACAACAAGAAGGCGCTCGTCCAGATCGCCCTGATCATCTACGTGCTCGGGTCGGCGGCCGCCGGTCTGTCGCAGAACGCCGGGATGCTCATCGCCTGCCGCGTGGTGCAGGGCATCGGTGTCGGCGGCCTCTCCGCCCTCGCGCAGATCGTGATGGCGGCGATGATCTCGCCGCGTGAGCGCGGCCGTTACTCCGGTTACCTCGGGGCGACCTTCGCCGTCGCCACCGTCGGCGGTCCGCTGCTCGGCGGTGTCATCACGGACACCAGCTGGCTGGGCTGGCGCTGGTGCTTCTACGTCGGCGTGCCGTTCGCGGTGATCGCGCTGATCGTGTTGCAGAAGACGTTGCACCTGCCGGTCGTGAAGCGGGACGTGAAGGTCGACTGGGCCGGCGCGTTCTTCATATCGGCGGCCGTCTCGCTGCTGCTGGTGTGGGTCACCTTCGCCGGTGACAAGTACGACTGGCTGTCGTGGCAGACGTACGCGATGATCGCGGGCTCGATCGCGCTCGGCCTGATCTTCGTGCTCGTCGAGTCGAAGGCCACCGAACCGATCATCCCGCTGCGGCTGTTCCGCAACCGGACCATCACCCTCTCCTCGCTCGCCTCGATGTTCGTCGGCGTCGCGATGTTCTCCGGCACGGTCTTCTTCGCCCAGTACTTCCAGCTGGCGCGGGACAAGTCACCGACGATGTCCGGTGTCATGACCATCCCGATGATCGGCGGCCTGTTCGTCTCCTCCACGGTCTCCGGGCAGTTCATCACCCGCACAGGCAAGTGGAAGGCGTGGCTGGTCAGCGGGGGTGTGCTCATCACGGCCGGGCTCGGTCTGCTGGGCACCATCCGCTACGACACCGACTACTGGAAGACCGCGGTCTTCATGGCCCTGCTGGGCCTCGGCGTCGGCATGATGATGCAGAACCTGGTGCTCTCCACGCAGAATCAGGTCGACCCGAAGGATCTCGGCTCCGCCAGTTCCACGGTCACCTTCTTCCGCTCCCTCGGCGGCGCCATGGGCGTCTCCGCGCTGGGCGCCGTGATGGCCAACCGCATCACCGACTACGCCAAGGACGGCATCGCCGGCCTCGGCCCCAAGTACGCCTCCCTGGCGTCCGGTTCGAGTTCCTCCAGCGAGATCCCGGACATGGACAAGCTGCCCGCGCCGCTGCGCACGGTCATGGAGAGCGCCTACGGCCACGGCATCGCCGACGTCTTCATGATCGCGGCCGTGCTGGCGCTGCTCGCCTTCCTCATCACCCTGTTCATCAAGGAGGTCCCGTTGCGCACCAAGGGCGGACTCGCGCAGGCGGCCGACGGCGAGGAGGCCGCGGCGACGGCTCCGATCCCGGCCCAGGCGACCGCGCGCGAAACGGCGATGGCGCGGGAGTCGGTGCCGAACTGGGCCGTGGACGCGGGGAGTTCACCCGAGGTGGCCGCCGACGGCACGCAGCCGCTGGCCGCCGTCGCCACCCTGGCCCACCCGGACGAGTCCGGTGCCGGGTTCGGTTCCGGCTTCGGGGGCATACCGGTGCACGGGTTCGTGCGGGGCGCGGAGAGCGCGCCGGTGCCGCAGGCAGCCGTCACCCTGATCTCGCTGGCCGGACGGCAGTTGGGCCGCGCGGTCACCCAGGCCGACGGCTCCTACGCGCTGGCCGCGCCGAGCGCCGGCAGCTACGTCCTGATCGCCTCCGCCGACGGTTTCCAGCCACAGGCGTCCACGATCGTGGTGAACGGCGACCCCGTCCCGTTCGACATCCTGCTCAGCGGCACCAGCGGGCTCAACGGCCTGGTGCGGGCCGCGGGGACCGGGCTGCCCGTCGACGGTGCCATGGTCATCGTCACCGATGTCCGCGGCGACCTGCTGGCCACCGGGACCACCGGGGCGGGCGGCGAGTTCGGGTTCGCCGAACTGGTGCCGGGTGCCGTCACCGTCGCGGTGAACGCCGCCGGGTTCCGGCCACGCGCGCTGCCCGTCGAGGTGGGCGGCACCGGGGTCACCCGGATCGAGGTCGACCTCGACGCGGGCGCCCAACTGCGGGGCGTCGTCCGGGCGCCGCACGGCCCGCTGCCCGACGCGCGCGTGACCCTCGTCGACGCCGCCGGCAACGTCGTCGGCACCTCCACCACCGGGTCCGACGGCGCGTACGCCTTCGCCGACCTCAACGGCGGTGAGTACACCGTCATCGCGACGGGCTACCCCCCGACCGCCACCGCCCTCACCGTGCAGGGCACCGGAGTAGACGCCCACGACATCGAACTCGCCCACCCCAGCGAGTAGTTCGGCACGCCGACGCCGGTGAGCCCCAGCGCACCGGCGTCGGGCAGCACCCGGCTCACCGGTTCCGGGGAGCGTCCGGCTCACCGGCGTCGGGGGTCGGCTCAGCCCCCCGACGCCGGTGTGGAGTCCAACCGGCCCGAGCGGGTGGGCAGTTCGGCTCGCTCGGGTGGGGCGGAGTTCAACCCAGCCAGGTGGGTGGGGAGTTCGGCCCGCTCAGGTGGGCGAGTGTGCAACTCGCTTGCGTCGGGCGGGCGTTCAGCCCGACGTTCAACTCGCCTCGTTCGGCGGGGAGTTCCGTACCGGCCCGTGGTGGGCACGCCTCCGATCGGGGCGGTCGCCACGGGCCGGTCCCTCGCTCGACCAGCAGCACCACAGTGACCACCAGCACCACAACGACCGGCATCAGCACGGCGACCACCCACAGCTGTGTCGGCACGGCCCCGCAAGGAGACAACGGGATGGGACTGACCGCGAAGATCCGCACCAGGGACGGATGGGCCGTGTCGCACGCGGTCGTCACGGTGACCGACATGACCGGCACCCAGGTGCTGCGCGCCGAGGCCGACCCCGAGGGCGCGGTCCGGGACACCACCGCCCTGGCGCCGGGCGCCTACACGGTGATCGTCACGGCCGTCGGCTACGCGCCGGTCGCCTCCAGCGCCCTCGTCACCGCGAGCGGCCGTGCCGAACTGGGCACCCTCACCCTCGCCCGGCAGGGCGGCACCGAACTGCCGCCGCCCGGCCCCTGGACCGTCGACCCCGCGCACTCCTCGGTCGCCGCCAGCGCCCAGCACCTGGGGATCTCCAGCGTGCGGGGCCGGTTCACCGACTTCGCCGCGCGCATCGAGATCGCCCCGGACGAACCGGCCAAGTCCCGCGTGGAGGCCGTCATCCGGGCCGCGTCCATCGACACCGGCAACGGCATGCGCGACGACCACCTGCGCTCCCCCGACTTCCTCGACGTGACGGCGTTCCCGGAGATCACCTTCCGCTCCTCGGGGCTCACCCCGGCCGGCACCGACCGCTGGACCGTCCACGGCGAACTCACCCTGCACGGCGTCGCCCGCCCCGTCGACCTCGACCTCGCCTACCTCGGTTCCGGCGCCGACCCCTGGGGCGGCACGCGGGCCGCGTTCCGTGCGACGACGGAACTGCACCGGGAGGACTTCGCCATGAACTACAACCAGGTCGTCCAGGCCGGCATCGCCGCCATCGGCACGACGCTGCGGGTGGAGCTGGACGTGCAGGCGGTGCAGGGCGAGACGCTGCCGCAGGGGTGAGGGGGTGCTTCCGGGGTGAGAGGGTGCCTCACGGGTGAGGGGGTGCCCCAGAGGTGAGAGGGTGCCTCACGGGTGAGGGGGTGCCCCAGAGGTGAGAGGGTGCCTCACGGGTGAGGGGGTGTCGGGGGCGCGAGTGGTTGCAGCGGGAGTTAGAGGGTGTAACGGGGGCGAGGGCTGGGCGTGTTCGGGGAGCCTCTCACGGGCGTGACACCCTCTAACCGGCGTGACAAGCCCTCGCCATCCTGACGCCCCCTCCGTCGCCCCCCTCCGTCGCCCCCCTCCGTCGCCCCCTCCGTCGCCCCCTCCGTCCTCAGCGCGCCTTCCGGCACCCGGCGTTCTACGCTGGCCGCATGGCACCGAACATCGCGACCAACACCCGCGTCTCCCTCGACGAGTTGCTCGACTTCGTGCGTCCCCGGCACCGGGCGCTGCTGCTGACCCGGCGGACCGACGGGAGCCCGCAGGCCTCGCCGCTCACCTGCGGGGTCGACGACTCCGGCCGGATCGTCATGTCGACGTACCCCGAGCGGGCCAAGACGCGCAACGCCAAGCGGGACACCCGGGTCAGCCTCGTCGTCCTGAGCGACGAGTGGAACGGCCCGTGGGTCCAGATCGACGGGACCGCCGAGGTCATCGACACCCCGGACTCCGTGGAACCCCTCGTCGAGTACTACCGCAACATCGCCGGGGAGCACCCGGACTGGGACGAGTACCGGGCGGCCATGGCCAAGCAGGGCAAGTCGATCATCCGGGTCACGCCGGAGAAGTGGGGGCCGGTGGCGACGGGCGGTTTCCCGGCACGGTTGGCTCCGCCGGAGGCGTAAAGGGGCGGGGGCACTACGACGGGTACGTGCGGGTACTACGGGTTCCCCGGCGCCCCGGCCGCACCCGTCGCCCCGGGCGCCCTCGCCGTCCCCGTCGCCCCCGCCCCCTCCACACCGGACGCCAGCCCCGCTTGCTCCCCACTCCCCGCCCTCTCCACCATCGCCTCGATGCCGGCCACCAGGAGGTCCAGGGCGAAGGTGAAGTCGCGGTCTCTCATCTCCTGGATGGTGTCGCCGCCGCGAGCCGCCATGAGGTCGGCGTTCTCCTGGACCATCGCGGCGGTCTCCGGGGCCTGGGCCACGGCGTCCATCGCGTGCCGGAAGTACTCCTCCTGGGTCATGCCGGCCTCCGCCGAGCGCACCCCCAAGTGCCCCTCGATCGTGCCGAACCCGTACACGAACTGGAAGACGGCGGAGATCGCGCCGGTCAGTCCGGCCGTGGGCAGCCCCGTCGTCCGCAGGATCTGCTGGACGGAACGGGAGAACGACAGCGAGTTCGGGCCGACGTTGAGGAACGTGCCGACCAGCGGCGACAGCCACGGGTGCCGGACCAGCAGCAGCCGGTACGCACCGGCCAGCGACCGGAGTTGGTCGCGCCACTGGCCGGGGAGCACGGCGTCGGGGAGGCGCAGTTCGCCGTAGACGTGGTCCAGGGCGAGTTCGAGGAGGTCGTCCTTGGTGTCGACGTACCAGTAGACGGACATCGCGGTGACGTTCAGTTCGGCGGCGAGCCGGCGCATCGAGAACCGCGCGAGCCCCTCCGCGTCCAGCAGCCGGACCGTCGCCTCGGTGATCCGCCCCCGGTCGAGCCCCGACGGCTGCCCACCGCGCCCGCCCCCGCGAACCTTGCCCGCCAGCCACACGCTGGTCCGATCGGCCGCCTTCGTCATGGGGCACCTTCCTCACTTCCGCACACCGGCAACGACCGCACCAGGCCCCCCGCACACCACGGGAAACCCCCACGACCAGCCTCAACGACTACCCAACCACCCCGGCACCTAGGCGACCACCGCCTCCGAGTCCGCCCGTTCGGCCCTGCGCAGCAGCAGCGCGGCGAGCACTCCGCCCAGCAGCACCGCGAACGCGCCCACCAGCAGGCTCGTGCGGAGGGCGTCGGAGAAGGACGCGGTGACCCGGTGCCGTTCCGCCGCCGAACCGGCCGCGGCCAGGGCGACCGGCAACGACACCGCCAGGAAACGGGAGTTGAGGACGGCGCCGAGAACGGCGACCCCGAGCCCGGTGCCGAACTCGGCGAGGGTGCCGTTGACCCCGGCCCCGACGCCGGCCTTCGCGGGCGGGATCGCGCTCATGATGGCGTGGGCCATCGCCGGGCTGGCGATCGCGCCGCCCGCGCCGATGAGCAGCAGGCCGACCAGCGTTCCGGCGTAACCGCTCGGCGCCAGCAGGGCGATGGCCGCCACGCCGCCCGACATCAGCGCCATGCCGACGGCGATCGCGAGGGGCGTGCCGAGCCGGGTCATCCAACGCGCCGCGATCCCGGTGAAGTTGAGGGCGACGATGGTCAGCGCGAGCGGCGCGGTACGCAGCCCTGCCTCCAACGGGCCGTAGCCCAGGACGAATTGGAGGTGTTGGGTGAGCAGGAACAGCGAGCCGCCCATGCCGAACGAGATCAGCACCGCGCCCGCGACGGCGCCGGTGAACCGCCGGTTGCGGAAGAAGTTCAGGTCCAGCATGGGGTACGGAATCCGGTTCTCCCAGTAGCCGAACAGGGCCAGGACGACGGCCGCGACGGCGGCGCTGACCAGCACCCGGGGCGATGTCCAGCCGTGCGAGGGGCCGGAGATGATCGCGAAGACCAGCGCGCTCATGCCGACCGTGGACAGCAGGGCGCCCAGCAGGTCGGGGCGGTCACCGAGCGGGTTCTTGGACTCGGGGACCAGCACGACGACGGCCACCAGGGCGAGCGCGGCGACCGGCAGGTTGATCAGGAAGATCGCGCCCCACCAGAAGTGGTTCAGCATGAAGCCGCCGAGCAGCGGTCCGGTCGCGAACCCGAGGGAGTTGACGGCGGCCCAGATGCCGATGGCCTTCGGCTGCTCGCCGGGGGTGAAGATCTGCATCGCCACGGCCAGCGTGGTCGTCATCAACAGGGCGCCGCCGATGCCCATCCCGGCCCGCGCGGCGATCAACTGCCCGGTCGTGCCCGCGAGTCCGGCCACCAGCGAGCCCACGCCGAACAGGATCAGACCCGCGACCAGCATCTTCTTGCGGCCGTAGCGGTCGGCGGCGCTGCCGGCGGTGAGCAGCAGGCCCGACTGGACGAGCGAGTACGCGTTGATCATCCACTGGATGTCGGCGGTGCCCGCGTCCAACTCCCTGGTCAGGGACGGGATCGCGACGTTCAGGACGGTGTTGTCCAGCAGCACGGTGAGCTGCGCGAGACAGATGACCCCGAGGATGAGCCACCGCTGGGGGTGACCCTGGGGCTGGTCATGGAGGGGGCCCGGGGAGGAGTGGTCCGGGGAGTGGTCCGGCGGGTGGCCCTGGCTGGTCGGCATGCCATACACCGTAGAACAGCCCCTGTACGCCGTACAACAACCATTCCGGTCAGCCGCAGCCGCCGTTCGATACCCGTCCCTCGCCCCCTCACCCCTCACCCCCTCGCCCCCCGGCCGCCGCCGACGGGCGGCCGTCCCCGGCGCACGAGAGAGGGCGGTGACCGAAGTCACCGCCCTCTGTCGGCCGTTGGCCGTTCGACTCCTCAGTCGGACGTCAGCTGCTCGCCTTCTGGGTGAGGTCGTAGAAGGTGGCCGAACCGACCGTCACCTTCTTGTAGTTCTTCTCGACCCAGGAGGTGATCTTCGAGGAGGTGCCGGTGGAGCTGGAGCCCATGCCGCCGCCGGAGCCGCTGGAGATGAAGTAGTGGATCTTCCCCTCGGCCACGTACTTCTTGAACTGGGCCAGCGTCGGGGACGGGTCGGTGCCGTTGAAGCCGCCGATCGCCATCACCGGGTCACCGGTGGCGAGTTGGTAGCTCGCCGCGTTCTGGGCGCCGATGGCCGCAGCCGCCCAGGTGTACTTGTCGGCGTCGGCGGAGATCAGCTTCTTGGCCGCCGAGGTGACGTTCGCGCCGTTCAGCAGGCCGCCCGCGCCGCCGCCCATGCCACCGTCGCCCATGCCGCCGCCGGGGCCGCCCTGACGGTTCTGGCCCTGGGTGGAGCCGGTGCCGTTGCCCTGCTGGCTCTGGCCGCCCTGCTGGCCGGTGCCGCCCTGGCCCGGCGTGCCGCCGCCGAAGCCGCCGCCACCGGTGCCGCCGCCCGGGAAGCCGCCGCCGTTGCCGGTGCCGTTCTTCTGGGTGCCGCCGTTCTGCTGGTTCTGGCCCGGCATGCCGCCGCCGGGGCCGCCGTTGCCGCCGCGACCGCCACCGCCGCCGGGGCCGCCGCCCATGCCGCCCATGCCCATACCGGACGGGCCCGCCGTCGGGATCGAGCCGGTGTGACCGGTGCTGACCGTGCTGAGGGTGTAGGCGGTCGGGCCGCCGAGGGCGGCGAGGATGCTCACCGCGACGGCGGCGAGGGCGAGTTGACGCTTGACGCGGCCCGCGAAGATCAGGCCGAGGGCGCCGACCAGGCCGCCGATCAGGACCAGCCACTTCAGCCACGGCAGGTACGTGGAGCTGCGGTTGAGCAGGACGTAACCCCAGACCGAGGCCGCCACCACGGAGCCCGCGAGGGCGAGGGAGGCCCAGATCTCGGTGCGCTTCTCCCACAGGATGCCCGCGCCCATGCCGACCACGGCCGCGATGTAGGGGGCCAGCGCCACCGTGTAGTACTGGTGGAAGATGCCGGCCATGTAGCTGAAGATGACCCACGTGGTCAGCAGCGAACCGCCCCAGACCAGGAACGAACCCCGGGTCACCGACGTCCTGTTGAGCTTGCGGGTGGCGACCATGCCGGCCACCAGCAGGACCAGGGCGGCGGGCAGCAGCCAGGAGATCTGGCCGCCGATCTCGGAGTTGAACATCCGGTCCCAGCCGGTCTCGCCCCAGGCGCTGACCGAGCCGCCACCGGGTCCGACGCTGCCGGTCTCGTCGCCGTTGATGCGGCCAAGTCCGTTGTAGCCGAAGGTCAGTTCAAGGAACGAGTTGTTCTGGGAGCCGCCGATGTAGGGGCGGGAGGAGGCGGGCCAGAGTTCGACGAGCGCCACCCACCAGCCGCCGGCCGCCACCAACGCACCGGTGGCGAGGGCGAGTTGACCGAACCGCTTCTTCACCGGGACCGGCGCGCAGACCGCGTAGACGATCGCGAGCGGCGGCAGGATCAGGAACGCCTGGAGCGTCTTGGCGAGGAAGGCGAAGCCGATGGCGACACCCGCCCACACCAGCCACTTGGTGCGGCCGTCCTCCAGGGCGCGGACCACGAAGTAGCAGGCCAGCGACATCAGCAGGGCCAGCATCGCGTCCGGGTTGTTGAACCGGAACATCAGCGCCGCGACCGGCGTCAGGGCGAGCACGCCGCCCGCGATCAGACCGGCGCCGGGGCTGAACCGGCGGCGCACCGAGGCGTAGACGACGGCGACCGTGCCGACGCCCATGAGGACCTCGGGGCCCAGGATCGTCCAGGAGTTGAGGCCGAAGACCCGGGCCGCCAGCTCCATCGGCCACAGGAACGCCGACGGCTTGTCGACCGTGATCGCGTTGGCCGAGTCCAGGGAGCCGAAGAACATCGCCTCCCAGGACTTGGTGCCCGCCTGGACGGCCGCGGAGTAGAAGGAGTTGGCCCAGCCGGAGGCGCTCAGGTTGTAGAAGTAGAGCGCCGCCGTCGCGAGCAGGAGTCCGAGGAAGGCCGGGCGTGCCCAGCGCGGGTCCTCGGGCCGGCCGCGCCACACCCGGGTGGCGAACGGCTGCTTCGGCTCGCCGCCCTCGGGGGGCGACGGGGCGATGTCCCGCGCGTCGACCGGTTCGGCCGGTTCGGCGAGGGCGGCACCCCCTTCGTGCGTGGTCCGGTCGTAGTGGGTGGTCATCAGTGGTCCCTCGGCTCGGTGCTGTCGTAGGGGCGCGTCGGCTGGAGCCGCATCGTGGCGTCCTGCCGCCCGCCGTCCGCGGCTTCACCGGCGCGGAACTGCGTGGTCTGGTGCTGGGTGCTGCCGTACTGCTGTGCGTTCAGGTGGTCGGCGCTCTGCTGGCCGGAGCGCTGGGGCAGCGGGGGCTGCTGAGCGTGACCGGCCGAGCCGCCCGCGGGGTACGAGGGCGCCGCCGACGTTGCATACGACGCCGCGTTCGGCGCCGTTGCCGACGTCGCGTAGGTCGGTGACGACGGGGTGTGCGAGGCGACGACCGTCGAGGGGGTGGCGTCCTGGCGGTCCGGGAAGACCCAGGCGCGGAAGAGGAGGAAGCGCAGGATGGTCGCCGCGAGGTTGGCGGCGATCAGCACCGCCAGCTCGGTGGAGTGCGCCGGGTCGCTGCTCGCGGCGCTCAGGGCGGCGAGGGAGCCGCTGGTCAGGGCGAGCCCGATGCCGAAGACGACCAGACCCTGGGCCTGGTGCCGGACGGCCCCGCCCCGGCCCCGCACCCCGAAGGTGAGGCGGCGGTTGGCGGCGGTGTTGGCGACCGCCGAGACCAGCAGGGCGAGCGCGTTGGCGATCTGCGAACCGGAGAACTCCCGGAAGACGCTGTAGAGCACCAGGTAGAAGAGGGTGGACAGGCCGCCGACCACGCAGAACCCGACGAGCTGGCGGGCCAGCCCCTTCGGCACGTCCTGGATGTCACGGTCGCGGGGGTCGTCGCCGAACGGGCGGGCGACCCGGTCCAGCGGGAGCGATCCGGTGGCCAGCGCCTTGCCGACCCGCCAGACGCCCTTGAGGTCCTCGGTCGCCGTCTTCACGATGTGCACGGTCGAGTTCGGGTCGTCGACCCAGTCGACCGGCACCTCGTGGATGCGCAGGCCCGCGCGCTCGGCGATGACCAGCATCTCGGTGTCGAAGAACCAGCCGGTGTCCTCGACCAGCGGCAGCAGCACCTGCGCGACATCGCGCCGGATCGCCTTGAAGCCGCACTGTGCGTCGGAGAAGCGGGCCTGGAGGGAGCCCCGCAGGATGAGGTTGTAGGCCCGGCTGATGAACTCACGCTTCGGTCCGCGCACCACCCGCGAGGAGCGGGCGAGGCGGGAGCCGATGGCGAGGTCCGAGTGGCCGGAGATCAGCGGTGCCACCAGCGGCAGCAGCGCGTTCAGGTCGGTCGACAGGTCCACGTCCATGTAGGCGAGGATCGGCGCCTCCGAGGCGGACCACACCGTCCGCAGGGCGCGACCCCGGCCCTTCTGCTCCAGACGGAAGTTGGAGACCTCGGCGATCTCCGCCTCCAGCCGTGCCGCCACCTGGGGGGTGGCGTCCGTCGACGCGTTGTCCGCCACCGTGATGCGGAACGCGTACGGGAAGGTGCGCTTGAGATGATCATGCAGTCTCAAGACACACGGCTCAAGGTCCTTCTCCTCGTTGTAGACGGGGATCACGACGTCCAGGACAGGCGCACCGGCGGTGCCGGCCGGGAGGTGCTCCCGCGCCGGCAGAGTGCCGGGAGAAGAGTCGGTTCGCATGGCAACGACTTTCGTCAGTGGCCCTGTTGCACCGATGTGGTGGCACTGTGCTGTACCTGTGAGTGCGATTGCCAGTTGGTTTCGGGGTCCGGCTGCGGCACCCGCCCGGCGAGCGCCGGCAGGTGCACGGTGAACACCGTGCGTCCCGGGACGCTGTCCACGGTCACCGCGCCGCCGTGCGCCGACGCGACGGCCTGAACGATCGCGAGGCCGAGCCCCGTCGACCCGGTCGCCCGGGAGCGCGCGGAGTCGCCTCGCGCGAACCGTTCGAAGACGTGCGGGAGCAGTTCGGGCGGGATGCCCTGGCCGTTGTCCTCGACGTCCACGCACATCCATGGGCCGCGACGCTGCACGCGCGCGGTGATGGTGGTGCCGGACGGGGTGTGCTTACGGGCGTTGCCCAGCAGGTTGACGAGCACCTGGAGCAGCCGTGCCGCGTCCGCCGACACCAGGGCCGGTTCGTCGGGCAGGTCGAGGCGCCAGTTGTGGTCCATGCCGGCCGCGCGGGCGTCGCTGATGGTGTCGACGACCAGCGGGATGAGGTCGGTCTGCTCGAACTGCAAC
Source organism: Streptomyces sp. NPDC091279 (assembly GCF_044757465.1). Lineage (NCBI taxonomy): Bacteria > Bacillati > Actinomycetota > Actinomycetes > Kitasatosporales > Streptomycetaceae > Streptomyces > Streptomyces sp. NPDC091279. Next base: position 38,137 of record NZ_JBIVVA010000013.1, on the reverse strand, counting down.
GGCCGTCCGGCGTCGAGCCGGGCCAGCAGCAGCAGGTCCTCGACGAGCAGCGTCATCCGCCCCGCCTCGGACTCGATCCGGCCGAGCGCGTGCTTGGTGTCGGGCCCGACCTGTTCCCGGCCGCGCCGGGTCAGCTCGGCGTACCCCCGGATGGAGGCGAGCGGGGTTCTCAGCTCATGGCTGGCGTCCGCGACGAACTGCCGTACCCGCATCTCGCTCTGCTGGCGTGCGTGCAGCGCCCCGTGGACGTGGTCGAGCATCCGGTTGAGCGCGGCGCCGACCTGGCCGACCTCGGAGTGCGGGTCGGTCTCGGACTCGGGCACCCGCTCGCTGAGGTTGACCTCGCCGGTGTGCAACGGCAGCTCGGAGACCCGGGTGGCGGTGGTGGCGACCCGGCGCAACGGCCGGGTGGCGACGCCGACCAGCACATAGGCGGCGATGCCCGCGGCCACCAGACCGGCGGCGGTGACACTCAGCTCGACGATGATGAGGGTGTTGATCGTGCCGTCGGTGTCCTCGGTGGGGACGGCGACGTAATAGGTGCCCTTGGTCCCGTCGACGTACTGCACCCGGTAGCTGCCGAGGCCGGGGACGTCGACGCTGTGCGGCTTCTTGTCCTGGGCGACGGAGGCGAGGGCGGCCTCCTGGGCCGAGGTGAGGCTCTTGTCCACCATGGGGTTGGTGGCGGCGCTGGCCTCGTCCTTCACTCCGACCTTGGCGCTGGTGATGCTGCCGTTGACGACCTTGGCGATCACCGTGCCGGGCGGCTGCGGGCCGTGCGTGACGAAGTCCGCCAGGTCGACGGTGGTGGACCGGGAGTCGTTGTCCGGCCCGCCGCCCTTGAGCGCGCCGGGCGGGGCCATCGCACCGGCCCGGTTCGCCACCTCCGTCACCTGATGGTTGAGCTGGTCGTAGAGGTGCGAGCGCAGCGCGAGCGTGGTCACCGTCCCCATCACCGCGCAGACAACGGCGATGAGCATCACGGACGCGACGACGAGCCGCGTCCGCAGGGTACGAGGCTGGCCCATCCGTCGCTTCTGCCTCTGCGGACGCGGTCGTCGTCGCCCGCTCATGACGCGGCGGGCTTGATCAGGTAACCGGCCCCACGCCGGGTGTGGATCATCGGTTCCCGCCCGGCGTCGATCTTGCGGCGCAGGTAGGAGATGTACAGCTCGACGACGTTGGCCTGGCCGCCGAAGTCGTAGGACCAGACGCGGTCCAGGATCTGCGCCTTGCTGAGAACCCGCCGAGGATTACGCATGAGGAACCGGAGCAGTTCGAACTCGGTGGCGGTGAGGTGGATGTTCTCCCCGGCCCGCGAGACCTCGTGGCTGTCCTCGTCGAGGGTGAGGTCCCCGACGACCAGCACGGAGTCGGAACGGCGGTCGGCGGCACCGGAACGCCGGATCAGTCCGCGCAGCCGGGCGACGACCTCCTCCAGGCTGAACGGCTTGGTGACGTAGTCGTCGCCACCGGCGGTGAGCCCGGCGATGCGGTCCTCGACGGCGTCCTTGGCCGTCAGGAACAGCACCGGCACATCGGGCAACTCCCGCCGCAGGCGCCCCAGTACGGTCAGTCCGTCCATGTCCGGAAGCATCATGTCCAGCACGACGGCGTCGGGCCGGAACTCCCGCGCGGTCTGAATGGCACCGGTGCCGTCGCCGGCACTGCGGATCTGCCATCCCTCGTAGCGCAGGGCCATGGACAGCAACTCGGTGATCGACAGCTCGTCGTCCACCACAAGCACTCGGACGGGGCTCCCGTCCGGCCTCAGCAGTTCGGTGCGCCCCTGGGGCGAGGTCGTGGTCATGTCGCATACTTTGTCGGCGCCCCCTGAGAGCACTCTTTCCCTAACCTGTGATTTATCTGAGAAACACACAGCCACCTCTCAGGGAACCCATGGAAACCCCTTCTGTTCCTCAAGGCCGCAGGTAAGAGGGCTTTCATCCGGAGAAGGTAAGCCGCCCGAACCTCCATCCCCACCCAAAATCACAGGGACCGAAGGACCGGACCATCCGGACATGGGCCATAAATGCCCCCATACCGAGGAGCGGCACCGAGAACGATCCTGAGCCACGGTGGCCGATTCCTCAGAACAACCCGTCCTGCACTCCCCCCGCGCCCCCGCCCCCAGCGCCGCCCCCGAACTCCCGCACAGGAAAGCCGAGTTCCCCGTCCGCGCCCCCGCCGGGCACCAGCTCCCACCCCCGCATCAACCGCGTGTCGAGGACAACGACCCCGCGCCCGGTGTCGAGGTGCAGATCGGGCCCCGCCACGGCGACCAACGCCCCGCTCACCGCGCCGCCCGCGACCAGCCCGCTCACCTCGCCGACGGCGGCAGGCAAGCCCACGAGGCCGAAGACATCCGCGTGGTCGACGGGACGGCAGGGCTCGCGGGTGAGCGACTCGGGCCAGCCGGTGAGGGCGACCGCCCGGGCGTGCAACTCCCGCACCTCCACGGCCCGTTCCGCAGCCGTGCCGGGCAGCGCCGAACGCACCGCGCGCTTGTCGGCGTACGGAATCCGGTCGGGCACCTTCAGCGCGGCCCGCAGCAACTCCTCCGTACGCCGGGCGGCCATCAACGGACCGACGCCGAGCCGGCTGAAGGAGACGGCGCCCTGCTCCAGCAGCCGGGCCGACCCCCGGTGCGCCCCGGTGATGCCGACCTTGACCAGGCCGGGCCCGAACCACGCGAGGTACACGCGGTACGGGCGGGGGTCGTCGGCGAGGGTGTCGGCGGCGACCGAGTGCGCCCGGTCCAGCCGCCCGCACTCCTCGCACCGGGCCCCGGTGCTCCTCCCGGACACGGTCACCCGAGCCGGACACGGATATCCACGTGCCCCTGTACACGTCCGCCCACCCCCGTCGGCAACCCCGAACGCCACCCGTTTCCCCCGGGCCAGCACCGACCGCCGTCCCCCGTCCCACACCAGCACGGGCCCGACGTCCGACCACTGAAGCCCTGAGCACTTCCACACCTGAGCCATCACTCCGCAGAGTAGAGGGGGGCACTGACAACGGGGGCGGGGACGAGGATGAGGGACGGACGGACGGGAGGAGAAGAGAAGAGAAGAGAAGAGAGGGGAGGCGAGGGGAGGGGAGGGGAGGCGAGGGGAGGGCCGGGAGAACCCGTCCCGGGAAACGCCGAAGGCCCCGGATCTCTCCGGGGCCTCGACTCACATGTGCACTCGGCAGGATTCGAACCTGCAACCTTCTGATCCGTAGTCAGATGCTCTATCCGTTAAGCTACGAGTGCTTGTTCTGTTGTTGTCGTTGCGCTTCCGAGCCGGTGTTTTCGGCCCCGTCGCGGCGACAGGAAGAACATTACATGACTGCCGCCGTCCTGTGAAATCCGTTCGGGTTAGCCCTTGTGACCTGGGAAAATGACGAAGCCCCGGTCCATGGACCGAGGCTTCGTGATCTTGCTGCGGAGGCGGAGGGATTTGAACCCTCGATGGGCTTTAAGGCCCAAACCGCATTAGCAGTGCGGCGCCATAGACCGGACTAGGCGACGCCTCCAGCACAACCCCCCGCGCGAGCGCGAGTGGTGCGTGCAGATGATGACACAGACGAGCGGCGTGTCACCAATCGGCACCCACGGTACTAGGCGGGTGGGCCGCAGGGCAAAGGGCTTCCCCCCGCCCCGTACCGTCACGCCCCGCACGGCGTTAGTCAGGTCATGTTCCAGGTCACCCCCCGCTTCCCCGGCGCCCCCCGCGTCGCCCCGGCCGCCGGCCGCCGCCTGCTCCTCGGCGCCGCCGCCCTCGCCCTCGCCGTCGGCACCCCCGTCACCTCCGCCGCCCAAGCCGCCCCCCTCGGCACAACCGTTCCCTCCGTGGCCCCCGTCGCCGTCCCCGGCACCGCCGTTCCCTCCCTCGATCCCGTCCCCTCCTCCCTCGCCCCCGTCGGGCGGCAGGGGGATCACCTCACCGTCGTTGTCCGGGAGGCCGGGCGGGGGAGTGGGACGTTCGAGGTGTACTGCCATCCCGGGGGCGGGAATCATCCGCAGGTCGACGCGGCCTGTGCGCTGCTGGACCGCAAGACGCAGTGGGGCCGGGACACCTTCGCTCCTCCGTCCGACGGCAGCGTCTGCACGATGCAGTACGGCGGGCCCGCCACCGCGCGGATCACCGGTGTGTGGGCCGGGCGCCCTGTTGACGCGACGTTCGACCGGCGGGACGGCTGCCGGATCGGACAGTGGGACCGCCTCGTACCGCTGCTGCCCGACCTGAGCCCGCCGCCCCGGGCAACGGCCGCGTAAAAGTCCCGCCAAGGTCTCGTGAACCCGCCTCGCGCGCTTGAACTGCCGGTCACATGTTCTGCGTCACTTCACCGTGCGACCTCCCTCTCATTGCGCGCCCCGAGCGGGACCCGGGGTCGTAGACTCCCTCGCGTGACACGGCTCGGGCCGGTGGGCAAGATGGCCCGAGCGGTCGGCAAGGTGCGGTAACAGGGAGGAAGCGTCTCGTGAGCAGCAGGCCATCCCGAGGCGCTGCTCGCCTCGCAGCGATACTCGACGCACTCCCCGACGCGTTGTTCCTGGTCAACGCGAACGGGACGGTCGTCAACGCGAACACCATCGCCCTGGAGGCCTTCGAGGCCCCGGGCACCGCGCTCGTCGGGCGCGGACTGCTCGATCTGCTGCCGCAGTTCGACTCCAAGCTGATCCCCGGCTCGATGCGCCGGCCGGACCACATGGACCCGCGCGGGCAGACCAAGCCGACGCGGATGGTGGCGCGACGCACCGACGGCGTCGAGTTCCCGGTCGAGGTGACCAGCGCGAACCTGGAGAACGGCCAGCAGGCCTACGACAATTACGGCTACAGCGGCGACGAGCTGCTGATGCTGGTCGTCCGGGACCTGACCGGCACCGTCGACACCGAGGCCGAACTCGCGCGTTCCCAGCGGCAGACCGAGATGATCCTGCGGGCCGCCAGCGAGGGCGTCGTCGGCACGGACACCGACGGGCGGATCGTGCTGGTCAACCCGGCCGCCGCGCAGATCCTCGGCTACCGCGCCAGCGACCTCGGCGGCAAGGAGCTGCACACCCTCGTCCTGCACTCGCGGGCCGACGGCGGGCCGTTCCCGTACGACGAGTCGCCGCTCGCCGACACCCTGCGGTCCGGGCGCAAGCACCGGGTGCGCGGGCAGGTGCTGTGGTCGAAGTCCGGGGACCGGGTCTCCGTCGACCTGACGACGGCGCCGGTGCGCGACGGCGACCAACTCGTCGGCGCCGTCATGACCTTCGCCGACCGGCGCCCCTACGACGTGCTCGCCGAGGAGATGGCCGAGGCCGAGCAGCGCCACCGGGACGACCTGGAGCGCCTCGACGAGGAGCACGCCTCCGAGCTGACCGCCCTGCGCCAGCAGCACGTCCGCGAACTGGAGGAGCTGACCGAGCGGCACGCCGAGGAACTGGGCGCGGGTGAGGACCGGTACGCGGCGCTCGGGGAGCGCGAGAAGGACCGGTACGAGGCGCTCGCGGCACGGCACGAACAGCTGCTGACGCTGCTGGGACGGTCGTTGCGCGGGCCGCTGGACGAGTTGCGGCGGGAGCTGGCGGCGCTGGCCGCCGACGACGCCGGGCAGTTGTGGCCCGAGGCCAATCAGGTGCTGCACCATCTGTCGGCCGGTTACTCCCGCATCACCACCCTCATCGACAACGTCCTCGGCTACCAGCGGCTCGACACCGGCGGCGAGGACGTCAGCCGGACCAAAGTGATGCTGGACGCGGTCGTCGCGGCCGGTGTGGACGGCGCCGTGGAGCTGATCGGGCCCGGCCGGGTGCAGTTCGCGGTGCACGCGCCGCCGATCGAGGCCGAGGTCGACCCGGTGCGGCTCGCGACCGCCCTCGCGCATCTGATCGCGGACGTGGCGGGCGTCGACGCGACCGGCAACTCGCCGATGTCGGCGAGCGGTTACATGGACAACACCGTCGTGGTGGCGGCGGCGCAGCGCGGCGAGGTCGTGCGCATCGAGGTGCGCGGGCCGTACGCCGGGGGCGATCCGGTGCACGAGCCGATCGTGCGCGGGATCGTGCGCGCCCACGGCGGCGTCCTCCAGACCCACGAGGTGCCGGGGATGAGCGGCAACGCCTACGTCCTCGAAGTGCCGATCGGCGGAGGCGCGGGAGCCGTCGCCGCCGCGCCGGAGGAGGTTCCGGCCGAGGTCGAGGTCGAGGAGCAGGTCGCCGGGGGCGGGCGGCGGCGCGGGCGGCGGGCGTCCGTCGACGCGTTCCTGGAGAGCGACGTCCCGGGGGAGAACGACGGCCCCGGCGAGGTCGGCGTTCCGGGCGAGGGCGAGGGTGCCGGTGAGGCCGGTGTGCCCACCGGACGGCGCCGTCGGCGGGGCGCTCCCGCGCAGGAGGCACCGGCGCTGCCCGCGCTGGCCGCTGCCCCCGGCGACGGTTCCGGCGGCACCGGACGCAGGCGTGGCCGACCGGCCGACGGCGTCGTCGAGGGCGGGGACGGGGTCTCCGAGGGGGCCGTCGTCACGGCGGCCGAGCACGCGGCGGGCGCGGCGGCGGTCGGAACGGGGCTCGGTGGCACCGTTCCGCCGCAGGGTGTGCCCGCACCCGCAGGAGGACGCCGGGCCCGGCGCGACGACGGTGAGCAGCACGCCCTGCCGCCCGGCAGGCCCGCCGCCGCGGCACCGGGAGCGGACCCGGCGCCCGAGCGGCAGCCCGGCGCCGACGAGGACGCCGGGGAGCCCGGTGGACGTCGGCGCCGTGCCCTGGCCGCCGCCAACGAACGCGCCGCCGCGACCCAGGAGGCCGGTCCGCGCCCGGTGTTCGCCCTGCCGCCCGCCGCCGCCGACCGCGCTCCCAAGGCGCCGCCGGCCCCGCCGCGCGCCCAGCCGCAGGGCGCCCCGCCTCACCTCCCGTCGCAGGCGGGGCCGGAGGGGGCACCGGTCGCGGTGAGCGACGACGGGCGGCACGACGCCGTTCCGTTGGACCAGGCCGACGACCACACCCCGCCGCAGCCGCACCCCACCAACGGGCCCACCGGACGCCGTCGCCGTGCCGTCGCGCAGCCCGGCGTGGCCACGGCAACTCCCCCGCAGGGAACGGCCGTTGGACCCGCCCAGGCTCCCGCCCCGGCTCCGGCTCCCGCCCCGGCTCCGCAGGCGCCCGGGATTCCGGCGCAGCCGTTGCCCGCCGAGACGGCCGTGCCCGCCGCCCCGTTGCCGCCGGAGCACACCCCGGCGCAGGCCGCCCCGCCGCAGCCGCAGCCGTTGCCCGCCGAGGCCGCCGTCGACCCCCACTCCGCCCAGGGGCACGCCATCAGCGTGCGGACTCTCGGGCAGGGGGTGCCGTTCACGCGGCAGGCCGCTCAGGTGCAGCAGCCCACGGCGACGCCTCCGCCGCGTGACCCGAACGCCTCCGGGCGGCGGCGCAAGCTCGGTACGCCGCCCGACCCGACCACCGCGCGCCCGCATCCGTCGGGCGAGCAGCCCGTCGCCGCGTCGCCCCAACTCCCGTCGTCCGGTGGGCAGTCGAGGCTCGCGCAGACCACCGAGGGCTCCGGCAGGTCGTACGCGATAGGGGCCCCGGACGAGAACGCCGACGAGGGTCCCGAGCCGTTGGACGGTCCCGGCGGCGCGGTCGAGGTGGCGGACCCGCCGCGCCCGCAGCCGTTGGACGACGAGTTGCCGCCGGAGCCGTTGGACAATCCGCGTCGGCTGCTGGTGTGGCCGGCGCCGGACGTGACGACGCAGCAGGCGCTCAGCGACCGGGGCTACCGGCCGGTGATCGTGCACTCGCGCGAGGAGGTCGACGCGCAGATCGCGGCGTTCCCGGCCGCGCTGTTCGTGGACCCGCTGACCGGGCCGATCACGCGGACGGCGCTGCAATCGCTGCGGCAGGCGGCGGTGGCCGCCGAGGTGCCGGTGATGGTGACGGCCGGGCTCGGGCAGGCGACGCGCGAGGCGGCGTACGGCGCCGATCCCGCCGTTCTGCTGAAGGCGCTCGCGCCCCGGGACAGTGAGCAGCATCCGCCCCGGGTGCTGCTGATCGAGGAGCACGCGGAGATCGCGCTGGCGCTGACGTCGACGTTGGAGCGGCGCGGGATGCAGGTGGCGCGGGCGGCGAGCGACGCGGACGCGGTGGCGCTCGCGGGGCAGTTGCGGCCGAACCTGGTCGTGATGGACCTGATGCAGGTGCACAGGCGGCAGGCCGGGTTCGCCGGGATCATCGACTGGCTGCGCGCGAACGGCCAGCTCAACCGCACCCCGCTGGTCGTCTACACCGCCGCCGTCGACCAGGCCGACCTGCCTCGGCTGGCCTCCGGCGAGACGGTACTCTTCCTCGCCGAACGTTCCACCAGCCCCGATGTCCAGAGCCGCATCGTCGACCTCCTGGCCCGGATCGGCACCAACTGATCGTCGGCGGCCGTGACGACCCTGCCCTGATGGGGTCAGGGCAGGGTCGTCACGGTCAGGTCGCCGTCCGCGTACCGCGCGCGCAGCACCTTCTTGTCGAACTTGCCGACGCTGGTCTTCGGGACGGCGTCGATGACCGTCCAGCGTTCCGGTAGCTGCCACTTGGCGATCCGGCCGTGGTCGGCGAGGAAGGTCCGCAGGGCCGCGAAGTCGGCGTCGGCGCCCTCCTTGAGGACGACGGCGGCCAGCGGCCGTTCGCCCCACTTGTCGTCGGGGACGGCGACGACGGCGGCCTCGGTGACGTCCGGGTGGGCCATCAGCGCGTTCTCCAGTTCGAGCGACGAGATCCACTCGCCGCCGGACTTGATGACGTCCTTGGCGCGGTCGGTGAGGGTGAGATAGCCGTCCGGCGAGATGGTGCCGACGTCGCCGGTCTTCAGCCAGCCGTCCGCGCTGAACTTGTCGGCGGGGCGCAGGGGTTGAGCCTCGGGGCCGTTGTAGTAGGCGCCCGCGATCCAGGGGCCGCGCACCTCCAGTTCCCCGGCGGACACGCCGTTCCAGGGCAGCCGTTCGCCGTCGGGACCGGAGAGGCGGGCCTCGACTCCGGCCGGGAAACGTCCCTGGGTGAGCCGGTACGCGAACTCCTCCGGCGTCCCGATCACCCGCGCCGGTGGCCGGGCCACCGTGCCGAGCGGGGACGTCTCCGTCATGCCCCAGGCGTGGAAGACGCGCATGCCGAGCCGGTCGAAGGCGTCCATCAGGGCGGGCGGGCAGGCCGAGCCGCCGATGGTGACCTGGGTGAGGGAGGAGACGTCGCGGGGGCGGTCGGTCAGTTCGGGGAGCAGGCACTGCCAGATGGTGGGGACGGCGGCGGCGTGCGTCGGCCGCTCGCGCTCGATCATCCCGGCCAGCGGCCCGGGCTGGAGGAAACGATCCGGCATCAGCATGTTGACGCCGGTCATGAAGGTGGCATGGGGCAGACCCCAGGCATTTACATGGAATTGGGGCACCACGATCAGGGACGTGTCCTGGTCGGTCAGCCCCATCGACTGCGCCATGTTGACCTGCATGGAGTGCAGATAGATCGAACGGTGGCTGTACACCACGCCCTTGGGGTCCCCCGTGGTGCCGGAGGTGTAGCACATGGCGGCGGCCTGACGTTCGTCCAGCTCAGGCCAGTCGTACGTGGTCGGGCGCCCGGCGATCAGGTCCTCGTACTCGTGCACGCGAACGACGCCGACGGCGGCGGCGTCCGTGAGCGGGGCGCGGTCGCCCGGGCCCGAGACCACCACGTGCTCGACCGTCGTGAGGTGCGGGAGCAGCGGAGCGAACAGCGGGATCAGGGAACCGTTGACGATCACCACCCGGTCGGCGGCGTGGCCCACGATCCAGGTCAGCTGGTCGGCGGGGAGGCGGACGTTGAGGGTGTGCAGGACCGCACCCATGGAGGGGATCGCGAAGTATGCCTCGACATGGTCCGAGTTGTTCCACATGAAGGTCGCGACGCGGTCGTCGCCCGTGACGGCGAGTTCGTCGCGCAGGGCGTGCGCCAGCTGGGCGGCACGGGCCCCGATCTCGGCGAAAGTGCGGCGCTGCGGCTCGCCGGGTTCCTCCCGCCACGTGGTGACCTGCGAGGTTCCGTGGATCGTCGACCCGTGGGTCAGAATCCTGGAGATCAACAGCGGTACGTCCTGCATGGTGCTCAGCACGGCGTCCTCCCGGGGCGACACTGCCCGACGGCGGTGGGGGCTGCGCCGATTCTGCGCACGTACCGCTCGGTATGTCACTAGGGGCCGGGCCGATCGATCACCACACCCACAGAATCCGGACGCCGCCCCAGGGATACCCCTAGGTCCCCGGTGCTAACGCACAGGCCCCAGCTCAGCGTCCTCACGCAACTTACCCAACGCACGCGACACCGCCGACTTCACCGGCCACCAACGCCCCGAGCACCCCTAGGCCCCCGGTACCGATCGGCGCTAACGCACAAGCCCCAGCTCAGCATCCTCACGCAACTTACCCAGCGCACGCGACACCGCCGACTTCACCGTCCCCACCGACACCCCGAGCACCTCGGCCGTCTGCACCTCGCTGAGGTCCTCGTAGTACCTGAGAACGACCATCGCCCGCTGCCGGGCGGGGAGTCTCATGATCGCCCGCCACATCGCGTCGTGCAGCGCCTGCCGTTCGGCCGGGTCGTCCTCGTCGCCGGGCAGCGGCTCCGGCTCGGGCAGCTCCTCGCACACGAACTCGTCGACCTTGCGCTTGCGCCACTGCGAGGTGCGCGTGTTCAGCAGCGCCCGGCGGACGTAGCCGTCCAGCGCGCGGTGGTCCTCGATCCGCTCCCAGGCGACATACGTCTTGGTCAGCGCGGTCTGGAGCAGGTCCTCCGCGTCGCACGGGTTCGCGGTCAGCGACCGGGCGGCACGCAGCAGCACCGGCTGGCGGGCCCTCACGTACGAGGCGAACGACGGGTACGCGAGGGTCTGCGACGCGGGTTCGGCAGCCGCGGACGCGCTGGTGCAGACGAGTGTGGTCATGGCTTCCACGCTAGGAGCGGGGGTGCCTGCGGCGGATCGGCCGGAGGTCCCGAAGCGGCGTCCCTCTCAGGTTGTACGGGTGGTACTGGCTCCACCTCCTGAAGGTGGACGAGAGACATCGGGGTACTGCGGGATGACCCCTGGGGGAAGCCCTGAGAATGAGACGCGGCCAGTGGGGGGGTAGGCGTCTGGTGACGCCGGGATCGGGCCGGAAGCCTGCACTCCGGCGCCTGCCATGCCGAGTACCGGCCCACGCCTCCGGTGACGCCGGGATCGGGCGGGAGGGCGGTACGCCGACGCCGGTACTGCGGCCAGCAGGGGGCCAGGCGTCCGATGCCGCCGGGATCAGGCGGGAGGGCGGCACTCCGACGCCGGCCATGCCGAGGACCGGTCCACGGCGTCCAGTAACGCCCGGGATCAGGCGGGAGGGCGGTACCCCGACGCCGGTACTGCGACCAGCAGGGGGCCAGGCGTCCAATGCCACCGGGATCGGGCCGGAAGCCCGCACTCCGGCGCCGGCCATGCCGAGGACCGGTCCACGGCGTCCAGTAACGCCGGGATCGGGCGGGAGGCCAGTACCCCGACGCCGGTACTGCGACCAGTAGGGGGCCAGGCGTCCAATGCCACCGGGATCGGGCGGGACGCCAGTACTCCGACGCCGACACTCCGGTACGCGAGTACGCCGTTGCCGCCGTGGCCAGGACCGGCCCCGGGGCGTCCGGTGACGTCAGGATCAGGCTGGAAGCCGGTACGCCAGCGCCTGCCATGCCGTTCATGCCGTGCCGGGTGGCTTCCCCGAGCTGCCTGGTGTGCGGAGTGCGGCGCCGTCCGCCCCGGCCGCGAACTCCGGTGCCTCCCCGCGCGCGCACTTGCATCGGCACGAACGGCGTGAAGTGGTCGCCAGCCGGGACAGGCCCGAGGTGCGTCAGAGTGGGCGGGCGACGGCCGTGGGGGTACGCCGCCGGGTTCGTCGCCGTGTATGCCCGGCCGACGGCGGCTGCCTGACCCCTAGGTGTGCAGAGTTCTGCGGGTCGGCGTCGCTCCCCAGGAGGCTGGGGTGAGCTGCTCGAACGGCAGCGCCGAGCCGGGCGCCGTGTGCTCCGCTGGCGGCTCCTGGTGGCGCATCCTCGATCCGGACCGCCGAGCCGAACCGTGGAGGCCGGTCCGGGGCGTGACGAAGTACCCGGTGCCCAACTTGGTGAGGAGTGAGCGTCAAGGCGCCGAGCAGGAGCCCTTGTTGGGGGACCTGTCTGTCGACGCCGAGGCCAGGTACGGGACTTGAGCCATGCCGAAGTCGGAACCCTGTTGGTGCCGGGGGCGAAAACGCCTGCGCGGCGGTACCGGAGTACCGCCGCGCCGACGTGTCACCACCCCACGGAGCACACCCTGACCATCAGGGCCGGTTCACCACAGGCGGTTGAAGTGGACGAGGACGTTCTCGTTGCCCTGATTGATGCCCGTGAACGCGGACCCCTTGACCTGCGCGGTGTTGCTCTGGTTCGTGGCGCCGGAACCCACCGCGTTCTGCTGCGTGGTGGCCAGGTTGCCGTTGTTGTCGTGGCCGACGCCGCTGCCGACGATGGTCGCGACACCGGCGTTCGATCCGTCGTCCGCAAAGCCACCGTTGTCCGCCGCGGCGACGCCGGTGAACAGGGCGGCGGCCAGCGGGAGGGCGGAGACGGCGGCGATGACGCGGGCGGTACGGATGCTTGCCATGATTTCTTCCTCCAGAACCCGGCTCTGTGCCGGAAGTACGTCAAGTAAGGCTGTTCCCGGGGCAGTTGGCCGACCGCCTCGGTGCTGTGTACGACGTCGCGAGATCAGAGTTGCCCACCGCACCCCGCAGAACCACCCCGTAGACCCTGATTCCCCCTCAAGTGCTACGACAAGTCGATAAACCCCTTTCACTACACCTTCCGGCACTCTGCGCCCGATTCGGCACGGAAGCGACGTTCACGCCCTAGGCGCCCCTTGAGGTGAAGCGTTTTCTCCCGGCTTGGTCAGTTTCGATCCCAGGCCACCCACTCCGGCGCGTCGCCTCCCCACCCACCTCCCTCAGTCGAACGGGCACACGGACGGAGGGGGCGGTGGCGGGTAGGTACAGGGGGGTGCGGGGCGCGAGGCACGGCGACATGGAGGCGCGGGCGCGACCATCACCAGTCGGCAGGCGCCGGCGACACGGCCCGCACAGCCCCCTCGACCAGCCCCTCGACCGCCCGGAACCGCCCTCCCCGAAGAGTTGCAACTGAACGATATTCACCATTGCGTACACATGACCCCGCTGGTAGCGTCTCACTCGCATTGACGGGGGAATTGCTTGATCTAAGCGATTCCGAGTGCACGGGGGTTTGATTTCGTGAATATCCGAAGCAAAGCCATTTCCACTGCGGTGACCTTCACCATGGCCGGCACACTGTGCGCCATCGGGACGACCGCTTCCTACGCGGCGCCGACAGAAGCCGAAAAGGTCGCGGCGGCCGCGCAGGCGGCAACAGAAATGCAGGCCAGCGTGGGATCGGATGAGATCTGCGCTGTCGTAGGCATCGGCAGTGGCGCGGCAGGCCTTTCCAAGGCACTGGCCAAGGGCGCGTCCTGGGTAGGAATCGGCGCCAGCATCGGCTGCTATCTGTACACGCAGGCGAAGAAGGCCACGCCCGCACAGAAGCGCGCGGCGATGATCAAGTCGTACAAGAGCTACCAGGCCAAGAGTGACCTCAAGAAACTTGAGGCTCTCGGCTACAGCTGCCGGAAGAAGAGCACCGGCGGCGGTGGCGGCGGCGACATCGCCCCGCTCAACTCGAAGTCCGTCCCGATCAGCCCGAAGGTGGGGTACCGGGACATCAAGATGAAGGGCGTCACGTACAAGTGCAGCGCCATCGGGGACTGACCGGTCGCCGCAGCCCGGGCCACGGGGAGCGCCTCCTGCTCTCCGTGGCGCTGGTTGCCGTGAGCCTGCTGTGGATCACGCAGGACATGGCTTCCTGGGCGACGGCACTGTGCGGCGTCGGTGCGGCTGTCGGCGTGCTGGGCGCGCTGTATTTCGGCTGGCACTACATTCGCGCCCGCCGGGAATCGCCCTCGCGCTGAGGTTTCCTCAACGAAAGGCGCGGGCTCACGTGGTCACGCCGGGCAGATGAGGTCGCGGGGTGGGATTGGGGGTGGGATTGGGGGTGCCTTTTTGAGGGCGCCCCCAATCTCGCCGTTTCACGGTTGGACTGGCGCAGCCGAATTGCCCCGTACCCAGAGAATTCGGGAACGGCAACCTCCCCCGCCCCCTTTCACCCCGGCAAGCTGCCACTAAGGCAATTACGGGGAAATCCTTACGGTTCCGCATTTCTACGGCTCGACGCTTATGCGGCTCACCGATAACTAACGGACCGTCGTCACCGTTCCTCTTCATCTCACACCCGACGGCAAACCTCTCGACGCCCAAGGCGCCAACTGTGCCGCCCCTGTCCCCCGACTTTGGACTGACGTCGAACTCCCCATTCCCGAGCCCCCTCAACACGACGTCCACGCTTCGCACCACCTCGATCGCAAACACCTGACCCTGCCTACGGTCACGGCACGCAGAACGGGTGCCCCTCCGGAGAGGGACACCCCAAGTGGCCTGCGTGGCCTACGGACTGTGCGGAGGCGGTGGCATCTGAACCCACGGTGACATCGCTGACCAGAGCGCCCTCCACTCGGCACACGCCCTCGGTACCTTCGTGAGGAACAGCCTCGACGGACGGAGCACCGATGCTGGAGGAAGCCGAAAAGATCGGTCGTCGCGTGCGCCGGGCGCGGCTCCGGCTCGGGATGCCGCAGGCCGAAGCAACTCTCCCTGCACAAAGGTGAGTTAATCGCCGGGCCCCCCTTTCACTCTCGCCTCGGCGATCTCTCCCTCGATCTCGCCAAGAAGGGAGAGATCGGGGTCGTCGTCGCCGTTCCGAGCAACCATTCGGCGTCCTACCAGCTCCGTCCGCCCGTTGGGGGCGCGGAGTGGCGGGCCAGGTCCGACGGCAGCACCCTGCGCTCCGTGCCCGTCCCGGTCACTCACGTGACACCACTGCGCCGTGACGCCGTCTACGACCTCCGCGCGCAACAGGCCGCCCTCGCGATCGCCGTTCACTACGAGGACCGAGGACCGAGGATCGGGCGAAGCCCTGCTCCCTGGTGCAGTCCCTCACGTTCGCCGGGGCGGCCCTCGTCCGCGACAGGTTCGGGGTACCGGCCGAAGTCCAGTTCAGCGCCCTCGACAACGCCCCCGCCATCGTCACCGACCCGGAGAGCGGTCACCGTTGCCAGCGGGCCTCCGCGCACACCCTGGCACGGCCGGTGCCGCCGACCAGGTCGACAGGCTAGCGTGCCCTACTCGTTCGAGACCTACAGCCGGCAGCAGGCCGACGAGCACTTCCGCCGCACGTGGCTGCGGGTGCTGCCCCGCGTGGACTCCGCCCGCTGCTGCCTGGCCCCTTCGTCGGGGGTCCCCTCCTCTTGCCCGACGGTGCGGCCCCGTGGATGCTCGACACCCGGGAGTGGCCGGGCTCGTTGGCCGAGTACGTCGACCGGCTCCTCGATCTCGCCGACGTGTCACTCGCCGACCCCCACCACTTCTTCCGCTCGTACTCAGCCGGTGAACTCGGCCGACTGATGTCCCCGCACCGACCAGGAGCACGCCCGCACCATGGCGGAAACCACCGGCCGCCTCCGCGAACTGAACCTCTACCGCCGGTACTTCGACCTCGTCGCGGCAGGAGAGAAGACGATCGAGGTGCGCGTGAAGTACCCCCACCTCGAAGACCTGGCTACCGGCGACATCATCCGCTTCCGCATCAAGGGCTCGGACGAGAGCCGCGACGTCCTGGTGAAGCGGGTCACGGGGTACCGGACGTTCGAGGAACTCCTCGACGGAGAGGGCCCGGCGAACGTCAACCCGTCCTCCACCCGTGAGCAGCAGCTCGCCCACATCCGCGAGATCTACCCGGCAGAGAAGGAAGCCCTCGGCACACTCGCCATCGAGATCGAGCTACTGCCGCAGTAAGCCCGCCACGCTGCCGGAAGGGTCGCGGAGACAAGGAGCGACGGCGGGCCACAGCATCGCCGTCCTGTTCCACTTCTACGCCCAGGCGATCAGCAGCAACCAGCAACGCTCGAACGAACGGACTGAACGGGCCTTGGAGGCTACCGTCGGCGAATTAGATCGAGCGGCACTTCGACCAGGCATCATCCAAAAACGGCTCCTGCGTGACGGCCTGGCGTCGCTAGCATCACCACTTGGGAGCCTGGGGGGGGAATCCATATGACAAGCCGCGTAGATTGCCACATTCGCTACGATCCAGAAGTGGACGTGGCGCTACTGTCCTTCGTGAAATCATCGTCCATTTCTGGGGGTCCAGCTCTGGAGTTTGATGACGAGACTGGATTGGCAGGTCTGGTTCGGCTCGGCGCTGAGGGAGAATTCGACCA
This sequence comes from Streptomyces sp. NPDC091279, assembly GCF_044757465.1. NCBI lineage: Bacteria > Bacillati > Actinomycetota > Actinomycetes > Kitasatosporales > Streptomycetaceae > Streptomyces > Streptomyces sp. NPDC091279. The sequence continues at coordinate 21,767 of NZ_JBIVVA010000013.1, read as the reverse complement.
CCTGGAACTTCTGGGTGCGAAGCGTGCGGTCCCTCGGCTGCTGTCAAAGCTGCGCACGCCACCGCCGGGAGTGCGGGACTATTGCCGGGGTGTAGTCGAGGTGTGGATGGCAGGCCCCGAGGAGCAAGGCGCGGTCCGCTTCGATCTCGATGACACCGCTACCAGGGGCGATGAGTACGAGGTTTCGGTGAGAGTCGAATCGTCGTCCTCGACCGTTGCCACGTTGATGTACGACGGAGATTCAGGTGTGCTCCGTTCACTGACGCTTTTCCCTTCAGGGAATCTGCTTCGGGACTTCATCGAAAATCACGTCGTCGGTGGCTGACCCCGGCTTCTTTCTGTTCGGAGGCAGCAGCTCCGGCGTTTGCACGCTGCGCGTTCGTCGGATCTCCAAGTTCCGCGGCCTCACGCCGTCGGTTCTTGGTGCATGCCTGGTTCACACGCGCTGATCCGCAACGCGGCAGGGCGGGACCAGGCTGAGACGGCTCTCACACAAAAAGGGTGCCCCTCCCGGGAGGGGCACCCCAAGTGTCTGCGTGTACTACGGGCTCTGCGGAGGCGGTGGGATTTGAACCCACGGTGACATCGCTGCCACGACGGTTTTCAAGACCGTTCCCTTCGGCCGCTCGGGCACGCCTCCCCCGCGCCGCCGGTGATCAGCGGCGCGGGGACAAGAGTAACGGGTCAGCCGTCGCCGTCGCGGGCGCCCAGCGTCAGCTGGACCGTGTGGGACTTGCCGCTGCGCTCGTAGGTGATCGTGACCTTGTCGCCGGGCTTGTGCGTCCAGATCTCGCCGATCAGGGTCGGCCCGGAGTCGATGACCCGGTCGTCGAGCTTGGTGATGACGTCACCCGGCTTCAGCCCGGCCTTGGCGGCGGGCCCGCCCGACTCGACCGCGTCGGAACCGCTGGCGCCCTGCTCCGTGATCTTCGCGCCGCCCGAGGAGTCCTCCAGGGACACCGACGCGCCGATCTTCGCGTACACCGGCTTGCCGGTCTGGATCAGCTGCTGGGCCACGTACTTGGCCTGGTTGATCGGGATCGCGAAGCCCAGGCCGATCGAACCGGACTGGCTGGAGCCGCCGAGGCCGCCGCTGCCGGTCGACTGGATCGCGGAGTTGATGCCGATCACGTTGCCCTGGGCGTCGAGGAGGGGGCCGCCGGAGTTGCCCGGGTTGATCGACGCGTCCGTCTGGAGGGCGCTCATGTAGGACGCGTTCGAGCCACTGCCGTCGCTGGAGGCGACCGGGCGGTTCTTGGCGCTGATGATGCCCGTGGTGACCGTGTTGGACAGCCCGAACGGCGCGCCGATCGCGATCGTGGAGTCGCCGACGGCGACCTTGTCGGAGTTGCCGAGGGTCAGCGGGTTGAGGTCCGACGGCGCGTTCTTGAGCTTGATGACGGCGACGTCGTAGCCCTGCGCGTGGCCGACGACCTCGGCGTCGTACTTCTTGCCGTCCGGGAAGGTGGCCGTCAACTTGCCGCCGTCCACCGCGTCGGCGACGACGTGGTTGTTGGTGACGATGTGGCCCTGGGTGTCGAAGACGAAGCCCGTGCCGGTGCCGCCCTCGCCGCTGCTCGACTCGGCCTCGATGGTGACCGTGCTGGGCAGCGCCTTGGCCGCCACGCCCGCGACCGTGCCCGCGTCGCGCTTGACGGAACCGCCGCTGGTGGAGGAGGAGACGGTCGTCGAACCGTTTCCGCCGTCGTTGTTCTTGGCCAGGGTGTAGCCGAGGCCGCCGCCCAGACCGCCGGCCACCAGGGCCGCGACCAGGATCGCGACGACCAGACCGCCGCGCCCGCGGCCCGACTTGGGCGCCGGCTCCTGCGGATAGGCCGCGCCCCAGACGTCACCGCCGCCCGCGCCCGCGTCGCCGTACGCGGGCGTGGCGGGCGCCGGGGGCGGCCAGGCGCCCTGGGGGTTCGCAGTGTCGTGCGCCGGCGGATTCTGGCCACCGAACGCGCCCTGCGGAGCCGCCTGCTGCCCGGCCTGCGCTTCCTCCGCGCCGGTTCCCGCGTACGCGCGCGTGGCGCCGTACGCCGGTTCCTGCGGCGGGGTCGCGGGGGCGCCCGGGGGCACCGGCGGGATCGGGGTCGTGGGGGCGCCCCCGTCGGGGGCCGTGCGCTCCTGGGGTGCGGAGGCAGCGGGAGCGTCCACCGGCACGGGGGGTGCGGACGGGGCGGGTGGTACCGCGGTGCCCTCGTTCTCGGTGCTCACAGCTTCTCTCCTCGATCCACGGCTGTTTGTTCTCGGTCGCACTCGGTCACGCTCGTTCACGGTGGCCTGGGGCCCGGCGCGATGCAGCTGTGCATGTCCTGCTGTGCATGTCCTTTTGTATGCCGTCAGCTTTTCCCATGAGCCGTCAGGGCACCATAAGCGGGGCCTGTGGGTGTGGGGCCATCCCTTATATAGGTCACGAAGCGTCAAATTGGCGCAATTCGGATTCCTCCGATCGCCCACCGACGCCCTTCGGCCGCCCACCGTTCGCCTCGCGGTGGCACCATGACGCGGTGACCCACGCACGACAGCAGCACCGGATTCAAGTCGTCGCTCACCGCGGAGCCTCCGAAGACGCTCCCGAGCACACCCTGGCCGCGTACAAGAAGGCGATCGAGGACGGTGCGGACGCCCTCGAATGCGATGTGCGCCTGACGGCCGACGGACACCTCGTCTGCGTCCACGACCGCCGCGTCAACCGTACGTCCAACGGCCGCGGTGCCGTCTCGGCGCTGGAACTGGCCGACCTCGCCGCCCTGGACTTCGGCTCCTGGAAGGCCCGCGACGAGGCGCCGGACTGGGAGTTCCGCTCGGACGACCGCGCGGACACCTCCGTTCTGACCCTGGAACGGCTGCTGGAGCTGGTCGCGGACGCCGGGCGGCGGGTGGAACTGGCCATCGAGACCAAGCACCCCACGCGCTGGGCGGGGCAGGTGGAGGAACGGCTCCTGGTGCTCCTGAAGCGGTTCGGCCTCGACGCGCCCGCCTCGGCCGCCGAGTCGCCGGTGCGGGTGATGAGTTTCTCGGCGCGCTCGCTGCATCGCGTGCGGGGCGCGTCGCCGACGTTGCCGACGGTCTATCTCACGCAGTTCCTCTCGCCCCGGCTGCGGGACGGGCGGCTGCCGGCCGGCATCCGGATCGCGGGCCCCTCGTTGCGGATCGTGCGCAGTCATCCGGCCTACGTCGAACGGCTGAAGCAGGCCGGCCACCAGGTCCACGTGTGGACCGTGAACGAGCCCGAGGACGTCGATCTCTGCGTCGACCTCGGCGTCGACGCGATCATCACCAACCGGCCCGGACCGGTGCTGCGCAGTCTCGGCCGCTGATCCGCGCGCCGGGCCGAACACCCGGCGCGGCCTCGGCGTCCACTGGTAAAGACCTGTGAAGAACCCCAGGAAAAACCTTGACCCGTACCGGCGTCCACGGAGATCCTCCGATCCCGGACATGGGTCGAAAACCGGCCATACGGCTACAGGGTGTGCCCCGGCGCGTTCGGTGAGTGTTCGAACGTGCTGAATGCGTCGCCGGACCCGCGACGGCCGGTTTCCGGCACAGGCGGGTGGGGCATCCAATCCGTGGCGTGGGGGCGAAGGAGGTCTCGGGGGTGGCGTTGGTGGTGGCACAGGAGGTGCCCACGTCGTCGAGCATGGCCGTTGCTCATGGGCCTGCGGGCGTGGGGGAAGCGAGACATCGGATGCGCGAACAGCTGCGCGTCGGCGGGGTGTCGGACACGGTCATCGACGACGCAGTTCTGATTCTTTCCGAACTACTCAGCAATGCGTGCAAGCACGGGCGCCCGTTGGGCGACGCGCTGTCCGGCGACGGTGATGTCCGCGCCGCGTGGGAGGTCGACCACGGGGGGCGGCTCATCGTGGAGGTGACGGACGGCGGCGGCCCGACCCGGCCCGCCCCTGCCACCCCGTCGGTGACCGCGCACGGCGGCCGGGGGCTGAACATCATCACGGCGCTGGCCGACGACTGGGGCGTCCGCGACGACACCCGGGGCGAGGTCACGGTGTGGGTGCTGGTCCACAAGGACGTCCACGATCCGGATGCGGGGCACTGCCGGGACGACTTCGCTACGCGCGTCACGGCCCCGTCACCCCGCCCCCTGGCCACAGTCCCGGCCCACCCACCCACCCTGGACTTCGCAGACGCGTTCGACGACTTGAGCTGAGAACAGCCGGGCGAGCCGGGTGCGGGGCGGGAACAGGTCCCCGGGGGCGTGCCGCGCCGGGCGGGAGCAGGGCCCCGAGGGGGCGTGCCGCGCCGGGCGGCTGGGATCACGGGCGTACGGGGGCTGCGGGTCGTACGGGGGCTGCGGGCTCCCCGGCCGCAAGGGCGGGCCCGAGCCAGGCAGGGCACGGCAGTTGGGGCTACGGGTCGTACGGGGGCCGCGAACTCCCCCGGCACGAAGGCGGCCCTGACCAGGCCGGGCCAAGCGGGCCACGGGTCGTACGGGTCCATGGGCTCCCTCGGCCGCGTGGGTCGACCCGGACCGGGCAAGGCGCGACGGCTGGGGCTACGGGGCTGCGCCCCAGCCGCACGGGCGGGACCGGACCAGGCAAGGCGCGGCGGCTGGGGCTACGGGTCCCACGGGGGCCGCGAACTCCCCGGCCACGAAAGCGGACCCGACCAGACCGGTGCAGGCGGGGCCACGGGCCGCACGGGCCCATGGGCTCCCCCGGCCGCCAGGGTCGACCCGGACCAGGCAAGGCGCGACGGCTGGGGCTACGGGTCGTACGGGGTCCGCGAACTCCCCGGCCGCGAAGGCAGACCCGGACCAGGCAAGGCCCGGCAGCTCGGGCTACGGGTCCTACGAGGCCGATGGCATCTCCGCGACGGGCCCTCGGCGCTCGGCCCGCCGGGGATCACGGGTGCTACGGGTACTACGGGTCGGGCAAGGTGGCCGACGGCGGGACGCGGCCAGTGCTCCCGGGCGTGCGTCACGCGGCCGCCCTGTGTAGAGATTGGGGCGCCGCCCCACTAGGGGGCTGCACCGACGGCCAGCCGCCCCCGGTCCGCCTCCCGCCCCCGGCGGCGCCGCCCCACTAGGGGCTGCCCCGACCCTCCCCCGGTTATCCACAGGCTCCGTCGCGGCCGCCGGGAGCGGCTAGGCTCCCCGCGTATCTGGACGAGCCGTGATCGGGAGACAGCCACGATGGCCAAGAAGCAACCCCAGACCAAGGCCAAGCGCCCGCAGCTCACGGACGGGGAGATCCCGGTCGTCGGCGCGCGCGAGCCCTGCCCCTGTGGCAGTGGCCGCCGGTACAAGGCCTGTCACGGCCGGGCCGCCTCGCACGCGGTGACCGAGCTGGTGCAGCGGCCGTTCGAGGGCCTGCCCGGCGAGGGCGACTGGGTGGCGCTGCGCGAGCTGGTGCCGGCGGCGACCGTCGAACTGCCCCTGAAGGGCGGCCTGCCCGAGGGCGTTCCCTCGGTGACGCTGGCCACCGTGCTGCCGATGGCGTGGCCCGCCCTGCGCCGCGACGACGGCTCGGTCCTGCTCGGCCTCCAGAACGACACGGCGTCCGGCGACATCAGCCGCGACCTCGCCGACACCTTGCAGCGGGCGCTGGAGGCGGCGCCCGGCTCCCCCGTGCAGGGGCGTCGCGCGCCCGCCGAGGGGCCGCGGCTTCAGGATCTGCTGGAGCCGGAAGGCGCGTTCGAGCCAGTTGTGCACAGCGGGTTCGAGTTCTGGGTGCCGGACGCGGAGAACGCGACTCCGGATGTCGCCGCCTCCCTGGAGCGGGCCAACGCCGCGGCCATCCCGACGGTGCGGCTGACGGGGGTGGACGCGGCGTACTGGTGCGAGACGCCGGACAAGAACCACCTGCGCTGGGTCATGCCGCACCCCGAGGAGCGGCTTCTGGACGCTCTCGCGCGGCTGCACGCGGCGGGCCGTTCGAGCCTCGGTGAAGGCACCCGTCTGGTGGGTTCCTTCCGCGCTCACGGGCTCATCGTGCCGGTCTGGGACCTGCCGAGCGGGGTCGGCGCCGAGGAGATCGAGAAGCCGGCCGCCGAGTTCGCCGAGCGGCTCGCCGGGGCGCTCGCGAGCGACGAGCCGCTGACCGCAGAGGAGCGCCGGGCGCGGGGCGGACTCACCAACCGCCAGGTCACGCTGAGTTGACGGCCGGCGACGGGACGCCGTTCAGCTGACTCGTCGGTCAGTCGTACGGCGTTGGGCCAGATCGGTGACTCCGGTCACAAGTCCCCGTTGTCACAAGCAGATCCGTGACCGGAAAGCCCGGATCGAATTTGCGAACCGCCGATCTCTTGTTACCGTTCCAATAGCCCGGTTGCTGGTGCATCCCCCGTCGCCAGCAACCGGGTCTTATTCTGCCCGCGTTCCCTCGACGGAACGCCGCCGTCGGTCAACTCCCTGTAGCGGAACCGGAGTTGCTCCCCGACCGCAGCAGCAGCGGCCCCCGCCCACCCCGCGTGGTGAACTCCGAGACGGCCGTGTACGCGTCCAGACCGCCCCGGCTGTGCTCCCTGGGCGTCTCACACGTCCCCGGGTCGTCCCCGGCCCCCACGGCGCAGCTCGTGCGCACGGTGTGGTCGTCGGGCCCCATGAGGCTGAGAACGGCGTCCAGGGCGTCCCCGGTCGCGTTGCGGTAGTAGGCACGGGCCCAGGACTCGTCGCCCTGTGTCAGCACGCACGTCTGCGCCTCGATGCCCTCGGGGGCGGTGAGTTCGGGCCCGCAGCGGGTGGCGGTGGCCAGGCCGAGGCCGAGCAGCAGCGAGGTGGGGGAGGAGCGGGCGGTGGGCTTGGCGTCCCCGGGGGCGCCCTGGCCGCCCGCACGGGCCGCCGGATCGCTCACGGAGCCGTCGGTGGATTCGTTGGCGGAGGTGCCCGCACGGGGGTGGCCGTCGGGGGCGGACGCGGCGGCGCGGTCCTTGTCGCCGACCTGTCCCGCGGACGCCACGGCCAGCGGCAGCGCGACCGCGCACACCACCACGCCCGCGAGGCCGAGCAGACGAAGGTTCATGGGACGGAAGATAACTTCCGCGCGCGGACCCGCCGCCCCGCGCGCGCCGGACCCGCCTACAACTCGGGCGCGCTCACACCCGTACGAGTGAGGGCCTCGACCACGGCGTCCACCACGGCCTCGACATCGGGCACCCAGGGGGAGGCGGAGCCGGGCAGCGGGGCGCGTTCCCAGCGCAGTTCGCCCTCGCCGGTCTCGGAGGGCGGGAGGGCGAGGTAGCCGCCGTCGCCGTGGAAGCGCAGCGAGTGCGGCACGCAGTCCTGGGCGTAGAGCAGCGCGCCGAGCTGCTCCAGGGAGTACGGCTTGACGAGGATCGCCCAGCGGCTGGGCGTGGCGACGACCGGGCCGACTCTGATGCCCTGGGCGTCGAGGGTGGCGAGGGCGTGCGCGGCGGCGGCCGCCGGCAGGCTGACCGCGCAGGGGGCGCGGCCGCCGGTGGCCAGGACGATCGGCGCGGCGGGCCGGTTGGTCCACCACCAGCGCACCATGCGTTCGTCCGTGGTGGCCGCGAGGACCGCCGGGTCGAAGGGGTGCGCACCGGGAATCGTGCACTCGGGGTCGGGGCAGGTGCAGCGGGAACGACCCTGGGGGTCGGCCGGCACACCCGGGAGTACGGGCCACTGCCACTGTGTCGCGATGGTCAGGGCCGCGCTGATCAACTCAGGCCTCCCGCCGCCGCGCCGGGACAGGAGCCTGCGTCGCCTTCCGAGGATCTCGCGCATGAGCGCTCGTTCCTTTCCGTTGCACCGCTGGCAACACGTGGGCCACTTCACACCATGTGTCGATCACTGGACTGTGCGTACCTGTTGGCGCATCACACCCCTGTCCATGACATCCGGGACGGAGGGAACCCCAGGGGTCGAACATCGGCCGCGTCCGCGGCGGCCTCGACCGTCGTGCCGTGCTTGCTGTGCCGTCGTCGCTTCCATCACAAGCATGGGCGTGGCGCAGGGGTGGCGAAGTCTGGCGTTTGCCGTCGCGCGTATGGCTCTTCGCCTCCGCCACGGGAGGATGGGGCACGGTCGTCGATGGCTAGGACGCTCGGGTCGGTCACCAGGTTCCGGGTGGCGGTCGACCACCCCTGTGTCTTCTCCGAGTACGTACCCATCGCGACCGGTGTGACGCTCTGTGGAGCTAGGCCAGTCGACCGCAATACCCCGTAACCCGAGGCAGTTTTAAGCCAACTTTGCAATGAGGTAAGAGTTCGCCGCAGACCCCTTGGACACCAGGAATCCCGGCAGGACAATGCTGGACATCCCCTCACGAGTGCGTGTACATGTGGAGACACTGCCAGCGGCGCAGAATGACATGGGGGTTTGCGATGCTTTTGAGCAAAACGCACCGGTCGGAAAGCCGAACACCATGAACGCCCCTCACCCCTCGAAAGTGGCCGGAATCGATGCCACGGTTCCCTCGCCCGCACACACTGTCGCGCCGTCGCCGACCGCCCCGGGCGCCTCTCCCGTCACTGGACCGCATGCCCCCGGAGCCCTCCTCCAGGACCGTCTGGCCGGCTGGGTCTCGGACCTCACCACCCTCCACGAACTCACCGAACGACTGGCCCGCACCGCCACCCTCGACGAGGCCCTGACCGAACTGCTGCGCGCCGGAGCCGCCCTGGTGGGCGCCCGGCGCGGTCTCGTCGTCCTGGAACCCGGCGACGGCCTGGGCCCCGCCACCACCCTCGGTCTCGGCCTCGGCCGGGCCGATCTCGGCCACATCGAGACGGTGCCGCGCAGCGCGATGCCGTTCGGCCGCATCCTCGACGGACTCCCGGACGCGGACGCCGAGTTGGCCTCGCCCGACCTCTTCGCCGAGGACGGCCTCGACCCCCGGCACCGCGAGGTCGCCGCCCGTCTCGGCTACGCGGCGAGCTACGCCCTCCCGCTGGGCACCGGCCCCGGCGACCGCGTCGGCGCCGCCGTCTGGCTCTACGACGAGCCCGCCGAACCCGGCGAGCGGCAACGGCACCTGGCCGGGCTGTACACCCGGTACGCGGGCGTGCACCTGGCCCGCCTGGTCGAGGTCGAGCGCACGCGCGCGTGCATGGCGACGATGGCCGAGGAACTGCTCCCCTCCCGGCTGCCCCGGGTGCCCGGCGTCCAGCTGGCGGCCCGCCACCGCACCGGGCCGCGCGGCGGCGGCGACTGGTACGACGCGCTGCCGCTGCCGGACGCCGCGCTGGGCCTGGCCGTCGGCGCGGTCACCGGCTCGGGGCCGAGCGCGGTCGCCGCGATGGGCCGGCTGCGGGCCTCGCTGCGCGCCTACGCCGTCATGGAGGGCGAGGACCCCGTCGCCGTTCTCTCCGATCTGGAGCTGCTGCTGCGGCTGACCGAGCCCGCCCGGTCGGCGACCGCACTGTTCGCCTACTGCGAGCCCGCGCTGCGCAGGATCACGCTGGCCGGTGCCGGACACTGCCCGCCGCTGCTGCTCGGCGAGCGGCACACCGAGTTCGTGGAGACGTCCGTGTCCGCGCCGCTGGGCATGCTGGCCTGCTGGGAGGCGCCCGGCGTGGAACTGGAGGCGGCACCCGGAGAGACGGTTCTGCTGTACACCGACGGCCTGCTGCACCGCACCGGTGACGCCACCGACCGCGCCTTCGCCCGGCTGCACGCGGCGGCGGCCGGGGTGCCGAGGTCGGTACGCCAGGACCCGGACGCGATCGTCGAGCACGTGCTGCGCGCGATGCTGCCGGACGGCCTCGCGGACGCGGACGACGCGGAGGACGTCGTGCTGCTCGCGGCCCGTTTCGAGTAGGCCCGCAGACCGGGCCGCAGACCGGCCCGCAGAGCCTCCCGCCCGCTTTCCGCACAACCGTACGATGTGGGAGGGGTCCCCCTGCCCGGGCCAAGCCGAGAACCCGGGGGCGGGTCCCGCGCCGTATCGAGGAGGATGACGTGGCCGAGGAGCTCACCCCGGAGACCCCGGACGAGGCCGAGGAGCCGATCAAGCAGCGCAAGAACGGCCTGTACCCGGGCGTGTCCGACGAGCTGGCCGAGAACATGAAGTCCGGCTGGGCCGACACCGAGCTGCGGGACCTGGAGCCGATCGCGCAGGCCGCCGAGACCGCCGTGCGCCGCGCCGCGCTCTCCGCGCGCTTCCCCGGCGAGCGGCTGGTGATCCCCGCGGGCAACCTGAAGACCCGTTCGAACGACACGGAGTACGCGTTCCGCGCGTCCGTCGAGTACGCCTATCTCACCGGCAACCAGACCGAGGACGGCGTCCTGGTCCTGGAACCCACCGCCGACGGGCACCGCGCGACGATCCACCTGCTGCCCCGCTCCGACCGCGAGAACGGCGAGTTCTGGCTCTCCGGGCAGGGCGAGCTGTGGGTCGGCCGCCGCCACTCCCTCGCCGAGTCCGAGGCGCTCTACGGCATCCCCGCCGCCGACGTGCGCGAACTGACCGGCACACTGCGCGAGGCGAGCGGCCCGGTCCGCGTCGTGCGCGGGTACGACGCCGGCGTCGAGGCCGCCCTCACCGACAAGGTCACCGCCGAGCGCGACGCCGAACTGCGCGTCTTCCTCTCCGAGGCCCGCCTCGTCAAGGACGAGTTCGAGATCGGCGAGTTGCAGAAGGCCGTCGACTCGACCGTGCGCGGCTTCGAGGACGTCGTCAAGGTCCTCGACCGGGCGCAGGCGACCAGCGAGCGCTACATCGAGGGGACGTTCTTCCTGCGCGCCCGCGTCGACGGCAACGACATCGGCTACGGCACCATCGCCGCCGCCGGACCGCACGCCTGCACCCTGCACTGGGTCCGCAACGACGGCCCGGTCCGCGCCGGTGACCTGCTGCTGCTCGACGCGGGCGTCGAGACGCACACCTACTACACCGCCGACGTCACGCGCACGCTGCCGATCGACGGCCGTTTCACGCCGATCCAGAAGAAGATCTACGACGCCGTCCACGAGGCCCAGGAGGCCGGGATCGCGGCCGTCCGGCCGGGCGCCAAGTACCGCGACTTCCACGACGCGGCGCAGCGCGTGCTCACCGAGCGGCTCGTCGAGTGGGGGCTCGTCGAGGGTCCCGTCGAACGGGTCCTGGAGCTGGGACTGCAACGCCGCTGGACGCTGCACGGCACCGGGCACATGCTCGGCATGGACGTCCACGACTGCGCCGCCGCGCGCGTGGAGTCCTACGTCGACGGGACGCTGGAGCCGGGCATGGTCCTCACCGTCGAGCCCGGCCTGTACTTCCAGGCCGACGACCTCACCGTGCCCGAGGAGTACCGGGGCATCGGCGTGCGCATCGAGGACGACATCCTCGTCACCGCCGACGGCAACCGGAACCTCTCCGCCGCCCTGCCCCGCGCCTCCGACGAGGTCGAGGCCTGGATGGCAGCACTGCTCAAGGGCTGACGGCCCTCCTTAAGGGCGCGCGTTTCACCTGGGGGACAGATCGTCCGCCTTAAGGGCGACGGTTGGACGAATGGCCGGGCAGCAGGTGCGTGCCCGGCCATTCGTCGTCCTCTGAGGAGGGCACCCAACGTCAACCTGGCGTGACGTCGTCCAGGAACAGGGCGCCCGCCAGCAGGCCCGCACTCCCCCGCGGGCTCCACGCGCGCGCGTGCAGATCGGCGTCGAGGGCGAGCAGGGCCGCGCGGCCCGCCTCCGTCGCCGTTCCCCCCACCTCCAGGACGCCCCGGGCGCCCGCCTGCACCTGCCGCAGCCCGGCCGGGCCCGCCGTGTGGAGCAGCTCCGTGTCCTGGAGCGTCGACATCACGGTGAGCAGCGCGTCCAGGCGGGCCTCGGCCTCGGTGGCACCGGCCGCGCGGGCCGCGGTGAGCGCGGTCACCGCCCGCCGGACGTGCGGGAAGCCCGCGCGTGCCTCGCCGCGAGCACCGGCGGCGCCGTACTTCACGGAGATCGTCGAACCCCGTGACGGCCTGCGCGGCACGCCCCGGTCGGTGAACGCGGCGAGCCGCCGGGCGTTCGCGGTCACGTCCGGCACCGCCAGACCCGGGGTGAGCGCCGCCGCCGCGACCAGGAACCCGAGCGCCCACAGGGCACCCCGGTGGCCGCCGCCCGCCAGACCCACCGCGTGCTCGGTGGAGCGGCCGATCGCGCCGAGTTCCGCCCGCAGCCGCACCGTCGGCTCACCGGTGCGGCGGGCGGCGGCGGCCATCGCCGCGAGGCCGGGCGCCAACGCCTTGGCCGACCAGCGCAGGGCGAGGTGGTCCCGCCGGGTGACGCGGGCGCCGAGGTCGCGCGGGTCGGGCAGGCCCGGCTTGGGAGCCAGGGCCAGCTGCCCGGTGAGCGCGCCGACGGCGGCCCACGCCAGCTTCTCGTCCTCGCCTCCGGTCATGCCGTCAGGACGCCGAGGCCGAGGGGGGAACGTCGCCGGTGCTCGCCGGGGGCGCCGAACGCGCACGGCGCCCGGTGATGATCGTTTTCTGGTGATGTCCCGTCATGCGCAGGGAAGCTACGAACGGAGGCCGTCAGGCGCTTGGGGTGAAGGTGAGCGTGAGCTGTGAATGCTGAGAAAGCTGAAGTCTGGCCGGAAACCGGTCCGTTGGCGCTTTCACACCGCCATGAGCGGGGCGCCCTCACGGAACTTCAGCATCAAATGACAGGGGGTGGGGGGGGACCTGCGGGTTCGTCCCGAGAACACTGCGGACCAGGGAAAACTATGCTCGGTAGTTCTCACTGGTCCGTGGTGTTTTCCGTTGCACTGTGCCCTGGATGTGCCCGCTGGAGGCACATCTGCGAGTTCCTGACGAGGATGTCCCACCGCGCCGGCCCTCGCCCACCACCGAGTCAGAGCTCGGACTGACGTTGCGACAGTGGCCGCTCGGGCTACTGAGCAGCCCTCACTTCGCCAGATCGCTCTCCCGAGCAGCGCTCTGGTCAGGAGTAGATCCATGCTTGCCCCGAGCGGACGAGCGCCTAGGCAGTTTGCCCTGACTCATAGCAATAGCAGCTCCAGCGAGCAGCACACATGCCCCGGTTCCCTGAAGCCAGCCAAAAGACTCACCGAGGATGAGCGTGGCACACAGCGTGTTGACTACAGGAACGTTGAACATCATCAGCGAGGCTTTCGCCGGACCAACGGCGCTCACTCCCCGGTAGTAGAGAAGGTTGGCCACCGCGGCGGCACCGACTGCCAGGTACACAGCGTTCAGCCAGACGTTGGACGGCAGCTCGGTCCACTCCACTTTGCCCATGTCGGGGACCGCGAGGACGCCCAGCATCACGGCGCCTGCACAGGTCGCGTATGTGGTGGCACGCAGCGGTGCGATTCCGGCCATCACACGGGGCCCCACGAGTGTGTACGCCGCCCAGCACACCGCGCTGAGGACGAACAGCGCGTCACCCAAGAGGCGGTCTGACCCGCCTTCCGTGCTGCCACCGGCGCCCAGGAAGAAGATCGCTGCGCCGGTAAGTCCGAGGCCAAGGCCCAAGACACGTGCCCAGGTCGCCTTCTCTTTCCCGGAGACCAGCAAGAACGTGCTGGTGAGTACAGGACTCATGACAGGAATCAGGATGCCCGCGTCGAGAGACGGAGCGAGCGACAGCCCCCAGAAGAAGAACCCGTTGTACGCGAAGACGCCGAGCACACCTGCGGCCCCCGCCAGCCAGGCATTGCGTGCCGGGACCGGCGTCTCACGTCTGTCGAACAACCAGACGGCCACCAGCAGGGCGATGGCACCGCCCCCGAACCGCAGGAGAGCACCCACGGAGTGCGGAACGTTCTCCACGACCACCTTGGAGCTCGAAAATGAGGCCCCCCACAGCACCATGGTCGTCAACAGCAGCAGGTACGGGTTGCCAGCCCCTCTCCACATTCCCATGGATCAGACTCTGTCGAGGCCATGCCCCGTCTGACTTGAACGCTGGTGCGCGAGTCACAATGGGGCTATGGCAACGGGGAAGAACTGGGTGCGGTATTGGCGGGACAGCATTCGTCCGTTGGAGGCCATGCATGCGCACTTCCTCGATCACGAGTACTCCCGGCACAGCCATGACACCTACTCCTTCGGCATAACCGACGCGGGCGCCCAGAGCTTTCGCTGTCGCGGAGCGGACCACACCAGCGCCGCCGGCATGGTGATGGCCTTCAATCCCGACGAAGTGCATGACGGCCACGCGGCGGTGGAGTTGGGCTATCACTACCGGATCGTGCACATCGGCCCCTCCGTGGTCCACGACATCCTCGCTGATGCCTCCGACGGCCGCTCACGAGCGATGCCGCTGTTCGTACGCCCAGTGCTGACCGATCCGGTGCCCACCGGCGCACTGGAGCGCCTCCACGCTTCCTTACTGGGTTCCGCCAGCGATCTCGTACGGGAAGAGCTTCTGACCGCAGCTGTCTTGACCATGGCGGAACGCGGCGCGACCCGCGCTCCGCGACTGCGCACTCTGGCTGGAGCGGGACAGCGCCGGGCCGCCCACCGGGCTCGTGCCGTGTTGGACGAGGCGCTACTCGAATCCGTATCGGCGCATGACCTGGCTCTGGCCACCGGTTGCAGCCGATTCGCTCTCTACCGAGCCTTTCTGGCGGAGTACGGCATGGCGCCGAGCGACTACCAGCGCCTCCTGCGCCTCCGCCGGGCGCGGCGTCTGCTGACGGGCGGCATGTCGCCCGCCGACGCCGCGGCGGCGTCGGGTTTCGCGGATCAGGCACACTTCAACCGCTGGTTCAAGCGTACTTACGGCATCACACCGGGTACTTATCAGCGCTCAGTGCAGTGAGCCCGGTGACTCACGTGCTCCCGCCGGCCCTGTGGGACGCGCCGTCGGACGCTGATCCCAATCTGTCGCCAACTCCCTTGGCGGCTACCGCGTCAACGGGCGCCTCGGCAACCGATGCGGTCGTGTCGTGCGGCAGCGGAAGAGGGTCCTGGAGCCTGTCGGGCAGGCCCCCGGTGAGTCTGAGCAGAGGAGTGGTCATGAGCGTGGTGGCCAAGGCCACGATGGTCAACAGGCCGAGCAGTTCCTCGTTGATGAGCCGGGCTTCGTAGCCTATTTGGAGCACCACCAGTTCCGTCAGGCCCCGCGCATTCAGCAGGACGCCCACGGTGAACGACTCCCGCCAGGGCAGCCCGGTGAGCCGTGCGGCCAGACTGGGTCCGGTGATCTTCGCAGCTGTGGCGGCCGCCAGCAGAGAGAGCAGGACGATGCCGGCCCTGCCGTCCAGGTGAAGGGACCGCAGGTCCACGGTGAGGCCGAACCCCAGGAAGAAGAAGGGAAGCAGGATGGTTTTGGCCGTGGACGCCAAGGGAGCCACCGCGGCGATGGCAACTCTGTGCTCGCGTGGCCAAATCAGTCCGACGAGCAGGGCGCCGATGAGCTGGTGAATCCCCAGGGCAGCGGTGAGGGCCGAGGAGGCCCCCACGGCGGCCACGAGGAACAGAGTGATGGCCGGCGCCCCTGCCACGCCGGGCACACGGTCGGCCCACTGGGCCACAAGCCGACGCAGCGGCCCGACAAAAACGACGGTCACGGCCACCACCGCCAAGGCTCTGCCCAGGACCGACATCGGGTCGGTCCCGTGCGACAGGGCCAGGACCACGGCCAGGACCAGCCAGCTGCCGCCGTCGCCAACGGCGGCAGCGAACAGGCTGAGTTGACCGGGCCGTGTCCGGGACATTCTGAGGTCGCTCAGGACACGCGCGAGCACGGGGAAGGCGGTGATGCTCAGCGCACACCCCACGAACAGCACAAAGGCCACCGGGCGGACTCCATGGTCCATGTACTGGTCCACGAGCGGCAGTGCGACCAGGACACCAGCGGCCAGGGGGACGAACAGGGACGCCTGGCTGATCACCATGGCCTGGCTGGCTGCACCACGTAAGCGCATGGACCCGAGTTCCTGTCCCACCCCGAACATGAAGAGCACGAGACCGAGCTGAGCCAGTCCGTTGAACATCGGGAGAACGCTCTCAGGAAAGAGCCGTCCGGTTGCATCGGGCGCCAGCGCCCCAAGGAAGGAAGGACCGAGGAGGATGCCCGCGGCTATCTCGCCGGTGACTCTCGGCTGGCCCAACTTGGTTGCCAGAAATCCCACTGTGTGAGACGCCAGCAGAACCGCTGCAACCCCGAGAAAGAAGTGGCCAGCCGTGTCCAGAAATGCCTCCTTCGGAACAGCACGTTCCCCTTGTGCAGGCTCACGGCCGACCGACACCGAGATAGCAATGACCAGCGAAAGAGGCACGACGCCAGCCAGAAGAAAGGCGGTTTGGACTCGCCACCGTTTACCCTCCCCGGACTTTAAATGATGCATTTTTCGCCAACTCCCTTCCTCATTTAGACAGTTGCCAGGCCGTGCACGTAGGAGATAACCGCAGGTCAGGCAACCTAGTCCATCCGATGTGATCAAGAACACAACCGCTTGCTGGCTACCCAGAAGTCCACCTAAGTTGCTCTCCGTTGCACCGATTGAACCGAGAAACTATCTCGGGATCTCCAACTCACAACCGGAGGGGGGCTTTCCGCGGTGAAAACGAGCACCGCCTTATCGGCCGAAGCGAATCTGTTAGCCTCATTCGGTCACTCGGTATCCACCCATCCGCATCGCATTGCTTTATCCGCCGACGGTCAGCAATATTCGTATCGTCGGCTGGATGCATGGTCAGACGCGATTGGTTGGTTGCTTCAGGAAAAGGGGGTGCGCCACGGAGCCCGTGTCGCTCTGCGCATGCCCCCGGGGCCTGAGGCAATCGCTGCGATTCTCGGGATCTTCAAGGTAGGAGCTGCGTACGTTCCACTGGACGTCCGGCACCCTCCGGCGAGGAAGACCTTCATCATCACCGACAGTGGGGCCACGGCCCTCATCGGCGAACCCGGCGAGGGGATCAACGACGGGGTGGTCCCCACCGTGATTACCCCGTCGGAGATCGCCGAGTTGGCCCAGCAGGCCACAAAGCGATCAACCGCCCGGCGTGTAGATGCACAGGACACCGCCTACGTGATCTACACGTCGGGCACCACCGGTGCCCCCAAGGGCGTACCGGTGCGGCATGGCCATGCCGCCGCCCTGTTCTCGGCCTCACAGGCCGTCTTCCGATTCACCGCCCAGGACCGGTGGCTGCTCTTCCACTCGATCGCTTTCGACTTCTCCGTCTGGGAGATCTGGGGAGCCCTCACCACGGGCGCCGAACTGGTGATTCTGCCGCACTGGGCCGCGCGTTCCCCGGACAAGTGCCTCGACGTCGTGGTCGATCAGGGCATCACCGTCCTGAATCAGACACCTACGGCCTTCGCAGCCCTTGCCGAGGCGGCCCTACGCTCCGACCGGGACTTGCCTGATCTGCGCTACGTCATCTTCGGTGGAGAGAAGCTGACACCCGCCGCGTTCCGGCCGTGGGCCAAGCGGTACGGGCTGGCCAGTCCCCGGCTCGTGAACGGCTACGGAATCACGGAGACCACGGTCTTCACCACCTTCCACGAGATCGTCGACGATGATCTCGCCACGGACAGGTCGGTGATCGGCACAGCATTGCCGGGGTTCCGGGTCCGGGTAGTCGACGATGAAGGCCGCGATGTTCCGGACGGTGAGACCGGCGAGATGTGGCTCGCCGGCCCGCAGGTGACCGAGGGATACCTGAACCGACCGGACCTCACCAGTGAGAAGTACCCCGTCGTCACCGATTCGGAGACGGGTGACGCAGTCCGCTACTACCGCTCCGGTGACCTGGTGAGTCGGTTGCCCGACGGCAACCTGGTGTACGACGGCCGCGCCGACCTGCAGGTCAAGCTCCGCGGCTACCGCATAGAGCTGAGCGACATCGAGGCAGCCGTACGACGCCACGACCAGGTGCTTGACGCGGTGGTGCAGGTACGGCACTTCAAGGCCGGCGACGACCGCCTCGTGTGCGCGTTCGTCGCGCGTGACGATGCGGGTCCCCCGACGGCAGCCGACCTGCGCAGGCACATCAAGGATCTGCTGCCGTCGTACATGCATCCGGCCCGCTACCTGCGCCTGCCGTCGCTGCCTGCAACGGTCAACGACAAGGTCGACCGAGCCGACGTCGCCCGGTCCTGGAACGAAATGCTTACAACGGATGAGTGAGATGACACAGAGAAATCCGAGTCCGGACAACGTCGAGCAGCTGGTCCTCACCTGGTCGACCGAACTGCTCGAAGCGCAGGCCAGCGGCGACGACAACTTCCTCGACCTCGGCGGACACTCGGCACTCGCCCTCGACCTGATCAGCCGAATCAAGGAGCACTTCAACGTCGACCTCGACCTGCAGCTGCTGTTCGAGCACAGCTTCAGCGAGGTAGCCGCCGACGTAGTACGTCGCGCCGAGATCCCCGTACCGAGAGGATGACACCGATGACCACCGATCAGCAGACCTCCTTCGCCCTCACCGAGGACGAACTCGCCCAGTTCGAGCGCGACGGCTTCCTCGGCCCGATCAAGATCTACGAGGTAGAGGAAATGGAGGAGCGCTGGAAGACGCTCCAGCGCCAGCTCCGCGACCGCTCCCACGCGATCTACCCGGAGGGCGGGGGCAAGGCGAGCAGTATCTCGAACTACGACCGTCACCTGGACATCGATCTGCTGTCCGAGCACATCATCAAGCGGGAGATCGTCGATCGCGTCGCCTCGATCCTGGGTCCGAACGTCCTCTGCTGGCGCAGTGAGTTCTTCCCCAAGTACCAGGGAGACGAAGGCACCGACTGGCACCAAGCGGCCAACTTCGCGCACGCCAGCGGCACGCCGCAGATCGTGTGGCCGTCGGAGGACGGTCAGCCGGCGTTCGGCGGAACCATCACGGTCTGGACCGCCTTCACGCACTCCACGAGGGAGAACGGCTGTCTGCAGCTGATGCCCGGCACCCACAAGTACATGAACTACGACGAGTCCAAGGGCATGTCGTACGACGCCGAGGCGGTCAACGCCCAGGAAAAGGACGGCATCAAGCGGGGCTTCTTCGGCTACGACTACCGGCAGCTCCAGAAGGACCCCGACTGGACGCCGGACGAGTCCAAGGCGTTCCCATTGGTGATGAAGCCCGGTGAGTGCGTCATCTTCTGGTCCACGCTGATGCACGCGTCTCTGCCGCACACCGGTAGCAAGAAGGACTACCGCATGGGCTACGCGTCCCGCTTCGTTCCGACCCAGGTGCAGATCTACCCGGGTACCGAAGAGGTCAGTGAATACGGTGGCGGCATCGTCCTCGACAAGTACGGCGCCGTGCTCGTCGGCGGTCAGGACGACTACGGACACAACCGCATCGCCAAGGAGAGCCAGCGGGGCTTCCAGTTCATTCCGCACCAGCTGAGCTGACACATCGTCGCGGCTCCGGGGGCGGCTGGCGTTACGCCTCCGCCCCCGGAGCCATCGAGTCACCACGAATGCCGGATCTACACGGCCCGCCGGAGGAAGAAGGCATGACCTCTCACCCACTCGTCCTGATCCACCACGCGGGCGGTTCCGCCACGTTCTTCGAGCCTCTCGTCAAGGCGCTGCCACCGCAGATCGAGCCGATGCCCCTGGACCTGCCGGGGCGAGGGCGCCGGTGGCGGGAGACCTCCGTCACGTCCATCGATGAAGCCATAGACGCCTTGTTACCGGCGGTCTCCCATATCGAGGGTGAGTTCGCCATCTTCGGCCACAGCCTGGGTGCCTACTTGGGGCTGGCGCTCGCGGCAAGGCTAGAGGAGACGACGGTAGGCAGCCGCTGCTCACTGCTGTTCGCATCGGCGAACGCAGCGCCGAGTGCCGCCGCACTTCCCTTCACGGGGTCACCTTTGTTGACGAGCGACGACGAGATATTCGAGATCACGGCCAAGTCCGGTGGTGGCCTCTCGCCGCAGATACTTGAGCACCCTCAGCTGCGTCAGCGGACCGCCGACCTTCTCCGGGCCGATTTCTCGATCTCTGAGTCCTTCCTCTCCAAGGGGCGGAAGACAGTCACGGAAGCAGACATCGTCGTCTGCTGCGGCACAGAGGACATCTTCGCCAAGGAGCAGCTCACCCCGTGGCGTTGCAACTCAACGCAGTCGACAGAGCTCCACCTGTTCCCGGGCGGACACTTCTATCTTGAACAGAACGTTCCAGCGCTGACGGAGGTCATCACGCGTCGGCTGAGTCTGCCGACCACGTGACGTGGTTCCTGGTGGCCGAATTCCGACTCAACTCCCGCCGGGATTTGGCATCTTGTCCGTACAGTGTGTCGACTGACAGACGCTGACCGTAGCGAGGGGCGAGCCCACATAGTCCGCCCGGGAGTCATCAGATGAACGCCCGTCACGCTGTTTCCAGGCCAGGAAGGGTGTACTGCGGGAGCTTGTGTCCGCACCTTCCGGAGAGCTAAACCGCATTCACCCACCGGAGTAACCCGCCGATGCCGTTCCCCCAGTACCGCCAGGTGCCCGCCCAGGTCGACCTGCCCGCGCTGGAGCACGCCGTGCTCGATTTCTGGCGCGAGCAGAAGATCTTCGCCAAGAGCCTGGAGCAGTCCCAGGGCCGCCCCGAATGGGTGTTCTACGAGGGTCCGCCCACCGCCAACGGCATGCCCGGTGCCCACCACATCGAGGCCCGCGTCTTCAAGGACGTCTTCCCCCGCTTCCGCACCATGCGCGGCCACCACGTGGCCCGCAAGGCGGGCTGGGACTGCCACGGCCTGCCGGTCGAGCTTGCGGTGGAGAAGGAGCTGGGCTTCTCCGGCAAGAAGGACATCGAGGCGTACGGCATCGCCGAGTTCAACGACCGGTGCCGGGCGTCCGTGCTGCGGCACACCGACGCCTTCTCCGCGCTGACGACCCGCATGGGCTACTGGGTCGACCTCGACGAGGCGTACGTCACGATGGAGCCCGAGTACATCGAGTCCGTCTGGTGGTCGCTGAAGGAGATCTTCAACAAGGGCCTGCTGGTCCAGGACCACCGCGTCGCCCCCTGGTGCCCCCGCTGCGGCACCGGCCTGTCCGACCACGAGCTGGCCCAGGGCTACGAGACGGTCGTCGACCCGTCCGTGTACGTCCGTTTCCCGCTCACCTCCGGTCCGCTCGCCGACGAGGCCGCGCTCCTTGCCTGGACGACAACCCCCTGGACCCTGATCACGAACACAGCCGTGTCGGTGGGTGCAGACATCACTTACGTCGTCGCGACAGACGGCAGCGAGCAGGTGGTCGTTGCCGAAGCCCTGCTCGAAAAGGCGCTCGGCGAGGGCTGGCAGACCACCGGCCGGACCTTCACGGGCGCCGAGATGGAGCACTGGACGTACCGCCCTCCCTTCTCCCTCCTACCGCTGGACGGCGCCAACTTCGTCGTCAACGGCGACCACGTGACCACGGAGACCGGCACCGGCCTCGTGCACACCAATCCCGCCTTCGGCGAGGACGACTACAAGGTGTGCAGGGCTTACGGGATGCCGCTGGTCAACCCGGTCCGCACTGACGGCACCTTCGACCCCGAACTCGACCTCGTCGGCGGACAGTTCTTCAAGGATGCCGACGCGACGGTCCTCAAGGACCTCAAGAACCGCGGCCTACTGTTCCGCCACGAGTCGTTCGAGCACAGTTACCCGCACTGCTGGCGTTGCCACACCGCGCTGCTCTACTACGCGCAGCCCTCCTGGTACATCCGCACCACCGCCGTCAAGGACCGTCTCCTCGAAGAGAACGAGAAGACCAACTGGTTCCCGGAGACGGTCAAGCACGGCCGCTACGGCGACTGGCTCACCAACAACATCGACTGGGCGCTGTCCCGCAACCGCTACTGGGGCACCCCGCTGCCGATCTGGCGCTGCGAGGACGACCACCTCACGGTCGTCGGCTCGCTCGCCGAGCTGTCGGAGCTGACCGGCACCGACCAGTCGGGCCTCGACCCGCA
>NZ_JBIVVA010000012.1:0-328111 GCF_044757465.1 Streptomyces sp. NPDC091279 | reverse complement strand
CCACCGCGATCTGGCACAACTGGCACACCGGAGCCACAGTCAAACGCTCACTCATCGCCTACGACCACTGAAAACATCGGACTCACTCATCTAGGGTGCGGCCCATGCTGGACGACGGTGGGGATCGGTTGGCCGAGGCGGTCGTGGGGTGTGTCGGCGTCCTGCGGCCCGCCGTGGGCCGGGACTGGACGCGGGTACGGGCCGGGCGGCTGGACCGGAACTGTCATGACACCGCCCTCCACCTCGCCGACGCCCTGCTCGCGTACGCCGCCGCCCTGGCTGGACGCGCCCAGAACGCCCTTGTCCCCTTCGCGCTCCGCCTCCCCGACGGCACCGACAACTCCGGTCTGCTGGACGTGGTCGAGGCGACCGGCGCCCTGCTCACCGCCGCCGTCCGCACCGCACCCCGCGAGGCTCGCGCCGTCCACCGCAACCCCTTCGGCACCGCCGGTCGCGAGGGCTTCGCGGCGATGGGCGTAGCCGAACTCCTGCTGCACACCCACGACATCGCCGTCGGCCTCGGTCTGTCCCACCAACCACCCGCCGAACTGGCCGAGTTCGTGCTCACCCGCCTCCTCCCGCACGTCCGCCCGGGACCCGGGCAGTGGGACACGCTGCGGTGGGCCACCGGACGCGGGGAGTTGCCCGGCCGCGCCCCCGTCACCGACTGGCACTGGTCCCACGACCTCGTGCTGCCGACCGAACGGCTCACCCTCCAGGGCGTCACGCCCGCGAGCGCCGCCGACCTGGTCAGGGGCGGCGACGGCGGGTTCAGGTGGCTCGACGGCGGGCCCTTCGAGGGCACCCGGGAGGCGGCCGCGCACCTGATCAAGCTGTACCGACAGGGCGTGCACCGGCCGGAGTTCGGGCTCTTCGTGCTGGTCCGACGTGTCGACGGCCGGGCGGTCGGCGGCGTCGGCTTCCATGGCGTCCCGGACGAGGAGGGCCGCGCGGAGATCGGCTACGACCTCGTCGAGGGCGCCCGGGGACAGGGCTACGCGACGGAGGCGCTGGGCGCGTTGACGGCCTGGGCGCTGGCCCGCGACGACGTGCGGGCCCTCTGCGCGACGGTCGAGGAGAGGAACACCGCGTCCCAACGGGTCCTCGCCCACGCCGGGTTCGCGCGCGCGAGCGTGGTCGATGAAGGCACGGCACCCGAAGTGGACGGAATGGAGCTGCCGTTGAGGCTGTATGTCATCAACGGCAATGACCGCAGGGTGAGTTGACCGCCCGCCGTCGGCCTTCGCCTCAACGGGGCCGCTCGTCAGGCTGCCGTGGTGCGCTGGTTCTCGATGCAGCCTTTGCAGGAGTTGGGCGCGATGATCTCCCAGCGGCACATGTCCGGGATGACGCCGTACACGGTTTCGTCCGGGCGGCCGCACACCGGCAGGATGACGCTCTTGGTGTAGAGACCGAGGGCGAAAACCGGATTCAGGTAGGACAGAATCGCGTAGCCGCCCGTGGGCTGCGGCAGCACATACCAGTACTGCGCTCTGACCACATTGCTACAGGAGTCGTCGGAGAGTTTCTGGGCGACGGCCCATTGAATTCCGTCGCCCACATTCGTGGGATTCGCGCTCATGACGACAGGCTTCGGGTCGATCCTGTTTCCCTGGGCGTCCACCTGAAGGCTTTCGAAGGTGTACAGGTTGTTCCCGCGGTGGCGTCCCGCGAGCCTCATACGGAAGTAGTCGCTGCGGTCCGTGGTCTGGGCGACGGTCAGATTGACCACCTGAAGGTCGCCGTCCCGCCTGCCGTAACCGCCGGACAGCTTGTGGACCAGCATCACCGGCTCCCCGTCCTTGATGGAACTGGTGATGCCGTCGAGTGAATTGATCTCCATGTGTTCTCTCCTCCGGTTCGGCGCGCGAGGGCCTGCCCCTTGCCGGTTCTTCTGCCGCGACTGAGAGACAGCGGGCGACTCGTGCAAGCTTCTCGAAAGAGAAATCGGGCGGCTGCCCGAATGTTTTCCATTGACGGACCCACTAAGCATTCCGTCGAACAGTCTCACCCAAAAGGGTGGTCGGAAGTTCAGGAAATCGAAGAGGCCTGGGCGGCAACGCCGTTGGGGCGGTGGGCGCTCAACGGCCCTGACAGCGCCCCGCGTTGAGCCTCACTCCCAGGCGGCTCCCTCAGTCCTCGTCCCCCGGCGCCGGCGCACGCCCCTTGCGGCGCCGTAGCCCCGCGTTCGTCAGGAGGCGGACCAGCTCGCGGCTGCTGACCCGGACCGCACCGGCGTTCACCGCGTCCGGGTAACGGTGGGCGGGGAGGTCGTAGTGGTCGCGCTCGAAAGCGCGTCGAGGCAGCGCCAACTCCTCCGCGAACGCGTGGAGTTCGGCGTAGGAGACGTCGCTCACGAGGTGGGACCAGAGGCGCCCGTGGCCCGGCCAGCTCGGTGGGTCGACGTACACCGTCATGACGAGGGCGGTCCGCCGGTCCCGCCGAGGGCGCCCACCGGCGCGACCTTGACGCCCGCCAGGTGGCAGACCCAGTGCGGGTCGACGCCCAGCTCGGGTTCGATCTCCAGGGCGTGCGGGTCGCCGCCCTCGCAGACCGGGCACAGCGGCCAGCGGCCGTACCGGTCCAGGAGGGCGTCCTGCACGTCCTGGGCGACCAGCCCGGTCACGTACGCGACGCCCTCGGGCCACTGCTCCACCCACCAGCGCCGCTGCACGACGGAGTCCTCGACCAGCGAGACGACGTCCGGTTCGGCCACCTCGCCCGCGACCAGGTCGGCCAGCACGAGGGCGCGTGCCGCGTGCAACGCCTGTTCCAGGGGGGTGATGGGGTCCATGCCCCCATTGTGCGCACTCTTGACCGCACCGCCGAAACGAAAATATCTTTCAGAGGTGACCCAGGAAGTGAAGGAAATTTTCGCCGCCCCGGTTTCCCCTACGGCTTCCCCTCCCTCGCCCCCTACGGCATCCCCCGCCCCTCCCCCGGCAGCCTCCGTGCCGCCCCCGGCGCCCACTCCTCCCGCGAACCCCACGACCCCCAGACCCCCCACGCCCCCTAGGACCCCTAGGACCCCTACGCCCCGGACGACCCGTACGGGTCGGACCGCCCCGGCGGCGCCCGCCCCGCCCGCGCCCGCCGCCCTCGCCGCCAAGGTCCGCACGCTGGCGCCGTCGATGACCCGTTCGATGCAGCGGGTCGCCGAGGCGGTGGCCGGTGACCCGGCCGGGTGCGCGGCGCTGACCGTGACCGGGCTCGCGGAGCTGACCGGCACCAGCGAGGCCACCGTCGTACGGACCTCGCGGCTGCTCGGGTACCCCGGCTACCGGGATCTGCGGCTGGCGCTGGCCGGGCTCGCCGCGCACCAGCTGTCCGGGCGGGCGCCCGCGATCACCACCGACATCGCGGTCGACGACCCGATCGCCGACGTCGTCGCCAAGCTCGCCTACGACGAGCAGCAGACCCTCGCCGACACCGCCGCCGCGCTGGACACCGGGCAGCTCGGGGCGGCCGTCGCCGCGCTGGCCGGGGCCCGGCGCACCGATGTGTACGGGGTCGGCGCGTCCGGTCTGGTCGCGCAGGACCTCACGCAGAAGCTGCTGCGGATCGGCCTGATAGCCCAGGCGCACAGCGATCCGCACCTCGCCGTCACCAACGCCGTGCAGCTGCGCGCCGGTGACGTGGCCATCGCCATCACGCACTCCGGGTCCACCGGGGACGTCATCGAACCGCTGCGGGCCGCCTTCGAGCGGGGCGCGACGACGGTGGCGATCACCGGCCGCCCGGACGGCGCCGTCACCCAGTACGCCGACCATGTGCTGACCACGTCGACCGCCCGCGAGAGCGAGCTGCGGCCCGCCGCGATGTCCTCCCGGACCAGTCAACTGCTCGTGGTGGACTGCCTGTTCGTCGGGGTCGCGCAGCGCACCTACGAAACGGCGGCGCCCGCGCTGTCCGCGTCCTACGAGGCCCTCGCCCACCGCCACCGCCGCTGAACTCCCGTACCGCACACCGGAAAGAGCCGCCCCGCCATGACCTCCACCTCCCACCCGCTCGGTCTGCGGGCCGAGTTGGCCACCCTGACCACCGAGGCCTTCCGCGCCGACCTCGCCGACATCGACGAGCTGCCCACCCTGGAGATCGCCCGGCTGATGAACGGCGAGGACGCCACCGTGCCCGCCGCCGTCGCCGACCGGCTGCCGCAGATCGCCGCCGCCATCGACGCCGTCGCCGACCGGATGGCCCGCGGCGGGCGGCTCGTCTACGCCGGGGCCGGGACCGCCGGGCGGCTCGGGGTGCTGGACGCCTCCGAGTGCCCGCCCACCTTCAACACCGGCCCCGGGCAGGTCGTCGGGGTGATCGCGGGCGGCCCGGCGGCGATGGTGACGTCCGTGGAGGGCGCCGAGGACTCCGCCGAACTGGCCCGCGCCGACCTCGACGCCCTCGCCCTCACCGCCGACGACACGGTGGTCGGCGTCTCCGCCTCCGGGCGCACCCCGTACGCGATCGGCGCCGTCACCCACGCGCGGACGCTGGGCGCGCTGACCGTCGGCCTGTCCTGCAACGCGGGCAGCCCGCTCGCGGCCGCCGCCGAGCACGGCATCGAGGTCGTCGTCGGACCCGAACTCCTCACCGGCTCCACCCGGTTGAAGGCGGGCACGGCCCAGAAGCTCGTCCTCAACATGCTGTCGACGATCACGATGATCCGGCTCGGCAAGACGTACGGGAACCTGATGGTCGACGTGCGGGCCTCGAACGACAAGCTGCGGGCGCGGTCCCGGCACATCGTCGCGCTCGCCACCGGGGCCGGGGACGACGAGATCGAGCGCGCCCTCGCGGCCACCGGCGGCGAGGTCAAGGACGCCATCCTCGTCGTGCTGGCCGGGGTCGACGGCCCGACGGCCGCCCGCCTTCTGGAGGAGTCCGGGGGCCGGCTGCGCGCCGCGCTCGCGACGACGCCCGGCTGACCCGCACGCTCGGCGGGTGCACACTTCAGACACCCCCGACACCCCCGACATCCCCGACGCCCCGGACGCGCCGGCCCCTACGGGTACTACGGGTACGCCAGCCACCTCGCGCGCCTCCCGCGGCTCGGCCGCGCACCTCACCGCCGCTGCCCTCCTCCCCCTGCTCGGCGGCCCCGCGAACGTCACCGCCGCCGCCCACTGCATGACCCGCCTGCGCCTCACCCTCGTCGACGTCTCGCTCGTCGACGGGGAGGGGGTGCGGGCGGTACCCGGAGTACTAGGGGTGATCCCTGACGGGGACACGTATCAGGTGGTGCTCGGCCCGGGGGTGGTCGAGCAGCTCACCACGGCGCTGCGAACGATGCTCCGGGCGCCGTCGGCCGCCGAGGAACTGGCCGCCCGGGGCGCCGGAATCCGGCAGGCCCGCGCCGCGCGCAACGCCACGCCCCTCAAGGCGGCCCTGCGCCGCGTCGCCGACGTCTTCGTGCCGCTCATCCCCGCGCTGATCGGCTGCGGCGTCCTCGCCGGTCTCAACGGCCTTCTGGTGAACGCCGGTTGGCTGCCCGGACTGACCCCGGCGCTGGCCGCCGTCGCCGCCGCGTTCATGGCGTTGATCGCCGTGTTCGTCGGCTACAACACGGCGAAGGTGTTCGGCGGGACCCCGATCCTCGGCGGGGCGGTCGCGGCCGTCGTGGTGTATCCCGGGGTCGCGAAGGTGACGGCGTTCGGCGTGGCCCTCGCCCCCGGGCAGGGCGGGGTCCTCGGCGCGATGGCCGCCGCGCTGCTCGCGACCCGGGTGGAACGGTGGTGCCGGGGCCGGGTCCCGGCCGCCCTCGACGTGCTGGTCACCCCGACCGTGACGGTCCTGGTCGCCGGGCTCGGCACGCTGTACGGGCTGATGTACGCGGCCGGTGTCGTGTCGTCGGCCGTCGGACACGGCGCGGACTGGCTGCTGGCGACGACGGGGCCGTTCGCCGGGCTGGTGCTCGGCGGGCTCTTCCTGCCGCTGGTGATGCTGGGGCTGCACCAGGCCCTCATCCCGATCCACACCACGCTCATCCAACAGGAGGGCTACACCGTCCTGTTGCCCCTGCTCGCCATGGCGGGCGCGGGCCAGGTCGGCGCCGCCGTCGCCGTCTACTTCCGTCTGCGCGAGGACAGTTCGATCCGAACGACGATCAAGTCGGCGTTGCCCGCTGGGCTGTTGGGCGTCGGCGAGCCGCTCATCTACGGGGTCTCGTTGCCGTTGGGGCGCCCGTTCCTGACCGCGTGTGTGGGCGGCGCGGCGGGCGGGGCGTTCGTCGGGTTCTTCGCACTGCTCGGCGACCGGGTGGGCGCGACGGCGATCGGCCCCTCGGGGTGGGCCCTGTTCCCCCTCCTCGCGGGGAACAGGGGCCTGCTGCCGACGGCGGCGATCTACGCGGGCGGTCTGCTGACCGGGTACGCCGTCGGCTTCCTCGCGACCTGGACGACCTTCAGCGGCGCTTCGCCGAGATCCGCCCGATCCACTGGATGAAGTCGCCGGGGTCGTTGTCCACGGCGTGCCCGGCGTCCCAGTAGTACTGGAGGTCCACGTCGTCGCCGAGGTTCTCCAGACGGGCGGCGAGGTTGGCGGCGACGGTCAGCGACGTGTCGCTGTCCTTCGTGCCGAGCCGAATCCACCAGTGCCTGGAGCGGCCCGAGTTGACCTGGTCGACCAGGTGGAACATGGGGTTCATCAGGTGCAGCTTCTCGGGGATGTCCGCGTCGAGCCGGGCCCCGGCGCCCTCCTGCTTGCGCAGGCTGTACTCGGTGAAGTGGCGGACGGCGGTGGTGGAGCTGCCGAACTCGTTGCACTCCGGCGTCGACAGGTCGAACGCGTCGAAGGAGGGCGCGTCCTTCTTGCGGGCGCCGACATGGGTGAGGAAGTCCGCCCAGGTGAACGTGGCCTTCTTACCGTCCCAGCCGAGGAAGGGATTGGCGGCGAGGTAGGCGGCCCGGTCGGTGTCCGAGAGGGCGGCGAGGTAGCGGGCGGCGGACGGCTCCAGATAGGTGCGCACCAGGTGGTCGTCGAGATTACGGGCCGTCAGACGCCCGAACCCCGGTGCGGTGAGACGGAGTTGGGCGAGGTAGTCGGTGAACTGGGCGCGCAGTTCGGCGGATACGGTCGCGTCGACGGCCGAACCGTCGGCGAGCGCGTTGTCGCCCCAGCACCACTCGTAGGCCATGTCGGCGTGTTCGAGGTCGGTGATCGGGCACCAGTCGGCGCTGGCGAACACCGCGTCGGAGGCGTCCGCCGCCCTCAACTCCCTTAGCAGCGGGGCGTAGAGGGGGCTGTCGCCGGACGCGCCGAGCAGCGCCGACAGCGCGCCGCCCGCGCTCGTGCCCGACGACACGATCCGGTCGACGTTGCCCGGAATCCGTCCCCGGTTGGCCTTCACGTACCGCACGGCCGCCTTGAGGTCGACGATCGCGGCGGGTGCGACGCCGTAGTAGACGCCGGACGAGTCGACGAGGGTACGGCCGCGGGCGCCCGGCTCGACGACGACGTATCCGGCGAGGAGCGCGAGGAGTGTCCGGCTCGGCCCGGTGCTGCCGCCACCGCCGGGGCCGCCGGGTCCACCGGGGCCGGCCCCGCCGGGACCGGCGCCGATGCCGGTCGCGGACGCCACCGAGGAGGGCATGTAGCCGCCGACCGAGTTGGCGAACAGGATGGGCGCGTGCGTCGCGTCCACGGCCGTTCCGTCGACGGCGACCGGGACGCTGACGTTGAGGCCCTGGTAGACGACGTCCACGGGGGCGGCCACATAGCTGGCGACCTTGTAGAAGTGGTACGTCACCGTGTGGGCGGTGCCCTCGGTGTCGGTGATGCTGGTGGTCAGCTCGGTGTACGCACTCGGGTCGAAGACCAGCGACTCGGCCGCGGCAGCCGACCCTTCCCCTACGGCCCCTACGGGTTCCGTCCCCGTGGCGGTCGCGGCCCGGGCGCCGGTGGCGAGCCCTAGGGGCGGGACCACGGCGGCGGCGGTCGCGGTGAGCCCCATGACCACAGTTCTGCGCTTCACTCGCTTCACTTCCGTCTCTTCGGTAGGCGGCTCGTGCGACACGTGGGGTGTGCGGCACGGGTGCGGCGGCGGTGTCTGAGAGTCTGCCGCGCGGAAGAGAAGTTGTCGCCAAAGTTGTCAACAATCAAGGGGTGGGGGCGGAAGTTGGCCGGTTCCCGCTACCGGCGGGACAATCGACACCGCCAGCCGCATGCCCTCGCCTCACCAGAAACGGAGCCCCGCTGTGAACCACGCCCAGCTCACGGCCCTGGGCCGCGCCCTTCGCCTCGTCGGCGAACACGGCGAGGCCCTCGACGCCGATACGCCCGACGCGCGGTTGCACGAGGTCAAGGCCGATCTACGGCGGGCGCTGGACCTGCTGGACGACAGTGTCGGGGCGGGTGCGCCGACCACGCGCTGCCATGAGCATCCGCAGGGGCCGGTGGACGAGAGCGCGCCGGATCGGTGTCTGCTGTGCGAGACGCGGCGCCGGGCCGCTCGCCGCTCCGAGTACCAGGGTGCGCCGCGCGCCGCGCACTCCGACGCCGGTGCCTCGCCGTCCCGTTACGGCGTCCGTGCCGATCGGCCCGAGGCTCAGCAGCGGTGGTTGCCCGAGCAGTGGAACGGGCGGGAGTGGCAGCTGTGCGGCACGCCGCGCCGGGATCGGCACGAGGCCGAGTTGTATCTCGCCGCTGCGCGCCGGGGCTCTCGGCCGGCCATGGCCTACCGCCTGATCCACGAGTTCACCGACTACGAGGTCCTCCGCGTCTGGGGCACCCCGACCCAGACAGACCCCGAACCCTTGGGCAACCTGGGCGGGGGCCTCTAGGGGGCGGTACGGTGCGTGGTCGAGTGCGGGCGAGCGGGGGGCTGGCCGCACAGTTCCCCGCGCCCCTAAACAAGCCAACCCGGGCCAGAGCCACCGAAGGGGCGGGACGGGTCCATGGGCGAGTGCAGGCGAGTGGGGGCTGGCCGCGCAGTTCCCCGCGCCCCTTTGGGGCGCTGTTGCAGCCCGGGGACTCTGCTCGACTGCACACCCACGGCCCGGCCACCCCCTCAAGGGGCGCGGGGAACTGCGCCACCAGCCACGACGGTGGCGCACCCGACCCACGCACCACCCGGCGGCGAAGCCGCACCCTTAAGGGGCGCGGGGAACTGCGCGACCAGCCACGATGGTGGTGCACCCGACCCACGCACCTCCCTGCGGCGAAGCCGCACCCTTAAGGGGCGCGGGGAACTGCGCGATCAGCCACGACGGTGGCGTGCCCGGCCCACGGGCCTCTCCGGGGCGAAGCCGAGCCGCATCCTTAAGGGGCGCGGGGAGCTGCGCGGTCGGGCTTCAGCTCAGGAGGGGGAGGGGTTTGAAGGGCTGGTCCTTCCAGAGGTGGGCGCTGCGTTGCTGGGGGTAGGACTCGACCGTCGGGGTCTCGTCGAAGAGTTGGGTCGGGCGGGACTTCTCGTCGTACGGGGCCCACCCGGGGTCACCCGTGCGCGCGAACGCCGTCCACGCCTCCCGGAACCGCCCGGAGAGCACCTCCACCTCGGGCGTGACCTCGGCGCCCATGAAGAGCAGCGCCCCCAGATCCGCCTGGTACGTACCGAACAGCAGCGGGATGTCGAGCCCGTGGCAGGCCCCGAGGACCCCGCCGTTGCCCGGCGCCGACCAGGTCAGCTCGTAGAAGTGCGCCCGCCCACCCGCAGCCACCTGCGCCTCGGCGAGCCGCAGCGACGGCACGGTGAACAGCCAGTCGGTCTGAACGCGTTCGAACAGTTCACCGGCGTCGGCGCCCGGGTACGCGGCACGGTACGCACGTTCCCCCGCCTCACCCCCCGGCGCGAACAACCGCAGCGCCCCGGAGGCCTGTTCGTCGGTGATCCGGCCGAGCATGCCGCCCATGACCATGAAGAGCCGGAACTCGTCGCGGGTGTGCCCGACCAGCAGGTCGATGTCCCGGGCCGCGCCGGAGGTGACCGCCTCCCAGGGCGTGACGGGCAGCACGTCGCCGTCGACGACCGGCGAGTACGGCGTGACCGTCGGCGCCGCCTGACCCCAACGGCCCACGTACTGAGGCATCTTGGTGCTCAACCCGGAGACGGCGAGGGCGAGTTCGCGAGGTGCGACGGCGGCGAGGTCGGCGACCGTCGGCCGCAGCCCGACCTCCGCGGCGAGCGCGACGCCGATGTCCTGGGCGAGGTCGGCGGAGAAGAACGTGCCCGGCAGGCTCTGCACGATCGCCCGGCCGAACAGACCCCGGGCGCGCGGCATGGCCAGCAACGACGCCGTGGAGCCCGCGCCCGCCGACTCGCCGAAGACGGTGACCTGGCCGGGGTCGCCGCCGAACGCGGCGATGTTCTCCCGCACCCACTCCAGCGCGGCCACCTGGTCGAGCAGACCCCGGTTGGCGGGGGCGCCCTCGATGTGGGCGAAACCCTCCATGCCGAGGCGGTAGTTGAGGGTGACGACGACCAGGTCACCGGCGAGGGCGATGCGGTGGGCGTCGTAGCCGGGGCTGCCGGAGTGGCCGAGCTTGTAGGCGCCGCCGTAGATCCACACCATCACCGGGCGCCGGGCGGCGGGGTCGGCGTCGGGCGTCCACACGTTCACCGTGAGCCAGTCGTCGCCTTCGGGGGCGTCGAGGACGCCGGTGGCGCCCGGGACGCCGAGGTCCTGCGGGGGCGGCGGGCCGAAGGCGAACGCGTCCCGGGTGCCGTCCCAGGCCGCCACCGGGCGGGGCGCGGCGAACCGGGCCGCGCCGACGGGCGGTGCGGCGAAGGGAATGCCGCGGAACACGGCGAGCCCGTGCTCGCGCAGGCCGCGCACGGCACCGGCGGCGGTGCGCACCACGGGGCCCTCGGTGGATCGGTCCGGTCCTGTCGCGTCGTTCGCAGCCATGGCCACTCGCTTCCCTAAACGCGCCTTCAGAGGACGCCCACGATAACCACGCCGACAAACGGCAGGAAACGCACCCCCCGGGAAACACCGGCGCCCTACGGGAAACCCGCCGCCTTTTCCTTATGCGTCCCCTATGCAGCCCTTACGGGCCCCTTACTGGTCCCCCGGAAAAACCCGGAATTCGATACCCGGCATTCCGGTGCGCGCCCCCGGCACGCCTTTCCGCGCTCCCCCAGAAGTACATCAGGGATACCCCGGAGGGAAAGACTTCCGAGGGAGATACCGCAGAGACACCTCAGACGACACCTCAGAGGTGCCCGCGGGTTTCCCGTAAGGGATACCCGCACGGCACCCGTAGGGGTCAGCTCAGTGTCTTCAGGGCCGTCGCCCCGTCGTACGGGGTCAGTTCGTCGGTGCGGCCGGCGAGGACCTTCGCCGCCCACTGCGGGTCCTGGAGCAGCGCGCGGCCGACGGCGACGAGGTCGTACTCGTCGCGCTCCAGGGCGTCCAGCAGATCGTCGATGCCCTGGACCTCGGAGCCCTCGCCCGCGAAGGCACGGAGGAAGTCGCCGGAGAGGCCGACCGAGCCGACGGTGATGGTGGGCCTGCCGGTGAGCTTCTTGGTCCAGCCGGCGAGGTTGAGGTCGGAGTCGTCGAACTCGGGGACCCAGTAGCGGCGGGTGGAGGCGTGGAAGACGTCGACCCCGGCGGCGGCCAGCGGGGCGAGGATCGCCTCCAGCTCCTGCGGGGTCTCGGCGAGCCGCGCCCGGTAGGCCTCCTGCTTCCACTGCGAGTAGCGGAACACGATCGGGAAGTCGGCGGAGACCGTCTCCCGCACGGCGGCGACGAGTTCGGCGGCGAACTTGGTGCGGGCCACCGGGTCGCCGCCGTAGCCGTCGGAGCGGCGGTTGGTGCCCGCCCACAGGAACTGGTCGAGGAGGTAGCCGTGGGCGCCGTGCAGTTCGACGCCGTCGAAGCCGATGCGCTCGGCGGCGGCCGCGGCCTCGGCGAACGCGCCGATGACGTCGTCCAGGTCGCGCTGGGTCATCACCTTGCCGGTGGGCTCCTCGGCGCCGGGGCGCAGGCCGGAGGGGCCGACGGCCGGGGCCTCGGCGATCGGCGGCTGGCCCTGCTCGCGGACCATACCTATGTGCCACAGCTGCGGGACGATCGTGCCGCCGGCCGCGTGCACCGCGTCGGCGACCTTCGTCCAGCCCGCGAGCTGCTCCGCGCCGTGGAAGCGCGGGATGTCGTCGCTCTGCCCGGCCGACTCGTGCCCGACATAGGTGCCCTCGGTGACGATGAGTCCGACCCCGGCGGCGGCCCGGCGGGCGTAGTACGAGACGACGTCGTCGCCCGGGACGCCGCCCGGCGAGAACATCCGGGTCATCGGCGCCATCACGATCCGGTTCGGGACGGTGAGCCCGTTCAGGGTGATCGGGCGGGACAGGATCTCGGCGGCGCGGGAGGCGGCCTGCGGGGTGACACTCACGTGGGGGGCTCCTCAAGGACGGTGCGCGTTCAAGGCCGGACGGTATGTGCACATGCATCAACCGGCCGTGAACGTCAACCAGATGCCCCGTTCGCCCATTCCGTCCCGGGACGGCCCCGGCCTGTGATCCAGGACACGGGACGGCGTGCCCTGTCACGCGTTCCGGTACAGGGTCGGCCGTTGGCGTCCTGCGGCGCGGGCCCGTGTGGCAGGGTCCGGGCCATGACGACCCCGCCGCAGCGATGGCTGCCCCGCGAAGAATGGATCAAGACCCTGCCCCAGGCCCTGCTCGCCTCGTGCGTCCTGGTGCGGGACGCCCGCGCCCGGGTCCTGCTCCTGCGCTACGGCCCCGGCCAGCAGGGCAGCGGCACCTGGTGGCTGCCGGGCGGGATGCTCGACGCCGGGGAGGACCCGTGGGCGGCGGCCCGGCGGGAGATGCGGGAGGAGACCGGCCTCGAACTGGGCGCCGAACGCCGGTTCATCGGGATCGCGTTCCGCGCGGACGTCGGCGGCACCGGGCCCGTTCTCGACTGCTTCTTCGACGGCGGCACCGTCGGCGAACACGCCCCGGTCCGGCTCAGCCACGAGCACGACCGGCATGCCTTCGTCGCCCTGGACGAGCTGCCCGGCATCCCCCTCACCGCGCCCGCCCGCACCCTGGAGGCCCTGTACACCGCCGCCGACACGGGCACCGTCGCGTACCTGAACGACCTCGACCACGCGGACCACCGCCAGCGTCAAGGCCGTTCGGGCGAGGAGTCCGCACTCGGCGGAACGCCCGCCTCCGTGTCCGGCGTGCGGTGAAACGCCCGAGGGCGGCACCCTTCGCGTCGTGCGAAGTGTGCCGCCCTCGGTCCGTGCGCAGGACGGAACCGATCCTCGGGAGGATCAGAAGTCCATGTCACCGCCGGGCATGCCACCCGGAGCGGCGGCAGCGGCCTTCTCCGGCTTGTCGGCGATGACGGCCTCGGTGGTGAGGAAGAGCGCGGCGATGGACGCGGCGTTCTGAAGAGCGGAACGCGTGACCTTCGCCGGGTCGATGATGCCCTCGGCGATCATGTCGACGTACTCGCCCGTGGCGGCGTTCAGACCGTGGCCGACGGCCAGGTTGCGCACCTTCTCCACGACGACGCCGCCCTCAAGGCCGCCGTTGACGGCGATCTGCTTGAGCGGGGCCTCCAGGGCGAGCTTCACGGCGTTGGCGCCGGTCGCCTCGTCACCTTCGAGCTCCAGCTTCTCGAACACCGCGGTGGCCTGGAGCAGGGCCACGCCACCACCGGCGACGATGCCCTCCTCGACGGCCGCCTTCGCGTTGCGAACGGCGTCCTCGATGCGGTGCTTGCGCTCCTTGAGCTCGACCTCGGTCGCGGCACCGGCCTTGATGACGGCGACGCCACCGGCGAGCTTGGCCAGACGCTCCTGGAGCTTCTCGCGGTCGTAGTCCGAGTCGCTGTTCTCGATCTCGGCGCGGATCTGGTTGACCCGGCCCTGGACCTGGTCGCTGTCACCGGAGCCGTCGACGATGGTCGTCTCGTCCTTGGTGATGACGACCTTGCGGGCGCGGCCCAGGAGGTCCAGGGTCGCGTTCTCCAGCTTGAGGCCGACCTCCTCGGAGATGACCTCGCCGCCCGTGAGGATGGCGATGTCGCCGAGCATGGCCTTGCGGCGGTCGCCGAAGCCCGGGGCCTTGACGGCGACGGACTTGAAGGTGCCGCGGATCTTGTTGACGACCAGGGTCGACAGGGCCTCGCCCTCGACGTCCTCGGCGATGATCAGCAGCGGCTTGCCCGACTGCATGACCTTCTCCAGGAGCGGGAGCAGGTCCTTGACGGAGCCGATCTTGGAGTTGGCGATGAGGATGTACGGGTCGTCGAGCGACGCCTCCATCCGCTCCATGTCGGTGGCGAAGTACGCCGAGATGTAGCCCTTGTCGAAGCGCATGCCCTCGGTGAGTTCCAGCTCCAGACCGAAGGTCTGGGACTCCTCGACGGTGATGACGCCTTCCTTGCCGACCTTGTCCATGGCCTCGGCGATCAGCTCGCCGATCTGGGTGTCGGCGGCGGAGATGGAGGCCGTCGAAGCGATCTGCTCCTTGGTCTCGACATCCTTCGCCTGCTCAAGGAGGGCGGCGGAGACGGCCTCGACGGCCTTCTCGATGCCGCGCTTGAGGGCCATCGGGTTGGCACCGGCGGCGACGTTGCGCAGGCCTTCCTTGACGAGGGCCTGGGCGAGAACGGTGGCGGTGGTCGTACCGTCGCCGGCGACGTCGTCCGTCTTCTTGGCGACTTCCTTGACCAGCTCGGCGCCGATCTTCTCGTACGGGTCTTCGAGTTCGATCTCCTTGGCGATGGAGACACCATCGTTGGTGATCGTGGGGGCGCCCCACTTCTTCTCGAGGACGACGTTGCGGCCCTTGGGGCCGAGCGTCACCTTGACGGCGTCCGCGAGCTGGTTCATGCCGCGCTCGAGGCCGCGCCGTGCCTCCTCGTCGAACGCGATGATCTTGGCCATGTGAAGTGGTCCCTCCAGGACTGGGGGTGATTCCTTCGGACCGCGCCCGCGCCCGCGACGGACGGCACGCACACCGTGTGGTTCCTTGCCCCACCCGGCCTGCGGGCCTCACCGACCCGGTCCTTCGTTGTCACTCTCACCTTCAGAGTGCTAACGCCAATGATTAGCACTCGACCCATGCGAGTGCAAGCGCCTACCGAGGATCGGCCGGTGACTGCGCGGAGGGCGAACGGTCGGCGCACGGGCCGTGCGGGAGGGGCGCGCGAGGGGCGCACGTGGCGACACGGCCGGGAACGTGCCTGGGAACGCGGCCGGGAACGTGCCTGGGAAAACGCAGACCGAAGGGCCCGCACCCCTGGAGGTGCGGGCCCTTCGGCAGAAGACGTCGCCTGCGGTTGATTCGGCTGGTCGCGCGATCAGGCGGCGACGCGAACCATGTCGGCCTGCGGGCCCTTCTGGCCCTGCGAGATCTCGAACTCCACCCGCTGGCCTTCTTCCAGGGTGCGGTACCCGTCCATCTGGATCGCGCTGTAGTGGACGAAAACATCCGCACCACCGTCGACCGCGATGAAGCCGTACCCCTTCTCCGCGTTGAACCACTTGACGGTGCCCTGAGCCATGCCCAACTCCCCTATTACTGGCCCTTGCACAGACCCGCACTTCGCGGACCCGGGTCAGACCTCCACCCACCGTTGGCACTGGGGGCGTGCGCCGGAACGCGTCGACCGCGGCCGAATGTATCTGCCCAACTGCCCTCTGCAACAGGTCAATCGGACGAGAATTCTGGACGGCCGGGGTCCGGAATGTTGCGAGAATTCAACTCAATTCAGGGCAAGTCGGGCCCGGCAAAAGGCACAAGGCGCGCAAAAGTCCCGCACACTTTGGCTACATCTTGTCGCGCGGCGAGCCGGAACCCGTCGGGGCGCGGTGTGCGGAATGGTGCGGGTTCCCCAATCCTACCGTGCTCAACCATGCAGAATTGCCCCCTCCGGTTCTCTCCCGGGGAGGGCAATTCGGTGAACTCTCGGTGGCCCGGTCAGCCGCCGGCGACCGCCGGGATGATCGAGACGCCCGCGCCGTCCGGCGTCGCGGTCTCAAGCCCCTGCTCGAACCGGACGTCGTCGTCGTTCACATACACGTTGACGAACCGCCGCAACGCACCCTTGTCATCCAGAACCCGCCCAGAAATCCCGGAATGGTTCTTCTCCAGATCAGCAATGACCTCACCGAGGGTGCTCCCCTCGGCCGTCACCTCAGCCTGGCCCCCGGTATAGGTACGCAGAATAGTGGGGATACGGACACTAACGCTCACAGGAGAACCTCCGGTCGGAAGCAGGCTTTTTGGCTTGTGGCTTTCAGGGGCGCGGGGCTGTGTTCGATATGCGGCTGCCGCCGCGCGGGCGCGAGAAGCCCCACCGGCCCGCAGACGACAACGACGAAACTAGGCAAGCCCAGCTTCACGGAACGATTCCAGGCTGGGCCGAATCGTCGCACTCAGCCCCGTCCCCGCCACCGCGTCCAGCGTCTTGAGCCCATCACCGGTATTGAGCACCACCGTGGTCAACGTCGGATCGAGCAGCCCGCTCTCCAGCAGCTTCTTGGTGACCCCCACCGTCACCCCACCCGCCGTCTCGGCGAAAATCCCCTCCGTACGGGCGAGCAGCTTGATCGCGTCGACGACCTGCTCATCCGTGACGTCCTCCACCGCACCCCCCGTCCGCCGCGCGATGTCGAGCACGTACGGCCCGTCGGCCGGGTTGCCGATGGCCAGCGACTTGGCGATGGTGTTCGGCTTCTGCGGCCGCACCACGTCGTGCCCCGCCTTGTAGGCGACGGACACCGGCGAGCAGCCCTCGGCCTGGGCGCCGAAGATCTTGTACGGCTTGTCCGCGACGAGCCCGAGCTTGATCAGCTCCTGGAGCC
Organism: Streptomyces sp. NPDC091279; assembly: GCF_044757465.1. NCBI lineage: Bacteria > Bacillati > Actinomycetota > Actinomycetes > Kitasatosporales > Streptomycetaceae > Streptomyces > Streptomyces sp. NPDC091279. The sequence continues at coordinate 311,347 of NZ_JBIVVA010000012.1, read as the reverse complement.
CCTTGTCGATCTTCGTGAGCTGGGAGCCCGACGCGATCGGCACGACGAGCTGGTCCGGCAGGGTCCAGCCGAGCTGCTCGCAGATCTCGTACGCGAGGGTCTTGGAGCCCTCGGCGTAGTAGGGCCGCAAGTTGACGTTGACGAAGCCCCAGCCCTCGCCGGCCGGGTCGCCGATCAGCTCGGAGCAGAAGCGGTTCACGTCGTCGTAGTTGCCCTCGATGCCGACCAGCTCGCCGCCGTAGACCGCGGCCATGACGACCTTGCCCTGTTCCAGGTCGTGCGGGATGAACACGCAGGAGCGGAAACCGGCCCGCGCGGCGGCGGCACCGACCGCGCCGGCGAGGTTGCCGGTGGAGGAGCAGGAGAGGGTGGTGAAGTGGAAGGCGCGGGCCGCTTCGATGGCCTGGGCGACGACGCGGTCCTTGAAGGAGTGCGTCGGGTTGCCGGAGTCGTCCTTGACGAAGAGCTTCCCGGCGTCGACACCCAGCGCGCGGGCGAGGTTGTCGGCCTTGACGAGCTTGGTCCAGCCCGGGTTGATGTTGGGCTTGTCGGCCACGTCGGCGGGGACGGGCAGCAGCGGCGCGTACCGCCAGATGTTCGCGGGGCCCGCTTCGATCCGCTTGCGCAGCTCCTCGGTGTCGTAGGCCGAGAAGTCGTAGGCGATCTCCAGCGGGCCGAAACACTCCTCGCAGGCGAAGACCGGGCCGAGCGGCACGCGGTGGCCGCACTCCCGGCAGCTCAGCGCGGTGGCCGGACCCAGGTCGACGGGGGCGCTGGAGGGGTTCGTGGTGTTTTCGGCAGTCTGCACAGCCATGGAGGCGAGGCCCTTTCTCCTCATCTTCCTCACGACGCATCTCGCCGTGAGACGGATTTGGCACCTTCCCGAGCCGGGAGCCTCGCGTCACGATCAACACTGATCTGAACGAGACCGGCTGGAGGGTTGCCGGGGCTTCATCGGGCCGTATCCCTCTGCCCCTCTGGATGAGCGGTATGTAGTTGTTGTGGCCGCCGATGGACCCCGACATGCGATGGTCACCAGCGTTGTTCAAGACTGTAACCGAAGGCCAGGACAGTTGAGATAGTCGTCCGAACCGCGAGATGGATCACACCGGTCCGCTCGCCCGGAGAACGTTAAGGAGCCGCGCACTGTGATGAACCAAGTCGAGCGCTGGCTGAGCACCCACTCCTGGTCCGTGACCGATCGCCCGCTGCACCGGGTCCTGGCCGCCAAACGCGCCTCGGGGCAGACGGTCAGCGTGGTGCTGCCGGCGCTCAACGAAGAGGAGACCGTCGGCGACATCGTCGCCGTGATCCGGCACGACCTGATGCAACAGGTCCCGCTGGTCGACGAGATCGTCGTCGTCGACTCCGGATCGACCGACCGCACCTCCGCGGTGGCCGCCGCGGCGGGCGCCCGGGTCGTGCACCGCGACGACATCCTGCCGCGCATCCCGGCCGTCCCCGGCAAGGGCGAGGTGCTGTGGCGCTCCCTGCTGGTGACCAGCGGGGACATCGTGTGCTTCGTCGACGCGGACCTGCGGGAGTTCTCCTCCGACTTCGTCCTCGGCATCGTCGGCCCGCTCCTCACCGACCCCGGCATCGACCTGGTCAAGGCGATGTACGACCGTCCGCTGCGCGGCGCCGCCGGGCAGGGCGGCCGGGTCACCGAGCTGATGGCGCGCCCGCTGCTGAACATGCACTGGCCGCAGCTGGCCGGTTTCGTGCAGCCGCTGGGCGGTGAGTACGCGGCCCGGCGCTCGCTGCTCGAACAGCTGCCGTTCCCGGTCGGGTACGGCATCGAGCTGGGCATGCTCGTCGACTCGCTGCATCTGGTGGGCCTGGACGCGCTGGCCCAGGTCGACGTCGGGGTGCGCAGGCACCGGCACCAGGACGGGCAGGCGCTGGGCCGGATGGCCGCCGCGATCTACCGCACCGCCCAGCTGCGACTGGCCCGCGGGCATCTGATCCGGCCCGCGCTGACCCAGTTCGAGCGCGGCGAGGACGGTTTTGAGCCGCGCACGTTCTCGGTGGACACGGAGGAACGGCCGCCCATGGCGGAGATCGCCGAGTACGCGTCCCGCAAGGTGGCGTGACCGGGCGGGCGGGGGCGCCCGAGATGTCGGGCGGGTGACCTCGACCGTCGTTCGTATACGTCCTCGCCGCCGCCGTCACCCGAGCGCGTCCGCACGTTTGAGCGTTTGTGGGCCGGGCTAGGTTGAGGCGTATGGCTCCCACCCACGACGTACCCGCCCAGGTGCTGGTCGCGTCCAACCGCGGTCCGGTCTCGTACGAGGTTCAAGGCGACGGCTCGCTGGCCGCCAGGCGGGGCGGCGGCGGGCTCGTCTCCGGCCTCTCCGCGATCGGGCCGGACGCGGACGCGCTGTGGGTGTGCTCCGCGCTCTCCGACGGCGACCGCGAGGCGGTACGGCGCGGGGTCGGCGAGGCCGGGGTGCGGATGCTGGACATCCCGGCGGACGTGCACGCCGACGCGTACAACGGCGTCGCGAACTCGGTGCTCTGGTTCGTGCACCACCTGCTCTACCAGACGCCGCTTGAGCCGGTCTTCGACGCGGAGTTCCGGCGCCAGTGGGCGTCCTACGAGGCCTACAACCGGGCGTTCGCCGAGGCGCTGGCCGAGGAGGCGGGCGACGGGGCGGCGGTGCTGGTGCAGGACTACCACCTGTGCCTGGTGCCCGGCATGCTCCGTGAACTCCGGCCCGATCTGCGCATCGGGCACTTCTCGCACACGCCGTGGGCACCCCCCGAGTACTTCCGGATGCTGCCCGACGACATCGCCGCCCAGGTGCTGCGCGGGATGCTCGGCGCCGACCGGCTCGGCTTCCTCACCCGGCGCTGGGCCGACGCGTTCACCGCCTGCGCGGACGCGGTCGGCGGGCTCGACGGCACGGAGATCGGCGTGCACGGGCTCGGCGCCGACGCGGACTTCCTGCGCCGGCGCGCGCACGAGGCCGACGTCGAGGAACGCATCGTCGCCCTGCGCGAGGAGGTCGGCGCCGGGCGCAGGACCATCGTCCGCGTCGACCGCACGGAACTGTCCAAGAACATCGTCCGTGGTCTGCTCGCCTACCGGCAGCTCCTCGACGATCATCCCGAATGGCGTGAGCGGGTCTCCCACGTCGCCTTCGCCTACCCCTCGCGGCAGGACCTCGCCGTGTACCGGGACTACACCGCCGAGGTGCAGCGGGTCGCGGACGAGATCAACTCCGTGTACGGAACGGCGACTTGGACGCCGGTCGTGCTTCACGTCAAGGACGACTTCGCGCGCTCCCTCGCCGCGTACCGCATCGCCGACGTCGCTCTCGTCAACCCCATCCGGGACGGCATGAACCTGGTCGCCAAGGAGGTGCCGGTCGTCTCCGACGAGGGGTGTGTGCTGGTGCTCTCGCGGGAGGCGGGGGCGTTCGATGAGCTGGGGGACGATGCGCTGGTCGTCAACCCGTATGACGTGGTCGCCACAGCTCGCGCGCTGCACTCCGCGTTGGCCATGCCGGTGGGTGAGCGGGATGAGCGTACGAAGCGGTTGGCTGTTGCGGCGACGGCGCTGCCACCGGCGCGGTGGTTCCTTGAGCAGCTGGACGCGCTGCGGGCTTGAGGTACGGGGGCTACCCCCCGATCGCCTTCGTCAGGCTCCTCAAGAATTCCACCAAGCCCTCCGGGCCTGCCACCGTCATGTCTGCTCGGTCGCGGACTTCCGTCACTTCTGTGCTGGCCACGCAGAGGAGGAGGCCGGGGGTGGTGTGGGTGGTGTGGGTGCGGAGTTCTTCCACTGCGGCGAAGGCGGGGAGGTCGCCGAGGTCGTCGCCGCCGTAGAGGATCGAGGTGGCGCCCACTTCCCGGGCGTGGTCGAGGAGGGCTACGCCCTTGTCCATGCCCGGGGGGCGGAGTTCCAGGACCATGCGGCCGGGTTCGACCACCAGGCCGTTGCGGGTGGCCAGGTCGGTGAGGGGGGCTCGGAGGGTTTCGAAGGCCTCCTGGGGGGCGTCCGTGCGGCGGGTGTGGACGCCGATGGCGCGGCCCTTCTCCTCGATCCAGGTGCCGCGGGGGGCGCCGATCTGCTCCAGGAAGCCGGGGAGTTCGGCGCGGACGGCGGCGACGCCGGGGTGCGGGGCGGGGCCGGTGATCTCGCCGGTGGCCGCGTCCCAGCGTTCGGCGCCGTAGTGGCCGAGGACGACGAGGTGTTCCAGGCCGGGTACGCCCGCGAAACCGCCGTTGCGGACGGCGAGTTCGGCCGGGCGGCCGGTGATGACGGCGACCGAGGCGACCCTCGGGGCGAGGGCCGCGAGGGCCGGGACCACGTCGGGGTGGGCGCGGGCCTGCTCGGGGTCGGACACGATCGGGGAGAGCGTGCCGTCGAAGTCGAAGGCGATCACCGCGCCGGACGGGCGGGCGAGGATCGCGTCGAGCCCTTCCCGGCCGGCCGCGGTGGCGGGGGTCGGCAGAGGGGACGGGGATGGCGTGGAATGCGTCGAGTCCGTGTGGCTGCCCATAGGGCGACCCTAACCGGGCTCAGCGCTCCGAGCGGCGGAGATCACGAACCCGTCTCAGTCTGTTCACCGTGACCGGGTCGTGGGCGAGCGCCCGCCGGTCGTCGAGCAGGGCGTTGAGCAGCTGGTAGTAGCGGACGGGGGCCAGGTCCAGCTCCTCGCGGATGGCGCGTTCCTTGGCGCCGGGGCCTGTGAAGCCCCGGCGTTCGAGCGCGAGAACGGCCTGTTCCATGCGGCCGAGTCCGGAATCGTCCATGCCCACGACCGTAGCGGGCGGCACTGACAATCGGCGGCGCCGGGAGCCCCGTCAGCTGTTGTCGGCCTTGGTCGCCGTTGTCTCCAGCTGCTTCAGGACCGTCGCCGGGGTGGCTCCCGGGGCGACCGCCGCGCCGATGCGCTGCTTGACGGCCGCCGCCACCTCCGCCCAGGACGTCCGGCCCACCGGGTACAGCTCGGACTGGGGCAGTTCGTCGAGGAACGGCTTGAGGGCCGCGTCCCGCTCGGCGTCGCTCATCACCGCGGACGCGGAGTTGGTGACCGGCAGCAGGTCGTACTCGCGGGAGAAGTCGAGGACGTTCTTCTCGCTGTAGACGAAGTCGAGGAAATCACCGACTTGCTTGGCATGACCATTCTTCTTGAACGCGGTCATCCAGTCGGCGACGCCCATGGAGTACCTGCTCTGGCCGCCGTTGCCCGGCATCGGGACCATGCCGAACTTCACGCCCCGCTTCTCGGCCATCTTCATCAGCGAGGGGTGGCCGTTGAGCATGCCGACATCACCGTCGGCGAAGGCGGTGAACGCAGCCGCGCGGTTGAGCTTGCCGGGGGCGACGGGTCCGGTGAGGCCCTTGTCGACGAGTTCGTCCTTGAGCCAGGTGAAGGTGGCGACGTTCTCGGTGGAGTTGAGGCTGTAGGTGCCGAACGAGTCGGTGTAGCCGCCCCCGCCGCTCAGCAGCCACTGCATGGTCTCGGCCTGCGACTCCTCCGGGCCGAGCGGCAGGGCGTAGGGGTACGTGACGCCCCTCGCCTTGAGCGCGGCGGCGTCGGTGGCCAGGTCCTGCCAGGTCTTCGGCGCGCTGAGACCGGCGTCCGTGAAGAGGGACTTGTTGTAGAAGAGGAGGCGCGTGGAGGCCGCGAAGGGCATGCCGTACTGGACGTCCTTGACCTGGCCCGCGGTGGCGAGCTGGGAGGCGAAGTCGGCCTGCGTGCGGATGGAGAGCAGGTCGTCGGCCTTGTAGAGGAGGTTCGCGTCGGCGTAGTCGGCGTAGGAGCCGATCTGGGCCATGTCGGGCGCCCGGCCGGCGTCGACCATCTCCTTGACCTTGCGGTCGACGTCGTTCCACGAGTACACGGTGACGTCGACCGTGGTGCCGGGGTGGTCGTCCTCGTAGGCGGCGACCAGCCTGTCCCAGTACTTCTGGGAGCTGTCGGCCGAGGAGTTGCCGTAGTCGGCGGCGACCAGTTTCAGGGTGACGTCCTGCGAACCGCCGCCGCAGCCGCCGAGCACCACCGTCATGCCCAGCGCGGACCCCGCCGCGATCGTTCCTGTCCTGCCCCGTTGCCGCCGCTGCACCGCTGATTCCCCAACCCTTGGTGTGACTGTCCGCTATCTGAACACTCAAGGTCTACACCACGTGAGTGGACTAGACCTCTTGTGGGTAGGGAGGCCACACTGTCCTGCGTGAGACATGTCATCGCCCTCGATGTGGGCGGCACCGGGATGAAGGCCGCCCTGATCGCGGCGGACGGCACGCTGCTGCACCGGGCCCGCCGGGCGACCGGCCGGGAACACGGCCCCGACGCGGTCGTCGAGACCATCCTCGGCTTCGCCGCCGACCTCGCCGCGTACGGCGTCGAGTACCTCGGCGAACCCGCCTCCGCCGCCGGGGTCGCCGTCCCCGGCATCGTCGACGACCGGCTCGGCACCGCCGTCTACTCCGCCAACCTGGGCTGGCGCGACGTTCCGCTGCGCGATCTGCTCAGCCGGCGGCTGGCCGGGGTGCCGGTCGCCCTCGGGCACGACGTGCGCACCGGCGGGCTCGCCGAGGGCCGGATCGGCGCGGGGCGGGGCGCCGACCGGTTCCTGTTCGTCGCGCTCGGCACCGGCATCGCGGGCGCGATCGGCATCGAGGGGCGGGTGGAGGCGGGGGCGCACGGATTCGCGGGCGAGATCGGGCACATCGTCGTGCGCCCCGGCGGCGCCGTCTGCCCGTGCGGCCGACGCGGCTGCCTGGAGCGGTACGCGTCCGCCGCCGCCGTCAGCGAGTCCTGGGCGGCGGCCACCGGCGACCCGGCGGCAGACGCGGCCGACTGCGCGCGCGCCGTCCTGTCCGGCGACCCGAACGCCGTCCGGATCTGGCGGACCGCCGTCGACGCGCTCGCCGACGGCCTGGTCACCGCGCTCACCCTGCTGGACCCGCGCACCCTCATCGTCGGTGGCGGGCTCGCCGAAGCGGGGGAAACGTTGTTCACGCCGCTGCGGGAGGCCGTCGCGGCCCGCGTCACCTTCGAGAAACCGCCCTCGATCCTGCCCGCCGCCCTCGGGGAGAACGCCGGCTGCCTCGGGGCCGGACTGCTCGCCCGGGATCTGATCGCCACCCCTGACCTCACGGAGGTAACCACCTGATGGCTCGTTGCACAGTCCTCGCCGGTGCCCGGGTGGTGCTGCCCACCGGGATCGTGGCCGACGGCCGGGTGATCGTCGAGGGCACGCGGATCGCCGGGAGCGCCCCCGAGGGCGCCGAGACGCTCGACGTCCGGGGCCACTGGCTGGTGCCCGGCTTCGTCGACCTGCACAACCACGGGGGCGGCGGCGCGGCCTTCTCCGGCGACGCCGACGCCGTCCTCACCGCCGTCGCCGCCCACCGGTCGCACGGCACAACGACGATGGTGGCGTCCACCGTCACCGACGACATGGACGTCCTGGTCCGCCAGGCCGGGCTGCTGAGCGAGATCGCCGAGCAGGGCGAGATCGCCGGCATCCACTTCGAGGGGCCGTTCATCTCGCCGTGCCGCAAGGGCGCGCACGCCGAGGCGCTGCTGCGCGACCCGGACCCGGCGGAGGTCCGCAAACTGGTCGACGCGGCGCGCGGGCAGGCCCGCATGGTCACCCTCGCCACCGAACGGCCCGGCGGCCTCGACTCCGTGCGGCTCCTCACCGAGCAGGGCGTGATCGCGGCGATCGGGCACACCGACGCCGACTACGAGGAGACCGTCGCTGCCATCGACGCCGGTGCGCGCGTCGCCACCCACCTGTTCAACGCGATGCCGCCGATCGGCCACCGTGACCCCGGCCCCGTCACCGCGCTCCTGGAGGACGAGCGGGTCACCGTCGAGCTGATCAACGACGGTACCCATCTGCACCCGGCCGCGCTCCAGTTGGCGTTCCATCACGCGGGGGCGGGGCGGGTCGCGTTCATCACCGACGCGATGGACGCGGCGGGCAGCGCGGACGGGCGTTACCGGCTGGGGCCGCTGGAGGTCGAGGTCAGCGGTGGGGTCGCGCGGCTGGTGGAGGGTGGGTCGATCGCGGGCTCGACGCTCACGTTGGACCGGGCGTTTCAGCGGGCGGTGCGGGTGGATGGGCTGGGCGTTGAGGATGTTGTCGCCGCGATCTCTGCGAATCCGGCGCGCGTGCTGGGCCTGTACGACAGGGTCGGCTCCCTGGAGCCCGGCAAGTATGCCGACCTGGTTCTCCTGGATGCCGAGTTCGCCCTCAAGGGCGTGATGCGCCGGGGGCGTTGGGTGGTCGAACCCCGGCTGGGGTGAGGGCGTTCGGGGCGGGGGGGGTGCGTGCGGGGTGCGGGGGTGTTTTCGGGTGCGGCACCGTCGTGGCTGGTCGCGCAGTTCCCCGCGCCCCTGGGTGGGCTGGGGCTGGCCGGGTTTCGAAGGTGACGGCCCCTCGCCCCTGGTGGGCTGAGGTTCGCGGGGCTTCGAAGGCTGCGGCATGAACGCTGGTCGCGGCCACGCGGCGGAGCCGCAGATCGATACAGCCCCGCGCCCCTGGTTGGCTGGGGCTGGCGGGGTTTCGAAGGTGGCGGAGCCGTAGGTCGATGTAGTCCCGTGTTCCTGGTGGGCTGGGGCTGGGTGGTTGGCTAGCTGTCGGACTTGACCCAGCCCTTGACCAGCCAGAGCTGGTCGAGATTGGCGTCGCACTGGTTGCCCTGCTCGCAGGAGATCTTGATCGTGTTCGCGCCCTTGTTGAGCTGGATGTAGTTGAACGTCTTCGTCCAGCCCTTGGCGTAGTCGCCCTCGCCCGCGTTCGCCCAGTTCTTCAGGTCCATGGCGCTGCTCAGCGCCGTGCCGTTGATCGTGAGGGTGGCGGTGGCGTCCTTGCCCGGGACGCCGTAGCCGACATAGAGGGAGTACTTCCCCGACTTGGGGATGTCCTTGACGTTCCAGGTGAGGGAGGCGCCGACGTTGTTGAAGTTGGAGACGTAGACGCCGCCGTCGGCCTTGGCGCCCTTGACGTCGGACGCGGTGGTGGCGCCACCGGCGAGTTGCAGGGCCTTCGCGTCGATCGTCGGCAGGTTCTCTTCGCTCGCCGTGCTGTTGCTCGCCGACGGGCTCGGGGCGTCGCTCTGCGACTGCGACGGCGTCGCGCCCGCAGCGTCGCTGCTCTTGTCCTCGCTGTCGTCGCCCGCCATCGCGACCGCGATGCCGATGACGACCGCCGCGACCACCGCGACCGCGCCGATCAGCAGGCCCTTGGTGTTGGGGCCACGGCTGCGGCCGCCGCCGTTGTAGCCCTGCTGGGGGGCGGTGGAGGGGCCGCCGGGGAACGTCTCCGGGGCCGCGTAGTGGCTGTTGGGCTGGCCGTACGCGCCCTGTTGCGGAACCGGCGGGGCCTGCGTCTGCTGCTGCGGGCCGCCGTACTGGCGCTGCCCGACCGGCCGGACCCGGTTGACCGAGTTCGGGTAGCCGTAGCCGCCGCCGGACGGGGGCTGCGCTCCGTTGGCCTGCCCGTCGGCGTAGAGGTAGCCGAACGGGTCGTCGTCCTCGGGCGTGCTGGCGCCGTTGTTGCCGGACGTCATCCCAGGTACTCCTCAGCAGGTGCGGGTCGGGTGCGTGGGGTCAGACTGGCGAGCCTACCCGCTCCTCGTGGCCCAAACGGGTGACTCGGATCGCACCGACTCACTGACCTGCGGATCATCCCGCTCGTCGATGTTGTTTGGGACGAGATCGTTTCTCTACGTACATCCGCTCGTCAGCGGACTTCAACACTTCGTCCGCGGTCATCCCGCAGTGCGCCCACCCGATGCCGAAACTGGCGCCCACCCGCATCGCCCGCCCGTCCACCCGGACCGGCTGGATGATCTCGTTGCGCAGCCGAACGGCGAGGTCCTGGGCGTCGGCCCGGCCGAGACCGTCGGCGAGGACGACGAACTCGTCGCCGCCGAGCCGGGCCACCGTGTCGCCGTCGCGCACCGCGCGGGACAGCCGCCCGGCGACCTCGATGAGGACCGCGTCACCGGCGTTGTGCCCGAACCTGTCGTTGATCGACTTGAAGCCGTCGAGGTCGCAGAAGAGCACCGCGAGCCCCTTGGTGCCGTCGTCGATGTCACCCTCGGGGGCGACGGTGTGCACATGGTGGTCGTGGGCCTCGTACACCTCGGAGGCGGTCCGCAGGTCGAACCCGTGGTCACCGGCGCCGGTGTCGTAACCGGGGTGCCCGTAGGCGGCGTCGACGGTCTCCAGGTCGCCCGGGGCGGGGCGGCGGCAGAGGCGGGAGGCGAGCCGGGAGCGCAGCTCGGCGGAGTTCGGCAGGCCGGTGAGGGAGTCGTGGGAGGCGCGGTGGGCGAGTTGCAGCTCGCGGCGCTTGCGCTCCTCGATGTCCTCGACGTGGGTGAGCAGGAAACGCGGGCCGTCGGCGGCGTCCGCGACGACGCTGTTGCGCAGCGAGACCCAGACGAACGTGCCGTCCCGGCGCCCGAGCCGCAGCTCGGCCCGGCCGCCCTCGGCGGAGGTCCGCAGCAGGGTGCCTATGTCCTCGGGGTGGACGAGGTCGGAGAAGGCGTACCGGCGCATCACGGAGGCGGGCCGGCCCAGCAGCCGGCACAGGGCGTCGTTGGTGCGCAGGATGCGGCCGTGCTGGTCGCCGCCCATCTCGGCGATGGCCATGCCGGAGGGCGCGTACTCGAACGCCTGCCGGAAACTCTCCTCGCTCGCCCGCAACGCCTGCTGGTCGCGTTCGAGCCGGACCAGGGCGCGCTGCATGTTGGCGCGCAGCCGGGCGTTGCTGATCGCGATGGCCGCCTGGAACGCGTACATCTGGAGCGCCTCGCGCCCCCACGCGCCGGGGCGGCGGCCGTTGCGCGGGCGGTCCACGGAGAGCACGCCGATCAGCTCGCCGCAGGAGCCGCCGACGCCCGGCGTGAACATCGGCGCCAGCAGCCGGTCCGCGGGGTGCCACTCGTCCTCGAAACGGGGCGCGGGCCCGTCGGTGTACCACTGCGGAACGTCGTCGTCGTCGAGGACCCAGCCCTCGGTGTGCGGGATGAACACCAGGTCGCCCCAGTGCTCGCCCATCGCGAGCCGGCGCTCCCAGGACTCCCGGGAGCCGACCCGGCCGGTGATCAGCGCCTCGGCCGCCGGGTTTCCGGCGAACGCGGCGACGACGAGATCGCCGTCCGGGCGGACGAGGTTGACGCACGCCAGTTCGTAACCAAGGCCGTTGACGACGCCGTCGGCGACGGTCTGGAGTGTGTCGGCCAGACTGCGGGCCGTGTTCATGTCCGCCATGACCTGGTGCAGTTGTCGCAGGGTGGCAAGGCGGACGTAAGGCTCCGACTCCGTCTCCATGGTCGCCCTCCCCCCGAGACCTCGCAGCGCGTCAACGGACGTTTTCGGCGCTTGTCTTGTCGGCAGTGCTCTTGCTGGTCGGCAGTGCTTGCTGGTCGGCAGTGCTCTGATGGCGGTGCTGGTCCTGCGGTACCGGTCGGCCGAGCCCGGTGACGGTGGCTCCGGACGTCCGGCCGGTCGGTTCATCTGTTCAACGGCGGTGCGCTTACCTGGTTCATCATTCCCAGCCACTGAATCACAGCGCGCTCCGCACTCGGTACACAGGGTCAACAATTCATGCCCCTTGTGAGTCAAGTCACAGCGAAAGGTGAACAATTGGGCGGGGTTTCTGCCTTTTCCGGGACTTTCCGATTGCGTTTACCGAACGCAAACTTTGCGGGAAATGCCCTGGACCCCTCCGTCGCTGGTCCTAGTCCGTGCCGCCGCCGTCCTAGGTCCGGTCTCGGGCCGGGGCCCGATGCGGGCGCGCAGTGCGGAGACTAGCGTTTCCCGCGTGTCCCAGACTTCCTCCGCCGCCGCCCCGCCCGTCCCCCATGCTGAGGGGGTGAGCAACGACGAGTTCCGCGCCGCCATGTCCCGGCTGGCCGCGGGCGTGGTCCTGGTGACCGCGCGGGAGGCCTCCCTCGACCCCGACGACCCGTCGGCACCGGCCGGTGAGGACGTGGGCATGACGGCGACGGCGTTCCTGTCGGTCTCGCTGGACCCGCCGCTGGTGCTGGTCAGCCTGCGGACCGGGTCCCGCCTCGACGACGTGTTCGACGAGCAGCCGCTGTGGGCGGTGTCGGTGCTCGCGGAGAGCCAGCGGCACATCGCGGGGCGGTTCGCGATGAAGGGGCGGCTCAGCGACCGGCTGCTCTTCCAGGACCTCCCGCACACCCGGGGCGAACTGACGGACGCGCCGCTGCTCGACGGGGCGCTGGCCACGCTGGAGTGCCGCACGCGGGAGCGGGTGCCGGCGGGTGACCACACCCTGGTGATCGGCCACGTCCTGACGGCACGGGTGCCCAGCTCGGAGGGCGGCCCGCTGACGTATTTCCGGGGGCGGTACCGGGAGTTGCGGTAGCCAGCGGTCGTTAGAGGGTGTCACTTTCGCGACGGGGTGCGCTGGTGCTGGTCGCGGTCACGACCGTTAGAGGGTGTCACCGTTGCGACAGGCCGGGTTGGCGCTGGTCGCGTCGGTGAGAGGGTCTAACGGGCGCGACAGGGTGGGTTAGCGGCAGTCGCGGGCGCTAGAGGGTCTAACGTGCGTTAGCCCCAGTTCCGGCCTGAGCGGCCCTGTTTGGTGTCCGAGCGTTGTTTCTTCTGGCGGAGCCTGCGTTCGTTGATGCCCCGGGGAATCCGGGTGGCGCGGCGCGGCTTGGGCGGCGGCGCGGTCGCCTCGGCGAGGAGAGCCGCGAGGCGTACGGCGGCGGCTTCGCGATTGCGCCACTGCGAACGGTGCTCGGAGGCGCGGACGACGATGACCCCGTCGATCAGCCGCCCGTCGAGGCGTTCCAGCGCGCGTGCCTTCCAGACCTCGGGCAGGGACGCGGTGGCGGCGAGGTCGAAGCGCAGCTCGGCCTGCGAGTCGCTGGTGTTGACGTGCTGACCACCCGGCCCCGACGACCGCGAGAAACGCCAGACCAGCTCGGCCTCGGGGAGCGAGACGGAGCCGCGGATGACATAGGGACCGGACATGGGTCCATGGTCGCGGGTCGGCGGCGTCCGCGTCACCCCATATTCGGGGCGGCCGGAAGACGCGGGTAAAAAAGGTAAAGGCATCCGGAACCTTCGGGACCCTGCGCGACGTTCAAGGGGGTGACGGTAGCTTCGTCCCCAGTACGAAGCACGAAGCCGTAGGTATGCAACGAGGGAAGGACTCCCAACCATGGCCGTAAGCCTGTCCAAGGGTGGCAACGTCTCGCTTACCAAGGAGGCCCCGGGCCTGACCGCCGTCACCGTGGGACTCGGCTGGGACGTCCGCACCACCACCGGCACGGACTTCGACCTCGACGCGTCCGCGATCGCGGTGAACACGCAGGGCAAGGTCTACTCGGACGCCCACTTCGTCTTCTTCAACAACAAGCAGACCCCGGACAGCACGATCGTCCACACCGGCGACAACCGCACGGGTGAGGGCGACGGCGACGACGAGGCGATCAACGTCAACCTCGCGGGCCTCCCCGCCGACATCGACAAGATCGTCTTCCCGGTCTCGATCTACGACGCGGAGAACCGCTCGCAGAACTTCGGCCAGGTCCGCAACGCCTACATCCGCATCCTGAACCAGGCGGGCGGCGCGGAGATCGCCCGTTACGACCTCTCCGAGGACGCGGCCACCGAGACGGCGATGGTCTTCGGCGAGCTGTACCGCAACGGCGCGGAGTGGAAGTTCCGCGCGGTCGGCCAGGGCTACGCGTCCGGCCTGGTGGGCATCGCCCAGGACTTCGGCGTCAACGTCTGAGGTCGCTCATCACGCCCCCGCCACGGCTCCGGGAGCCTGCGGGGGCTTGAGATCGACGGCTCGTTGTCGACGGTGCGTCGATGGCTCGTCGGCGGTGCCCAGTGGGGTTGCACCGGCGGCGCGTGGGCAGCGTGGGTCCCCTGGTCCGGGTCGGGCCGGGGGGCTTCGTCGTTTTGGGGCGGGCTCGTCCCAGGCGGGTGCGGGTGGTCAGGGGGTGGCTGGTTTGCCGTTGCCGTGGAGCCAGGTGGTCCAGACGGGGGTGAGGTTCTCGCCCGGGGCGTGGTGTTCGACGTAGGTCGTGAAGTCGGCGGTGTCGGCGTTGCCGTGGCGGTGGGTGGTCGCCCAGCCGCGGATCAGGGTGCGGAAGGCGGGGTCGCCGACGGTCTGCCGGATCTTGTGCAGGACCATCGCGCCGCGCTGGTAGACCGGGGTGTCGGAGATGTGCCCGGGGCCGCTGGGGTTCGCGGGTGGGAAGGACCAGAGGTCCGGGTGGTCGTCCTCGCCGTGGTCGTAGAGCACGTCGAACGTCTGCTGGGCGGTGTCGCCGCCGTGGTCCTCGTCCCACATCCACTCCGCGTACGTCGCGAACCCCTCGTTCAGCCACATGTCCCGCCAGCTCTTCGGCGTGACGGAGTCGCCGTACCACTGGTGGACGAGTTCGTGGACGAGGGTGTCGACGTCGGGGGTGCCGGGGAAGACCGGGCGGTTCTGCGTCTCCAGGGCGTAACCGGCGTCGTCGGGGCGGTCGACGATCGCGCCGGTGGACGCGAACGGGTACGGCCCGAACCGCCGTTGCGCCCACGTCATGATCTCGGGAATCCGCGCGAGCACCGTCCGGCTCGCCTTCGCCTCGGTCGGGTCGACGGCGACGTACACGGGCAGGCCGTCGGAGGTCGTGGAGCGCCGGATGTCGTAGTGGCCGACGGCGACGGTGGCCACGTAGCTCGCCATGGGCTCGGCGGTGTGCCAGGTGTACGTGGTCCGGGCGCCGTTGGTCTGCTCGCTCCTCAACTCCCCGTTGGACACGGCCTGTAGGCCCTTCGGGACGGTGATCGTGAGGTCGTACGACGCCTTGTCGGAGGGGTGGTGGTTGCCCGGGAACCAGGTCATGGAGCCGACGGGTTCCCCGAGCGCGAGCGCTCCGTCGGCGGTGGGCAGCCAGCCCTCCTCGGAGCCGTCCGGGTCCGTGAGCGTCTCGGGGGTGCCGGAGTAGCGGACGGTGGTGCGGAAGGTCGCGCCCCGGTCGAGGTCGTCGTGGGGGCGGACGGTCAGTTCCTGTCCGGCGCGGTTCCAGCGGGCCGGGCGGCCGTCGACGGTGACGTCCTCGACGTCCAGGCCCTTGAGGTCGAGGTCGAACGCGGAGAGGGCGTGGGTGGCGCGGGCGGTGACGGTGGCCGTGCCGGTGAGGGTGCGGCTCCCGCCGGGGGTGTAGGCGAGGGTGAGGTCGTAGTGGGCGACGTCGTAGCCGCCGTTGCCCGCCTTCGGGAAGTACGGGTCGCGCAGGCCCGGGCCGCCGGGGGTGCCGTGGACGCCGACGCCGTTCGCGCAGGCCGTGAGGAGGAAGGCCAGCAGCAGCGCGGGGAGGGTCGCGGGCCGGACGCGGGTGCGGGTGGGGCGGGTGGAGGGGCGGGCGAGGGGGGCGCGGGTGCGGACGGGGCGGGTGAAGGGGCGGGCGAGGGTGCGGGCCAGGAAGGCACAGGTGTGGACAAGGGGGGCGGATCGGGACACGTCCGTGATCTTAAAGTGGCGTGACACCATTTCGTCCGTGCTCGACATCGGCTATGCCCTCTCCAACCGCTTTCCCGACCCGCCGCAGACCGACTATCGGCGGGCGGATGTCCATGCCCTGCGGCACGACCTGTTCTGCGGGGACGTGTATCTCGCCGACACCGAGGCGGACCGGGAGTTGTCCACAGCGTGGGGATGGGTGCCGGTGCTCGACTTCGCGTGGGCGTTGTGCGACACCGTGGAACGGGTGGATCAGGACCCGGCGGGGTCTCGTGCGGCCCGGCCGCAGCGGGCGGAGCTGGACTTCACCGAGTCGACGGATCGGATGCTCTTCGAGCGGAGGTTCGGGTGGGTGGATGTCGAGGCGGACTGGATGCCGGTGGAGGAGGCGCCGTTGAGCTTCTCGCACTCCGCGTTGCGGCGGGAGGCCCGGGATTTTCTGCACGACCTGATTGCCGACCTGGTGGATATGCATGAGGAGTTGGGGGAGAACCCGGCGATCTGGACGTTGCAGGCGCGATTCCCTCGCGTGAGGTGAGCGGGCGCTTGCGGCTGACGGTTCCTTGCAGCCGACGTTCCCTTGGAGTTGAAGGCGGAGTTCGGGTCGGCCCCGTGGCTCACCCGGGGTCGAGTTCGATGTGGATGCTGGAGTACTCGCCGCCGTCCTCGCCGCCACCCTCGCCCTCGCCGCCGCCCTCGCCGTCTTGCGGGTCGGCCTCCTGGGCGCCGGGGCGACGCACCTGCGAGGCGCGGTAGGAGTAGCCGTCCTGCTCGGCTTCCTCCCAGGTGAAGAGCACGGCCTCACCCGCCTCCAGGGACGCGAACTCGCCCGACTCCGTGGTGTGCATGGCCGAGAAATGCGCCCAGACCTCGCCGGGCACTTCGGGTGAGACCAGGACGCCCCAGCCGGACTCGTCGTCCCACGACCGGACGGTGCCGTGCACCGGATGGCTGCTGATGGCTCCCCCTACGGACGGACTCTGGTCAGAGTTTTGATGCGCATTGTCGGCAGACGCGAGCAGGAGCGTCAACGGTTCAGGCCGTGGCCGCGCGCTTCGACCAGGAGCCGGGAGGCCTACGGGGCGGGCGGGTTACGAGGCAGGAGGCCTACCGGGCGGGCGGCCTGCGAGCCCGGCGCCCGAAGCCGTGGGCGGCCCAAAGGGCTTGTGTCCAGCTTCAGTTCAAATCTTCCTCAAGCCACTTCCGTCACTTCCGCCCCAGCTGGTGGGATATCGGCGATCAAGAACCACCAGTTCCCATGAACTTCTGAAAACGGGGGAAGTCTTGCAGAACGAACTGATCCAGCGGGGAGTCCGCGCGGCCGTCGTATCCGGAACGGCCGCGGCCATGGTCTTCGGCTCCGTCGCCGGCGCGCAGGCCGCGCAGGAGACGACTGTCTTCACTCCGGCGAAGCAGACGTACTCCACGCCCAAGGCGAAGCAGAAGGCCGGAATCCTCCACACCCAGGTCAAGTTGACGGGCAAGTACCCCACGTACTACCCGATGCCGTGGTCGTGGGTGATCACCAACAAGAAGCTGAAGGCCATCGCCACCAGCACGATGAGCTGCACGGCCACCGGCCTCAACGGCAAGTACCACGACAAGCACGCGGCCATCCCCGTCGGCTACCACTGGCATTCCACGGTGGGCAGCAAGGCGCACCCGCACACGAAGAAGAAGGTCTACACCCTCACCGGCACCTGCGTCTTCAATGTCGAGGTCGGCGGCAAGACCGGCCAGGCGACGGTGAGCTTCACCTTCAAGTACGCCATCAACCCCACCAAGGCGAAGGTCGCCTCGCAGGGCACCGGCGCGGCCACCACCACCAAGATCGTCCTCAACGACTGACCCAGCCGCCGAAGAAACCGAGGGCACCTCTTCCCATGACCCCTGCGGGTGAGGCCAGTCCCTAGGCCGAGGATTTGCACGACGTCGGCCTTCAAGGTCCGCTCCGGATCACGAAGACCGACGTCGTGGCGCCGGGCGGGGTTTCCGGTGGGGTTTCCGGTGGGGTTTCCGGCGGGGTTTCCGGCGGGGGGGCTTTCGCGGGCTGGATATAGGTGGACCCAGCCGCAAACGACGGGTTAGGGCTTCGCGACCACGGTCTTCTTGGCCTGGCGGGGGACGGTCTTGGCCTTGTCGAGGTGCCCATACACCGTGGAACGGGGCACGTTGAACATGTCGGCGAACTGCTGGACGGTCTTCTCCCGAGCGTCGTAGAGCTGCTGGGCGAGCTCGGCCTGGTCGGTCGTGAGCTTGGCCGGCGCCCGCCGACCCGGCTGCGGGCCCGTGCGGAGGTGAGCCCGTCGTTCGTGTTCGCCACGATCAGCTCCCGCTGGACCTCGGCAAGCACGGACAGCGTGCCGAACATGGCCCGGCCCTCCATCGTGGAGGTGTCGATGCCCTGCTCGATGACGTGCAGGCCGATGCCGCGCTCGCGCAGCTCGGCGCCGAGGGTCACCAGGTGCAGCACGGAGCGGGAGAGCCGGTCGAGCCGGGTGACCTTCACAGTGTCGCCCTCGCGCATCAACTGCATGACCCCAACGACCGTTCGCCGACGTTGATTTCCGACGCGAGTTGCCGCCACTGCCCACCTGCGGGTTCGTGACCATGCCACCGAGTGTCGGCAGACGATCGTTATCCGACACTCTCGGGCGGCGATATCCCGATGCGGATCTCCGCTCCCGTTTCCTGGGCCGCGATCGTCGGCGGCGGGCGGGTCGCGCGCTGATGACGATCAAGGGTGCTGGTTCCGCTTGCGGAGGCGACACTCCGTGCGGGTGCGGGGGCGGTCAACAGAGGCATCGACGCCGAGCGTCAGATACCAGCGGACCGAGCGGCAGCGCAAGCGTCGCCTGCGCGCGCGGGTCCCCTCAGGCGAGGGCGCGGAGCATGGCGGTGGTGTGGGAGGCGATCCAGAATGCCTGGGTGGGAGGCCGCGTCGATGAGGTCGACCGCGCCGTGAGGGTTGCCGCTCGGGTACTGCTGGACGTTTTTTGAGGGGCTGTGATCAGACTGAGTTCGGCGCGGGCGGCTCCGTGGACTCCATGCGACCGATGCCGGACGGTTCACCATTGGTTACCAGGTCAGCCATGCCAGGCCGGGGCGCGCGCACGTGATTGGCGCAGGCGAGAACCAGGAACAGTCCGGAGATGGCGAACAGAGGCAACAACGGGCCGTGCCAGTCGGCCATGGCCCCGGCCCCCATAATGAAGAACCAGTTCAAGCTGCGTGCCGCTGTCATCATCGCCGTGGAGACCCTGCCGGTCAGCACATCCGGGGTCGTGTGGACCAAGTGGTGCATGAACGAGACATTCACCGCGGGGGTGAGGAAGAGCGCGACGGCGTAGGCGAGCCCGGTGACCGTCGCGGGGGCGGGTACGGCCATGGCCGCGGCACCGGCCACCAACAGCCAAGACGATATTTTGAGCAGCCGCGTACTGTTTATCCGTGCTGTGAGCCGTTCGCAAACCAGTGCTCCGAGGACCGCCCCGGCTGACCCGGCGCCTTGTGCCATGCCGATCTCTCCGGGAGCCGCTCCCCGGTTGTGGCACAGGACGACGAGGAGCAGACCCAGTCCGGCGAACGCGCCGTTGACCAGCGCGAACCACACCAACATGTAGCGCAGGTACTGGCGGCTGAGCACGTACCGTAGCCCCGCCAGACCGTGTGTCCGGATCGGCTCGGTATGCGCCTTCTCTCGCTGGTCGGGCCCGAGGGGAACGCGGAGAGCGAGAGCGGCACCCATCACGCCGAGGAAGAAGATGGAGGCGGTGAAGAACGGAGCGGCGTGGGACCACGAGAACAGCAGGCCCCCAAGGGGCGGAGCGGCCAGTTGTGCCGCCGCTTTGCGTGACTGTTCCCGGGAGAGAGCGGACCTGCGTTGTCCCTCGGGCACGATCCTGCGCAGGAGCGGTAGTTCGGTGGCAGTGTAGAGGGAGTATCCCAGCCCTTCCAGGACCGCAGCGGTGATCAGGTGACCGAGGTGCGCGTGTTCCAGCAACACGGCAGCGAGGAGCGATACCACGGCCAGGAGCTGAAGAGCTGAGGCCAGGAGGAGCAGGATGCGCCGTGGGCAGAGATCCACGAGCACGCCTGCGGGCGTCGAGCTGGCGAACTTCGCCACGGCCGCGGCGCCGGCCACGAGCCCCGCTTGCCCTGCCGAACCGCTGGTTTCCAGGACGAACAAGGGAACCGCGACGGTCAGCAGGTAGCTGCTGGTGTTGGAGGCCGCCGCACCCAACCACCACACCTGGTAGTCACGGTTGCGCCGAAGCGGCTTCTCAAGCTCCCCGTGGCGGGCATCGAGTTTCAATTGACCACCTGCCAGATATCGGTCGTGGCGTCAACAGGCGCGGAGGCTTGCTGCCAGAGCTGCGGCAACGCGCTCGGCGCGGTCTTGCGGACCCAGCCCTGAGGAGTCGAGCACGAGGTCGAAGTCCTCCGGATCGCAGATGCCGTAGTGGCCCCTGCTGAGGCCGCGGAACCTCTCCGGATACCGTTCCGCCTCCCGGCTCTCCAGCACCGCCAGCGGAGCGCTCACGTGCACCCACAGCACACGGTGCCCCGCCAGCGCGGTGCGCCAGGCCGGAACGACCGTCGTATCGATCGGCATCTCGTCGACGATGACGTTGTTGCCTTCGCTCAGCAGCGAGACAACAGCCTGGCGCATGCCGGCCAGCAGGCGCGCGCCCACGGGTCCGTATCCGATCCGTAACCGGGTACAGCCCTCGTGGTCGGTGTCCCGGTTGTAGGAGAACCCCTCAGCGCTGTATTCCCCCTCACTGGTCCAGCGGCGCGGGAGGGTGCCGAAGAATGTGTCGAGCCCCAGAGCAAGGAATGGCTCCGGAAGAACCTTCTGGAGTTCCGTGGCTGTCGAACTCTTGCCCGCGCTGGAGGTGCCCGTGAGTACGATCGCCTGGCCTGGTTCCTGCATGGTTGGCGCTCCCCTTCTGTCACGTCCGTGCGGCGTGGACGGACAGGGAAGGATAGCGCCGAACGATCAGCTCCCCAGCCCCAGCGTGGCGAAGGCGCGCGTCGCGACATCGTCGGCCGGGTCGGTGTACGAGGTGCTGTCGCCGGCGACAGCGGGCCTGTAACGCAGGACCGGGGGGAGGCCGTTTATCAGGTTTCCCCACAGCACCTCTTCGAAGGCGTCTGCCAGGTCCCGCATCTGCCGGGGGTTCTCATGCGGCTTGCGTTGCCGTTCGCGTTTGGCGAGATTCGCCAGGGCGGTGTCCGGCGGAGCGTCGACGTGCACGATCAGGTCGGGGAGATATACCTCGTGACGGCGGTAGAGCGCGAAGGTCTTCGCTGCGGGAATACTGTCCAGCGCCTGGAGATACACGATGTCGCTCACGAAGGAGCGGTCGCCGATGACCGGGACCTCCTGCAGCACCCTCGCCAGTATGTGCTCGCCTTGCGCCTTGCGGTCGTCGAGGTAGGCGAGTTGGATGCGCTCGGGCGGATGTACGCGGCGGCGTTCCTTGATGTCCAGGATGACCCGCGCGGCCCCCGGAGACTGCCAGGAGTGCTGGCCGATGGTGTAGACGTTCATGCCCAATGCCCAGAAGGATTTCTCCAGACTGTTCCTGAGCGTTGACTTGCCCGCTCCGTTGAGCCCTTCGAGAGCGATATAGGGAAACTTCCGGTCGTCCGGGGAACGGTTCCTGCCGCCCGCTCCCTCGGCTGCTGGAATCTCACCGCTTGCCACCATGCGTCTCACTTCCTCCGATTTTCATCGGTTCACAACGACCTGAGCCCATCAAAGGGAGAATCGAGACAGAAACGCACTCGGTCCCACAACGGGTAGGAGAGGGAGAGCAGTTCGTTCACGACGGAGCCCTGCACGCCGCCGGGCAGTGCCTCCCGTAGTGCTTCGGGACGTGGCAGCAGGTCGGCAGCCTCCTCCATCACAGCTGCGGCTTCCTGCCGCTGAACGCCGGTGAAGCCGGGTTCCTCCCGCACTCTCCGGCAGAACTCGTGGCGTACGGAGGAGGCGAAGACCCGTTGTGCCCAGTGCAGGGGGGGAAGTGCCGTGATGGCTGGCTCACCACGCGCTTGGCGGTGAGCGTCGTACCACTGGGCGAGGAGTTCGCGGGCGGCAGACGCCAGCAGGGCCGCGGCACGGGACACCGGCTCGCCGTGACTCGTAGGGGCGACGGCCGTGAACGGCACCCGGTCACCCGCCTCCGGGCCGGAGCGGATGACGCCGATCGCCAGTTCGCACAGGTAGCCGCTATGCGTCCGTCGCACCAACTCAAAGGCTTCGTCGTGCGGGTCCGCACCCAACACGTCGGTCTCCCGGGCCAGGAAGGACCGGGAGACCGACACGAGCGATGCCAGCGGCCGGGCAGCTGGCCGGGCGAGATGTGGGGCACCGAATCGCGCGGCTCGCTCTCGATTGACGCTGGGGGCGTGCCTGTCCCCGCCGTAGAGGCGTTCCAGCTCGGGATCGATCCAGAGTGAGTGCGCCCACGTGATGCGCCCCGCCACTCCGCGCGAGCGGCGCGCGTTGCGCTCGGCTACGGCGGCGGTCAGCAAGTCACCTCGGGGGTCCTGCGAGGGGTAGTAAGGAAAGACAGTGCTCACGCTCTGTGCACCTCCGGAAGGCCGAGGGATCATCAGGCGCCAAGGAATCCGATGAACTTGCCGATCCTGCCTGCGGTAACCGGCTCGGTGCCATGGACAAGCTGGGTGCCCCAGCACAGTGCGTCTCCCGCCCGGCAGGTGACGTGCCACCGGGTTCGCCGCATGCCGGCGAACCACGGGCTGTGTACGTTGGCGTTCTCCTTGATACCGCCGTCCTCGTTCCACAGCGCGTTCCCTCCGCCCGTCTCGACGAAGAACGCGCCTCCGGAGTCGGCCTCGCGCAGGACGATCCCCATGGCCGCGATCTTCGGCCGGTCCGGGGCTATCTCGTTGAACGGGTAGTCGACGTGTGGCGTGACGTACTGACCGGCCCCGTACTCGACGTACAGCCAGTCCATGGAGCGCCGAGCGCTCGGGAAGACCTTGTGCAGATCATTCATTCGGCGGGTGACCGCGTCGTTGAGCAGCTTTGTGACGTCCGGCTGAACCTCGTCGTACTCGACCCTGCCTTGAGGTTCGTACACCTCTTTGACACGGTCCAGTCCCTCTCCCGCCAAAGAGTGGACCGACCGGGTCCGGTCCACGACATCGAACCGGGAACCGTCTCCCAATCCCTCACTGATGCGGCCTGCCAGGTGAGTGATCTCCTCCTGGCTGAGGAGTCCCTCAACGCTTCCGATTTTCAAGGAGTCGTGCAGCATTCCCTGCTCCCCCTTCCCGTGGGATGTCAGCCCGTTTTACGGAACTCGGCGAAGGCCAGGTCGCCTGCGCCGACGAGGATCCGTCGGCTTGCCGGGACGTCAGCGAAGAACTCGTCGCACGCCTTCTTCACTCCGGGCAGGCCGTCCCAGGCGCGAGGGCTGAGTTCTCGGTCGCAGTAGTCGTCCACGATGACCGAGCCGCCGGCGGAGAGCCGGGGCCAGACGTGCGTCAGGCTGGTGTGGATCGACTCGTAGAAGTCCCCGTCGAGGTAGGCGAAGGCCACGCGGTCCGGCAGTTGGCGCGGCAGCGTCGCCTCGAACCATCCCGTGTGCACCTGGGGCAGCCGCAGATTCCAGCGTTCGAAGACGGCAAGGACGTCCGACACGGTCGCCTTGCAGTCGCCCTGTTTGAGGTAGCGGTCCGCGTCCGAAGGGGCGGGAAGGCCGTCGAACGAGTCGTACAGGTGGAGGTCGCGGCCGGCATCCTCGGCCTCAAGCACCATTTCCAGCAGAACGCTGGTACGTCCGGCGTTGCAGCCCAGTTCCACCACGTCTCCGGGAATTCCGGACCGCAGGACAGAACACAGTGCCCAGTACAGGTTGGTGAGCCGGTCAAGATCCGTCATATTGGGGTTGTCCGCAGCAAGATCGAAAATAACCGAGTTGGAGCCGGTCAGCCGCGCCACTACTTTTCTCCTCATCTTTGCTCCATATTTTGCTTGATCGAAATGAAGCGTAGACTCCACCCCTCAAGAAAGGAAGAGCACCGACGGGCAACCGCATTCTTTTCCGCCAGGAACCGGCTGGATTTAACCCACAGCCCCCTCCCGTCGGATGGAGCCGCCGAGTCCGATATAAACAAGCCATGATCATACCCTTACCCACCTGCTGAAACTTGGATAGCCTGGCGTCTCCATAGGCCGAAATAAACAACTTACAGCCCGCTTGAATGTGGCATACGATGATCCCTCATTTCACCTGCACAGCCCTTCACGGATCACCCTTCCGGCGGGTCTTCGCCGCACGGCAGACGGCTCCGTTGCAACCATTCAACCTTCATTTCTTCCGACACTGCACAGCCTGCCGAAAAGTTCCATTACCCGTCCCCTAGCCCCGCCCCGCGCTGTCGCCCGGGAGCCGACAGGGAGGCACGATGAAGCGCACGGCGAGTCGCGAAGAGAAGATAGAGGATATTTACCAGAGCCTCGCCCCCGGGGATACGCAGAACGCCGTTTCTGTGATCATGAAATTGCGCGGCGAGACCTGCGACATTGATTGCCTCTACTGCTACGAGAAACGCAAAGAGGCACCGGGAGGAGCCCGGATCGGCCCGACCCAGGTCCGCGATCTTGCCACTCTCTTCCGCGGACGGCCTCTGGTCGTCGAGCTGCACGGCGGCGAGCCGCTCACCGTGGGCAAGGAGCAGATGGCGGACATCCTGGCGGAGCTCGCCCGTCAGCCGTCGGTCATCCGAGTCAGCCTCCAAACCAACGGTGTCCTCCTGGACCACGCGTGGCTTGACCTCTTCGACACATACTGCCCGGGCATTCGTATCGGCATCTCCATGGACGGGGACGCGCGCGGCAACGCCTGGCGCGTCGGCTACGACGGCAAGCCGGTCTACCCCCGCGTGGCAGCCGCCCTGCGGCTGCTGGCCGAGCGTGGCCGTAAGACCGGAGTGATCGCCGCAGTCACCCCTGCCGTGCTGGGACGGGCCGAAGCCGTTTTGGACCACATCGCCGGCTTCGGTTCGGTGGACTCGGTGAGCTTTGTACCGTGCTTCGACGCCGCGGTCCGGCAGAGCACGACTTCCACGGGGCGCCGGGCCCCAGCCAGCCGGTTGCTCCAGCAGGTCAACGTCACCGACGGGCAGGCCCCGAATTGGGCGATTCACCCGGGCGAGTACGCAGACTTCGTCCTGTCCGCCACCGCCCACTGGATTTCCGCCGGACACTTCTCCCGGCTGAAACTGGAGCCGGCGGTGTCCGCCATCCGCCGGTTGAAAGGGCTGGACACCGGCTTCTGTCACTTCTCCGACCTGAAGTGCGACCACGTCTTCACCCTTTATCCGGACGGACGCTTCGGAAGCTGCGATGAACTGCCCTGGCCTCAGGCGCGCCTGACGCTCCTGTACGAGACCGCGGACCAGCAGTCCGTCGCCGAGGCACAACGGTCCTCCCCGCTTCTCGGGCAGGGCAAGTCTCTGATGGAACGCTGCACGACGTGCGACTACCGGGCCACCTGCGGCGGCGGCTGCGTGGCCACCCGCTGGCGGTACGACCTGGCCGGGGACCAGAACAGCTACTGCGACTACCGCATGCGCATGATCGACGGCATCGCGGCGCTGCTTGCCCAGCCAGCCACCCCAGAAGGAGCCTGGTGCCGCACATTGCGATGGCGCCCGCGTCAGCCCAACTCGATGGCGGACGTCGAAGGCTTCCTCGCCCGCTGGGATGACCCGAAAGCTCCTCGGCCCGCAGCCCGGCTGCACACCAGCGAGTACGGCAATATCAACACCGTCGGCCTTCCCGGGGTACACGAGGCCGACGACCTCGACCCGTGGCATCCACTGTGGTCACAGGCGATCGAGCCGGGGATCAGGCCCCTGGTTTCCGTCTGCACACAGCAGTGGGGTTGCGTGACGTACGACAGTTGCGAGGGACACGCCTACGTGGGCACCGATCTCGCGCCCACGGCCCGGCGGATGGGACTGCTGCCCCGGAACGGCACGGAGTACTCCTCCATCGCCGCCGCTCTGTGCCGGGCGGTCCACGCGGTCACGCCACTGCTCCCACCGGCGGTCGAGGCGGTCAGCGGCCGCTCCGACCTGACCTGTGGGACGAGCGGCGGTACTACACCTGTACTCGATCTGTACCTACGCCGGGCCGCTGAGCAGCCGAACGAGAGGTTCTTCGCGGAACTGGACACAGCCACCGCCCTACTGGGAGACGCCCTGGCTGCTGAGTGCCCGGACCCGAACAAGATGTGCGCCTGCGTGCCGTCAGCCACAGGAAGCACCCCGGCCACGGTGGCCGTGCCGTGACGACCAAAGCCACGGATCGCGCCCCCACCTGCGACCCGCACCCCGGGCGGACCGCTCAACGGCCCAGAGCCCCTCCAGGGAACGGCTCATGCTCCGGCTACGCGCGGTACACGGTTCCGCCTGCACTGCCGTCCGGCTGGGCAATCGTCCATGCACATCCGAACTCACATCGAAGGGCACGGGCATGAACACCAACGACCGCTTCACGGACTTCCTGTCTGCCGTCGACGAGCTACGCACCGACGACGAGACGGCGCGCAGCACCGCGCACACCTCCAGCGTCTCCGCCGAGGGCTGGCCCACCACCAGCGACGAGGTACAGGCCGAGGTCTGATCAACCCATCCAGTACGTTCCGGGGCCGGGTCGCACTGCGACCCGGCCCCGGCCACCGTGGAGGTCCCCGCATGGAGTTTCACCCAGTCTTCGACTTCGACCCCGTCCACCACCTGCACCGTGACCGCAGCCGCCGACTGCGCGAGGTCGTCAACCCTGATATTCCGCCCGCCGAGGGACGGGCCGCGCGTCAGTACGCCCTGGTCCACCACGTCTTCGAAGGGGCCGACGCCGCAGCCCGGGCGGGGGACACCGAGACGTTCAACTGGTACCGCGCGCATTCGGACGCGGGGGCGGAACGGCTGGGTTCCTCCTCCACGGCCGACGCGCCGCCGGTGGTTCTCGCTCCCGGCGTCGACCGACTTGTCCGGTCACCGGCGTCCGAGACTCCGTACTACGTTCTGGGGCCGCACACCCGTGGCGCGTCACCGGAACTACGGGACCTCACGGTCAGGGCGGCCGAAACGGCAGCCGAGATAGACCCGGGCCTGGGCACACTTGTCGCCGACCATGCCGTAGTGGTCTGCCTGCTGCGGCACAAGCGACTCGGGGAAACCCTGGACAGCTGGTCCATCACCAGGCTCCCGGGAACCATTTTCTGCGACTACACCGACGAGCCCGTCGTACTGGCCCGCGACCTCGTCCACGAGGCCGGGCACAGCTGGCTGAACGACGCGCTGACCGCCGTCCACGCCAAGATCGACGACCAGGTGCGGTTCTACTCACCGTGGAAGGGCACCGCCCGCCCAGCGTACGGATTCCTGCACGCCTGCTGGTCCTTCCCGCTGATGATGATCTACACCGCCGCCGTTCTGGAGCACTGTTCCGGGGACGTACGACGCTTCATGCGCACCTACCTGGACGAACAGCGAGCCCTGCTCGCCCCCACCGCCAACGACCACGCCGCAGCGCTGTCCCTCGTTCCTGACAGCGGGCTGCGCGACCGCCTTCGCATCGTCCACCAGGAGGCTCTCGCCCTGTGAACCATGAAACGTCACCCGTCGGGCCGGTGGACCGCGAGGGGTGCACCGAGCAGAGAAACGCCCAAGAGCCGGGCCTCACCGCTCTCGTCCAGCGGCCCGGCGAACCGGATATCCGCGCGCACATCGGTGTCGCGAACATAGAACTGTCCGTGGCCATCGGCTCCGGCACCACCTTCAACGCCGGGTCCGTCGGGAAGCAGATCACCGCCCATCTGGTGCTGCTTTCCTCCCGCCTGGGACTGCTCCGCCTCGACCAGCCGGTGTCTACGTTCCTGCCGCGATTCCAGCTCTCCTCGGTCACTGTCGCTGACCTGATCCGGCACCAGGGCGGCGTCCGCGACGCCGAGTCGCTCTTGTCCCTGGTCGGCCTGCGGGAGCTCGACCACTACACGGCCGACGACCTGCTGGAGCTGGCATACCGTCAAACACGCCGGTGCACAGAGCCGGGACGGTTCCTCTACAGCAACACCGGCTACTTGCTCCTCGCGGCCGTCCTGCGCACCGTCCATGACCGTGACCTGGCAGAACTCGCCTCCCGATGGGTGTTCAAACCGCTGGGCATGGCGTCCTCCCGCTTCGTATCTTCCCCCGACGAAGTGGTTCCGGGCGCGGCGAGCAGTTACGCGTCGGCAGCGCGGGGCTGGGTGCGGTGCCAGCGGCCGGCAGCCCTGCCCGGTCCGGGAACCCTCTGGTGCTCCGCCACGGACCTGGGCCGCTGGCTCACCCATCTGTGGGAGACGTGGCCGGTCTCGGACCAGCTCGTGCATGAGGGCAACGTTCCCTATCTTCCAAGCGATCACGCACCGTACGTCTACGGCCCAGGCATGTATGCGGACCCGCGCCGTCCGGGTGACGAAACCGTCTTCCACTACGGACACGAGCAGGGATTCTCCGCAGCGACCTTGCTCTTCCGGTCCGGCCTGCGCGTGGTCTGCCTGAGCAACCATGCCAGCGTGCACGCCGACCACGTGTCCGACAGGATCATCCGGACGCTGAGAAGCACTGATGCCAGCAGCGGTCCTGTCGACGAGCCGGGACTGCGGCGGCTCCTGGAGGACCGGCGCAGTCACGCCCGGACAGCGAACGCGGAAGAGCAGCCTTCGGCGCCCGGCCCGCGTGACCTGCTCGACCACGCCGTCCTCGGCACCTACGCCTGCGAGGACGTACCGGGCACCCTCCGGCTCTCCGTGGCTGACGGAGCGCTCTTCCTGTGGCGTCGCGGAACGTGCGACCGCCTCGCGCCGGTCGGGCCCGCGTCCTTCCACGCGAACGGTTTACGCGTCACCATGCCGCACGGCCTGAAGCCCGCAGCTTCCCGGCACCCTGCTGTCGACCGGTTCGTCCTGCACCTCGACCGCGCTCCTGACCTGCACTACCAGCGCACCACGAGCTGAGGAGCCAACCACGATGCGCGCCGTCGTCCTGCACGGTCCCCGGAACGTCCGCGTCGAAGAAGTACCCGATCCCGTGCTGGTCGAGGAAGGGGACGCAGTGGTGCGGGTCGTGGCCGCCGCAGTGTGCGGGTCAGATCTGTGGACCTACCGCGGCATCGCTCCATCAGCCGGGCCCGCGCGCTTCGGGCACGAGTTCGTTGGCACCGTGGAAGCAGTCGGTCCCGCTGTTCACACCCTGCGCATCGGCGACTTCGTCATAGCCCCCTTCAATGTCAGCTGCCGCAACTGCCGCAACGGCGTGCACACGTCCTGCGGCCGGATCGCTCACTGGGGCGTCTCGGAACCCAGTAGACAGGTCATGGACGCTGGACAAGGGGAGATGGTGCGCGTGCCCCTAGCGGACGGAACGCTGGTCGCTACCCCCGGGCCGCCCTCACCGGATCAGATACCCAGCCTGCTCGCTCTGTGCGACGTGATGGCGACGGGCCACCACGCGGCACGGATCACGCGCATCGGCCCAGGGGAGACCGTCGTGGTCGTCGGTGACGGCGCGGTAGGTCTCTGCGCGGTGCTGGCCGCGCGGGCAGCCGGTGCGGAAAGCATTATCGTCATGTCCCGGCACCCCGCGCGGCAGGCGATTGCCCAGGACTTCGGTGCCGCTGACATCGTTGCACTCCGGGGCAAAGAGGGCATCCATGAAGTACGGGACAGACTTCGCGGTCCGGCTGATGTCGCACTCGAGTGCGTCGGGACTGACCTGTCGCTGCGTCAGGCTATCGGCACGGTGCGTCCCGGGGGCCGCCTCGGATGTGTCGGCCTGCCCCTGGGGATCACTGAATTCCCGTACCGGGAGGTATTCGCACGCAACCTGTCAGTCACGGCCGGAAGCGCGCCGGCCCGCGCCTACCTGCCCGAGCTAATCAAGGAAGTGTGGTCGGGAGCGATCGCCCCTGGCCGCGTGTTCGACGCAGCGTTCTCGCTGGAACGGGCCGCCGACGCGTATGCCGCGATGGACAGCAGGCGGGTGGTCAAAGCACTGCTGCGGCCCTGACACGGCCACCGTGTCTCTGCGATACGTGACTTCCAACCGGGTTCATCGCGGCTTGCGTCCATGGCGTCGAGGTAGCGCTGTGGAATAAGACCGGCAAAGGCCACCTGCCACGATCGCACGTAGACACCAGCGACGGCCGAGGCGTCATCAAGCCCTGCCTGTCGAATCTGCATGGCCGTCATTCTTCAAGGCTCCACGAGCCGGGCCAAGTTCTTTTGTTGAGCAGGCTGTTGAGTGCTCAGCTGTCTGTGCCAGCAGTGTGCGTGCCGAGTTCGCGTAGCGGATCGCGGTCTTCTCGTCCAGGCCGAAGACCTCGGCAAGGTGGAGTGGGTCGGGGCCGTGGACGAGGGCTTCTTCGAGCTGGCGGTCGACACGGAGCCGTTCCAGTGTGGCGGTCTGGCCGCGGAGACGGAGACGCCGCTGATGGGCCCGGTCTCCAGCGCGGTCTGCTTGTTGATCAGAAGGTGCAGGTTAGCGGTGTCGGGCCAGCGGCGCCGCCGGTAGTCCAGCCATGCGAGGGCGAGCTGCAGCGTCAGCTCGTCCAGGGGCCGGACTACCACGGCGACCGAGGACTGGACGTGGCCGGGGTCCAGTGGCTGGATGACGCCGTGCTCCTGCTGGCCGACCCGGATGCGACTGGTGGGGTTCTTGAAGATCGTGCCGTTCTTCTTCGCCCGGGTGAACAGCGACCGCAGGGCGACCAGGGTGTGCTTGCGCTGCGAGCCGTGAACGGTGCTCAGGTGGCCGAGGACATCGTCGCGGGTGACCTCGCGCAGGTGGTCGTAGCGGTTGGACCATTCCAGCAGCACGGGCCGGATTCGGTCAGGGAACTGTCCCGAGTAGCTACCAGCGACGGCCTGGTGATCGCCTCGACCAACAGCGACCGGGACAAGGCGGAACTCGACGACCTGTGGGTGAGGAGTTCGAGCGGGTGGAGACGATGGAGCTGCCCGGCACCATCGCGGTCGACGATCCTGGGCCGGTCGTCGCGCACATGGCTTCCTACCGGGCCTGGGCGGACCAGCACGACGTGCCCTTCGAGGCCACGGTCGAGCGGGCCCGCACCATCCTCGTTGATCACATCGCCCAGCACGGGACCTTCGAGATCACGTGCGTCGGCGGTGTCCTGGTCTGCCGCCGCTGACACCAGCATGTCCTCAATCAGACCCGGTCAACCGAGGCGCCAACCTGGCAGCAGAGCACGCTGGAGTGTCTCTTGCGCGGGGTGCAGCCAGGCGGCGATCTCAATTCGTTGGTCCAACCACCGGCGAGTTCCTCGTCCGCGACAGCAAACCCCCTCACACCACCCGCACCCCCAGCTCCCCCGCCAACACCGGGGCCAGGTCCATCAGTTGGCCCATGCTGATGACCGCGCCGGTGAGTCGGTCGGCGCCCCTCGCGATGGTCAGTTCTGTTGCTCCTCTGAGGTCTACGTCCTTGAGGGTTGCCGAGGTGAGGTCGGTGTCCTTGAGGGTGCAGTCGAGGAACTCGACGCGTTCGAGGTGGGCTCCGCCGAAGTCGGGTTCGAGGAGGACGCAGGATTCGAAGACGACGTCCTTGAGGCGGGCCGAGCGGAGGTTCAGGTAGTCGATCTTGCCGCCCCGGATGACGACGCGTTCGAGGACCGCGCCGTACAGCTGGACGCCGCCGAGCCTCGCGTCGACGACCTCCGTGTCCCGCAGGGTCGCGTCCGCGAGGTCGGTGCCCACGCCGCGTGGAGCGGTGAGGCGGGAGTCGAGGAACCGGGCGTGATGCAGACGCGTCTCGTCCAGGGCGCATCCGGTGAGGGCGCAGTCCATGAAGCGGGCGCCGCCGCCGTCCTGCCCGGCGAGGTCCAACTCCCGGAACTCCAGGCCGTCGTAGTCCCCGTCCGGCTCCAGCCCGCCCGCGCCGAAGGGCTCCAGGGACGGCAACCTGATCTCCGGCCGCCGCGCCGCCTTCACCGCACCGGCCGCACTCGTCGCGTTCGCCGCACCACTCGTCGTTCTCCTCGCCATGCCCCCCATCCTGCACCCGACCACTGACAACGCCTCCGGGGCGGAGCAGGATCAGAAGAGGGCTTCCCCGTCTCCAGTGGGCTGTGAGGCGGAGGCCAGGGCACAGCATTCGGAGACGATCCGTGGCCACTCGGTCAGGACTTCTCGACCGACCACGAGCTCATCCAGCAGCCCCGAGTAGAGCAGATCGACGGCCCGGCGAAGATCCGCCTTCCTGCTGTTCCACTGATCCCGGCCGTCGATGATCGCGTAGTGGTTCACATGGACGCCGAACTCGTCCTCGAAAAGACGGAGTTCAAGGCCGACGAGATGCAGCTCATATATGGCGTCAGACATCTTCGAGCCGCCGCCGGTCTTCCCCCAGTATTCTTTGATCTCCCAGATCGCGATCGGGTTCAGAAGGTCAGGGATTGCTCCATCGAGCCTTCGGGGGGAGACCCAGATGTGCTGGTCCGAGATGAGTACCGCGCGGCTCTGCGGATTGGTGTTCACGGTGACTTCAGCGCCTCGGCACTCACGGTAGACAACCGCGTCCACTGTGTTGACCAAGGCCTTGGACGACTTGTGGTAGCCCTCCAACTGGACGCCGTAGCTCTGTAGCACCTGGTCCGAGAGACCTGCGTAATCGGATTTTGCTTCCTCTTCGGTGCGCATGAGCGAAAGAAGAGTGTCGGCGACTTCTCTTCGCTTGCTCCAGTAAGCCGACACCCTCTTGAGGACATCCCCATGAGATTTCAGGTAACCCACCAGGCCTGCTGCGGCCGGCGTACCGACCGAGGACAGGATGTCGACGATTTCATGAGGGGAAATCTCGGCTGCGTATTTTCCTCGCCGGGTCACCGGCTGATCAACCAGCATTCGCACCACATGCCAGAACGGATCATTCCATCGGGTTGCGGCGAACCCCGTCTCGCGCCTCAATCGATGCCACCCTCATCATCTGCCAGAAGTTCTGAAGGAACGACGCCGAGCGCGTTCGCGATGCGGTGAATGTTGACCAGGCTGATATTTCGTTCGCCGCGCTCAACGCTTCCGATATATGTGCGATGCAGGCCTGACAGTTCGGCGAGTTTCTCCTGCGATATTCCTCTCGCCTTACGGAGACCTCGCACCCGCAGACCGAACCTGACCAGAACCGCATGATCATCCACGAAACCTGTAGACTGCCCGCCGTGACGACGATGGGTCTACAGACGATGAGTAGCATTCGCCAGGCCGAGGGCAAATCGTTCCTGAAGTGGGCGGGCGGCAAGACCCGGTACGCCGACCAGCTCGCCAAGATCGCCCCACCGTCGCACAAACGGTATTTCGAACCCTTCATGGGAAGCGCGGCGCTGTTCTTCGAACTCGGTCCGAATGTCGCCTTGATCTCCGACACCAATACCGAACTGGTCATCTGTTTCCAGCAGGTGACCGAGAATCCAGAGAAGGTCATGGACCTCCTGGACGAAATGCCGAACAATCGGGAATTCTACAACCGGGAGCGCGCAAAAGACATCGAAGCGCTCTCGCACTGCGAACGGGCAGCTCGGGTCATCTATCTCAACAAGACCGGGTTTCGCGGGTTGTGGCGGGTGAACCGAAAAGGTGGATTCAATGTGCCTTATGGCGCGTACGACCGTCCGTACTACAACCGGTCCACGCTCCTCGCGGCTTCCGCAGCACTGCAAGACGTCGACATACAGGCCCGTGACTTCGAGGATGCGCTCAAGGAGACGCGGGAGGGCGACTGGGTCTATCTCGATCCCCCGTACATTCCCTTGGGCGGCTTCTCGGATTTCAAGCGCTACACGTCCGATCAGTTCGGTGAAGAAGATCAGCGACGCCTGGCCGCAGCCATGCATGAGGCGACCGCGCGGGGCGTCTTCCTGACCATGACCAACAGCGACACGCCGTTGGCTCGGGAGATCTTCGCCGGTTTCCAGGTTGCCCGTATGGCCACGCGACGTGACATCAATCTCCAGTCACAGAGCCGTCAGAGCTGGGACCTGGTCTTCACTAACTACGCGTGCACCCTCCCCGGTCCGACAGCCGCAAAATCCGTACCGGCCCGACGGGAAGAAGAACAGGAAACGGCACTCTTCTCGATGCCGATGGATTCTTCCGTCCCTTCCGCTTCCGAAGTACGCGTATGGGCACGCAGCGTCGGGCTGCACGTCCCCCCGCGCGGACGGCTTCGCCCTGACATCATGGCCGCGTGGCGCGAGGCCCATTCCGGCGAATAGCCGACCGGCAGCCGACGGCTCACCCCCGCCCCCGCTCCCGCTCCCGCTCCCGCTCCCGCTCCCGCAGATACCCCTCCAGTTCCGCTGCTCCTCTCAGTAGGGCGCGGCCCCTCTTCGAGAGGCGGGTGTGCCAGTCGTCGAGGGTGGATTGGAGGGGGGTCAGGCCTCCTGCTGTGTGGACCTGGGTGATCAAGGGGGCGATCTGGTGGAGGAGGTAGCCGCCTCGTCTGAGTTGGTGGGTGAGGTGAGCGTCGCGCAGGGCGGCCTCGTCGTAGACGCGGTAGCCGGTGCGGGGGTCGCGGCGGGGGTGGACCAGTCCCGCGCGTTCCCAGGCGCGCAGGGTCGCCGGGCGCAGGCCCAGTTTCTCCGCGAGCGGGCCGATGAAGGTGTCGCCCGGTGGCGCGGGAGGCGCCGTGGAGGTCAGGGCGCCGAGCGCCTTCTCCACCGCGTGCAGGGTGTGCCGGTCCTCCAGGAGCTGGGCGTGGCTCCTGTCGATCAGGAGGAACGCCTTGTCCGGCTCGTCCTCGTTGACCGCCCGCATGATCGAACTCGCCGTCGCGTGGCCGTGGCCCGGGAGCAGGGCCAGGAACGTGCGCAGGGCCGTCGCGTGCAGGGCGGTGTAGGTGCGGTAGCCGTGGGGGGTGCGGGTGGCGGTGGGGAGGATGCCGGCCTCCTCGTAGTTCCGGATCGCCTGGGTGGAGAGGCCGTGCGGGCGGGCCAGGTCGATCGGGCGCAGACGGCCCGCCTTGTTCTTCGTTTGAGGGTTTGGTGGTGTGTCGGGGGGCATTTCATCGACTTTAGCTTCTCAAAGCTTCCACCGATTCTTCAACGATACTGTTCAAGGCATGGCTGATGATCTCTCCGACCTTGTCCATGCTGTCTCCGCTTCCGCCGTTCTGCGGCTGCTGTCCCGGGCGCCTCGGGTGCTTGCCCTCGGGGAGCCCACGCATGGGGAGGATTCGTTGCTCGGGGTGCGCAACGAACTCTTCCGGGAGCTGGTCGAGGAGGAGGGGTACCGGACGATCGCCGTCGAGAGCGACTGCCTGAAGGCGCTCCTCGTGGACGACTTCGTCCGCTCCGGCACCGGCACGCTCGACGACGTCATGGCGCACGGTTTCAGCCACGGGTGGGGCAGCCAGGCGGGCAACCGTGAGCTGGTGTCCTGGATGCGCGAGCACAACGCCCGTGCCGACAGCGCCGGTCGCCCCGCCTCCGAACGGCTCCGTTTCGCCGGTCTCGACGGGCCGTTGGAGATCACCGGCGCCGCGAGCCCCCGCGAGGCCCTCACCGCGCTGCACGCCTTCCTCGCGCCGCACCTCGACGCCGCCGCGCTCCCCTGCGCCCACGACACCCTCGACCGGCTGCTCGGCGCCGACGCACGCTGGACCGACCCCGCCGCCATGACGGACCCCGGCGCCTCCGTCGGGCGGACCGCCGACGCCGTTCAACTGCGGCTGCTCGCCGACGACTTGGTGACTCTCCTCGACGCGGAGACCCCTCATCTGATCGCCGCCACCTCGCCCGAGGCGTGGGAACGGGCCCGGCTGTACGCGCGCACGGCCACCGGGTTGCTGACCTATCACCGCGCGATGGCCGACCCGTCGCCCGGACGCATGGCCCAACTCGTCGCCGTTCGCGACCAGATCATGGGCCGTGAGCTGCTCACCCTCGCCGCGCGCGGGCCCATACTCGTCCACGCCCACAACTCCCATCTCCAGCGGGCGAAGAGCAGCATGCGGATGGGCGGGGCGCCGTTGGAGTGGTGGGGTGCAGGGGCGCTCGCGAACGCCCAACTAGGTCCGGAATACGCCTTCTTGGCCACCGCTCTCGGCACGATTCAGCACCGGGGCGTGGACGTGCCGCCGCCCGACACCTTCGAGGGGCTGCTCTACGCGCTGCCGGACGACCGTCGCCTCGTCGACGCCCGGCGGCTGGCCGTCGCGCTTGAGGGCTCGCCGCCCGTGCAGCGGGTCTCGCCGTGGTTCGGGTACGCCCCCTTCGATCCGGGGCACCTCGCCGACAGTGACGGCGTCGTCTTCGTCAAGGATCTCCAGATGCGTCAACCGGGCATTCGTGATGTTCTGGCCAGATGAGTGTCCCCCGGACAGGTGAGGCCGCCGCCCCGGTGGGTGTCGATCCCCATCGGTGGTGGGGGCTGGTGATCATCGCGCTGGCGCAGCTCATGGTCGTCCTGGACTCGACGATCGTGAACATCGCCCTCCCCTCCGCCCAGCGTGACCTGGGGATCTCCAACGGCGACCGGCAGTGGGTCATCACCGCGTACACGCTCGCCTTCGGAGGGCTGCTCCTGCTCGGCGGGCGGATCGCGGACCTCGTCGGGCGCAAACGGACGTTCGTGATCGGGCTGATCGGATTCGCCGGGGCGTCCGCGCTGGGCGGGGCCGCGACCAGCGCCGGAATGCTGTTCGGGGCGCGGGCGCTGCAAGGGGTCTTCGCCGCCGTTCTCGCGCCGTCCGCGCTGTCGCTGCTCGCGACGAGCTTCACCGATCCCCGGGAACGCGGGAAGGCCTTCGGCATCTACGGCGCCATCGCCGGCAGCGGCTCCGCCATCGGGTTCATCATCGGCGGCCTGCTCACCGAGTACCTGAACTGGCGCTGGTGCCTCTACGTCAACGTCCCCATCGCCGTCATCGCCGTCTTCGGCGCCCTCGGCCTGCTCCGCGACCGGCCCGGCAACTCCAGCGCCCGGCTCGACGTGCCCGGTGCGGTCCTGGGCTGCGGCGGCCTCGTCGCGATCGTCTACGGCTTCAGCGAGGCCGAGTCGCGGGGCTGGAGCGACCCGCTGGTGCTGGCGTTCTTCGCGGCCGGGGTGGTGCTGCTCGTCGCGTTCGGGTGGTGGCAGGGGCGGGCGGCGATGCCGTTGCTGCCGTTGCACATCGTCAAGGACCGCAATCGCGCCGGGTGTTTCCTCACCATGATGCTCGCGATCATCGGCCTGTTCGGGCTGTTCCTCTTCATGACCTACTACCTCCAGGTCATCCTCGGCTACTCGCCCGTCAAGACCGGCCTGGCGTTCCTGCCGCTGACCGTCGCCATCATCATCGGCTCCACGCAGATCTCCGCCCGGCTGCTCCAACACGTGCCGCCCCGCACCCTGATGGTGCCCGGCATGCTGCTGGCCGCGAGCGGCATGATCATCCTCACCCGGATGACCGTCGCCTCGGACTACACCACCCAGGTGCTGCCCGCGCTGCTCCTGATGGGCCTCGGCATGGGCCTCACCTTCATGCCGGTGTTCGCCACCGCGACCGCCGGGGTGGCCCCGCAGGACTCCGGCGTCACGTCCGCGACCGTCAACACGGCCCAGCAGGTGGGCGGTTCGATCGGCACCTCGCTGCTCAACACCATCGCCACCACCAGCAGCGCCACCTTCATCGCCGCCCACCTCCACTCCCCCGGCGGCAAGGCGCTCCTCGTCGACGAAGGGGTCGTGCACGGCTACACCGTCGCCATCTGGTGGGGCGTCGGCGTCATGCTCCTCGCCGCCCTCGTCGCCGGTCTCCTGGTCACCACCAAGTCCCCCAACCGCCTGGCCCGCGAGGCCTGAACAGGAGGGAAGGGAAGGGCACTTCCCCAACGGCCTTGCCTGCTGGGGGTGTTCGGGTTGCCGTAGGTGTCACGCGTCAACGGCCTTGGCCGCCGCCCCCGTTCAGGCAGTGGACCGGCGGCCGCCTCCCCAACGGCCTTGCACGCCAACCCCGTTGGCTCAGTGGCGGCCTGCCACCCGGTCCGCCAGCCTCGACAGGCGGGACGACTGGTCCGAGCCGTTCTTCGTCTCTCTGCGGTCCGCTGTGCGGTAGGCCGCGTACATGCTCTGGACGCCGAGCCAGCGCAGGGGTTCCGGTTCCCAGGTGCGGACGCGGTGGTCGACCCAGGGCAGCTCGGTCAGGTCGGTGCGGTCGCCCTGGCGGGAGTCGAGGCGGACCAGGTCGGTGAGGGTGCGGGCGGCGAGGTTGGTGGTGGCGACGCCCGAGCCGACGTAGCCGCCCGCCCAGCCGAGGCCCGTCGCGCGGTCCAGGGTGACCGTCGCGCACCAGTCGCGCGGCACGCCCAGGACGCCGGACCAGGCGTGGGTGATCCCGACGCCGGTCAGGGAGGGGAAGAAGTCGAGCAGCAGGCGGTGCAGGGACTCGATCGTCGCCCGCTGCGTCACGCCCTCGTGGTCGGTGCGGGAGCCGTAGCGGTACGGGACGCCCCGGCCGCCCAGGGCTATCCGGCCGTCGGCGGTGCGCTGCGCGTACATGTAGGCGTGCGCGAGGTCGCCGAGGGCCTCGCGGCCGCTCCAGCCGAGGGTCTCCCACTGGGCGTCGGTGAGGGGCTCGGTGGCGATCATCGAGGAGTTCATGGGCAGCCAAGTCCGGCGCTGTCCACGGAGGTTGGCCGTGAACCCCTCCGTGCATCGCAGGACGTAGGGCGCCCGGACCGTGCCGTGCGGGGTGATGGCCTGCCGGGGGCGGATCTCCGTGACCGGCGTCGACTCGTGGATCGTGACGCCGAGCGCCGCCACCGCCGCCGCGAGGCCCTTGACCAGTTTCACGGGGTGCAGGCGGGCGCCGTGCGGGGTCCAGGTCGAGCCGAGGGCACCGGAGACCTCGACGCGGGCGGACGTCTCCTGCGCGTCGTACAGTTCGCGGTCGTCCTCCCCGTACGTCAGCTCCTGCGCGTGGAACTCCCTCAGCCGCGCCAACTGGGCCCGGGTACGCGCCACTTCGAGAACGCCGCCGAGGTGGACGTCGGCGTCGATGCCCTCGTCGGCGACCACCCGGACGACCTCGGCGACGGTGTCGTTCATCGCCTTCTGGAGCCGTACGGCGGCCTCGTGGCCGTGCAGTCGCGCGTAACGGTCGCGCCCGGCGACGCCGTTGTAGAGCCAGCCGCCGTTGCGGCCCGAGGCGCCGTAGCCGCAGAACTTCTGTTCCAGGACGGTGATCCGCAGATAGGGCGCCGCCTTCTTCAGGTAGTACGCCGTCCACAGTCCCGTGTAGCCGCCGCCGACGATCACGACGTCCGCCGACGCGTCACCGGCGAGCGGCTCGCGCGGGGCCGGGAGACCGTCGTCGGCGAACCAGAAGGAGATGCCGCCGTTGACGACGTCGCTCGCTGAGGTGCTCATGGCGGGACGTTAACCCGTGCGGGCGGCCGCTGTCTCCTTCGGATTCCGTGTTTTCGGCACGCCTCTGACCAGCGGATAGCAGCAGAATCCGATCAGGACGGCCGTGAAGTGGCCGAGGTCGGTGAAGGTCGGCGTGACCGCGAGCGGGGTGACGTACACGAGCAGGACACCCACGAGGTACGCGTACTTCCACGGCGCCGGGACGCGGTACACGAGGACCGCGACCACCCCGGCCAACGCGTAACTCACCCCGATGTCAAGGGTGTCGGTCGCCGAGCGCGGGGCGATCCCGTCGCGCACGGCCCGCAGCAGGGCGCCCTCGCTGATCAACGTCGCCAGCACATGCGCGGCCACGCACACCAGCAGCCAGCGCAGGGTGCCGAGCCAGCGTTCCGCCGGTGCGTGGAAGACGGTGTAGAGGACGGCGTACGGCACCCAGCGGCCGCCGTCGATCCACATCGCGCTCTGCGCCAGCACCCGCAGCGGCGACCGCGACAACTCGTGGATGTTGGTGGACCGTTGGCGCAGGAACTCCTTCTCGAACTCCGGCGACATGTGGTGCAGCGCCACCGTCGTCAGGAACAGGACGGCCAGCCACACATAGGTGCCGGGGGCGCTGCGGATGTACGCCCACACCCGTGCCGCCACCCGGACCGCGCCCCGGTGAATTCGCATGCCCCGATTCACGCACGCAAGTATCGTCCCGGGCGTGATCGACATCCCGGGCGGGCTCGCGGCGGCACAGGAGAAGTTCAACGGCGCTCGGGGGCGGGCGTTCGTCGCCGGGCTGCCGGGTCTCGCCGAGGAGTTCCTCGGGCGGTGGGGGCTGCGGCTCGACGGGGCCGCGATGCACGGCGTGAGCGCCCTCGTCCTGCCCGTGGTCCGCGACGACGGCGTCCCGGCCGCGCTCAAGCTGCACCTCCTCGACAACGAGAACGTCGGCGAGCCCGTCGCCCTGCGGGCCTGGGACGGCGACGGTGCCGTGCGTCTCCTCGACCACGACCCGGCCACCGGCACCATGCTCCTGGAGCGCCTCGATCCCGGCCGGACGCTGTCCGCGCTGCCCGATTCCCGGGCCGCCGTGCTGATCATCGGGCGGCTGCTGGCCCGGCTCACCTCACCGCCCGCCCCGGCCGGACTGCGCGGGCTCGGCACCCTCGCGCACGGCCTGCTGGAGCGGACGCCGGGGGCGTTGGCACGGGTGCCGGACGCGGAGGTGCGGGCGTTGCTCGCGGACTGCGCGGCCGCGGTGCGTGAGGTGGCCGGTGAGCCGGGCGACCGGCTCCTCCACTGGGACCTGCACTTCGAGAACGTGCTCGGCTGCGCGCGTGCCGACTGGCTGGCCATCGACCCCAAGCCGCTCGCCGGTGACCCCGGGTTCGACCTGCTTCCGGCGCTCGTCAACCGCTTCGACCCGGCCGAGGTCCGGTGGCGCTTCGACGCGCTGACCGACGTGCTCGGCCTGGACCGGGAGCGGGCGCGGGCCTGGACCCTGGGCCGGGTCCTCCAGAACTCCCTGTGGGACATCGAGGCCGACCGCCCCGTGGACGCCGTGCGGGTGGAGGTGGCGCGGGGGGTGGGGTGACGGGCGGGGCGGACGCGGCGCGAAAGGGGTTCACGGGAGTGAGGGGGTCTCACGTCGGGGAAGGGGCTCACCAACGTGAGACCCTCTCACGTCGGGGAAGGGGCTCACCAACGTGAGAGGGTCTCACGGCACGGGACGGGCTCACGGAAGTGAGAGGGTCTCACGGCACGGGACGGGCTCACGGAAGTGAGAGGGTCTCACCAGCCGAGACCCCCCTCACTCGCGTTAGAAGCTCTCACCGTGACATGTGCTCACCGGAGTTAGAGCCTCTCACTCCCGTGAGTCCGCCTCACTCGCCGTCACCCGGCGTCACCCGGCGACACCCCCCGTCGCTCCCCGACACCCCCCGTCGCCCCCTCACACCGCGAAGCGGACCGCCTGGAGCCACCAGTCGTCGTTCTGGGTGCCGCCCCAGACGAAGTTGCCCGGGGCCTGGCCCTCGGGCTTGTCGCAGGCGAGCATGTCCCACTTGTTGTTGTAGGCCGCCGTCTGGCAGATCCGGCCGTCGCCGACGTTGATGACGAAGCCCAGGATGTAGGGGTAGGCGGCCTTGGAAGAGCCGATGTAGACGTCGACGCCGTCGCCGCCGCCGTTCCAGGCCGCCTTCCAGTGCTCCTTGCGGACCCAGGCGTTGGACGCCGTGCCCTTGGTGCCCGCCGTCGCCGTGTTGATCGCCTTGATCTTCTTGCCGGTGCCCACCTTGCCCGCCACCGCGCCGTCGCACACCGGCTTCTGCCAGCCGCCCTGATCGAAGTAGACGCGGTAGCAGATGTGCCGGCCCGGGGCCTTCGCCGCCAGCTTGATGACCGCTTCCGCCGCCGTCTCCTTGTGCGGCTTGGGCGCCTTCGTCCGCTTCGGCGCGACCACCGCCGGGGGCGTCGCGACCGGCACGGTCGTCTTCGACTCCGTCGGCGTCGGGCTCGCGCTGGACTCCGACGGCGACGGGGACGGCGAACCGCTCGTCGAGGCCGACGGCGACAGGCTGACGCCGGGCGTGGCGTGCGGCCAGGGTGCCAGCGAGGACGTGATCGTCGGCTGGCTGGTGGGGAGTTCCGTCGGCACCTTGCGTTTGGCGTCGGCCGCGCCGACGGTCTGGTCCTTGGTGTCGCCGCCCTGGCTGCCCAGCACGATCAACGGCACGACCACGGCCAACGCGACGACCACGCCGACCGCTCCGATCACCGCCGGTCGCTTCAGCAGCCCCGGGCCCTCGTACTCGTCGTCCGACTGGCCGCGCGTCGGGAACCTCGGCCGGCCCGCACCCCGGTCGGGGTCGGGGGCGAGTGAGCTGAACGTGTGGGAGACGGCGGCCGGGACGCCGAGCCGGGGCGGGGTGGGCAGCGACATGCCGGGGCGGCCGCCGTCCCGCTCCAGCTCCGCTTCCAAGTCCCCTTCGTCATCCCGTTCGTCAAGGGATCGTCCGGCGGGAGCGGAGGGCTTGTCGAAGGCGACCGGGGTCGTGGGGCCGGGCTCCGCCGGCGCTGCCTCGCCCTGCTGTTCCAGCATCCGGCTGGAGCCGTCGGGGGCCACCTCGACGATCGCCACATAATCCGAGTCGGGGTCCGAAATGGCCGCCCGCACCGCCTCGTTACGGCTGCGCGCGTACCCGTGCAACGTGTCCAGGATCGCGACATCGACCGACTCGCCGCCCACCACCGGCACCGGCTCACCGTCGACCACCGCCGAACCGTCCGCCGCGATCACCACGGGAATGAGAGAAGAAGGCTCCTCGTTCGGCCCCATGCTTGTGCCCATACTCATGCCTCCCTGCCGTCGCCGCTCGCGCGGCCCTGCATTGCACTGCAACGGGCATGGCGAAGAAACAGTTCATCCCGACCGGGGCCCGGCATGTTTGCGCAGGCCCCGCGCGGGACAGCGGCTTGGGCGCCGTAACGCGCCCGTCCGCCTACCTCACCGCCGCCCGCTTGACACCCGCGTTCGGCGCCGTCGAGGGGGTGTTCGCGGCGGGCCTGCCACGGTCGGAGGAGTTGCGGGGCTCGGAGCCCTGAACCGGGTTGAACTGAGCCACCATTCCCGCCGACGGCACCACACGGGCGACGTCCGCCGACTGCATCCCCGGAGAACCCGGCGGGCTCACCGGAGACACCGGTGTCGCGAGCGTCGCCCTCGGGGTCACCGGGCTCACCGGCTCGTACGGCGCCGTCGACAGGGTGGCGTTCTTCGGCAACGGGCTCACCGGCTCCTGCGACGCCGACGCCGACGCCGACGCCGACGCCGACAGGAAGTTGGTGTCCAACGGCGCCGTCGGCACGAACGCCGGGAGCTGCGGCGGCGCCGACAGCGTGGCCGACACATCCGGGCGCTCCTGCTGCTGACGCTCCGGCGACAGGAAGCTCGTGTCCATCGGCGCCAGCGGCACGAACGCCGGAAGCTGCGGCGGCGCCGACAGCGTGGCCGACACATCCGGGCGCTCCTGCTGCTGACGCTCCGGCGACAGGAAGCTCGTGTCCATCGGGGCCAGCGGCACGAACGCCGGGAGCTGCGGCGGCGCCGACAGCGTGGCCGACACCTCCGGGCGCTCCTGCTGCTGGCCGGTGACCTTCTCGGTGGCCGGGGGCTGGGCGTCGCGGCCCCAGCGGTCGGCGGGGGCGGGTTCGGCGGACCTGGCCGTGGTGGGCGCGTAGAACTCGACGACGTTGTTGTCGTATCCGGCGGTCCGGGTGGGTCCCTGGCTCGGGTCCTGCGCCGGGGGCTGGTTCTGGGTGGGGCCGTAGAACTCCTGGACGCCGTGCTGGGCGCCGGGGCCCTGGTAGGACGGCGGGCTGGTGTGCGGCGCGTAGGGCGGCGCGGGCTCCTGGAAGTGCCTCAGCTGGGTCTGCTGGTCGAGGAGGCCGTTCAGGAGCTGCTGGTTGCGTTCGGTGTCCATCCGGCGCAGGGCGCTGCCGTCGATCATCGCCAGGACCTGGGCCGTGAGGTTCTCCAACGCCTTGAGCTGCTCGTCGAGGCCGCGCTCACCGCCGTTGCCGCCCAGGTACTTGTCGAGGTTCTTCTCCTGCGCCTGGGACATGCCGTTGGGCGCGTCGCCTCCGAACTGGCCGCCCCCGCCGAACTGTTGGCCGCCGCCGAACTGGCCGCCGCCGCCCCGGGATTGGCCGTTGCCCTCGAACTGGCCGCCGCCACCGCCGAATTGACCGCCGCCGGACTGACGGCCGCCGCCGCCCTGCCCGCCGCCGGAGCGGTCGCCGCGGGGGATGCCCGAGCGGCGGGCGATGGAGTCGGCGAGGACGTCCCAGGCGCCGCGCAGGAAGTTCCTGCCCACCCGCTGCGCGGACGTCAGCAGCGGCCGGAACCGGGAGCCCAGCACCTGCCGGGCGGCCCTGCGGCTCTCCCGGGCACCGCGCCGTTCGGCCCGGCGCTGCTCCCGGTCGGCCCTGCGCTGCTCAGGCGTCGGCCTGCTCAGCCTGGCGCGGCCGTCCTTCTCCTCGGTCCGCGGACGCGTACTGGTCTCGGCCATGGGTGTCCTCCCGTCGTGCGGGTCAGTCCTTCACGAAGGTCCACTGGTGGTCGTCGAGATCGCTGCACCCGTAGATCGTGATGCCCGCGTTCTCCGGCTTGTTGTCCACCCTCGACACGTCGAGGCAGAGGTCGCCGCTCTTCTGGTTCCG
Source organism: Streptomyces sp. NPDC091279 (assembly GCF_044757465.1). Classification (NCBI taxonomy): domain Bacteria; kingdom Bacillati; phylum Actinomycetota; class Actinomycetes; order Kitasatosporales; family Streptomycetaceae; genus Streptomyces; species Streptomyces sp. NPDC091279. The sequence continues at coordinate 267,206 of NZ_JBIVVA010000012.1, read as the reverse complement.
TATCCAGTACGTGCCGTTGGCGCGCTGGTCGAACCACCAGAGCTGGTTGTCGTGGTCGGTGCCGTCGCAGTTGAACTCGGTGACCGGCGTCGTCGCCTTGGCCCCGCCGTAGGACGGGAGGTCGAGGCAGAGGCCGTCCTTCTCGTTGCGGATCAGGTAGAGGTCGGCGCCTCTGGTGCCCTTGCCGCTGGAGCTCTTGCGCAGGGTCCAGCGCTGGTTGTCGGTGTCCGACCGGATGCACGGGCCGTCCTGCACACGGAGGTTGATCTTTCCCTTGCCGGTGCCGGGCAGGTCGAGGCAGGTGGTCCACTTCTTGTTCTTCAGCAGTACCGCCCCGGCCGGAACGACGACGTCGTCGGGGTCCTTCGCGGTCTTGCGCGGGTTCGGCTCGACGGGAGCCTTGGTGCGCTTGGGCGTCGGGGACGGCGGCGCCGACTTCGAGGCCGAGGCGGAGGCGGAGGGCGACGCGGACGGGGACGGGGAGAGCGACGGGGACGGCGAGGTGGTGCTCCAGGTGAACGACGGGACCGTGGTCGGGTAGGTCGGGCTGGGGTCCTGGCCCTCGACCGTGGTGGCGGCCCGGTCCTTGCTCGTGCCCTCGGTCTGGCTGCCGAGCACGATCAACGGCACGACCACGGCCAGCGCGACGACCACGCCGACCGCTCCGATCACCGCCGGTCGCTTCAGCAGCCCCGGGCCCTCGTACTCGTCGTCCGACTGACCGCCCCTGGGGAACCTCGGGCGCCCGGACCCGCCGTTCGCCCCCGAAGAGACGACGGGTTCGTCACGGGCCCCGAATCCGGCAGGCGCGCCCGGCTCGGCGGGCTCGACGGGCTCGGCGGGGGTGTCGGCGCCGGTGTCCTTGGCGAGCGACAACGGCTGCTCACCGAGGGGTTCGACCGGGACCGGGACGGCCGTCAGGGCCGTCGGCTCGCTGTCCTCGGCGCTCGCCTCCCCCGGTGCCTCCGACCCGTCCTGCTGCTCCAGCATCCGGCTGGAGCCGTCCGGGGCCACCTCGACGATCGCCACATAATCCGAGTCGGGGTCCGAAATGGCCGCCCGCACCGGCTCGTTACGGCTGCGCGCGTACCCGTGCAACGTGTCCAGGATCGCGACATCGACCGACTCGCCGCCCACCACCGGCACCGGCTCACCGTCGACCACCGCCGAACCGTCCGCCGCGATCACGACCTCGATCAGGGAGGAAGGCCGCTGCTCCTCGCCCATGCCCATCGCCGCCCGTCCCTCGCTCTCCGCCGCCTCGACACGGCTCTGTGGGAGGCAGCAACGGACTACGGGGGAAGACAGTTCAATCGGGCGCCGGGACGCAGGTGAACCGGTCGGGCGTCCGGTACGTGGAAGCGGCGACGGCGGCACCCGGGTTCCCCTCGTTCCTCGCGGTGCCCGTCCGGCCCTGTCGGCCGTGGGTCAGCAAAGGCGGCCGACAGGGCATATAGAGGCACATGTTCCCGCGCACGGAAGCGAAGGGGCGTGGAAGCTTCCGTGAAACAAGGCTGCGTTGGGTAAAACTCTCACTAGAGTTCCGGAGGTGGAAGCAGCCAACGCGGACTCCGTTCGCTTCGCCGTCCTGGGACCGGTCCGGGCCTGGCGGGGGCAACAGGAGCTGGATCTCGGTTCGCCGCAACAGCGTGTCGTGCTGGCGGCCCTGTTGCTGCGGCTCGGACGGCCCGTCACCCTGGGCGAGTTGATCGACGCGGTCTGGGGCGAGGACCCCCCGAAGGGCGCGGTCGCCGTCGTGCGCACCTATGTGTCCCGGCTGCGCAAGGTGCTCGAACCCCGGCGCGGGGCGGGCGAGTCGGCGCGGCTGCTCGTCTCGACCGCCGACGGCTACCTCGCCGACCTGCCCGTCGAGGCCCTGGACTTCGGGGTGTTCGAGCAGCGGGCCGCCGAGGCCAAGCGGCTACGCGCCGAGGGCCGGATCGCTCCGGCGGCGCAGCTGCTGCACGCCGCGCTCGACGGCTGGGAGGGCGTCCCGCTCGCCGGGCTGCCCGGGCCGCTCGCCGAGTCGGGCCGCGCCCGGCTGACCGAGGTGCGGCTGACCGCGCTGGAGAACCGGCTCGACCTCGACCTCCGACTCGGCCGGCATCACGACGTCGTCGCCGAACTCGCCGCCCTGACCGGCGAACACCCGCTGCGGGAGCGGCCGTGCCGGCTGCTGATGCTGGCGCTGTACCGGTCCGGACGGCAGGCCGAGGCCCTCGCCGCCTACCGGCAGGCCCGCTCCACGCTCGTCGCCGAGCTGGGCGTGGAACCCGGCACCGCGCTGCGCACCCTCCAGGACCGCATCCTCGCCGCCGACCCGGGCCTCGACCTGCCCCAGGACACCGGCACCAAGCCCGCACCGGCGCCCGTCACCCCGGCGCCCGCGCGGGAGTTGGCCCGGCCCGCTCAACTCCCGGCGGATCTGCCGACGTTCATCGGGCGCAGCCCCGAACTGGAGCAGCTGCGCGGCCTGTTGCCCGGGGAGGGCGAGCTGCCGCAGACGGTGGTGATCAACGCGATCGCCGGGATGGCGGGCGTCGGCAAGACCGCCCTCGCGGTGCACTGGGCGCACGAGATAGCCCACCGCTTCCCCGACGGGCAGCTCTACATCAACCTGCGCGGCTTCGACCCGGCCGGGGCGACCGTGCCGCCCGAGGAGGCGGTGCGCACCTTCCTGGACGCGCTCGGGGTGCCCGCGCAGTCCATCCCGGCCGGGCTCGACGCGCAGACCGGCATGTACCGCAGTCTGCTCGCCGAGCGGCGGGTGCTGATCGTGCTGGACAACGCCCGGGACACCGCGCAGGTGCGGCCGCTGCTGCCCGGTTCGCCCGGCTGCATGGCCGTCGTCACCAGCCGCAACTGGCTGACCGGCCTGGTCGCCAACGACGGGGCGCATCCGCTGACGTTGAAGCCGCTGACCGCCGAGGAGGCGTACGGGTTCCTGGCGCGCAGGCTCGGGGAGGCGCGGCTCGCGGCGGAGCCGGGGGCGTGCGAGGAGATCATCGCGAGCTGTGGCCGGCTGCCGCTGGCGCTGGCCATCGTCGCCGCGCGGGCCGCCGCCCACCCGGACTTCCCGCTGAGCGCGGTCGCGGAGGAGCTGGCGGACAGTCACGACAGTCTCGACGCGTTCACCGGCGGGGACCTCAGCACCGATGTGCGGGCGATCTTCTCCTGGTCGCACCACGCGCTGTCGGCACCGGCGGCGCGGCTGTTCCGGCTGCTCGGGCTGCATGCCGGGGCGCACATCTCGGTGCCCGCTGCGGCGGCCCTGGGTGGCCTGACGGCACGTCAGACCCGTACGCTGCTGGGTGAACTCACCCACGCGCACCTGCTGTTGGAGCACCTTCCGGGGCGTTATGTCCTGCATGACCTGTTGCGCGTGTACGCCGGTGAGCAGGTACTCGAAGAGGAAACCGAGTCGGAACGGAACCAAGGGGTCGAGCGGCTCCTCTCCTGGTACGTGCACACCGCTGACGCCACCTACGCCTTCCTGGCGCCGAACCGGCGCCGGGCGCCGATGCTGTCGTTGCCGCCCCACTGCCGTCCGCTGGAGTTCGCGACCTACGACCAGGCGCTGGAGTGGTGCGACGGGGAGCGGGCCAATCTGGTCGCCGCCGTGCACCAGGCGGCGTCGGCGGGCCGGCCGGGGCTCGCGTGGCGGCTGACCGCCTCCCTGTGGGGCTTCTTCTACCTGCGCAGCCATGTGCACGACTGGCTCGACACCGCCCGTACGGCACTGGACGCCGTCCGTGCCGCCCAGGACACCCTGGGGCAGGCGTGGGCGCACGGTGACGTGTCGGCGGCGCTGGCGATGGTGCACCGCTACGAGGAGGCCATCGACCATGTCCGGCACGCGATGGTCCTGCACCGGGACCGGGGCGACCTCCAGGGCCGCGCGCTCTGTCTGGGCAACCTCGGCAACCTGTACCTCCAGACCGGGCGCCTGGACCGGTCGGTGGAGTACTCGCGCCGTTCGCTGGTGGTCGACCGGTACCTCAAGAGCACCTGGGGCGAGGGGATCGTGCTGCTCAACCTGGGCGACGCGTACCAGCGCCTGGGCCGTTTCGACGACGCGATGGCCCACCTGGAGGAGGCGATGACCGTGCTGCGGACCATCGGCAACCGCTGGGTCGAGGGCATCACCCTGGACACCCTGGGCACGATCCACCACCGGCTCGGCCATCAGGACGACGCCATCAAGCACTACTACCAGGCCATCGAGGCGCACCGGGACGTCGGCAACCGGTGGGGCGAGGGGCACACCCTCGGCCATCTCGGCGACGTCCACCACGAGTGGGGCGAACCCGAGTCGGCGCGCACCAGTTGGCGCCGGGCCCTGACCATCTTCGAGGAGTCCGACCATCCGGACGCCACGCGGATGCGGGAACGGCTGCGGGCCCTCGACGGCGCCGCCACGGGACCCGGAGCGGGGTAGCCGACGCCCCGGGCGTCCCTGCCGCTGCGCTGTGGTCATGGCGTGCTCCGTGGTCCGCACCAGCACGTTCGGCCGGTGGTCCCCGGTGGTCGGGGTCGCCCTTGACACGGAAGAGAGGCGAGAACGGTTCATTTGATCTCCCGGCCCGAACTCACGGAATCCTCATACGCGATGACTACGGTGAGCAATATGGAGGACAAGACTCCGGTTTCCTTGAGGTTCGCGCTGCTCGGCCCCCTGCGGGCCTGGCACGGAGAGCGCGAACTCCCCCTCGGGGGACCCCAACAACGGGCGCTGCTCGCCCTGTTGCTGCTGCACCGGGGCCGCTCGGTCGACATCTCCACCCTCGTCGACGGGGTCTGGGGACACGCTCCCCCGGTCGGCGCCGTCCCGGTGGTCCGTACCTATGTCTCCCGGCTGCGCAAGCTCCTCGAACCCGAGCGGGCGGCCGGTGACCAGTTCCAGGTCGTGGTCTCCGCCGGACGCGGGTACACGCTGCGCACCGACACGGTCCTGAGCGACGTCGACGAGTTCGAGGACGCCGTCGCCCAGGCGAGGCATTACCGGGACGCCGGTCAACTCGACGCCGCCGTCCGGCTGTTGCGGGACGCCCTGGCCTCCTGGCAGGGCACGCCGCTGGCCGGGGTGCCGGGCCCCTACGCGCGGGCCTCCCGGGACCGGCTGGCCGAACAGCGGCTGACCGCCCTGGAGTACTGCCTGCGCTGCGAACTCGACCTGGGGCTGCACGAGACGGCGTTGCCGGAACTGCTGGCGCTGCGCGACGCCCACCCGCTGCGGGAGGGCCTCTCCGAGCTGCTGCTGATCGCGCTCGCCCGCTCGGGGCGCAAGGCCGAGGCCCTGGAGGCGTACGCACGCACCCGGCGCGTCCTCGTCGAGGAACTCGGCGTGGAGCCGGGACCCGCCCTCCGGGCCGTGCACGCGGGCCTGTTGGCCGACGCCCCCTACCTCGCGCCACCGCCCCGCGAGACCTCGCGCCCGCGCACCCGGCCGGACATCCGCTCCGACCGGCGGCCGGAGACCGGGCAGGACATCCCACCGGACACCCGGCAGAACGCCCGCCAGGACACCCGGCAGGACACGAGAGCGGGCACACGGTCGGACTCTTCGGGCGGGGCTCAGCCGTCCGACGTCGTCCGCCCGTCCCAACTCCCCGCCGACTCGCCCCTGTTCACCGGCCGCCAGAGCGAACTGCTGCGCGCGGACGGTCTGCTGACGTGTGCTCAGGGGCAGAACTCGCCGGTCATCGGGGTCGTCGACGGCATGGCCGGGGCGGGCAAGACCAGCCTCGCCGTGCACTGGGCCCACCGGGTCGCCCACCACTTCCCCGACGGCAGCCTCTACGTCAACCTGCGCGGCTACGACCAGGACCGGGCCGTCATGGACCCGTCGGCCGCCATCGAGTCCTGCCTCACCGCCCTCGGGGTCGCCCCCAACGCGGTGCCGGAGGGCCTCGACGCGCAGGCCGCCCTGTACCGCAGCGTGCTCGCCGGGCGCCGGGTGCTGATCCTGCTCGACAACGCCCGTGACACCGAACAGGTGCGTCCGCTGCTGCCCGGCGCGGCCGGCTGCCTCGTCATCGTCACCAGCAGGCGGCGGCTGAGCGGCCTGGTGGCCGGGCACGGCGCCCATCCGCTCACCCTGGGCCTGCCGACGGCCGAGGAGGCCCACGCCATCCTGGTGCGGCGGCTGGGGCGGGCCCGGGTGGACGCCGAGCCGGAGGCCGCCGAGGACATCGTCGCCCGCTGTGCCCGGCTGCCGCTGGCCCTCGCCATCGTCGCCGCCCGGGCCGCCCTGCACCCCGGCTTCCGGCTCGCGGACATCGCCGCCGAGCTGCGGGCCGACCACGGCAGCCTGGACGCGTTCACGGGCGGGGACGCGCACACCGACGCGCGGGCCGCGTTCTCGTGGTCGTACCGGCTGCTCGAACCGGAGGCGGCGGCGCTGTTCCGGCGGCTCGCCCTGCACCCGGGGCCCGACATCACCGCGTCGGCGGCGGCGGCCCTGCTCGGGGTGGCCGCCCGGCGGGCCCGCGCCCTGCTCGCCGAGCTGACCGGCGCCAGCCTCATCACCGAACGGTCACCCGGCCGCTTCGGCTTCCACGACCTGCTGCGCGCCTACGCGGCCGAACTCGCCGAGGACGAGGACACCGAGCCCGACCGCCGGGCCGCGCTGCACCGCATGTACGACCACTATCTGCACAGCGCCCACCAGGCGTCCCTGACCCTCGGCCCGTCCCGCGAGAGCATCGACCTGCCGCTCCCCTCGGCGGGCAGCACCCCGCTCACCTTCCGCGGCAAGAAGCAGGCCACCGCCTGGCTGCGGGCCGAACTCCAGGTACTGCGGGCGGTCGTCGAGAACGCCTCCGCGCACGGCTTCCAGGACCACGCCTGGCGCACCGCGTTCTCCCTGGAGCTGTACCTCGACCGGCTCGGCTACTGGCGCGACCTGCTGGAGATCAACCGCACCGCGCTCGCCAGCGCCGTCGCCCTCGGGGACCCGGTCGGCCAGGCCCACGCGCACCGTTCGCTCGGCTTCAGCCACCACCGGTTCGGGCAACGGCACGACGCGCGGGTCCATCTGGAACGGGCACTGGTGCTGTTCCAGGAGAGCGGCGACCGCATCGGTGAGGCCCTCGCCCACCGCAGGCTCGGCCGCCTCACCAACGTCGAAGGAGAACACCTGCAAGCCCTGCGCCACTTCGAGGAGGCCCACGCGCTGTATCTGCGCCACGGCCACCGGGCCGGAGAGGCGGGCGTCCTCACCGACGTCGGCTGGACGTACATCCTGCTCGGTGACCCCGAACGCGCCCTGGAGCACTGCGAGAAGGCCATCGCGCTCCAGCAGGAGATCGGCGACCCCAGCGCCGAGGCCATCGCCCAGGACTGCGCCGGGTACGCCCACCACCGGCTCGGCCATCACGACGCCTCCCTCGGGGCGTACGCCCGCGCCCTGGAACTCTGCCGCGAGATGGGCGACCGTTTCCTGGAGGCGGGCACCCTGCGCCACATCGGGGACGCGCACGCCGCCGCCGGGCGGCCGGAACCGGCCCGTGACGCCTGGCTCGACGCCCTCGCCCTGCTGGAGGAGGCCGAGCACCCGGACGCGGAGACGGTCCGCCGGTCGCTGGACCGGCACAGCGACCCGCCCGCCTGAACCCCGGCCCGCCTGAACCCCGGCCCGCCGCCGCCCCGGTCAGACCCCCGGCGGCGGGCCGAACGGGTCCATCGCGTCGACGGGAGGTATCTCCTTGGCCCGGTGGCTGCCCGGCTTGCAGCCCGCGAAGGGGCCCTGCTGGTCGCGCAGCGAGTTCAGCACCGGGTTCAGGTAGTCGCGGTGCCAGTCGGCGGGCCCGCGCATGTCCGTGCCGGGTCCGGTGAGGTCGCCCCACGCCAGCCACAGGCCGTGCAACAGCGCGACCGCCTCGGGGTGTTCCCACCACCGCGAGCACCAGGGGGCACCGGAGCTGACCTCACGGCCGTAGACCGGCAGCAGCACGTGGTGCGCCCACAGCGTCAGGCCTCTGAGCGCCTCGCCGTACTCGGCGCCCTCCTTGTAGAGGATGAAGTGCGGCGGACTCTTGGGCTTCTCAGCCGGCTCCTGAGCGGTGCTCAATTCCTGTCCCAACGGCGGGAGTTCGGGCGTCTCGATGGACATGCCGTCCTGCTTTCTGCTCGGCGGCCTCGACACGGCCGTTCCAGGGGTGCGGGAACGACACGTACGGCACCCTCGGGCGGTTCACCGGGCGTTGGCCGGATTGAACCGGTGGCGTGACCGACGCGTTGTGCCTCCCGACCGGGTGTCAGTACCGGTCGACGGCGTCATCGCCGGCGCCGCCCCAGGCTCCGCGAGGAGCGCGCACCCCCTCGGAAATGGGTGAGAACAGTGGCACGTGACAACAGCCCCACAGGGTCACAGGGCAGTTCCAACGCCAGCTCCAACAGGTCCGTCAACTCCTATTACTCCGTCGACATCACCGACCAGAACGTCGAGGTCGCGCAGCGGGACAGGAAGGGAAACAAGGTCAAGGACAAGAAGGGGCGCACGGTCTACACCACGGAACAGGTGACGGCGCTCTCCGAGGCGCCTGCCAATTCCGTGCCGGCGAACGCGCCGGACCTGGAATCGGGGAACTTCGGAGTTCACGTCCGGTCCGTCAACGGCCAGCGGGTCGACGAGTTCTACGCCGTACCCGTGCGGGTCAGCAGGGACCACAGTTACGGGGTCCACGGGGCCATCGAGCGATTCAGCCCGAGCGCCAAGCGCTTCAGCGAACGGCTCTCCCCCACCGCGAAGCGGGTCACCGTCGGTATCGTCAACGCCATCCCGACGGTCGTCCCCGGCCTCATCAACAAGTTCTTCGACGCCAACAGCCTGACCGGTCGGATCGTGAACGGCGCGAGTGCGGCGTTCCAGGGCGGCGCGGTCCTCAAGGACGTCCTGCACCTGGCGAACCAGTGGCGGGCGGGCGCCCGGATCGACAAGACGGAACTCGCCGCCGTCGGCCTGCACGCCGTCGCGGGCGTCGGCAACATCGGCAACGCGGTCACTCCCTCGTCGAAGACCGGCGAGGTGTTCAACTCGGTGGGCACCTACGCGGCCGGCGGTGCGGCGACGCTGGAGGCGTTCATGCCCAGCGCTGAGGAACGGGCCAACACGAGGCCGTACATGCACCCCCAGAATCCGGTCCTCGGCTACCAGGTGGGCGGCCAGGGCAACTCCTCGGTGGACTACTCGAACTCGAACTCGCAGGGTTCCTTCGGGATGCAGGACATGCGCAATTCCCTCCCGCCGGTGAACTACACCAACCAGCAGCAGATGTACGGGCAGAATCCGGTCGCGGTGTCGAGTTGGAGCACCACCCCGTCGACGGTGTCCTACACGCAAGGGGGAGGCGGGTACACCCAGGGAGGCGGGTACGGCCGCCCGACCAGCCCCGTCGGTTCCTACTCCTCGTCGACGTACACCACCAACCCGGCCAACGCCACCGCCTACACCCAGGGATACGCGGCGGAGTCATCGGCCGCCGGCTCTGGGAGGCGCCACATGGAGGCTCCCAGCGAGCGCGGCGCCCGTCAGGCGGCCCGGGACCACCTCACCGGCTCTGACAAGAAGGGCAAGCAGAAGCGGAAGTAGCCCACCCCGGCGCCGTCGGCATCCCCCCGGATGTCGGCGGCGCCTTGGTGTGTCGGGTGGGTCAGCTCTGGGTCATGTTGGTCCAGCGTTTGTTGGTGTTGTTGACGGCGAGTTCCGCTGCCGTGAGGTCGACGTGGAGGGGGATGCCGGGACGGCTGCCGACCTTGATGAGGAAGTTACCGAGCCCCGGCGGAGTGCCGTTGCGGCCGCTCGCGCCGTCCCACGCGGGCGGCGTGGACCAGTCGACCAGGAGCCGCTTCTCGGCCTCGGTCAACTCGACGACCTGGGAGAGCTGCGGCATCTCGGCGGGCGGCAGGCCCGCGCAGATGACCATCCCGGCCCGCTCCACGAACCCCTTGGCCTTGGTGCGGTCCTCCTCCGTCGGCAGCGCGAGCAGGTCGTCGAGGCTGTGGGTGATCATCGCGAGGCCCACCCCGCGCTGCCGGTCGAGCCGGGTGAGGGCGTTGACCCGGTCGACGAGACCGCGCCCGGCCTGGAGGACCCGCCAGAGTTCGTCCATGACGAGGAAGTAGTTGCGCTGCGGTTCCAGGCCCGCGTCGGCCAGCGCGTGGGCGGCGGAGACCGCGCCGAACCCGTAGGACCAGCACGACAACAGGGCGGCGGCTTGCAGGAGTTGCTCGCTGTCGTCGATGCCGCTGACGTCGAAGCAGACCGGCCGGTCGAGCTTCATGGGCTCGGTGGTGGGGCTGGCGAAGGTGCCGCCGAGGCGCCCGTCCCCGAGCAGCGCCATCAACGACGCCTCCAGGTTCTCGGTGATGTCCCGGTAGCGGTCGATGTCACCCCGGTCCAGGGCCACCGCGCGCACGGACTCCGGGGCGTCCTTGATGACCTGGACGAGGTCGCCGAGAACGGGGATGCGGTCGGGGCCGTGCCGGTCGTCGAGGACGTTCAGGGCGGCCGAGAGGATCGTCTCCTCGCGGTCGGTCGGGGGCGCCGAGCGCAGGATGGTGATCAGCGCCGACACCATGTGCAGGCGCCGCCCGTGGATGTCGGCGAGCAGCCGGTGGCGGGCGTCCCCGGTGAGGCGGGCGGCGGCCTGCACGGACTCGCCGGGGTCGAGGACGTTGAGGTTGCCGCGCCCCCGGCCGAGGCTGATGACCTGGCCGCCGATGGCCCGGATCAGGTCGGTGTAGTCGGGCTTGAGGTCGCCGAAGATCAACGGGTGGACGCCGTAGCCCGCGAGGCCGAGGGCCATCCGGCGCACCACCGTCGACTTGCCGAGCCCGGGGCGGCCGAGCACGAACATCGACGGGTTGGCGAGCAGCCCGGTGCGGGTGAACCAGGACACCGGGTCGCAGCAGACCGTCGCCCCGGAGTCGAGGTCACGGCCGAGCGGCACGCCCACCATCGGGGTACCGGCGCCCGCGCCGAACGGCCACAGGCCGCACACCTGCACGGAGGTGCCGCGCCACTCGGGGGCGGGGTCGACATAGCCGACCATGCCGCCGCCCGCGCCGGGCCAGCCCCGGGCCGTGGGCCGCGCCTGGCGGGGTTCCTTGGTCTTCGATGCCATCGAACTTCCCTTGCGATCAAGCGAGTTGGCGGACGAGATGACGGTGCGAGTTGACGGGCGGGCCGGATACGGCCGGGTTCAGCCGGGTTCAGCCGGGGCCGCCGTCGGATACGTCCGTGCGGGTCACATCACGTCGCGGACCGTCTGCGGGAGCGCCGTGTGCAGCGGCAGCACCAGCCCCAGCGGGAGGGCCGCCGCGAACGCCGCCGACTGCGAGCCGTAGACCGGGCGCACCGCGATGCGGGCGGCGGGCGCGAGGTTGTCGACGGCGGCGGCGGCCTTGGGCAGGTCGGCGGCCGAGCCGACGGTCGCGGTGATGAGCATGCCGAACCGGATCACGCCGTGGCCCTGGGCCTGTTCCTCGGTGGTCCGGCGGGCGGCGCTCACCTCGGCGTCGTCGCGGGCCTGCCCGATCTGCGACTGCTGGGCGTTGAACAGGGCGTTCTTGTAGTCCTGTTGGACGACGCGGGCGCCCTCGGCGCGGGTGTGCGGGCGGTAGAGCAGGGTGATGCGCTTGCGGGCGATGTCCCGGTTGGGCTGGACGAGGGAGGTGAGGACGTTGGAGAACACCTCGCCCTGCGGGGCCTCCGTCATCGCCCAGGTCACGCTGTAGGCGCCGTCGTGCCGGTAGTGGTCCCAGGCCTCCTGGGCGGCCATCGGACCCGCCTGGTCCCAGGTCAGCCCGGTGCCGCCGGTCGCCCGCGCCTCCTCGACGAGGGACGACACGGTGGGGTCGTAGGCGACGCGGACGGCCTCGGCGAGTTCGGTCGCGGTCATCGGAACGGCCGTTCCGGCGCCGGTCATGGACAGGCCTGCGGTGAGTCCGGGGAGCCGGGTGCCGATGTGCAGGGCCATGTCCTCGGCGCTGCGCCGGGGCTGCCCGGGGCGGGCGGCGCCGGAGTAGGTGAGCGCGATCCGGGTGGTGATCTGGGCCGACCCCGCGGGGTAGGCGGCCAGCACCTCGCGCAGCATCGCCGACGCCAACTCCGGTGCTCCGTCAGCCGTGTTGGCGGCGATCTCCTGTTGCAGGCGGACCCCGGAGTCGGGGGCGCTCTCCACGGTGACGCTGGCGGCGGCGAGGCCGGGTTCGGCGCCGAGCGCGGACAGCCACTGGCCCCAGTGCGCGACCCAGGTGTCGACCTGCTGCTCGTCGACGAGGGCGGCGCCGTCGGCGTCGCAGGAGATGACGACGGCGTGGTGCCCGGTGGACGGGATGGAGATCATCGCGAACGGCCGCCCGTAGCCGTCCTGCGCCTCGGTCACCGTGGACTCGGCTGCCAGGCCCGGGAGTTGGCAGCTGCCGCCGGTGCGGCCGGTCGGGCCCGAGCGGTAGAGGTGGCCGCCCGCCGAGGTGGTGCGCCACCAGGCGAGGCGGACCGCGCCGCGCTGCATCAGGGTGCGGCCGTGCCGGTCCTTCAACGCGAGCGGGGCGGTGGCGAGCACCAGCACGACCGCCAGGGCGAGCGCGGCCCACACGGAGGCCAGGGTGGCCAGCACGACGGCGATCAGACCGGCGAACAGCAGCATGGTCGCCCCGAGGGAGAGACCGCGCAGGCCGGAGGTGCGGGGCTTGCGGAAGTTGCCGTAGGTGCGGGGGGTGGCGTCAATGGCTGCCACGGGACTCCTCCTGCTGATCGAGGGGCGACCGGTCGGGCACCGTCACGGGTGCCTCGTGGCCGTCGCCCGAGTGGGGGTGGCCGTCGGCGGGCGTCCGCCCGGCGTCGTCGGCCTGCGGGTCGTGGCCCGCGGTCGTCGCGCCGGACACCGGCGACCGGCGTCCGGTGGCGGCGCCCTGCGCGAACCGGCCGCGCCCGCCGCCCGCGTGGTCGGCGCCCACGGCGGCCCCGGAGACCGACCGCCCGGCGGCGAGCCCGCGCAGATGCGGAACGGCGAGCGCGCCGGAGGCCGCCGACGCGGGCCCGGACGCGGCGGCCGACGAGGCCTTGGCGCCCCGGCCCGACCCGGACACGGCCGCCTGCACGACCGGCGCGGCGAACCGCATCAGCGCGGGCAGCGTGAAACAGGCCAGCACGATCAGGACGACGCCGGAGACCATGGAGACGACCTGGTTGTCCTGCTGCTGCCCGGCCATCGAGAAGGCCGCCGCGTACACCACGGCCGCCGCCGGTTTGTACAGCACGAACGCCAGCAGCCACCCCACCGACCTGCGGAACCACACCCGCCCGGTCGGGGTCGTGCTGGCCGCCGCCGACAGCGGCAGGGTGCCGCTGAGGATGACCAGCATCGCCATCCGCATGATCATCAGGGCGATCTGCGCGATGCTCGCCACGATCACGAGCACCGCCATCACCAGCACCAGGAACGACGAGTCGGTGCCGCCGAGCGCCAGCATCGCCGACGTCCGCTTGTCGAACTCCGCCACGCACGCGGCCACCGGCTCGCCGGTCGAACTGATCTGTTCGCAGCCGGTGGACCGGTCGATGATCCACACGCTGAACCGGTCGCCCGCGACCGCCAGCAGGTTGACGGTGGCGACCCCGGCCGCCGACACCACGACCAGGTTGAGCAGCCCCTGCAAGGCCTGCCGGGCCGGGTCGCTGCGCCGTTGCCAGGCCAGGTGACCGGCCGCGATCAGCAGACAGAGCACGGCGGTGAACGACGTGAACCACAGCGTGGAGCCGCGCAGCAGCGCCACCGGGCCGCTGTCCGCGCCGAGGTCGGGTGTGCCGAGGTCCATCCAGGCGCTGCCGAGCGCCTTGACGGTCGTACTCGCCGCCTTCGCCGCGTCGTTGGCGATCTCGTCGAAGCCGCTGCTTCCGAGGTTCTTGGGCGAGGTGCCGCTGCCGTCGCCGACGCAGTAGCCGCCGACGGTCGGGGCGACCCAGCCGAAGTCACAGCCCGCCATCAGACTCCTCCCCAGGAGACGTATCCGGCGACCGAGTCGACCGGGGTCGGAGCGGCCGGATCGGCCGGGAACTCCAGCCGCCAGTCGCCGTCCCGCCACAACACCGTCGTCGTGGCCGCCTGCAACGTCCCGTCCGGGAACCGCCAGACGGTCTCCACAACGGCGGTGGTGTCGTGGTACGTGACGAACCGGAACCCGGCGATCTGCCCGTGCGTGGGGCTGTCGCCGGGCTCGGCGGTCTGCTCTGCGGCGGCGCGGTCGGCGAGGTAGGTGTCGCGTCCGGCGCCGAGGGTCTGGGTGCGGGTGACGGTCTGCCAGTCGCCGGCGGCGAGGTAGCGGACGCTGATCTGGCTCGACGCGAGCAGGGCCCCTACCGGGGTGTGCGCGTAGCAGCGGGCCACGTCGCCGGTCGTGATGGCCGGGCCTGCGGTCTTCGACGCGGGGAGGGCTACGGCGTCGAAGAGGGTCCAGGTGATGCCGGTGGGGGCGGCGGTCGGTACCGCCTGCTGGGCGGTGGGCAGGGTGGGGCACGTGCCGGTGCCTGTGCCCTTGCCGGTACCTGTGCCGGTGCCGGTGGTCGGCGTTGCCGGGTCGGTGGGGGTTGCGGGTTCTGCGGCCTCGCCGTTGCCGCTGGAGGTGAAGACCACGGCTGCGGCGATGACGGCTATGAAGCCTACGAAGGCTGCGGCCATGACGAAGCTGGTTCTCAGCCAGGGGCTGCGGGGGTCTTCCGGGGCGGGGCCGCCTGCGGCGGGCTCTGCCATGTCAGTGGCCCTTCTGCTGGTCGGGGGGGGGTGGTCTGTGGTTTCGGTGTGTGGGTCGCCGCGGGCCGGTGGGGGGTTTTGCGCAGTTCCCCGCGCCCCTAGAAGCAGGGGGCGGGGGGATCGGTTGTGGGGAGACTTGCGGCCGGTGGGGGCTTGTCGCGCAGTTCCCCGCGCCCCTAGAAGCAGGGGGTGGGGGGATCGGTTGTGGGGGAACTTTCGGCCGGTGGGGGCTTGTCGCGCCCCGCGGCGGAGCCGCAGATCGATACAGCCCCGCGCCCCTTATCGGCCGGTGGGGGGATCGGTGCGTGGAAAGCTGTCGGCCGGTGGAGGGGGTGCGCCCCTGCGGCGGAGCCGCCGGTCGCCATCGGTACCGCCCCGCTCCCCCGCTCCTAGAAGCGAAAGACTCCGCCCGTCCCGGCTCAGCTTGGCTCTGTGTTCGTGGGCTGTGGCGGGGGCACCGGTTGGTGTGGGCCCTCGCGCTCGAAGGCAGAAAGCCGGGCGCGGCGCTCAGCCAGAGGTTCGGGTCTCCCACAACAGGACCCCTAGATCAGGGCGCTGACTATTCCCGAGGCTGAGCCTATGAGGAGGCAGGCTCCTAGGACGAAGCCCAGGCCTCGGACGTGTTCTCGGCCGCCGCCCTTGGAGTGGTCGACGGCCATGCGGGCGGCGACGCCGAAGATGCCGGCGACGCAGAGGGCGGTGACCGACCAGGCCACCCAGCGCAGCACCGTGAGGAGGCCCTCGGCCCCCGGGGGCGCCTCGCCCGCGCCGACGTCCGGTACGCCCGAGGGTTGGCCGGCGGCCGCGAGGTGGGCGAGGTGGGGTGCGGCGTCCACGGTGGCCGCCAACAGGCTGGACAACTGGCCCTCCTATGCAGGGCGTTACAGAGCTATGGGGACTTGGGGTGCTTGGGGGCTTGGGGTGCTTGGGGGCTTGGGGGAGTCAGGCGGGTTGGATCAGGCGGGTGAGGTCGCGGGTCAGCGGGGCGCACTCCTTGGGGAGGTGGGCGTGCGGGGACTCGCCCAGGCGCCAGGGTTCGACCCAGGGGATCTCCCACAGCCGGGGCACCGCGCCGGAGACCAGACGTACCCGGTCCCGCAGCACCGAGGGGCGGCGTCCGGGCGCGTCCGCCACGACGACCAGGCCGAGCAGTTCGACCCCGGCGACGGTGCCGGAGGCCCACTGCTGGGCGGCGAGCCCCGCCGCCTTGAGGCCGTTCGCGCTGGAGCGGGCGACCAGGACGACCCGTTGGGTACGGGCCGAGAACGGCCAGGCGCGGCCCGCGTCGAGGCCGCCGGGTACCGCCTGTTCCAGGGTGGTGACACCCGCGCCGCCGTGCACGCCGAGCCACCACCAGGCCTGACCGAGGCCGGGGTGTGGCGGTGCGACGGGCAGCCCGCGCTCCGGGGGCGGCACGCCGGGGCCCTGGGGCGCGGAAGGCCCGGTCAGTTCCACCGCCTGCTCCTGAACCGTTCGGCCCGGTTTCCCGTTGGTGCCCCCGGAAGGGCGCGACTGCGGCAACCAGGGATTGAGCACCGGCACATCCCCTGCCATGGCAGCTCCTTCGAGTTCCGACTCAACGCGCCCATCATACATATGAGTTGATAAACCGCAATACGTGACGAGTATTAAGAAGCCGGACATACAGGGCTAGTTGGGCTGCGCCCACGCCTGCCCCACGCATGTCCGGGGGGAGCGGCGAGGGGGCACAGATGGTCGGCCACAGCGCGCAGGCGCGTTCGACGGTGCTGGTGACGGGACTGTCCGTCCTTGGTCTTGTCGGCAGCCTGATCGGGCTCTCCGTGCTGGGAGCCGTCGGCCAGGAACAGGACACGGTCACCGAGGGGTTCGCGACGACGCTGGACGCGCAGAAGATCCCGTCCGGGTACGCGTCGTGGGTCGAACAGGCCGGGCAGCTCTGCCCCGAGGTCAGCGCGCCGCTGGTGGCCGCCCAGATCGAGGCGGAGTCGGGCTGGAACCCGAAGGCGGTGAGCCCGGCGCAGGCGCAGGGGCTCAGCCAGTTCATCCCGGGGACGTGGGCGACGTGGGGCGTGGACGCGGCCGGGAAGGACGGCAGCGCCGAACCCGACGGGGTGGCGGACCCGTTCACCCCCGGCGACGCGATCATGACGCAGGCCCGCTACGACTGCTGGCTCGCCGACAAGGTGAAGGACGCGGCGCCCAGCGGCGCGGATGTCACCCGGCTGATGCTGGCCGCCTACAACGCCGGGCCCGGCGCCGTCCAGCAGTACGGCGGGGTGCCCCCGTACCCGGAGACGCAGGCGTATGTGGTGCGGATCATCGAGGCGATGGGCCGCTACACGGGCACCGGCACGGCGACGGGGACCAGCACCAGCACCGGTGAACCGTCCGGGGAGACGTCGGGCGAGACGGGCGGGGCGTTCGGGGACCGGGTGGTGGCGGCGGCGCGCAAGTGGCTCGGTACGCCGTACTCGTGGGGCGGCGGCGGGGTCGAGGGCCCCGGGCTCGGCTTCGCGCAGGGTGCGAACACGGTCGGCTTCGACTGCTCCAGCCTGGTCCAGAACGCCGTCTACCAGGCCAGCGGCGGCACGCTGATCCTGCCCCGGGTCTCCCAACTCCAGGTCACGGCGGGCGAGTCGGTGGACCGCGCCGACATCCGCCCCGGTGACGTCATCGGGTTCGCGCTGCACGGCAGCTACGACCACATCGGCATCTACATCGGCGGCGGCCAGTTCATCCACGCGCCGAAGACCGGGGACGTCGTCAAGATCAGCGACCTGAACGACGCGTACTACACCTCGAAGCCCCAGAAAATAAGGCGGTTCGGATGATCCACCCCAGCAGCAGGCGCGCCGTCGCGACCTCCGCGCTGGCCCTTGTCCTCACGCTCACCGTCACGGCCTGCGGCGGCCAGGACACCGACGTTCCCGGCACGGCGGGCGCCACCGCGTCCCACCCGGCGGCCTCCGGCACCGGCCCCTATCCGACGCCGACCGACGCGGACGCGTCCCCGACCGTGCCGGTCCGCTCCACGGGCACGCCGAAGGGGGGCGTCCCGCAGGCGGCCGACGTGAAACGGACCGACGCGGACGCGGTGAGCAAGGGCGCGTTGAAGGCGTTGTGGACGTATGACACCACCGTCGACAGCGGTCCGGTGGCGGCCGGGGTGCGGGCGGCCGACGCGGGCTGGCTCACCGCCGAGTACGGGCTCCAACTCCGGTCCCAGCAAGGCGGTTCGGTGAGCAGCGCGCAGTGGCGGGAGTGGGCGGGGCACCGCGCCTACACCACCGTCGCGCTGTCGGCGGCGGACGACGCGGCGCGGCCTCCGGACACCGGGACCGAGGCGTGGCGGCAGTGGATCGTCACGACCACCCCGCACGGCCGCGACCAGTGGACGGGGAAGGCCGACGCGCTCGCCGTGTACGTTCAGTTGACCCGTACCGGCCCGGGCAAGGCGTGGCAGGTGGCGGGCGTCCGGCTTCAGTAGCGGGCCCGCCAGGACGCCGCCCGCCCATCTCCCGGAGGAGACCGTGACGCACCCGACCTACGACGCCGCCGACGTACCCGGCTGGCCGGCCTACACGCTGACCGTGTACGCCGACGGCCGGGTCGACGCCGCGGGCCCGCTGGTGCCGTCGGCCACGCACGCGCACCGGGGCGCGGCGATCGGCGCCGTGGCCGAGGCCTCCGCCCGCCTGGGCCGCCCGGTCCGCGCGCAGGCCACGGAGGCGGACGGCACCGTCTGGCTCCTGGTGGTGACCCCCGACGGCTCGGTAGGCGAACTGACGGGAGCCCCAACACCCCCACAACCCCGCAAACGCAGAGACAAGTCAGCGGAAAAAGCAGAAAAGGCGAAAGGAAAAGCCAAGGAGAAGGGGAGGGACAAGGGAGGGGAGAATCAAGACCCCAGGCCGACGACAACGACGACAACGACGCCCACGGCGCCCCCCGCCCCGGCTCCGAAGCTCTCCCGGCTGTCCCGGAAGAACAGGTCGGCAACGGCGTCATCGGTGTCGAAGGCAGCCGCCGAACCCGACCCCGGGGCGTTCTCGCCCGCGCTGGCGCTGGTCGCGGAGCACCTGGAGGCGGGCCGCGTGGACGCCGCCGCCGAACTCGCCGCCCGCCTCGACGAACGGGCCTCCGCCGCCCTGGGCATCTCCCACCCCGACGCGCTGCGCATCCGCGAGGTCTGGGCCCGCATCACCGCGCTCCTGGGCGACACGGCGGGCGGCGTACGCCTCTTCCGCGACGTCGCCGAACGCTGGCTCTACCAGGGCGCCCACGAGAACGCCGAGTCCGCGGCGGCCCGCGCGGTCACCCTCTGGCTCCAGATAACGGACTTGGACGAGGCCCTCGCGGCCGGCTTCGGCATCATCCGCATGCGCAACCAGATCCCGGGCGAGGGCGCGGGGGCACTGACGGAGGCGCTGCGGTATCAGGCGCACTTGGAGGGGGTACGGGGGGAGACCCCGGGCGCCGGGGGGCTGGGGGCTTCGACGCCGGTGGGGGCGACTCCGGCCCGTCCGGGGCCCCCTCGGGGGGAGCTTGGGGATGCCGGGCCGAGCAACTCCGGGGCTCTTACGGGCGGGGGCCAGCATCAACCAGCCCGTCCGGCGTTTGAGGACGAGGCCGTCCAGGCCGAACGGGGGTCTGGGGGCAGCGCCCCCAGGTCTGGTGCCTCAACGGCAAACGCAGGCCAGCCAATTCCAGCCCGTCCGGCGTTTGAGGACGAGGCCGTCCAGGCCGAAGCGGGGTCTGGGGGCGCAGCCCCCAGGTCTAGTGCGTCAACGGCAAACGCAGGCCAGCATCAACCAGCCCGTCCGGCGCTTGAGGACGAGGCCGTCCAGGCCGAAGCGGGGTCTGGGGGCGCAGCCCCCAGGTCTGGTGCGTCAACGGCAAACGCAGGCCAGCATCAACCAGCCCGTCCGGCGCTTGAGGACGAGGCCAACCCCACCATCGAGCCCCCCTCGTGGCTGCAATCGACCCGCACCACACCCGAACCGCCCCCCGCGGAGGACCCCACGCCACCCCGGCCAACCCCCCGGTCCTGGGACCGCCCCGCCCGCCACCCGGTCACCTGAACGCGGCCAGCGCTACGCGGCCAGCGTCACGCAGCGGCCCGTTCAAAAAGAAGTTGCTCACGCGCCCCGACCGGCGCCGCAGCCGGCGTCTCCACAATCCCCAGCGCCAGCCGCAACGCCCGCACCGCATGGTGCAGACGGGACTTGACGGTCCCCGGCGGAACCCCGAGCACGA
The DNA here is from genome assembly GCF_044757465.1 of Streptomyces sp. NPDC091279. Taxonomy (NCBI): domain Bacteria; kingdom Bacillati; phylum Actinomycetota; class Actinomycetes; order Kitasatosporales; family Streptomycetaceae; genus Streptomyces; species Streptomyces sp. NPDC091279. The sequence goes on along the minus strand of NZ_JBIVVA010000012.1, from coordinate 247,212 downwards.
GTGCCGCTTCCCGGGTCGACCGCCCGGTGTAGTACGTCTCGTACAGCACTTCCCGGTGCTTGGAGGAGAGCTGCTTGAACGCCTCCTGCAACAGCATCGAGGAGAGCAGTTGGTCGACATCGTCGGACGCGGACAACAGCTCGTCGAGCCACAACGTGCCGTCGACCTCCTGCGGCCGCGCCATCCGCAACCGGTACTCGTCGACGACGAGGTTGCGGGCGACGCGGAACAGCCACGGCCGCAACGACTGCCCGTCGTCCAGTTCCTGCGTGCGCCAGCAGCGCAACAGGGCTTCCTGCACGACGTCCTCCGCGCGGTGCCGGTCGCCTCCCAGCAGCCGCAGGACGTAGCTGTACAGGCCTCCGACATGCTCCTCGTACAACGTGCGCATCGCGCGTTCCCGGGAACCCGTCGCTCCCGCGGAACCCATCACGGTCCAGCTCAACTTGTGTACTCCCTCGTTCCGTGACCCCGGTGTCGGCGGTCAGGTCTCGGGACCGGGTACTGCGGGCCCGATGTGCGGGAGTGTCGCGAGCGGCGTTGCATGTCGAATTGACGGACGGTGGACGCCGGTTCCTCGCGGCCGGGTGTGAACGGGGTTGCGGGCTGGGCAGGCTGAACGGCCGTGGTCGCGCGGTCGGTGCGATCCGGAGCCGTTCCGTCCGGCCTGGCCTGGACCTTTGTGTCAGGCGACGCCGGTCTGGTGGCCGTCGGGGGCGGCGGCGAGGGCGTGTATACGTCGATTGACGCGGCGCATCAATTCGGTGTCTTGCGGGGTCGGCCGCTGCTGTTGCGTCAGTTCGGTCCAGAGGGCGAGGAGGGCTCTGCCGTGTTCGAGGGCGAACGGCATCTCGTCGACGCGGCGCCAGGCGGCCACGGCGCGGGTCAGTTCGTCGCGGGTGCGGGGGTCGGCGTGGCGGAAGCGGAGGTGGGCGAGTTCGAGGCAGGTGAGGGTGGCGAGGCGGTGGTTGTCGCCTCGGTGGGCGACGTATGCCTCCAGGGAGAGGGCTTCCAGGGTGTGCGGGTGTTCTGGGCCGAACGCTCTGACGGTGTGTTCGCGTAGGCGGAAGACCAGCGCGGCGGCGCGCTCGAACGCTTCCGCGTCGACGGCGCGGCCGATCTGGGCGACGAGTTCGGCGAACTCGCCGGGTACGGCGGGCTGTTCGCCTGCGGCAGCGCTGCCGGACGTGACCTCGCCCTCACCGAGAGGGAACCCGGCGTGCACCGGGGCGACCTCGGCCTCGGCCACAGGGGGCTCGGCGTGCACCGGAGGGACTTCGGCTGCGGCACCGTCGGGGCTGGTCGCGCCGTTCCCCGCGCCCCTTCCCGGCATGACCTCGGCCTCCGCCACAAGGGACTCGGCGTGCACCGGAGGGACTTCGGCTGACCCGCCATCGGGGCTGGTCGCGCCGTTCCCCGCGCCCCTTTCCGGCGTGACCTCGGCCTCCGCCACACGGGACTCGGCATGCACCGGCGTGACCTCGGCCTCCGCCACACGGAACTCGGCGTGCACCGGAGGGACTTCGGCTGACCCGCCGTCGGGGCTGGTCGCGCCGTTCCCCGCGCCCCTTTCCGGCGTGACCCCGGCCTCGGCCACAAGGGACTCGGCATGCACCGGCATGACCTCGGCCTCCGCCACAAGGGACTCGGCATGCACCGGAGCGACCTCGGCCTCCGTCGCAGAGGACTCGGCATGCACCGGAGTGACCTCGCCCCCCGTCGCAAGGGGCTCCGGGGACGCGCCCGCCGCGTTGACCAAACGGTCGACCAAGGCGAGCCCGGCGGTGAGGGACGGCGTCGGAGTGGGCGTCGGTTCGGCAACCGGGGTGGCGACCACACTCACCTCCCCCTCCTCCGCAACCGGCTCGGCGACCGGCTCACCGATGCCCTTCACCAACCGGTCCAGCAGAGCGGGCCCAGCAGAAGCAGACGGCCTGAACTCCCTTTCAACAACCGGACCCGAGGCCGCAACCGGAACGGGCGCCGGGACCGGAGCTGACGCCACAACCGGAGCCGAGCCCGGAGCCGCAACCGGAGCGGGCGCGGGCGCCGCAACCGGCGTCGGGGCCGGAGTTGCCACCGGAACCGGGGCGGGCACCGGAGCCGCAACCGGAGCGGGCGCCGGGGCCGGGGCCGGAGCGGGCGCGGGCGCGGGCGCCGCAACCTGAGCCGGGGCCGGAGCGGGCACCGGAGCAGGCGCCGCAACCGGAGCAGGCGCGGGAGCCGCAACCGGCGTCGGGGCCGGATCGGACACCGGGGCCGGAGCGGGCACCGGATCGGGCACCGGAACCGGAGCGGGCGCGGGAGCCGCAACCGGCGTCGGCACCGGATCGGGCACCGGAACCGGAGCGGGCGCGGGCGGCGCAACCGGACCCGGAGCAGGCGCCGCAACCGGCGTCGGCACCGGAGCCGGAACCGGAGCAGGCGCCGGAACCGGCGCCGGACTGAAGGTCGCCGTCACCCCCGGCCCCGTCTGACCCCCCACCCCCCACTCCTCGGGACCCGGGTCCGGCCACATCCCCTCGGAGTCGAAGTTCCCCGCCCGGGGCTGGAGTTCACCGGAGTCGAAGTCCCCCTCCCCCGCCTGGAGCCCGGCGGAGCCGAAGTCTCCCGCGCCCGGCTGGAGTTGGCCGGAGGCGAAGGTGTCCAGGGGGGTGGGGAACTCTTGCTCTGTCAGGAGGAGGCTGGAGCCGTCTGGGGATACCTGGACGTGGGTGAGGAGTTCCTCGCCCTGGTCGTGGATCAGGGCCTGCACCGGCTCGCCCCGGAGCTGCGCGTGCTGCTGGAGCGTGTCGAGGATCGTGATGTGGACGGGCTCGCCCGGCGGGACGGGCAACTCCGTGCCGGCGAACACCGTGCTGCCGTCCCGGCGGATCGTCACCTCGAAGGGCGCGGGCGGCGTCGGGACCGCGGTGTCCGGCGCGGGCTCGTGCCGGCGATTGCGTCTGCTGAACACGGGTTGTCTCCTCGCTGTGCGGTCACTCGGCGGTGGCGGTGGCGGACGGGGTGCCCCGGGGCGTCGGGGTGCCGGCGGCGGTCGGGTAGGGCGACGCCGACATCGACGGGTACGCCGACCCCTCCGGCGGCTTGATCGCACCCCCGTACAGCGCGAACTGGCTGCGGATGCTGGAGATGTAGCTCTGCGAACGGGACGTATCAGGCACCCCGCCCGCCTCCTTGACCGCGTCGAGCCCGAGGTCGTACGCGGTCAGGGTCAGGTCGAGGGGGGAGCCCTTGACGACGTTGTTGGCGATGAGGTCCTTGACGTCCCCGTAGAGCGAGCACATGTACTTGCCCTGCGCCATGATCGAGTCCTCGGCGTCCAGGGCGGACGTCTTGCCGTTGTCGTCGGTGTCCTTGCCGAACTCCTTGAACTTGTCCGGCGGCAGCTGCGAGATGCCCTCGGCGCCGTTCGTGCCGACCAGGCTCCGGTTCCAGCCGGACTCGGCCTGGATCTGCGCGGCGATGACGATGGGGCCGATCTGCGAGCACTCGGCGCCGGCGCTGTTGATGGTGTCGAGGAGGTCGTCGGGGACGCTGCCGACGGCCAGTTCGCCCGTGCCGTCGCTCTGGTACGCCGAGGCGATCTGGGCCTGGTCGACCTGCGCGCCCCCGCCGTCGTCGCCGCCCCCGCCCCCGCCGCCCCCGCAGCCGAAGATGTGGCAGATCAGCACCAGAGGCCAGAGCAGGACGCCGATCGCGCACTGGATGATCACGCCGATGACGACGACGATCAGCATCACGAACGCGATGCAGCCCATGAGCCCCGAACCACCGCCCGCGGCCGCGACGACCACGACCGGGTTCATGCCCCCGCCCTCTCCTGACCCTTCTGCCACGTCCCGCTCCCTCCCTTCCGCGCGTGCGCGGACCCGGCCGCCGAGGTCTTGAACCACGGCCGCCGATTTCCCGTAGTGGCTGCCCGACGGATCTCCGCCGACTCGATGGCCGCAACGGACACGACGGCTGATCAGTTCAATCCGGCTTCTCGCGGGGTCCGTCGGCTGCGAACGAGGGTGAACGAGGGAAGAGGTGAACGCACATGGGCGTGTCCGGCGACCGCCAGATGTGGGTCCGCGGGCCGACCGCTCAACAGGCCCCCGCACCACCGGCGACGACGCCCCCACCGGCCGCGCGGGCAACGACGCCCGCACCCGCGGCACCGGCCGCGCGGGCGGCGACCGCCGCACCGGCCAGGACCGCCGCGCCCGCGACCGCGTACGCGCCGGCCGGGGTCAGGCCCGCCGCCGCCCGGCCGCAGGCTCAGGCGCAGGCCGCGGCCCGGTCCACGGACTGGCCCGTCGCGCCGGAGCCGCCCGAGCAGGTGGCCCATCAGGGCTACCGGGTCTCCTGGGTCAACGCGCACGGCGGCGCCGGCGCCAGCACCCTCGCCCGTGAGCTGGGCGGCGCGGACCTGGGCCGCCGTTGGCCCGACCCGGCCCGGGGCGAACCCGGCCGGGTGCTGCTGGTGGCGCGCACCCACCACGCGGGCATGCGCGCGGCCGGGCGGGCGCTGGACGCGCTGCGCAAGGAGAACCACCCGCAGGGCGTCAGCCTGGTGGCCCTCGTGCTCGTCGCCGACGCGCCCGGACGGCTGCCGATGAAGCTCGGCCGGCGGATACGGGTGCTGCGGTCGGCGGCCCGCGTCCACCGGCTGCCGTGGGTGCCCGCCTGGCGCTCCGGCAAGAGCGTGCCCAACCCGCCCCGGGCGATCCGGTCCCTGGCCGACCTCGCCGAAGGGACGAAGCGATGATCCCGCTGGCAGAGGACGACCCCGGTCACGTCAACCCCAGCACCCTCATTCCCCAGGGGGGGTTCGACCCCACCGTCAGGGGGACCGGTGGCGAGGCCGGGGCCCTGGACCTGCTCGGCTACCTCATGTGGGGCGTGTCGGCCGCCGCCGTGGCGGGCGTGATCATCATCGGCACCCAGCTCGCCCTCCAGCTGCGGCGTGGTGAACCCGGCGAGGGCGCGACCTACTTCCGCGGCCTGTTCTTCGTCCTCGGCGGCTGCGTCGTCGCCATCTCGGCTTTCTCGATCGTGGACTTCCTCATCGGGTGACCCGCGCCCACCCCTGACCCGTTCCCCCCACCGGCCCGGCCTTCCGTGCGGCGCCGCCCCCTTCGTCCGGCGCCGGCCGCTCCGGCGCCGTTCATGACAGATACAACAGGAGAATCACATGACCAAGGCTCTGCTCTACCAGTTCCTGGCGTCGGACGTCCCCAGTCCGGAGAGGGAGGCTCCGGAGAAGCTGGTCACCGCCGTCAACAAGGTCCTCGGCATCGCCGCCTGGGCCGGCACCGCGGCGGGCGTCGCCGGGGTCCTGATCACCGGCGCCATGATGGCGATCTCCATGAAGCGCGGCGAGGGCTCCGAGCACATGAGCCGCCTCGGCATGGTGCTCGGCGGCTGTGTGCTGGTCTCCACGGCCGGCCCCATCATCACCTTCGTCTTCCAGAACTAGCGGGCCCGCGGGGAGACGAGCGACATGTTCGGCAGCAAGCGGACGCGTGAGCCGGTGACCGGGCCCTTCTACCAGCAGCGCAGCTGGGTCGGTTCGGCGCTCTTCATGGCTTTCCTCCTGATCATGGCGTTGATCGCCGCCATGACGAACGACGACGGCAAGGGTCTCTCGGCCGAGAGTCAGGACGCCCTGGGCGACGTCAAGGGCCCCCTGTCCCCGGGTGACCCGCAAGGCGTCCGCACCGGGTCCGGGGGCCGGCCGGAGAACTGCCGCACCGACGACCGGGACACCACCGTCCCGACCGCCGCGCCGCAGGGCATCCAGTGGAAGCAGTTCGACGCCGTCATGCTGCCCGTCTCCCCCGTCGCGGGCCCTTTGAACATCGATCCCTCGATGTGGTGGTGTTTCGGGCACACCCCGCTGGGCGCCGTGCTGGCGGCCACCGTCATCCCCGTCTCGGCGAGCAGCGACGGCTGGCGCACCGTCACGGCCCAGCAGCTCGTGCCCGGCACGGCCCGCGACCGGTATGTGACGCGCAAGCTCGCCGCGCCGTCGACGAACCCGGCCGAGAGCGCCGTGGGACGGTTCGTGGGCTTCTCCGTCGCCCACTACCAGAGCGGCGCCGCGACCGTACGGCTGCTGCTCACCAACCCCGCCGGCGGCTACATGGCGGCGACGACGAACCTGCGCTGGCGGGACGGGGACTGGAAGCTCGCCCCGCAGGACAGCGGATCTCTCTATTCGGCCACAGCGCAGGCGCAGCCCGACGGGTTCGTCCTGTGGGGAGCTTGACATGATGCTATTGGCGGCCTCGGGCTGCGACGACTCGATCGACTTCTGGGGCATGTTCACCGACCCGGTCGGCACGATGATGACCCTGATCGGCAAGATCGTCATGGGTGGCGCCCTCAGCCTGATGGCGTCGGCCTTCACCGACATCAGCTCCAACGACCCGACAGCGGCCGACCAGGTCAGCGCGGAGACCCAATGGCTGGTGGCCTACCTCGCGGTCGGCTCGCTGCTCTTCGCCTCGATCAAGATGGCCCTCGACCGGCGTGGCGAGGCGGGTGTCACGGCGTTGAAGGGTCTGGCCCGGGTCGTCGTGGTCTCCGTCTTCGCCACCACCCTGATCGCCGGGTTCGCGAACGTGATGGAGCGGTACTCCACGTATCTGCTCGTCGCGAGCTTCAACAAGCTGATGAACGGCCTCAATTGCGGTGGCGACGTGCCGCCCATCGTCATGCTGATCGTCGGCTGCCTGCTGATCATCTCGGCCATCATCCAGATGATCCTGCTCTGGGTCCGGCTCGGCATCATGGTCATGCTGGTGGGCACGCTCCCGCTGGCCGCCGCCGCCTCGATGACGGACTGGGGCGCGTCCTGGTGGCGCAAGCACATCGGCTGGCTGGTCGCCTGGCTGCTGTACAAGCCGGCCGTCGGTCTCGTGGTGTACACCGGCGCGGTCCTCGTCAGCTCGACGGGATCGAATCAGGTCAACGCCCAGATCGCCGGTATGGCGATGCTGCTGCTGTCGGCCATCTCCATGCCCGCGCTGCTCAGGCTCATCGTCCCGGCGGTGGGCGCGCTGGGCGGTGACGGGGTCGGTGCGGCCACCATGGGTGTCGCGAGCGCGGCGGCCGGCGGTATGGCCACCGGCGCGAAGGCACTGGCCGGCGGCGCCATGCAGGGCGCGAGCGGCGGCGGAGGCGGCGGTTCCAGCAGCCCGTCGGGCTCGTCCGGCGGCGGGGGCGGCGGCGAGAGCGGCGGCGGTTCCGGCGGCGGAGGCGGCGGCGGCGAGAGCAGCGGCGCTTCGGGCGGCGGCGGAGGCGGCGGTGCGAGCGGCGGCGGTTCCGGCGGCGGCAGCGGTTCCGGCGGCGGAGGCGGCGGCGACAACGGCGGCGGCTCCAACGGCGGAGGCGGCGGCGGTGGCGGCGGTGGCGGCGGGGGCGGGGGCGGGGGCTCCAAGATGCCCACCGCGCTCGGAGCCGCCATGGTCGCGGCCCAGATCACCGGCGCGATCGCCAAGGGCGCGGCCAACGTCGCGCAGAGCGGAGTGGAGGGCGCGAACCGGGAGGGCGAACACGGCCACCACTGACCCCGCCCCCTGACCCCGCGTCAGCTCCCGAGGCCGCCGTCCGTCCCCCGTGCACTGTCCGGGCCGGACGGCGGCCCCCTCGATCCCCAGGGAAACAGGAACCCTCATGGCAACCGAAATCATCGAACCCACCTACGGGAACTGGCGCCGGCCCCGGCGGCCGGGGCTCGGACCGCTCGGTCTCGTCGGCACCGTCGGGGTGTTCGGCGGGCTCGTGATCACCCTGATGCTCTCGCTGGCGTCGCTGTCGCTCGCGCTCGGCTTCGCGATCCCGCTCACCCTGCTCATGCTGCCGATGGCGCTGCGCACCCAGGACGGCCGCAACATCTACCAGTTGGTGGCGTTGCGCATCGGCTGGTTCCAGCGCAAGTCGAAGGGCGCGACCAGCTATGTCTCGGGCCCGCTCTCGCAGCGCCCCGGTGGCCGGTTCCGCCCGCCGGGACTGCTCAGCCGGGTCACGGTGTCCGAGGGCCGGGACGCCTACGACCAGCCGTTCGGGGTGCTGCACCACCGCAGCCGCAACCTGTACACGATCGTCCTGAGCTGTGAGCCGGACGGCGGTTCGCTGGTCGACCCCGACCAGGTCGACAACTGGGTCGCCTCGTGGGGCGGTTGGCTGGCCCGGCTCTCCCACGAGCCCGGCCTCAAGGGCGCCAGCGTCATCGTCGAGACCGCCCCGGACACCGGCTCCCGGCTCGCCAACGAGGTGCTGCCGCGCATCCGCGACGACGCCCCGGAGGCCGCCAAGGCCGTGATGCGCGAGGTCGTCGACCGCTACCCGTCGGCCTCCTCCGAGATGCACACGTACATCTCGCTGACGTACGGCGTCCCGCCGGGCGCCAAGCGCAACATCGAGGACGTCATCAGCGACCTCGCCATCCGCATCCCCGGCCTGCTGCTCGGCCTGGTCAACGCGGGCGGCGGCCCCGCCATCGCGCTGTCGGCCGACCGGATCTCCGAGGTCGTCCGCGTGGCCTACGACCCGGCCGTCTCCGGCGACGTCATGGAGGCCCGCGCCCAGTACGGCTCGGCGGGCGTGAGCTGGGAGGACGCGGGCCCCTCGGCGACCGTCGAGAAGGTCGACTCCTACCAGCACGACTCGGGCGTCTCCCGGACCTGGATGCTCACCCTCGCCCCGCGCGGCACCATCCGCTCCAGCGTGCTGCGCGGCCTCCTTGAGGCCTCGCCCGGCACCCGGCGCAAGCGGGTGGCGCTGCTGTACCGGCCGATCGACCCGGCGACCTCGGCCCGCATCGTCGAGGCGGACCGGCGGGCGGCGCAGTTCATGGCCACCTCCAAGCGCGGCATGGTGCAGGCGCGGGCGGCGACCGAGGTGCGGGCCGCCGAGCAGACGGCGGTGGAGGAGGCGACCGGCGCCGGACTCGTGGAGTTCTCGCTGATGGTGACGGTCACCGTGGACAGCGACTCCCAACTGGCCGACGCGGGCGTGGCGGTGCGCAACCTGCTGGCGTCGGCGCGGCTGCTGATGCGCCCGGCCGACCGGATGCAGGCGGCGGCGTTCAGCTGCACACTGCCCGCCGGCATCCTCCCGTGGGAACACACCCTGGTCCCCCGCGAACTCAAGGAAGCCCTCTGATGGCGAAGACCAAGCAGAAGGGTCCGGCCCAGGTCGTGGAGCCGGGCGGGCCCGAGAAGGACGAGGGCACCGCGCCGCCGCCGGTGCGCAAGGCGCCCCCGCCGAAGCGGAAGCCCGACCCCAACCCCCTGCCGCCGCCGCGCGGTTGGCACGGTCCCGGCGGCGGGCAGATCGGCAACCTCGACCCGCCGACGATGTGGCGTGCCACCACCGTGCAGGCGTGCGGCCTGTGGCCGTTCGCGGCGGGCTCGGGCGCCCCGATGACCGGCGTCCCGCTGGGCCAGCACCTGTACACCGGCGCCACCGTCTGCGGTGACCCGCTGTCCTGGTTCACCCGGGCCCACTACATCTCCAACCCGTCCCTGTTCATGCTGGGCATGCCGGGTCTGGGCAAGTCCACCCTGATCAACCGCATGCTGATCGGGCTCGCCGCGACCGGGGTGGTGCCGCTGGTGCTGGGCGACCTCAAGCCCGACTACGCGGACACCGTGCGGGCGTTGGGCGGCCAGATCATCTCCATCGGGCGCGGGGCGGGCGGCATCAACGTCCTCGACCCGGGCTCGATGGGCGCCGCCGCCCAGAAGATCGGCGGCGAGGCGGGCCGCATTCTCGCCGCCGACGCGCACGGCCGGGTCCTCAACGTCGTCGCCGCGCTCATCACCATCGTCCGCAACCGGCCGATGGACGACCATGAGCAGTCGGTGCTCTCGGCGGCCCTGCACCATCTGCGTGAGCGCACCCCGGCCGGGCAGGCGCCGCTCCTGCCCGACCTGCTGCGGGTGCTGACCGAGGGCCCCGACCGGGTCCGCGCGGTGACCCTGGACCGGGGTGACGACACGCGGTACCGCAACGCCGTCGACCCGCTGCACCGGTCGCTGCTCGGCATCCTGGACGGCCCGCTGGGCGACACGTTCGCCTCCGAGACGTCGACCCGTATCGACCTCAACGCCACCGCCGTCTGCATCGACATCTCGCGGATCGGTGAGGCGGACACCCAGCTCACGGCGGCGGCGATGCTCGCGGCCTGGTCCGACGGGCTCGGCACGGTCGCCGCCTCGCACGCCCTCGCGGACGCCGGACTGGCGCCCCGGCGCTGGTTCTTCACCGTCCTGGACGAGCTGTGGCGTCCGCTGCGCGCGGCCAGCGGCATCGTCGACCGCATCGACGCCCTCACCCGCCTCAACCGCACCCTCGGTCTCGGCGACGCCAAGATCACCCACACCCTGAAGGACGCCGAGGCGCTCGGCACCGACTCCGACCGGGCCAAGGCGCGCGGCTTCGTGGAACGCGCCGGCATGGTCGTCGTCGCGGGGCTGCCGCGTCAGGAGATGGAGGATCTGGGCCGGGTCATCGGCCTGTCCCGGCGCGAGATCGAACTGGTCTCCTCGTGGTCCTCGCCGCCCGGCTGGGCCGCCCACGGCGACCGCGAGGAACCGCCGGGCCGTGGCCGTTTCCTCATCAAGGTCGGTGGCCGCCCCGGCATCCCGCTCAAGGTCGCCATCACCGACACCGAACGCCATCTGCACGACACCAACAAGCGCTGGGTCTCCAACGAGGCCGCGGCCGCCAAGGCGGCCCAGCTCCGCAAGATCACCGACGGCGAGCCGGGCGGCAGGTGGGGGTCGTGAGTACGTCGTCGAACGCCGCCAAGGCCCGCTCGTTCGGGGGCGAACTGGCGCCCTGGAGCATCGTGTTGGTGGCGTCCGTGCTCGGCGTGCTGTTCGGGGGCGCCTGGTTGGGCGGCACCCTGGGCGCCGCGCTGTCCGGCGGGGGCTGGCAGCCGCCGTCGTTCAGCCTGGCGACCTTCGGGACGCTGCTGAGCGAGGGGCCCGGCGCGGTGTGGCCGGGCGCGTCGCCGGTCGGGGTGATCGCCGGGATCGTCGTCGTGCTCGGCGCGGGCGTCGTCGGCGCGGTGCTGCTCGCCCGGCAGGTCATCGGCGCGCTCACCCGCTCCAAGGGCCTGGCCGGGCGCAAGGAACTGGCCTCGATGTGCCCCGACGGCATCGCCGCCCGCGCCCGTGATCTGCGGCCCTCCCTCAAGGGCCGGGACCGGCTGCACCCGGACGAGACCGGCAACCTGCTCGGCGACCTCGACCCCAAGGGGCCCGAACTGCGGTCCTCCTTCGAGGACGTGGAGCTGGACCTGATGGCGCCGCGGGCCGGCAAGTCCACCGGCATCGCCGTCCCCCGGGTGCTGCGCGCCCAGGGCGCGGTGCTGCTGACGTCCAACAAGTCCGACGTGTATTCCGTCACCCGCGCCGCCCGTGAACAGGCGGGCCGGGTCTGGACGTTCGACCCGCAGGGCATCGCGCACGTCGAGCGCGCCATGTGGTGGAACCTGCTCGCCGACTGTCACACCATCGAGGGCGCCCGCCGCCTCGCCGGGCACTTCGTGGCGTCCGTCAACGACGACGCGTCGAAGAAGGACTTCTGGATCTCGGCCGCGCAGAACACCCTCACCGCGCTGTTCCTGGCCGCCGCGCGCGGTCAGGCCTCCGTCCTGGACCTGCTGACCTGGCTCGCCGACCCGGCCGACCGCACCCCGGTCGACCTGCTGCGGGACGTCAACATGGTCGCGATGGCCGAGCAGTTGCAGGGCACGGTGCGCGGCGCGGTGGAGACCCGCGACGGCATCTACGAGACCGCCCGCCAGTGCGTGGCCTGCCTGCTCGACCCCGAGATCGTGGCGTGGGTGACGCCGGACCCGAACCTGCCGGAGTTCCGCCCGCACGAGCACGTCCTGGGCACCGACACCCTGTATCTGCTGTCCAAGGACGGCGGTGGCTCGGCGGCCGGGGTGATCGCCGGTCTCGCCGACGCGACGATGCGCGCCGGGGTCGTCGCCGCCGAACGCATGGGCGGCCGGCTCGACCCGCCGATGACGGCGGTCCTCGACGAGGCCGCCAACGTCTGCCGCATCTCCGATCTCCCCGACCTCTACAGCCACTTCGGCTCGCGCGGCATCAACGTCGTGACGCTGCTTCAGAGTTACCGGCAGGGCAGCCGGGTGTGGGGCGAGGCGGGCATGGACGCCCTGTGGAGCGCGGCGACCGTCAAACTCCTCGGCGCGGGCCTGGACGACGCCGACTTCGTGGAGAAGATCTCCAAGCTGGTCGGCCAGCACGATGTGCGCACCCCGTCCTACTCCAAGGGCAAGGAGGGCGTCTCGCGCTCCTACTCCTACCGGCAGGACCAGGTGCTGCCGCCGGACAAGATCCGCGCCCTGCCCAAGGGCACCGCGCTGCTCCTGGCCACCGGTGTCCGCCCGGCCCTGATCCGGCTGCGCCCCTGGTACAAGGAGCCCGGCGCCGCCGAGATCTCCGCGGCGGCCAAGGCGGAGACGGCGGCCATCACCGCCCGCGCCACCCAGGCCTGGTCCCGCATCCACCCCCCGGAGCCGACCCCGACACAGACCGGCAACCGCTGGCAACGCGGAGCGGTCACCCTGGACAAGTAACCGGCCCCGTCCCCTCAAGAGCCCGACCAGCAGGCCAACTCCCCCTGCGCGCCGGGCTCTTGGCACGACCGGATTTTGAACCCTTGCCGACGTGGTCCCGTTGGAGCGGTGTGCGGCGCATGGCCGAGTCGACGGCCGTCGGACCGCCCGACCGGAAGGACTCCGCCATGTGGATCTTCCAGCGCCCGTCGCCGTTCCTGCCGCTCCCCCGGGAGGAGATCCGCGCCCGCCTGCTCCCCTGGATCACCACCCGGGACATCGTCGGGTCGGCGCCCTACGGCCATCTCCGGCCGCTGGCACCGGGGTTGTGCGACGTCCTCACCCTGGACCTGGACAACGCGGCGCTGCCCCTGCCCGACGAACACCTCGGCTCCCTGGGCGAGTTGGACGACCTGCGGGACCGGGCGCTGGCCAACCTGCGGGCGCTGCCGGTGGAACGGCACACGGTGCTGCGCGGCGCGGGGAGCATCCGGTTCGACGTGGTGCGGGGCGCGTCGGTGTTCACGTCGAGCCGCGCGCTGGCCCTGGACGCCCTGATCGAGCAGGTCACCGGCGCCGAAACGGGCCCGGACGGCGCCCTGGTCGCGATGCCGGACCGGCACCAACTCGCGTTCCGGGCACTGGAGTTCCCGCGCGACACCAGCCTGGTCGGCACGCTGAACGCGCTGGCCGCCCACGCCCGGTCCGCCTTCGAGGGGTCGGCGGTGCGGGTCAGCCCCGACGTCTACTGGTGGCGCGAGGGCACCCTCACCCGGCTGGTCCACCACGACGCGGGCCGCCCGGAGTTCACGGAGGACGGAGCCTTCGAGAAACTGGTGAGGCGACTGGCGGAGACCACGGAACACAACGCACGGACGTACTAGGCGAGTTCACACTCTCGCGACATACACGTGAGCCGGTCCCCACCGCCGTGGGGACCGGCTCACGCACGTCAACTCACCTGCGGTCAGCTGGCATCGTGGTAGGTGCGCCCGCTGTTGTTGGCGTTCGCCCCGTCGTAGAGACCGGTCGGGCTGGTCTGCGTGTTGAGGGCGAACCAGGCGTACTTCTCGACGTAGTCGAGGCTGTCCAGCATGTGCGTGGACGCCTTGATGAAGTCGGTCTGCTCCTGCTCGCTGGGGTAGCGCGGGGTCGACTGCGAGAAGTCGATCAGCGCGTACTCGGTCAGCCAGATCGGCTTGTGGTACTTGTCGTGCACGGCCTGGATGTAGCTGCGCAGCTGCTCGGTGGCGCCGGGACCGAAGTCACCGCCGTACCAGTGCAACGGGATGAAGTCGACCTTGAGACCCCGGTCGCTCGCGCCCTTCATGAACCGGTCGAGCCAGCCGCCGTCCTGGTCGGCGCCGGAGGCGACGGCGGGGGCGCCGAGCCGCAGCCCGGTCTCCTGCAACTTCGGCCACAGGTCGAGGGCCTGCTCGGGGCTCAGGTTGGCCTGGGTGCCGGAGTCGGGCTCGTTGAAGCCGAGCAGTTCGGTGCCCGAGGCCTTGGCGGCGCCGAGTTCGGCGTCGGTGACGGAGCCGGGGCCCCAGATCATCGGGACGTACTCGACGCCCTGCGGCTGGGCGACAGCGCCGGTGGAGGAGGCCCAGTTGTAGTACCAGGCGGAACCGGAGGAGGCGAGGGCCTGCGCGGCGCCGTCGACCGGGTTGAGGCCGACCCCCTTACGGGCCGAGGCGGCGACGCCGGTCGGGGCGGCGGGCTCGGACGTGGGCTGCTGGGTGACCGGCGGGGCCGCCTGGGTCTGCCCGGTGCCCTCGAAGGCGACGGTCATGCCGCTGCACTTGGTGCACTGGTACACCGTCTGGTTGCCGGGCTCGGTGTCCTGCTTGGACCAGGCGTACGCCTTGGGGCACTTGCCGGTGACGGCGTCGCTGTAGGCGGTCTTGGCGTCCCGGTTCGGGTTGACGCACACCAGCGGCTTCCCGGCGGAGTCCCGGGTCAGGTTGTCGGCGGGGCAGGCCGACAGGATGTCGGTGTTGCAGCCGGAGACGGCACATTCGCCCTGCTCGGGCGGGGTGACGTCGTTGGGGGTGATGGTGACGGGCACCGACACGGCGTTGACGTAACTGACGTCGTACCAGGGAGCCAGCGAGTCCGACGGGTCGAAGTTGAACTCGGCGAGGCTGGCGGGCTGTTCACCGGTGGTGCAGTGATCGGCGTAGGGCCCGCAGTCCCCCACGGCACAGTGGAACGTGCTGCCCTCGTCGCCGGAGCAGCCCTGCCGGGCGAAGAACGTGCCCCGCCAGTGCCCGGCGCCGGAACGCTCGGGGATCGTGACCGTCGCCGACTGCCCGGGGTCGAGCACGGGCAGCCCGGTGAGCGCGGTCGAACCGTCGGCGTTGACGGTGCTGCCGACCCAGACCTTCTCGGCGGTGTTGTTCTGCAACGTGATGGTGTGCTCACCGTCGGCACCGGCCAGCACGGAGTCGTCGGAGTTGTGGAACGAGGAGGCCGCCGCCGTCACGGCGACGACCACCAACAAGAACGCGAACAGTAGCGACCGTCTGCGCGGAAACCGCATAAAACAAGCCTCTCGGATCGAAAACCGATCATTCGAGCGGACGCCCATAACCCCGCCCGCCTCCCCACGACGTCTCCACCCCCTGGGGGGTTCACAGAAACGGGAGCCAACTCGCTCGAAAGCAAAGGCCGTTGTCGCGACCAACGAGCCCGAGCGTGCAGCCGACAGCCGAGCAGCGCGCGCAAGGGGCGCGGGGCTGCTTTCAACATGCGGCTCTGCCGCGCGGGCACGAGGGGCGTTCACGCCCTCCCATGAACCAGATCACGCCACGTCACCCCGTTCCGCGTTGCGCCTGCAACACCTGATACGAGAACATGTTCTACGTACTGTGAGCTGCGAACGCCGCGACAGGACACCACGGCACACAAGCAGCAGCGGTCACGCACAACACACTTACGGGGGTGGGTGAATGAAGTTCGACATGGGCTCGACGACCCTGTCGGTTCTCGGGAAGAGCACCGCGGGATCGAACGACGACCTGGGCACACTGATCAAGTGGCTGATCCAGGCGGCCGAGCCGCTGGAGGGCAAGTTCAACGGCGCGGGCAAGACCGCGTTCGACACCTTCAAGGCACACGCCGACGAGATCACGAACGAACTGAACGCCTCCCTCGGCGCGATCCTGGGCGGCCAGTCCGGCATGGACCACGCCTTCGGCACCGGTGACGAGGAACTGGGCGACAACGCCCACCACCACATGGGCGCCGCCAACTTCGACGCCGCCCGCTTCAGCGCACGCTGAACGGGTCCCCCGCGGCCGAACCGCCATGTCACCATCACCGTCAGCGTTTTCGAAGGGGAACCCGACCATGGGCCAGAACCAGGACCGCCACTCCTACGACACCGACGCCTCCGGCGAGGTCCAGGGCAGCCTGCAAGGCGTCATCGGCCAACTGGAACGCGTACTCACCGACCGCGACACCGCCGTCAAGGCCGCCATGGCCGACTTCACCGCCGACGGCGTCGCCGACGAATACCACGGCAAAGAAGTCCGCTGGCACCACGCCGCCGACGAAGTCCGCGAGATCATCCGCCTGGTCCGCAGCACCCTGGAACAGAACGACGGAACCGCACACTCCACACTCACCAAAGCGAAGTCGGCCGTCGACAACATCGGCTGATCCAGCGGCAGGCTCACGCCGGTCAGATGCGCCTGGCGGTACGGGACGAGGGGGATTGTTGTGGCGAGGTGGGACATCCATCCGGCCGGGGTGTACGGCGTGCTGTCCAGGACGGGTACCGCGGCGAAGAACCTGTCGGAGGCGGGTTCGGCGATTCAGGGCAACCTTGAGGAAGCGGCCTCCGCGGCCGGGACGCTGACCAGTCAGTACGGGCCGTACACCAGCACGGTCGGGCTGGTCGGTTCGGCACTGAGCCAGCTCGCACAGCACTGGGGCCGCGACCTCCTCTACATCGCCGAGCGGACCTCGAAGTCCATGGAGGGAGCGGACGAGGCCACCCGCTGCTACCTGGCCGGCTCCCTGGAACAGGCGGCGAACGCTCAGCGCGAGGCCGCCAAGGAGCCGAAGATCGACATACCCGGCACGGACGGGACGAACCAGCACCCGGAGGGCAGGTAGCGATGAGTGACGGGGCGAAGCTCATCGATCCGTCCGGGATTCCGCACTTCATCGGCGACCTGGCCACGCTCGACACCGATGTGATGCTGCTGACCGCGGACGCGGGCCAGTTCCGGGCGTCCGGCTCCGATGTGCACACCGAATTCCAGGGCCTGTCCGCGTTCTACGAGGCGCCGGAGGCGGAGCAACTGTTCGCCACCACGCTTCCGGTGCGGCAGAAGTCGGACACGTTCGCCGACGACCTGGAGAAGGTCACCGCGGCCCTGTCGGACTACAGCCTCGAAGTCCAGCCGCTGGCCGAGAAGCTGAACGCGCTCAAGGCCGACGCCACCACGTTCGTGAACTCGGTCACCGGGGACGACGACTGGCGCAAGGACCAGGACAAGGTCGACCACAACAACGACCTGTGGCACGACGTCAACCACACGGTCGCCGCCTTCCAGGCCGCCGAACGCACCGCCTACAACAAAGTCATGGCGTTGATCGGCGGAACGAACCTGACCGCCGACGACGGCTCCCACGGCAAGAACATGTACGGCTACAGCGCCGACGACCTCGACCACGCCGGGCAGACCCCCTGGGGCACAGCGGTCGAGCGTGAGTACGAGGGCTGGGCCTGGCTGGCTCACCAGTCCAAACAGGTGTGGGACGGCATCTGGCAGGACGGCGTCATCGGCACGGTCCACGGCCTGGGCACCCTGTTCGGCTCGGACGGCTGGGACGCGGCCGGCGAAGCCTGGGAGAACCTCGCCAAACTGGGCGTCGCCTCCACGCTCACCACGGCCACCATGGGCGCGTGGTGGCTGACCCCGGACGACCGACTGCCCTCCTGGCTCCGCGATTCCCGCACGGTCTACAAGCAGACGGTGAAAGGATTCGTCGCCTACGACCAGTGGAAGACCAACCCGGCCCGCGCGGCCGGCGCGTTCGGATTCAACGTCCTGACCGTGGTCGGCACCGAAGGCGTCGGCAGCGCGGTGAGCGGAGCGGGCAAGGCGGGCACCGCCGCCCGCGCCCTGTCCGTGGCCGGCAAGGTCGGCCGGGCCATCGACCCGATGACCTACATCGGCAAGGCGGGCAAGTTCGCCTTCGTCAAGGTCGGCGACACCTTCACCACCCTGAAGAACCTCCACACCGGCACCTACACGGACCTGGCGAACCTCGGCGACAGATACACCGAACATCCCACGCCCCTCGCAGAACGCCCGTCCTCCATACCGGACAACGCCGTCGCATACCTGGACGCCAAAGGCAACCCGGTCTACCTCACCTCCGACGGCCACGTCCTCAACGCCGACGGCAGCGTGCGCCAGCACGTCACTGACGCCAAGGTCGAGGTGTCAGCCACCGACCGTGAGGTCCTCGACTCCACACCGCACTCGTCGGTCCCAGGAGTCCGAGAGCCCGAACCGGCTGGAATTGGAGCACGCTCTGAACACGCAGGGACTGCCGCCGAGGCAGGGTCGCGCTCCGTCGGGCATTCGAGCAGCGGATCAGCCGCAGGGGACGCGAACGTCGGCGAGACGTCTCCGACTCGGTCGGCCCCCACCGAATCGGTCAAGCACCCACCGCCGGGTTCTGGTTCGTCAGGCACCTCTGCGGAGTTGGGTCATGGCGAGGGGCCACCGGGACCTGCCCACGGCAGCGCTGGGAGCGGCACCTCCCATGGAGGGAAACCCGGTCCTCCAGCCCACGAAGAAACTGGACACCACGCTGATGAGGGTCACGAGACGGGCGGCGACAACTCCCCGGCTGGGACGGCAGGTCACGAGAGCGGCGAGGACACATCAAGATCCTCCGCAGCCTCGGAAGGGGCGGACCCTCATGCTGGGCACCAGGAGGACCTGACGAGGCCGGCGCTGCTCCCTGCGGACGGTCCACTGACCCTGGACGCCGTGCGGAAGGCTCATGATCCCCGTGCTCGCTGGACGAACGGGGAGGAGTTCCACCGCCAGATGTACGGTGGCGGCGCAGAGCGTCACTATCCGGTAGCCACGAACCAAGACCCCAAGTACCCCGTCACGGCCAAGGGCGGGCGCAAGGTCGATGTGCCGGTAGACATGCCCGACGGGCGCACACTTGCCGTAGAGGTGAAGACATACAGGGAGTACCGCACGATCACTTTGCACGACGGGTCCAAAAAAGCCGTGAAGGGTGAAGTTCCGTTGAGTAAGCACATCAAGGAACAGATCCACAAGGACATCGCGTTGCGCCTTAAGGACCCACGATATGATCCACGTTGGTCGTTCACGCACGCGGGCCCGTCGAAGGAGTTGCGGGATTACCTCGTAGAGGCAAGGATTATCTTCCTTGAGTACGGTCCAACACCTAAGAAGTAGCAGTTCACTGGTCGACTTGAAAGGCTGATTCGAATGCAGAGCAAGACACCAGATCCGTTGGCTGCTACAGCTGAGGGCTGGGCGGAAGGTGCACACCGGAACGCGCAACGTCTTGCCTCGATGCTGGGTGTCCCCGGTGACCAGTTTGACGCGGACCCATTGGCAGTTCTTCCTGCCCTGGAAAACTATGTCTCGCGACTGCCGCTGGATGAGTTCGAGCAATCGGACTGGATCACGCTCCATACCGATCTGATCTCGTTCCTCGGCGACGTACTCGTTCGTCGACGTGGTGCGACCTGGATCAAAGCGGTAGACGCGAGTTCTCCGGCAGGTTTCCGTTACCTAGTCGAAGCCGAGGGCCTGGACGGAGATCTGCGTCGCGTCGAGCCCTATGACGTGGTGATGGAAGAGTTCCAGCACCTCCCTATCGAGATCACGCGGATGATCGCCAACGCTGAGGCAGTGCTGCATGTGACCCCTGACGTAGGCGGAAGCTGAAGCCCGGTGACGGCGAGCGTGGCACGGCACGCCAGGAAAGCGTTGCTGGATGAGACTGCCCTGCGTGACTTGTTCGAGGAGTTGGAAGACAGCATCCAGAACCTGGGAAGCTCGGCCACCGTCTAGGTCGAATTACCTTGGCGGCTCTGTAGCCCTTGGCCCTTCGGCCATCGTATGCCTGGCATACGACGCGGGCTTCCCGATCAACGTGGAGTCGGATTACCTTCAGAAACATCTCCTCGAACGTGATTGGGTAGGCGAGTTCGACGTCTGAACCATGTGTCACGCGCTCCCCGCCTCACGCCCCGCCTCGCAGGCCGGTGAGGGCGCCACGGCCCGCCAACTTGGTTGAGGGCGGGGTCAGTTCGTTCGCGCCCCGCCTGTTCCGTGGAGATACGAGGAGTTGAGTCATGTCGGCCCAGAATGACGACGGTCAGCTTCTTGAGTCGGTTCCGGTCCGGCGCAGGCGGTCGGCCAAGGTCCTTGGCCACGGAGACGCGGGGCTGCGCTTCGTCCTCGCGCGCCGGGTCGCGGGCGCCTCCCGCTCCCCGTACGAGCCGATCCGGACGGCCATCGCGGCGGAGACCGATCTCATGGGGGCCCGGGCGTGACCAAGGACGTCATCGCGCTCACCCCGAAGATGCCCGACACCCGCTCCCTCCTGGCCGGCCTGCACGCCGGTGGCCCCGAGCTGAACGTGACCGCGACGGACGACGGCGCGGTCATCCAGCTGTGCACAGCGGCGGGCCGGCCGCTGGTCTCCGTCGAGGCCCCGCTGCTCGTCCACATACCCGGCGAGGCAGAACGCCTCCTCGGCTCCTCGATGGGCGTGCCCGAGACGCCGTTCTGGTGGACCGAGGCACGGGCTTCCACGGCCGTGCCCGAGGCGGAGCCCCTCGCCGGGTCCGTGTGCGGACGCCTGACGATGCTGCTCGGCGGGACCACCTGGCCACCCGGCGCGGCCCACACCGCCCGCGTCGCCGTCCCGGACGACTCGACACTCGACGAGCGGACACCCGCGTCCCCCGGAGCGCCGGACGACGACCCCACCGGGACGACCCCCTCGGCGCTCCCCATCGTCGACGTCCTGACCGGCTCGACCGCGGTCGTCCTGGCCGACCGCCCGCTCGTCCCTCTCACCGCGTGGCTCTCGGACATCCTGCGCGCCACCGCAGGGTCGAACCGCGCACTCCACCTCGTCACACCAGCCCACGTCCGCCTCACCCTCCCGCTGCGCACCGCGCTGGCCGGCGCCCCCAACCGCTGGGTGATCCAGAACCCGGCAGGCGGCTACTACGACGGCCTGTCCGGCGCCCAACTCACCTGGCAGGACGGCACGTTCGCCCCGTCCGGCACCGCCGTGGCCGACACCTTCAGGGCAGCGACCACGCCGCCCGGGGAACGACAGCTCACCGTCTCGTTCCGCACGGTGCACGCAGCCGACAGCGACCTCGTGCTGGGCCGCGCCCTCGAAGCGGCCTGGCGACACCTCACCGGCGCACCGCCCGCCGGCTGGGGTACCGCCGAACCCGTCAACCTGCCCTGGTCTCCACGCCAGTTGACCGACCTCGCCCGCAATCGGGCTCCCGCACCCACCCATCTCATCGCCATCGGCACACCCGACCGCCCCGCCGTCGCCACCCACCGCGTCACCCGCACCACCGCCGGTGTCGCCCAGGACACGACTCTCACCCTCGGCTACGCCACCCCCGCCGAGGTCCCCCTGGACGTCCTGGAATCCCTCGCCGCCACGCTGGTCGACGAACACGCCCTGACCACGATGCTCACCACCCTGCGCCACGCCCGCGCCGACCTCACCCTGCCCGCGCGTCTGGAAGCCCCGCCCGTCCCTCTCTCCTTCACCCTCGGCCCACCCGACGTACGCGCCGTCGGCCTCACCCACGCCCGCCGCCCGCCCCTCGCCACGAAGCCACGGCAACTGGGCGCCCCTGGCCACCCGGCCCTCCATTACCCCCTCGGCGACGGAACCGACCCCGAAGCCTGGGCGGCACTCCAGAACCTCACCAGCCACCTCAAGAACCACCCGGGCGCGACCCGTTAGACGTAGCCATGAAAAAGACCCCGGCCCCGCCTGAGCAGCGGAAACCGGGGCCGACGTGCTGCCCGCTCTCGGGGCCCCCTGTCGGATTCGAACCGACGACCTTCGCTTTACAAGAGCCTGCATGATCGTGATGGATGGTGATCCGTGATCACGGTCGGTCCGGTTTTTCCTGGTCAGCGACCCGTCGGGCTCGACGGCGTGATGCCCGGTCCAGATGGCGCTGCCCCGTCCGCTCACGCATCGCTCACGCATTCGGCGGACAGGGCGCACCGACCGAGCCTGCGGCCGGGCGCAATATCGGGCCGCCTCCAGGCGAGGTCGCCTGCTATCGCGCACACCGGCGTCCCGAACCTACCCGCCCGTTTCGCGGCTGCTCTTGAACTCAGGCAGTGACTGTCTCGGCAGGCGCCCAGGGTGCCGGCCAAGTCCTGGGGGCACGGTGGCTCGTCTTCGTCATGGCCGTTCAGCGTTGCCGAAGCCGCAGCGGTGGCGCTGAGCAGGGTTCAGCTGGCTGGCTTGCCTGCGGGCTAGTCCTATGATCGATCAGGCCATGAGCGATGACATCGGGCCGTAGGGGCGCGGGCGGACGGGGGTGCAACATGGCGACACGGGCGATGCTGCGCGGGTATCTCCTGGAGGAGTCGCTTGCCTGGCTCCTGCGGGAGAGCGGATACGACTGCTCGTGAGCGAGGCTCAGGACCCGGTCGAGCTCGTGGCCAATGGCGGCACGCTGCGCGTCAAGGGCCGTGGAGCCCACCACCAGGTCGACGTCCTCGGCGAGTTCCCCTTCACCCCAGCCTTCTCCTTGCCGGTTCGCCTCTTCCTCGAAGCCAAGTTCTACCGGACGCCCTGCCGCTTGGAGGTGGTTCGTAACGCACACGGCGTGGTACACGACGTCAACGAGAACTTCGTCATGCTCCCGGGGTCCCGTCCGAGGCGGCGCTTCAAGTACTCGTACGCGCTGTTCTCCGCGAACGGCTTCACGCCTGAAGCTCAGGACTATGCCCTCGCCCATCAGATCTCGCTGGTCGACCTCTCGGGTGAGTCCTTCGAGTGGCTGCGCGCCGCTATCCGGGGCGCCGCGAGCGATCTCTACGACGCGCAGACGCAGTATCAGGTGACATCGTTCCCCGTCGCTTGGATGCGCACCGAGCTGAGGCGGGCACTTGGCACGGGCGCGGACGACGAGCTTCCCTCGGCGACGACCAGCGCACAATTCTTTCGGTCAGTTGCCAGCGCAACGCTGGCGGACTTCGCGACTGCCCTGCACCAGCAGAGCGAACGGGAGCTCCTGCTCGGATTTCCAGCCGCGCCTTTCGTCCTCCCGCTCGCCACGGAGGACAAGAAGGAGTTCCTCGCCTACGCGGACCTCCAGCCGGACCACCCCGTCAGGATCAGGCGCGTCGGGCAGGCGGAGGCAGCGGAGTGGATGCTGACGCCCAGGGACGCCCCGGACGCCTACAGACTGACCTTCAAGCTGCCCGACCACGTGGAGACGTGGATCAGCGACGTGGCCGGGAAGGAACGGCAGCGAGCTCAGATGATCAAGGAGCAGTTCCTAGGGCCTGTCGTCAAAGTGATCTTGGATTGTGGATCATGGGGTGGTGATACGTCGCCATGAACTGTCTGATGCCGAGTGGGACCTCATAGGCCCGTTGCTGCCCCGGCCTGTGCTGGGGCGGCCCCGGCTGGACGACCGCACGGTCCTCAACGGGATCGTGTGGAAGTTCCGCACCGGTGTCCCCTGGCGGGATGTGCCCGAAAGGTACGGCCCGTGGACCAGCCTCCACACCCGCTTCCGCCGCTGGGCGGCGGACGGCACGTTCGACCGAATGCTCCAGGCGGCGCAGGCGAAGGCGGACGCCGCGGGTGACATCGACTGGCTCGTGTCGGTCGACTCCGCCATCGTCCGCGCCCACCAGCACGCCGCCGGGGCCCGAAAAGGGGGCACCACAGCCCGGCCCTCGGCCGGTCCCGAGGCGGACTGACCAGCAAGATCCACCTCGCCTGCGACGCCGTCGGCCGCCCCCTCGCGTTCGTCCTGACCGGCGGGAACACCAACGACTGCACGCAGTTCACCACGATGATGGACGCCATCCGGGTGCCCCGCCTCGGTCCGGGCCGGCCTCGGACCAGGCCCGGTCACGTCATCGGCGACAAGGGCTACAGCTCGAAGGCGATCCGCACCTGGCTCCGGCGCCGCGGCATCAGGCACGCCATCCCCGAGCGGGCCGACCAGGTCCGCAACCGGGCCCGCAAGGGCAGCCTCGGCGGCCGCCCCCCAGCTTTCGACAAGGAGATCTACAAGCACCGCAACGTCGTGGAACGGTGCTTCAACCGCCTCAAGCAGTGGCGAGGCATCGCCACCCGCTACGACAAGACCGCTCAGTCCTACAAGGCAGCCGTCACCCTCGCATCGATCCTGATGTGGGCCTGACACTTTGACGACAACTCCTAGCAGCTGTCACGGTCTACAGGGTGAATGAGCAGGGAGTCAGGTCGTACCTGCTGCGCTACGAACCGAGCGACCTGCTGAACCGCTGACCCCAGGACTGCCAGGTCATCCAGTCCCAGCCGCGGCAACCACGGGAGAATAGAGGCGGCCAAGGTCGAGAAGTCGCATGCCAGGAAGTCGGATCTGCGACGGCGAAGGGCCGCCTGCCGGCAATGAGCCCGCACACGGAGATCTCCCATGGCGGGCAAAGCTACTCGCCTCAGGCTCCACTCGCGTTGGCCTGCGCACTCACACCGAGCTGCCGTCCGATCTCCGCATCTGACCGGCCGCCCTGTTCGAAATAACCGGCCCGCCGTCAGACGCCGTTGCTCCCACGCCCGATGAAAGTCCCCAGCACTCTGTCCCGTCCCCTTGAATACGGCGTAGCACCGTGAGTCGTACACCGCTCCTGATGGCACGCAACCCTCGTGGAGCCGGGCGTCGGCAAAGGATTCGGTAGCTTCAGACTATTTCGGTTTACTCGTCCGCTCCCAGGTCCTCTCGTGCTGACCTAGGATCGTCAGCGACCATGCACGCACCGTGATGGTCCGGGACGGACCGGCTACGTACACACCTTGGGGGAGGCCCCCGGATGGCTCGGGGACAGCGCATCGCCGATCGTTGCGAGGTACGCACGCCGATCGGCCATGGAGCGATGCGCGAGGTATGGGAATGCACCGACCTGCATCTGAGGCGTCTGGTCGTCCTCAATTTCATTCGTCCGGAACTCCTCGACTCCGACGACGAACGGCAGCGCATCGTCCGGCGTTTCCGGCGTGCGGCCGCCACTCTCGCCGGAGTCGACCATCCCTACGTCGCGACCCTGCACAACGCCGGTGGAAGAAAGGCGATGCAGCACTTCGTGATGCAGCTCGTCCCGGGCGTAGCAACTGTGGTGGATCTCGTGTCGGAGCACGGTCCACTCTCAGTGGACGCGACCGGCGCCGCGGGCGTGCAGATCACCGCCGGACTGTTCGCCGTGCACGCCGCACGTCTCGTGCACAGGGGATCTCAAACCGCAGAACGTCATGGTGGCACCCAACGGCACCTTGAAGATCATCGACTTCAGTCTGGTGGCCGCGCCCGGCGCCATGCCCACACGATTGACCGCCCTGTAAGAGGGCACGATGCACCGGACTCTCGGGCCCCTGAGCAAGAAGGCAGTCCCCATTCCCACGTCGACCACCGTGCCGATCTCTACTCGCCGGGCTGTCTGCAGTACTTCGTGCTGACCGAAGAGCCCCCGTTCACCGCCCCGATACCAACGCTCGTCATGCTGGCACACCGGACCAGTACGCCTCCGGCCCTCGCCTCATTCCGGCACGACGTCCCACCGGACCTCAAAGATCTGGTCCTCCGTCTCCTCGCGAAGCACCCCTGCGAGCGGGACGCCGGCGCCACCTCGGGGTACTCCCTCCTGGCCCCTCATATTCTTGCGTCCGCATCTGACGCATCGTGGGATTCCTTCCTAGAACCAGATATGTCCATGACGCGGCCATTCCGATTCCCGGCCTCTCCGCGACCACCGGCAACCCGGGTCAACGAAAGTGCGCAGGGAAGACGATGAGTGACCATCACCTGACGAGGGGCGAACTGATCGACGGCCGCTACGAGCTGGCGGAGCTGCTCGGCAGAGGTGGCATGGGCGAGGTGTGGGCGGCGTACGATCAGCGGCTGGACCGGTCTGTGGCGGTGAAACTGCTGACACCACGGACGGCTGTCTCCAAGATGCCGCGCAGGCTCGATCCGCAGGACCCCGCCGTCGTCCGCTTCACCAGAGAAGCACGACTGATGGCCAAGCTGGAGCATCCGTACGTACCGGTCATCCATGATGCGGGCACCCATCGAGCGAGTCGGCTCTATCTGGTCATGCAGCGCGTGTACGGACACACGCTGGACCGGCTGGTGGCCCGGCGCGGATCCTTTCCCGTGGAGTGGGCCGCCGCGGTGGGCGCCCAGGTGTGCTCCGTGCTGGTCCAGGCTCACGGACGCGGCTTCGTCCACCGGGATCTGACGCCCCGCAACGTGATGCTCACGGCAGACGGCACGGTACGCGTCCTCGACTTCGGTATCGCCACCGCCCTGCAACCACCGGACGGGCCACGGTTGACCGACGCGGGCATGGTGGCCGGAACTCCGGGCTTCATCTCTCCAGAGCAAGGCAAGGGGCAGGCGGCCACTCCCCTCAGTGATCTGTACGCACTGGGCTGCGTACTGTACGAGATACTGGGCGGCCGACCGCCGTTCACGGCCGACGAGCCGCTGGCCCTGGTGGTCCAGCACATCGCCGATACTCCGGTACCACTGGATCGGCTGCGCGACGACGCACCAGCCGAACTGTGCGACCTGGTCTCCCGCTTACTCGCGAAGCGGCCGGAGGACCGACCGGCGGACGCAGCCGAAGTCCGGGAGGCCCTCACACCCTGGGCCGAGCAGGCGGTGCCGAAGGCCACCCGCGCCGGAACTCCGAGGCACGGCAAAGCCACCGCGCGCCTGGCGCACGATGGCACCGGCCTTCCGAACGATCCTCCTCCGGACAAAGCACACGCACTCGTTCCGAAGCAGGCCCCGGCCCCGCTCGCAACTGCACAACCTCCCGTTCGGACAGCGCAACCGCCGTCCACCTCTAGGGCCGGGTCGCCCGCGGAGTCGGCGGACCTGCGCGAGCGCGCGCAACGCCTTGCGGCAGAGGGACGGTTGTCCCAGGCACTGGAGCTGCTGGGCAAGGATCTCAACGACGTGTTGCCCCGTTTCGGCTCCTCGCATCCGGAGGTCGTCTCCCGCCGACTGGCCATCCTCCGCTTGCAGTTCGAAGCGCAGGAACTGCAAGCGGCACGCGAGGGCTGTCTGAAGCTCGCGGAAACCCTCGAGTTGACCCGCTCCGGGCCGGACGCGGACCTCGCGGCATGCCGAGTGATGGCAGCCCGTTGCCTCGGGCGGCTCGGGCACAGCTCCGCGGCTCTCCGGGAGCTTCGCCAGGCGCTCGATCTCCAGAAGGAGGTGCTTCCCCCTCTGCATCTGGAGGTATTGGAGACCCGGCGGGACATCGCCACCCTCCTGGCGGGCTCGGGCTCGGCCAGTGAAGCCCTGGACACTCTGCACCGCCTCGCCGACGACCAACGGACCGCACTGTCTCCAGACCATCCCGCCCATGCCGAGGTGGCACGGCTGGTCAGCCGCCTAGGCAGACTGACCCGCACCCTCCACCCCCCGCAGTAGTCCGCCGACAGTCCGTCACAATCGAAGAAGAACCTCGCCGAAAGTGGAGGATGTCTGCATGCCCGGAACCACCCGTACTCCCGAAGCCTCCGCAATCGTCGCGCCGCCCAAGGAGAACGCTCTCATCCAGGTACGCGGCCAGAACTGGGTGGTGTCCGGAGTCGAAGCTGCTCCGGCCGGCGATGTCACCGTGGTGCATCTACAGTCCGTCGCCGATGGCCGCTACGGCGACACCCTCTCCGTTATATGGGAGGTCGAGCCGGGGCGTCGCGTCCTACCCGCCGGCTCCCTCCCCGACGCCTCCACCGGAGCGTTCGACCCACCGGAGCAGCTCGCAGCCTTCCTCGACGCCGTCCGCTGGTCCGCCGTCGCCTCCGCCGACGTCAAGACGCTCCAGGCTCCCTTCCGGTCCGGAGTGGCCATCGAGCCGTACCAGCTGGAGCCGGTCGCACGTGCCGTTGGCGCCCCCCGCGTCAACCTGCTGCTCGCCGACGACGTCGGTCTCGGGAAGACCGTGGAGGCCGGACTGGTCGCCGAGGAGCTGCGGCTGCGCGGCCGTGCCCACCGCATCATGGTTGTCTGCCCGGCGGGGCTCACCCTCAAGTGGCGCGACGAGATGGCCGACAAGTTCGGCCTCGACTTCACGGTGGTCGACTCAGCCTGCTGCGCCGAGCTGCGCCGCACGCACAGCAGCGCCGCCAACCCGTTCCGGGTGTTCCCGTTGACCATCGTCAGCCTTCCCTGGCTGCGCACACCCAAGGCGCAGCGGCTCATCGACGAGGTGCTGCCGCCGGGAGGGGCGACGGAGCTGCCGGGCCGCCCCGGGCGCCGAACCTTCGATCTGCTGATCCTGGACGAGGCGCACCATGTCGCCCCGAGCGCGCCCAAGCAGATCTACGCCGTCGACTCCCAGCAGACCAAGCTGATCCGGCGTCTCGCCCCGCATTTCGAGCACCGGCTCTTCCTCTCCGCAACTCCACACAACGGCTACCAGGAGTCGTACACGGCCCTGCTGGAACTGATCGACAACCAGCGCTTCTTCCGCGGCGGCGAGCCTGACAAAGCCGCCCTCGACGACACCGTCGTACGACGTCTGAAGACCTCCATCACCAACGAGGGCGGCACCCCCCGCTTCCACATCCGCGAATCGAAGGCGCTGCCCGTCGAGTACCCCGACACCGAGCGCGAGATCCACGCCCTCCTCACTCGCTACGCCGAGCTGCGCAAGAAGCGCGTCACGCCCGACCGGCGCGGCGGCCGGAAGGCCGTCGACCTTGTCACCCTGCTGCTCAAGAAGCGGCTGTTCTCCTCCCCCGCAGCCTTCGCGCACACCGTCGGCGTCCACCTCGAATCGGTACGCGCCAAGGCGAAGTCCGGCGGGCACAAGGAGGTTCCGGCCCCGGTCGAGACCCCGCTGTGGATCACACAGTACGAGGACTACGCCGCCGAGCTCGACGACGAGGAACTGGCCGAGGCCGAGCATGACGCGATCACCCGCGCCGCCACAGTCACCCCGGGAACCTCCGAGGAAGAGGCCGAGCTACTGGAGCGGATGGCCCACTGGGGCCAGGCCCACCAAGCGTCCCCCGACGCCAAGGCGAAGGAGCTCGTCAAGACCCTCAAGGCCATCTGCCTCAACGGTGGGACGTGGGGGAACGAGCGGGTCGTCGTGTTCACCGAGTACCGCGACACCCAGGACTGGCTGCTGAACCTGCTCCAGCAAGAGGGGCTCGCCCAGGAGGGCCGCGTTCTCACGCTCCACGGCGGAAAGAACGCCGAGGAGCGTGAGCAGATCCGACTGGCCTTCCAGGAACAGCCCACCAGCCCCGAGGGCACGGTCCGCATCCTCATCGCGACTGACGCCGCCAGCGAGGGGATCGACCTCCAAGATCATTGCCGGTACCTGATCAACTACGACATCCCGTTCAACCCCAACAAGCTCGAACAGCGCATCGGCCGCATCGACCGTTACGGCCAGCGCCACAACCCGCAGATCATGCACTTCGTCGGCGCCGCCTGGGACAAAGCCAGGACGGACGTGTACGAGGCCGACCTGGAGTTCCTCGCCCGTATCGCGAGGAAAGTCGCGCAGATGGAGGAGGACCTCGGCGAGGTCAACGCCGTGCTCGCTGAGAAGGTCCAGCTGCGGATGACGGGCCAGCTCAGCGACTTCGACATCGAGCACGCCCGCGCGAAGAAGATCAAGGGCCGTCCCACGGGCGGCAAGGTGGACGCCGAACAGAACGTCACCGAGCAGGTGCGGCGGCTCAGCACCCAGCTCAAGCAGACGACCGTAGAACTCGGCATCACCCCGGACCGGGTCGCCCGCGTGGTGAACACCGCGCTGAACCTGGCCCGCCAGCAGTCCCTCGTGCCGTGCCTCGACGAGAACGCGCCGTCCGAGGACGACTTCCGGCAGGGCCTTTACACCGTGCCGCCGCTTACTGGCTCCTGGGAGCGCGCCACCCGCGGCCTGCCCGACAAGCTCCGCCCCGACGTCCTGCGCCCGGTCACCTTCGACGCGCAGGCGGCCTCGGGACGCCCCGACATCGTGTTGGCCCATCTGAACCATCCGCTGGTTGCCATGTCGACGCGGCTGCTGCGCGCGGCCGTGTGGAACGCGGACAACGTCGACCTGCGCCGGATCACGGCCGTCGTCAGCGATGACCCGGCTCTGGAGACCACGTTCGTCGGCGCGTACGCCCGCTTCGTGCTGGTCGGCACGGACGGGCAGCGCCTCCACGAGGAGGTCCTGCACGCGGGCGGCTGGCTCGGCGACAACGGCTGGCAGCGTCGACTGCGCGGCGTAGAGGCGGTCGCCTCGATCCTGGACCGCGCGCTCACCGAGGGTCGCCCCGCCAAGGAGCGCCTGCTCCACCACCTCCAGCAGAGCTGGCCGAAGACGTACGAGGGCCTCACCCAGTCCGTCGACGCACGGGGCAAGGAGCGCAAGGCGTCCCTGATGGACCGGCTGGCTGAGCGTCAGGCCGACGAGGAACAGCGCATCAACGCCACCCTTGACCGTCTCCAGCGCACCCTGCGGAACCGGCTTGGCGAGACCTCCTCCGCCACGGCGACCTCCCCGACAGGCGGAATGGACACGCTCTTCGGTCTGGACGAGCTGAAGGATCCCGACGAACGCCGCCAGCTCGCCGACGACCGCAAACGCTGGCGGGCCAGGCTCGACGGCGTGGAGGACGAACGCGAGCGCGAACTCGCCGCTATCGCCGCCCGCTACCGCGACCCGCAGGACCACCTCTTCCCGGTCGCCGTCGTCTTTGTCATCCCTGCGAAGGAAGCCTACTGATGAGCCCCGCGCCCCGTTCCGGAAGCCGTCGCCCCTCCGCCGCCGCGATCCGTGCCGCGAAGGCGTCTGACGGGAAGCAGCAGCACCTGGACTGGCTGAACCTCGTCGAGGTGTCCGGCCCGTTCCTCACCCTGCCGGTTTTGCTACGCACCTGGCCACAACTGGAGGGTGTCCCCAGTGGGCGCCGCGCCGACATCCGCCTCCACCACGGCATCTGGCAGGACGACCGCAAGGGCGTCGGCCGCCTCGATTGGATCGGCTTCCAGCTGCGTACCCTGCTGGAATGGGACGACGCCCTGCATCTGCGGGAGGGCGCCGGGCAGTTCGGCGACAACGGCGAGAGCCTGACCGAGGATGACACGCTGCTGGACCGGTTCGCCGTCAGCCCGCCCGGGGCCGACACCACCATCCGCCCTGACTTCGCCCTCGTCCGCCCCGGAACCGACCCCACCGCCGAACCGGATACTGGTGGCACCGTCCAGCACGTACCGATCCTCGGCCTGGTCCTCCCGCCCGACACCGTGCCGACCCGCCGTATCAGGGACGACTCCTGGGCGGCGAGCGGAGTCGACCGGCTCGCCCATGTCCTGCGCCACCACGGCGTCGAGCTGGGCCTGGTCACCGACGGTCGCTGGTGGTCCCTGGTCTGGGCACCGCCCGGCGGCGTCACGACGAGCGCCACCTTCGACACCATTGCCTGGAACGAGGCGGCCGACCTGGTGGCGGTCCGCGCCTGGGTGTCCCTCCTCCGCCGCGGCCGGTTCTTCGGACGACCGGCGGACGAACTCCTCCCGGCGCTGCTGCGCGAGAGCCTGGACGGCCAGGAAGACGTCACCGAGGCCCTCGGCATCCAGGTCCGCCAGGCCGTCGAACTCCTGGTGGACTCCATCGGCCGCGCCGAGGCCCGGATGGTCAAGCGCGGCGGCAAGGGTCTGTCTGGCGTATCGGCGAGCGAGGTCTACCGGGGCGCCGTCGCGGTCATGATGCGCGTCGTCTTCCTCCTCTTCGCCGAAGAACGGGGCCTGCTGCCCGCCGACAACGAGCTGTACGCGGAGGCGTACTCGGCCGGCCGGCTCTACGAGACGCTGGACAAACGTCGCCGCGCGGACGGCGAGGACTCCCTGGACCACACGACCGCCGCCTGGCACCGGCTGATCGCCCTCTTCCACGCCGTACACGGCGGAGTTGACCACCCGCTGCTCACCCTGCCCGCGTACGACGGTTCGATCTTCGACCCGAATCGCTTCCCGTGGCTGGAGGCAGTCCCGGAGGGCGCGGACGGCACAGAGGACGACGCCACGCGGGCGTCCGACGGCCACACCTCCCTCCTCCCGATCGACGACCGCACCGTCCTGCACGTCCTCGACTCGGTGCAGTTCGTCGTCGTCAACAGGGAGCGGCGCCGGCTGACCTTCCGCGCCCTCGACGTCGAGCAGATCGGCTACGTGTACGAGGGCCTCCTCTCGTACGACGGCAAGCGCGCCCAGGACACCGTGCTCGGGCTCATCGGCAAGCCCGGCCTGGAACACGAGGTGAGCCTGACCGAACTGGAGGAACTGGCTGCCCTGTTCGGAGTGGGCGCACGCGCGGTCCCCGGCCAGAAGCCCAACCTCCCGGGCCTGTCGAAGAAGCTGTACGAGCACTTGAAAGATCCCAGGCCGCCGGCCGCAGCGTCGAAGATGGAGAAGTTGCTCGCCCCCGGCGACGATCAGGCGCGGGGCAAGGCCGTCCACCGCCTGCTCGCGGTCACCGAGAACGACCGTGACCTGGCCGAGCGCATCCTCCCCTTCCATGGCCTCCTCCGCGACGACCTGCGCGGCCTGCCGGTGGTGATCCCGGAGGACGGCCTGTACGTCACGGAGTCCCGCCTCCGCAAGAACACCGGCACCCACTACACACCGCGTGTCCTGGCCCAACAGGTCGCCGAGGGAGCCCTGGAACCACTCGTCTACCGTCCAGGCCCGCTCCAGACGGCGGACGACAAGCAGTGGAAGCTCATCGGCGCGGACGACATTCTGAAGCTCAAGGTCGCCGACATCGCGATGGGTTCGGCCGCCTTCCTGGTCGCCGCCTGCCGCTACCTCGCGGACCGACTGGTCGACGCCTGGGTCGAGGCAGAAGACGAGGAGGCCCTGGCCTTCCGTGGCAGCCACCGTGACCAGACCGGCGCGATGACGGCGGCGGACGCAGAGAGCGACCCGGTGATGGTCCGCGCCCGGCGCCTGATCATCGAGCACTGCCTGTACGGGGTGGACATCAACCCCATGGCCGTGGAGATGGCCAAGCTGTCGCTGTGGCTGATCTCCATGGACCCGGAACGGCCCTTTACGTTCCTGGACGACCGGTTGGTGGCGGGGGACTCGCTGCTGGGTATCGCCAACCTGGAGCAGATCGAGAGTGTGCATCTCGATCCGGCGGCGGGGCGCAAGCTGCACCGGGGAGCCTTCGAGGAAGGGTGGACCGAGCGGGCGCGCGCTCGTGTCCACGGCGCGGCAGACAACCGGCAGGCCATCGCCGGAATCCACAGCGACACCATCGCCGACCTGGATGAGAAGCGGCGCCTGCTCGCGGCCACCAACGAACACCTGCAACGCCTGCGGCTGATCGGCGACCTCACGACGGGGGCTGGTCTCGCCTCTGCGGGTGGCGGGGACTCACTGCAAAGCGCTACCTACATCCAGGCTGCGGAACTGGCTGGCATGGTCGCCTCGGAGTCGGTCCGCGACTCCGACCCAGTGATTCACGATGCGCGAAGGCGCGCCCTGGACTGGTTGAGCAAGGACCTGCCTGCGGACGGCTTCGTCCGTCTGCCCGTGCACTGGCCGCTCGTCTTCCCCGAGGTCTTCGAGGCCGAGCAGGGCGGCTTCGACGCGATCATCGGCAACCCGCCTTTCCTCGGCGGCCAGAAACTGACGGGCACTCTGGGCCAGGCGTACCGCGAGTACTTGGTGCTTGGGCTGGGGCGTGGGCAGCGTGGTAGCGCCGACCTCGTCGCGTACTTCGAACTTCGGGCCCACCAACTGCTCAGCGAGCGCGGCCAGACGGGCCTGATCGCTACCAACACTCTTGCACAGGGCGACACTCGGGAGGTCGGCCTCGACCAACTACTCGACGACGGCATCGAGGTACGCCGAGCGGTGAAGAGCGCGCGCTGGCCTTCGAGGTCTGCTGCGTTGGAGTACTGCGCTGTCTGGACCACCAGGCCGGGTTTGGCTGCTGAGGCCACTCGCGTGCTGGACGACGTCGTGGTCCGGGGTATCACTTCTTCGCTTGATCCGCGGTCTCGGGTTTCGGGGCGGCCGTACCGTCTGGTATCGGGCTGGGTGCCTGGCGAGCCTGGCGGCAAGGCAGTTGAGAGGCCATCGGCGTTCATCGGTTCGTACGTGCTGGGGAAGGGGTTCATCCTCACCCCCGAACAGGCCGAGGACCTCATCCAGCGTGACTCCCGTAACAAGGACGTCCTGTTCCCGTACCTCAACGGTGAGGACCTCAACTCCCGCCCGGACTGCTCGGCCAGCCGGTGGGTGATCAACTTCCATGACTGGAGCGAGGAACAGGCCCGGAGCTACCCGGAAGTATTCGCCATCGTCGAGAGAGACGTAAAGCCCGAACGACTCAAAAACAACAACCGCCAGCGTCGCGAGATCTGGTGGCGGTTCACTCGACCTGCAATGGATCTTTACCGCGCTATCTCTGATTTGGACCGTGTTCTGGTGGTAGCGCTCGTCAGTAGAACGGTCATGCCGGCGCGTGTGGCTAGTCAGCAGGTCCTCTCGCATAAGTTGGGAGTCTTCGCTACGGCGGAGGAGGGTGACCTTGCTCTACTTTCAAGTTCGATCCACTCGGACTGGGCTTGGCGCAACTCATCAACGATGAAAGCGGACCTAAATTACTCACCTTCTGATGTTTTCGAGACTCTTCCTTACTCTGCTCCCACAATTCGGATGAGAGTGGCGGGGGTAACCTTGGAGCGAGTACGCGCGGACCTCATGTGCGATAGGGGGATGGGCCTCACGAAACTGTACAATCTAATTCATGACCCAACAGTCAGCGACATCGATATCGTGAATTTGCGGAGAATTCATGAAGAGGTCGATGAGGCAACGGTCGAGGCGTACGGGTGGAACGACCTTGATTTGCGCCACGGATTCCACGAGACCCATCAGGGATTTCGGTATGGCATCGATATCCCCACCCGAATCGAGGTTCTCGATAGATTGCTGGAGTTGAATCATAAGCATAGTGCCTCCATGCGCATCCCCACAGGCAAGAGAGGTGGTAGCAGTAGTCGCACCCAGCGACCAAAAAGAACATATGGAGGCGTTGAGGAGTCAGTACTATTCTGACTCCTCAATCAAAACAGGAAGTTATCCCCTGCGCCTTCGATGGGTTGTGCCGCTCGCCCCCTTCCATGGGATCGGTGAGGCTGTAGCGCGACTTCGCGTTCATGTTGCACATGATTAAGCTCCAGGAGTCGATCCAGCACTTCTCTACCGAGGGCCGGATTGATCAGGAAGCGAGTTCCTTGGCGAGTTTCATGGAATCCGTGAGTCAGTTCGAGATCTGACCACCCGTGAGCATGCTTGATCGCCTCG
Organism: Streptomyces sp. NPDC091279; assembly: GCF_044757465.1. NCBI lineage: Bacteria > Bacillati > Actinomycetota > Actinomycetes > Kitasatosporales > Streptomycetaceae > Streptomyces > Streptomyces sp. NPDC091279. The sequence continues at coordinate 211,984 of NZ_JBIVVA010000012.1, read as the reverse complement.
TCGATTTCCTGGTGGCTGTTACGCAAGGCTTGGACGTCCCTGTCGCGCTCCGCCGGATCATGGAAAACCTTGTATAGACTTGTCAGCCCTAGTTGCCTATCGATCATAATCTGGCGACGCAAATAATTGAGGGCCTGTCCGGCGTCTTCCATTCGTTTCGTCATAGTAGGCTGAGGCAGTGTCTCGTACACGTCAGATGGCGTATATCGCAGATCTCCCTTGAGGCTCGATGCTCGCGCAATCGCCCAGGCGTAGTGGATCCCGCTGGAAAGTAGAGCGACATGCGCCGGACTTTCTGAGGCAAATACGCCCAAACCATGCGAGAAGATCTGCCCAGTTGGAACGGTGATCGGCATGACGGTCCGGCTCACCAGAGTTACCACCAGAACACGGTCGATTTTTCCGATGGCCTGGTACAGCTTGGGGGCTCGCTCGGCGTACTGCCACCACCTCTCACGCCGCACCTTCCGGTTGTTTTTGAGTCGTTCGGGCTTTACGTCTCTCTCGACGATGGCGAATACTTCCGGGTAGCTCCGGGCCTGTTCCTCGCTCCAGTCATGGAAGTTGATCACCCACCGGCTGGCCGAGCAGTCCGGGCGGGAGTTGAGGTCCTCACCGTTGAGGTACGGGAACAGGACGTCCTTGTTACGGGAGTCACGCTGGATGAGGTCCTCGGCCTGTTCGGGGGTGAGGATGAACCCCTTCCCCAGCACGTACGAACCGATGAACGCCGATGGCCTCTCAACTGCCTTGCCGCCAGGCTCGCCAGGCACCCAGCCCGATACCAGACGATTGCCGGTTGCCAAGAGCGCAGGTCAGGACGTTTTAGGGGCGGATCCCGCCAAACTTATCGCGCCACGGTAAGGACCCCACGGCTAGGCGCATGACGTTCCTCATGACACTCGACAAGTTCACAGAGGCTCAGCGAGCGGACGGCTACTCGGCCAACACCATCGGAGCCCGCGTACGTTGCATCAAGGCTATAGCCCACTCCGCCGGCGTAACTGCGGACCAGCTCAAGGTCGATCACGTCATCGCGTACTTCGCCGCGCGCCCCTTGCGCCCATGGTCGCGCAGAACCTACCTGAACCATCTCCAAGCGTTCGGAAAGTGGCTGGGAGTAGACCTCATACAAGGCATACGCAAGCCCGCAGCACCCCGGTCAACACCTCATCCGCTCCCAGAAGATGAACTCACGCGACTCACCGCAGCCACACATGGACCGCACAAGACCTGGGTCCTGTTGGGAGCCTTCTGTGGCCTCCGAGCACACGAAACGGCCAAACTTACCCGGGAAGACCTGTCCACCCTGGATGACGGCACAGCAATACTCCGCGTTACAGGCAAGGGCGGACGCACGGACACCATCCCGGTACCGCCTGTCGTTATCAAGACACTCGACCTGACGGGCCATGGCAGATTCTGGGAAGGGACACGCGCCGAATCCGTCTCCCGCACCGTCGCTGGCATCGCGGCCAAGATCGGCATCCGCATGCGCTACCACCAGCTGAGACACCGATACGGCACGATGGTCTACCGCTCGTCCGGCAGAGACCTGCTCATGACTCAACGACTGATGCGCCACGCTTCTCCAGCAACCACAGCCGGGTACGCGGCCGTCGGGGACGACCGTGTTCACGTGATCGTGCATGATCTTCCAGGAGCTAACCCCGGCGCATCACGGCCCAAGGGGCGTAGGACGGGTTCGAACCGGTGCCTGTCGTGCCGCCAGGAAGCCCGAGATTGAACGGCACGAGCGGCATACAAAACATTAGTGATGCGGTGTGCTGGCCTTCTACGACGGAGTCACGGACCACGACACAGATCGCTCGGTCATGGGCGACGAGGTTGTGGCTGATGTTGCTCATGAGTTGGTCGCGGCCGGTCCGCAGCAAACCGGGGACTGGATCTGCGCCCTGCTGGGCAGCACTGCCAAGTGGTTCCTGGTCGCCAACATCTACCCGCTGTACCGGGAGAGCCTGGACATAGGCTTTCGCCAACGAGTGATCCGCGACGGGCGCTTCGGACAACTGCGGGCGACGGCAGCTTCGGTCACCGACCTCTATAATCTCGTGCACGATTCCGAGTGTCACGAAGAAGACATCGTGGGACTTCGCAAACTGCGGGCATCGGCCCGCACTTCACTCCCGCCCAGTGGAGCGCGTCATGTCTGTGGTCGACACCAGGCTGATTCAGACCGCCGTCATCGGCGTGAAGCACTCCGACCAGCCCGTCATCCTCCCCGAAGAGCCTTACAACCTCGACCAGTTCCGTCGCCACTTCCAGGGAAAGCGGTTCTGGTGCGGCACGCTGCTCGGCGGTTGTGGCGGGGAGCTGATGACCAAGCGGTACGAAACGAAGGTCTGCCACTTCGCCCACTATCCGGACCATGCGGGCACTGCTCCCGTGTGTGATCGCATTGCAAACGGTGCCGACAGCGCCGACCATCTCTTCATCAAGAGAGACGTGATCGCCTGGCTCCAGGCCCAGGGGCTTCGCGTCCGTGTCGAGCTACGCAACCTCGGTACCGGTCCCGGCGACGCCGTGGACTTCTGGCTTCCCTCGACCCACCAGCTGCTGCGATTCCAGCTGTGTCTCCAGGACTACCGCACCTGGTATCGGGCCGAACGGGAGCTCAGCACATCCTCGGAACAGGTGGACTGGCTCTTCGGAGCCGAAGGGCCGATCTCCGCCAACATGGTGGAGCGGCAGGGCTACGCGCTCCGCGTCAAATGCGAGACCCACGGATCGGACCGGCGTGTCCTGATCGGCGTCGAACGCGCCGGGCGGCCTGTCACCTGGGCACCACTCGACGATTGCCGACTCACTTCCGACGGGCTGATCACACCCGTTCTGGACGAGTTGCTCAGAGACGGCAGTGTCACCCAGCGCGGCAAAGGCGCGTGGCTCCGACCTGCCACGTTCCCACTCCGCGTCGATCAGATCGTCTTCGCTGTCGATGCCAAGGCTCCGGCGCCCAAGCACTCCCCACTCGCGGCCGAAGGCCGCTACATCATCACCGCAGACGTGAAGCCCGCCGGCAGCCGAATCATCCGTGCACATGTGTCCCTTCCGGATGCCGTCCCCATGCCGACCGAGCAGTACGTGTACCGGCTGCACGGGGTAGCCCGTCTCCTCCTGACTGACCCCGATCCGCAGGACGGCGCGCAGTGGGCTGTGAGGGCCGATGGCGTCATCCAGCTCAGTGGCATCGAGGCAGAACGCACCGGGCTGTGGCGCCCAGGCGTCGCTCTTCCCAAGCCTGTACGGACAACGTCTGCCGCCCCGGTTCCAGCCCAGCGCCCTGCTGCGGAAACGACAGTGGCCACATCTGGCCGGGCCAATTCAACGCAATCGGCGAGTACTGTCCCCGCGAGTGATCCGGAAACGGTGGCCCGGGTCCGCAAGGCCCTGGAGGACTTCGCCAGGCGGCGCACCCCCACAACCTGGAGCACACTGGGAACTGTCGCGAAGCTCAACCTCGTCCGGCTGTCCCCGACCGAGCGCCGGGACCTCCTCATCGCAGTGGATCGACCCGCCACACCGGACAAGCCCATGCTCTCGGCTCTCGTGCGGGACTCCGGTGGCCGCCCACTACCGGATATGACGAGCATCATCCGCAAGCTCGGACTTCAGCCACCCGCCGATGACGCCGCCCTGAAGCTGTGGTGTGACCGCGAGAAGGATCGCGCCTACCACGCTCATGGCACGTCACGTGTCCGCATGATCCCGGCCCGGTTGGCAATCGGCGTCGACGGCAGAGCATCCGAACTCCAGGCGACCACACGGCCCAAGAAGCGCCAAACTACAGACGGTTCACGGCGTACAGGGGCGTTGGAAGCCGACCTCCAAGAACTCGTTCGAGCTTTGGCCCGGGGCCAAGATTTGTTGCCCTCGACGAGTGGTCCGCAGTACACGAGGTTGTCGAAGGCCATGAAGAAGGCTCGGGCGCGCCTCGATGCTCACTACGCCGCAAAGGCCAAGGGAACGGCCCATTTCGACTGGCTGAAGAGTCACACCGACTCACTGAGTCACCACGCTCAGCTCCTGATGCAGGCCATCAGGGCAGCCGAGGCCAACTTCGCCCCTCACCCAGCACCCGTTGCGGAGATGCCCAAGCCCGCGCAACCGACTTCGCCACCTGTCGCCACCGAGCCCGGCTCCTCGCCGCAGCCGACCGAGGTCGAAGAAGCAGCTCCCAAGTCACCCAAGGATTCGGCCGCCGAGCAGTTCGACTCGCTCATCGAGCAGTTCAGAGAGGCACAGAGGGGCCTCGATGTCGACCGGGCGGAACAGATCTACCGTATGGCCAACCCCATCTTCAGAACGCAATTGTCGCCAGCAGCCCAGCACCAGAATCAGGCGATCGTCGCGGAGATGAAGACGTGGGTGGGCATGCAACAGCCCAACCGTTCCTCGGCGCTCCTCAAACGCTGTCGGCGTTTGATCCACCGGATGCGGGAAGAGAAGGACACCATCAGTACCGAGGGCCTGGCAGCCCTCGTGGCAGAAGCGGAGGCGTTGAGCGAACGCGTCACCCTGCCCGACACCGATCAGGAAGGCCTCGTCAGGTGGCAGCTACACCTTCAAACGCGACGCGAGGCCGAGCAGTCCGCCTCGGCCGGGGATCCGTCCAGGAACAGGCCCGTAGCCGAAGGCCGACTCTCCCAGTCGCAGATTCTCCAACTTGCCTCGGCCGTACGCACTTTGTTGGAGCAGACCGCACGGAGTCAGTCCCTGACAACGTGGGGGGACCTGCGACGGCAACTGGGGGAGAGCGCCCTCCCCCGCTTACACCCCGATGACCAAGGCGAGGTCCTGGTCACCGTCGACCATGACACTCCGGCCGACGAACCCCTACTGTCGAGCCTCATCGTCGTGGGAGACGGCGAGATCCACCCTTTATACCGTCACGTAGCCTTCTCTCTCGACCGCACTGTTCCCCTCTCGGATGTAGCTCTCCGGAGCGAGTGGACCGTGGACGTGCTGCGCCTACGCAAGCTGTGGAAGCACCGGTGATGGGCGACGAGGAGCTGGCCAGTAATCCCGTGAGCTGGGCCAAGCAGGCCAGCCACCACGGCGGGACCGGGGGTCCGCCTGCTCGCCCCGGTCGCCTGCGGCACCCGCACCCTCATCGACGCGGTATTCGGTCCCGCCACCTTGGGCGAGACCACCTACGCCCCGCGCCTGGGGCCCAGGATGATCCTGCTGTCCGACCGCAACTTCAGCGCCCAACGGCTCCTCGCCGACATCGCGGCCACCGGGAGCCGAGGTCCTGGTCCGGCTCAAGAACGGCCGCCACGTGCCCGTCCTCACCCGCTACCGCGACGGCTCCGGCCTCTCCACGCTAGGTGACCTACGCGTCCGCGTCATCGACTGCGAGATCACCATCACCACCGCCGGGAAACACGCCCACCCTGCTCGACCACCACCGCCACCCGGCAGCCGTACTGACCACGCTGTATCACCAGCGCTGGGAGACCGAAACGGCCTGCCTGGAAATGAAGTTGACCATCCTCGGCGGCCGGGTCATGCGGGCCCGCACCCTCGACGGTATCGACCAGGAGATCTACGCCCTGCTGGTCGTCCGCCAACTGCTGCGGACCGCCATGGCCGATGCCACCAGCACCCAATACGGCACCGATCCCGACCGCGCCAGCTTCAGCACCGTCTGGCAGACCGCCCGCGACCTGGTCATCAGGCCGCGGGCGTCATCGCCGACACGGTCATCGACCTCGTCGGCGCCATCGTTCGACATGTCCTAGCCTGCCTGCTGCCCGCACGGCGACTACGCGTCAGCCCCCGTCGTTAAACGCGCCATCTCCAAGTACCAGGCTCGCGGTCCCCAGCATCGACCGAACCACCTACAAGGCCACCAACATCAACATCCCCGCCTCCGCAGGCTGTTGACGACGAACCTCAACCGCAGACTTCACGGCCTTGGTACTAGGCTTGAGACCTCACATTTCAATGTGAGGTCTCAGAGACGCCCCGACCACCCCCGGTGGTCGGGGCGTCTCTGCACTCTTCGGCCGACCTGGAGGCGCTGATCATGGATGCAAACCGAGTTCTCGAAGCGCTCGAGGCAGGCGAGTTCGACGGCGTCAGCCACACCTATCAGCCCTATGACGGCTACGGGAACCAGACTCATCAGGTTGCGATGAGCGTCTCCAGTGGCACCATCGAGGTCTCCAAGACCACCAGCGGGAAGTTCTTCGACGGGAAGGAGAACACCCGCTACTCCGATACCAACACGGACTACCTGACCGGCATGGACGCGGTGGACTTCATCGCCCAGCGGCCGTACTACTTCTCGCAGGTTCGCCCCGACCTTTTCTGAGCTGCGGCGCGGTGAGTCTACGAAGCCGGCAGGGCCCTCGGGACGGCTTGAGTCGTTGCCGAACCAGTACGGCCTGCACGGCTCACCGCAGCTCCACCAATGTCAGTGGACCCCCCTATCGTTGTTCACGGGTGTCGGTCAGCACGGTCCGCGCCCAGGGAGGGATACGCGCATGCCGTCGCCATCACAGAACGCCCCCGCTCCAGAGCCTGGCGTTCCCCACCCCGTGGACGAGGTCCCGCAGACCTTCCGGTCCGGGTCGTCGTACGACGTCCGGGAGGAGCTCGGCGATCTGATCTCACGGGATCTACTCGGGCCGTGGGCGGACGAGACCGAGGCTCTGGCGCCGCACAGCGCGGGACCCCGTGACCGGTACCTCGTCGGACTTCTCGGGCCCCGACCCGCGCCGACCGACGCGCCCGTGAAGGTCGCGGCGGGCCAGGCGGAGACCGAGGTCAGCGCTGAGGGGGACGGGCGGGACCCCGAGCTCGCGGACCGGCTCACCCCGCAGGCTGCCGGACGGCTGTGGGCGTCGTCCATGGGGCTGAGCTTCCTGGTGCCGGCCGATGTGGGCATGCTCAGTGTCGTCGCCTCCTGGGGCCGGTACCGGCAGAGCGACAGCAAGACCGACGACGGCCGGGCGGTACGCACGTGGTCGCGGGAGCCCATCCGGTACGAGGTGGACATTCCCGTCGACTCGCCGGGCACCGTCCGCAAGGTTCTGGAGGGCGTCGACGACACCGACCCAGACCTTCCTTGCATCCGGCTCGACGTGCACGTGCGGGAGCGCCCAGGCACGGTCGACGGCGCGGACAACCTACGCTTCGTCGACGTGTCGCTGATCAACTCTCTGGAGGAGTCCCGTGAACTGCGGGACGGGCAGTGGCTGTTCCAGACGAAGTTGGAAGTCACTTCCTTCGACGGGCAGTCCAGCGTCTTCCTGCCGATCGACGACCCGTTGTCCGACGAGCCTGGCCACATCCTGGAGAACCCCGAGGAACAGCATCTGCGGCTGCTGTACCGGCAGGAGTTGAAGCACGCACACGGGCGGAACGTCGCCGTGCACGCGAGTGTCCTGCCGAAGGGGCGGCGCGCGGTCAAGTTGGAGACGACCTGGCTGCCGGCGAAGGACGTACCGGCCACGGTCGCGCCGAACACGGCGCGGCAGCCGCTGCTCGCTGGCCTTGAGGTGAGCATGGACAAGCTCGCCGAACTGGCCGTATGGGAGCGGCGCGACGAGCTGCTGAAGGCCCTGCAGCCGCTGGCCGACGGCTACGACGGCTGGCTGCAACAGCAGGCCGCCAAGGCGGATTCGCTGTCGGGCGAGCTGCGGACCACCGCGCTACGGGCGGTCGATGAGGCCCGCGACGCGTGCGGCCGGATCGCCCTCGGTATCGAGCTGCTGCACACCAACAAGGACGCACTGCGGGCGTTCCGCTTCGCCAACCGGGCAATGGCCATGCAACGCCGGGCCACGGCGACGGCCGCGCTGCGGGCCGAGGGCGGTGAGAAACCGCCCACGTACGCGGCGGCCTACGCCGAGGTCGACGGACGCGGCCCCGTGGCCGCGAGCTGGTACCCCTTCCAGCTGGCGTTCGTGCTGCTCAACCTGTGCTCCCTCACTGACCCCGCGCACAAGGAGCGCAGGGCCGACAGCACCGCCACGGTCGACCTGCTGTTCTTCCCGACCGGTGGCGGCAAGACGGAGGCGTATCTCGGTCTCACGGCCTACACGTTCGCCATCCGACGACTGCAGAAGGTCGTCGGGGAGGGCGAGGACGCCCGCGAGGGGCGGGACGGCGTTGCTGTACTGATGCGGTACACACTGCGGCTGCTGACGGCGCAGCAGTTCCAGCGAGCTTCCGCCCTGGTGTGTGCGACGGAGGTGCTCCGCAGGGAGGACGAGGAGATCTGGGGCCGCAGGCCGTTCCGTATCGGGCTGTGGGTCGGTGCCGGTGTCTCGCCGAACTGGTACGGGGACGCGGCGCAGCAGATCGCTGAGGCCAACGAGTCCGCCTCGGGGCGGCATGCGAACGTCCTCCAGGTGCTGTCCTGCCCGTGGTGCGGCGAGGAACTGCGCGCGTGGCGTGATGTGGCACCGGACGACGTACGGCGGCGCGTCATCGTGTACTGCCCGCGAGGGGAGGACGCGGAACCCTGCCCGTTCTCCCGGATGCGGGCGCGGGGTGAGGGTCTGCCGATCCTCACAGTCGACGAGGAGATCTACCGGCTGGTGCCGAGCCTGCTGATCGCGACTGTGGACAAGCTCGCCCAGCTGCCGTGGCGCGGCTATGCGGGAATGTTGTTCGGTCGCGTGAGCGCCTATTGCGAGCGGCACGGCTACCGCCACGACGACCTCGACGAGGAGATCGGCTGCGGGTCCCGGCACAACGCCAAGGACCGGCACAAGGCCGTGACCAGCCGACCGATGCCACGGCGGCTGCGGCCTCCGGACCTCATCATCCAGGACGAGCTGCACCTGATCTCCGGGGCGCTGGGCACCACGGTGGGGTTGTTCGAGTCGGCCGTCGACCAGTTGTGCACCTGGCGGGCGAAGGACTCCCACGGGCAGCTCCGGGACACCGGGCCAAAGATCGTCGCGTCGACGGCCACCACCCGCAACGCCCGTGCGCAGGTACTTGGCGTGTTCGCCCGAGACCTGGCGATCTTCCCTCCGCAGGTGGTCGACGTCAGCGACACCTTCTTCTCCCAGCAGGTCGACGTCACCCGGGACAACCCTGGGCGGCGCTACTACGGCGTCTGCGCGCACGGGGTGCGCATGAAGGCCGCCGAGATCCGTGTCGCGGAGATCCTGTTGCTCGCCGGGCAGCACATGTTCGACCTCTACGGTGCTCCCGCCGATCCGTACATGACGGTGGTCGGATACTTCAACGCGACCAAGGAACTCGCCGGTATGCGGCGCGTCCTGGACGACGACGTGCCGAGCCGACTGCGGGCCAACGGACGCCGCCGGGGCATCGCCAACCGGCTGCTGCGCGACACCGACATGCTCAACCTCCAGGAGCTGACATCCCGTATCTCGTCGGCGGAGATCAGCGCCACCCTCAAGCGGCTGGAGATCGGGTTCAACCCGGAGCACGACACATCGGAGCGCAAGAAGGCGATCGTCGACGAGCTCCGGGACGCCGGGAGGAACCGTCAGCCCCGGGTCCTGCCCGCCCCACTGCACCGCAGGCCGGTCGACCATGTACTGGCCACGTCGATGCTCCAGGTGGGCGTGGACGTCTCCCGCTTCGGCCTGATGGTCGTCACCGGGCAGCCGAAGAACACCGCCGAGTACATCCAGGCGTCCTCCCGTGTCGGACGTCAGGCCAAGCGGCCCGGCATCGTGATCACTCTCTACAACTGGGCGCGGCCCCGGGACCTCGCTCACTTCGAAGACTTCGAGCATTACCACGCGACGTTCTACCGGCAGGTCGAGGCGCTGTCGGTGACCCCGTTCACGCGGCGGGCGCTCGACCGGGGCACCACCGCCACGTATGTCTCCGCCGTGCGGCAGGCGTGCGACGAGTTCTCCGACAACGTGGACGCGGAGGGTGTGGACCTCGAAGACCCGCGGGTGCGGGACGTCGAGCGGCGGCTGCTGGCGCGCGCGGAAGCCGTGGACGGGGACCGGGCGCGCGGCTACCTCGCCGAGCGCATCGACGCCCTGCGCGACGCTTGGACGGCCAAGAAGGGTGAGCAAGGTCGGCTCGGCTATCGGGGCCAGACCCGGCAGAAGCAGACGGTGCTGGGACTGCTGCGCAACGCGGACGGCAGCGGATGGGACGTGCTCACCGTCCCGCAGTCGATGCGCGAGACGGAGAACGAGATCAACATGCTGCTGTCCGCCGACACCGTGCTGTCGGCCCCGGCCGGCAACGCCTGGGAGTTCGGACCGCCCGCCGAGGGCACCGACGGCCCGGACACCGAAAGCGGCGACGAACATGGCGAGATGCCGGACCCGGACGGGAACGGCGACGACAACGGCACGGCCAGGGGGCGGCGGTCATGAGCGGCGGCGGATACTTCAGGCGGGTGGGGGCGGTACGGCCGAGCCACCTAATGTTCACCGGCGGCGTCGGCGCCCTCGTCGACCTGCCTAACTTCTCCGTCATGGTCAAGGGCCTCGACCACTGGAGCTACGCCGGTGTGCCCGATCCGGTGATCGAGGAACCCCGGCTCCGCGGGGCCGTCAACCGGGCCCTGCGGCGCTACGGCCCCAACCAGGTGGGTGAACTGCGCGCCGCGCCGTGGATCCCGGGCACCGACACCGACCCGAAGGGGAACGCGGCACGGATCGGCGTGCCCGTAACCCCCTTCCCGCAGTGGCTGCGCTGCACGGCGTGCAATGAGCTGGCCTCCCTGGGTTCCGGCAAGTGGGGATTCGAGAACAACAACGCCCGCCGCCCCGACGAGGCGCGGTTCTACCACGAGAACTGCTACCGGAAGAAGAAGGGCCGCAAGCCCCTCGCCGTGGCCGCCCGCTTCGCGCTCGCCTGCACCAAGGGCCACCTCGACGAGTTCCCGTACACGGAGTTCGTGCACGAGGGTCGCGCCTGCCCTGACACGACGTACCCGACGCTGCGGATGCGCGACAACGGCGGCAACCTCGCGGCCAACGTCTCCCTCGAATGCCTGGTGTGCAAGAAGGCCAAGCGCAACATCCGGGACGCGATGGGCGACAAGGGCCGCGAGAACCTGCCCCGCTGCCGTGGCCGGCACCCGCAGTTCGACGGCGTCTACGACACCTGCGACGAGACGCCGTACCTGCTGGTCGTGGGCGCGTCCAACCAGTGGTTTCCCGTGACGCTCAGCGCACTGGCACTGCCCGACACCGGGACCGACTCGCTGCGCAAGCTCGTCGAGGAACGCTGGCCGGACCTGGAGGACTTCGAGGACGAGGCGGAGATCGCCATGTTCGCCAAGAAGTCGAAGCACCACCGCTACCTTCGCGACTACGAGCCCGGACAGGTCTGGCAGGCCATGTCCGCCTACCGCGCGGCCCTGTCGGGCGTTGCGGGCGAGACCGAGCAGCCGCCAGGCCCTCCGGACCTGCTGACCCCCGAGTGGCAGGTGCTGTCCGCGGCGAAGACCGCCGACCCGACTGAGGACTTCGCACTGGTGGACGCCTCGCTCAGCGGGTCCTTGTCCACCGTTTTCTCCCAGGTGCGGCAGGCGGAACGACTGCGCGAGGTGCGGGCCCTCATCGGCTTCACCCGGCTCGACGCCCCCGATCCTGAGGACCCTGGCTTGGTCACCCGCGTGGACCTGGGGCGGCGCGAGCGCGGCTGGGTGCCGGCCAGCGAGGTGCGCGGCGAGGGGCTGTTCCTTCGGGTGGACGATCACCTGATCGAGCAGTGGGAGCAACGGGTCGCGTCGAGCGAAGCCCTCGCCGCACACGCCGCGGCTTTCGGCCGGTTCCGTGAGCACCGCAGGTCGGACCGGATCGAGGACGGCTCCGACCTCATGCAGGGCTGGCCGGGCAGTCGCTACATCGCCCTGCACACGCTCTCCCATCTGCTCATCCGCACCATCGCGATGGAGTGCGGCTACAACTCGGCGAGCCTGGCCGAGCGGATCTACAGCGGCGACGCCGAGGAACGGCGGACCGGCATCCTCATCTACACGGCCGTCCCGGACTCGGAGGGCACGCTCGGCGGACTGGTGTCCCTCGCCGACCAGGACCCGAGCACCGGGGAGAACCGGCTGGCCAGGATCGTACGGACGGCACTGTACAAAGCGGGGCGGTGCTCCTCGGACCCGCTGTGCGGCGAACGCCTTCCCAAGGCGCCGGAGGACTTCCTGCACGGTGCCGCCTGCCACGCCTGCCTGTTCGTGTCCGAGACCACGTGCGAGCGCGGCAACCGCTTCCTGGACCGGCGGTTCATCACCCACCTGGCAGGCGACCCGAAATCACTGGCCCTCATCCCGGACTTCGGGTGAGCGGATCGACCAGGTGAGCCGCAGACGTTTCGAGGCGGCGGCAGCGATGGCCGCCGCCTCGCTCGGGCCCACACGGACTAAGGCGCTGGCCACGCTCCTCTCCCAGGGCCGCTCCCCTGCGTACATCCTCGGCAGGCTTCAGACGCCGGCCGCGCTGGAAGCCGTATCGGCGTTGTTGGCATCAATGACGGAGGACGGCGTTCCCTCTGCGGAGACGGCGGCTTATCTGCGGGGTTACGCGGCGGCCTGGACTCGGCAGCGCGAGGACACCGAGGCCCGTGCTGTGTGGAGTGGCCCTTCCACGCCTGGGACACCCAGCCGCGCCACCGCCCAGGTGCTGACGGAGGTGGTCGGCGCCGCAGAGCACCGGCTCGTCGCCGTGACCTACTCGGCCCGCTCGTACGCACCGCTGACCGCAGCGCTGTCCGAGGCCGTGGCCCGGGGCGTCACAGTGGACATCGTCGTGGAGACGCTGGAAGGCGCGGGCGGGCTACTCTCCGGGCGTGAGCCGGCCGATGCCTTCTCCCGCGTACCGGGCCTGCGGCTCTGGCACTGGCCGACGGGTCAACGCTCCACTCCCGGAAGCCGGTTGCACGCGAAACTGGCGGTGGCTGATGACCGCATCCTCTTTCTTTCCAGCGCCAACCTCACGGCGGCCGGCGCCGAGCGCAACATCGAGGCGGGCGTCCTGCTGAACGGCGGTCCCATGCCGGGACGGATGGCGGAACACATAAGGGAGTTGCAGCGCCGAGGGGTTCTCGCGCGGTGGCCAGGCGCCTGATGAAGTGCCGTCACCGTCGAATCATCGCCATTTGCATGGCCGGTTGACGGCCACTTAGCCCTGACGGTCGGAACCTGGCCAACAATTGAGCCTCCGGTTTCACATGATGCAGGAGGTCACAAATGGTCGCTGTCGCTCTGGTGCACAGCACCGCGCTGATGACGGAGCGGCTCCCCGAAAAGCCTCCGGCATGGCTGACCCGCGGTGAGCGGACCTTCGCGTATCCATACAAAGACTGGAGAAAGCCGCGCGTCTGGTGCCTCGCCTTTTTCACGGACCGTCACGCCCGCTATGAGCAGCGCAGAATCATCGGGGTGGGCGGTGTCTTCCCGGGCAGGCGGTCGGGTACCTACGAACGCGCCCTGCTCGCCCGCGACTTCACCGCACTCCGAGTCCCGCTGCCGCTCGTCGATCTTGAGGGCGCGATGGGGGCCAGCCGCCGATTCCTCAAGGACGACGGTCGTTTGTCTCCCGCGGCCGGCGACAACCTGCTCGCCGCCATCCGGCATCTGCGGCCGGAACTGAACGGGACGTTGGATGGCCTGGAGAACAGCCTGGGGGCCAACCCTCCGACAGGTCGGGAGGGAGAACAGCGAAGCTTTGAGAAGGACGCGATGGGCACCGTCATGGAGACGTTCGGCGCGGACCGCGATCCACTCGAAGCGTGGCAGCAGCCGCTCAGCGGGGACGATCCTCGCTCCCGATCCGTCCCCTTCATCGAAGGCATGCCGGACCTCCGGCAGATCGAGGACCAGCAGATCGTCCACGACTACCTGCGCTTCCCTGGCATGGAGGGCGAAGACGCCGTGCAGGTCGGCTGGCGGATCTACCGCCGCAGCTCCGATTCCCACCATCGGCTGTTCGTGTACAACGCCAACCGCACGAACGCCGAGACCGTCATGGGCGTCGACATGATCTACGTGAACGAGCACGCCCGAAGCGTGGCCATGGTCCAGTACAAGCGGATGCGTCAGAGCGGGCCCGGCTGGGTGTACTGGCACGACGCCACCGGCGAGCGGGAGTTGAAGCGGATGGAGACCGTCGACGACCAGTGCAAGGCCGAGGACGAGTGGGCTCGGACCAGCCAGGAGGGGCCGACAACGCTGGGGGATCCACGCCTGGTCCCCACGCCCAGCATGGTCAAACTGTGCCGAACCGCTCCCTTCATGATGAACTCCGCCGCCCTCATCCCCGGCATGTATCTGACGCGGGAGCACTTCCAGGAACTGCTTCAACGTCCCGAGGCCGACGGGCCGTCCGGCGGGACGCGCATCGTCGAGGAGTCGGTTCCCCGGTACCTGAACAACACCACCTTCACCACGCTGCTCAGGGACGGATGGATCGGCACGCGTGGCACCGGCTGGGACTACGTCATCGACCTGATACGCGAGAGCCTGTCCGCCGGCGGACCGGGCTCCGTCGTCGTGGGGATGCACCGGAGCGAGGTTCCGCCCGGCAACCGCCGCGTCAACTGACCACCGCCGTAGGCGGACCGAAGCCATCCGCCTTGTGCCCTTACGCGTACGAACCGGCCTCGCGCATCGAAGGCGGTCAGTAAGGTGATCGTAGTCTTCTGGAGGGGGCACGGATGGCAACGCTGGGGATGCACCGGGACTTCCTGCTGGAGTTCGCGGCGTTGGAGAAACCCGTTCAGAAGCGGGTCTTCGAGGTGTTCGAGAAGTTCACGGCGGCCACTCACACCGGGCTGCACCTGGAGAAGCTGACGCACCAGAAGGACCCTCGGCTGCGGACCATCCGCATCACTGGCTTCTGGCGCGGCGTCGTCCTCAAGGGCGAGTCGGGCGACAGCTACCTGCTGCTCAAGGTGCTCCCTCATGACAAGGCCAACGACTGGGCCGCCAAGCACCGGGCGTCGGTGAACGTGGCGACGCAGGGCATCGAGATACGCAACGACGTGGCCCTGGAACGCGCCACTGCGGGGTTGCGTGCGCTCGCCGCCGAAGAACCGACCCGCCTGTTCCCCGCCTCCGACTACCCGGACAAGGTGCTGCGCAGCCTCGGCGTGGACGAGGAGATCCTGCCGATCATCCGGCTGATCCCGGACGAGGACCATCTGGAAGCACTGCACAAGGTGATGCCGGAGCATCAGTACGACGTGCTGCTGGGGCTCGCGAGCGGTATGAAGCCCGAGGCGGTCGACCGGGAACTGGTGCAGGCGTATGCCCGGACCGCCACGCGGACTCCCGAAGCCGAGAACGGTGATGAGCTGGGAACCGCGATGGCCCGTTCCCGCGGCCGGGTCGCGCTCGTGTCGGGCCCCGTCGAGCTGCAAGGAATCCTGGAGCGGCCGTTCGATGCCTGGCGGGTCTTCCTGCACCCGAGCCAGTACCGGGTGGCGTACCACGAGGGCTACGCCGGGCCAGCCCGGGTCACCGGCGGGCCCGGCACGGGGAAGACGGTGGTCGCCCTGCACCGGGCGTACCACCTGGCCCGGCAACTGCCCGAGAACGCCCCCGACGGAAGCGTTCTGCTCACCACCTTCACCAAGGATCTCGCGGCCGAGCTGGAGCGCTGTCTGACGCTGCTGGTCGAGGAGGAGAACGTCCGAGCCAGGATCCGGGTGGTCAACGTCGATGCCCTGGCCAACGAGATCGTGCGGGCGGAACACGGCGGCGCCCCGCTGAAGCTGGTCTTCGACCAGAAGGAGATCACCGCCCGCTGGGCGCGCATCGCCCGGCGGCTGGGGGTCGACTTCACGGACGTCTTCCTCGACCAGGAGTGGCGTCAGATCGTCCTGGCGCAGGCGCTGACGGCCCCGGAGGAGTACCTCAAGGCGCCGCGCACCGGCCGTGGCACCGCGCTCCCACCGCTGAAACGCCTTCAGGTGTGGCGGGCCGTCTCCGCGTTCGAGGAGCAACTGCGCCAGGCCGGCGAGTGGACGTTCCTTCAGGTGTGCGCGGAGGCGGCACAGATCCTGGACGGCCGGGAGAAGCAGCCGTACCAGCATGTCGTGATCGACGAGGCGCAAGACCTGCACCCCGCGCAGTGGCGGTTCCTGCGGGCCCTGGTCGCCCCCGGCCAGGACGATCTGTTCCTCGCCGGGGACACCTACCAGAGGATCTACGGGAATCGGGTGTCGCTGCGCTCGCTCGGCGTCCAGGTCGTCGGCCGCTCGCACCGACTGCGGATCAACTACCGCACCACGCAGGAGATCCTGGCCTGGTCGGCCTCACTGCTGACCGGTGAAGAGCCGGACGACATGGACGGCGGAAACGAGACGCTGGCGGGATACCGCTCTACGATGCACGGAGAGCGGCCCAAGACGGCCGGGTATGCCACGAAGCCTGAGGAAATCGAGGCTCTGGTGGCCCGTGTGCGGGACTGGACCGGCGCAGGGGTGCAGGCGGAGGACATCGGGGTGGCGGTGCGCTTCGTCCAGCTGGGGCGGGACATCGCCCAGGCTCTGGAGCGGGCCGGCCTCTCCGCGTGCGTGCTCGGGGCCGGGCGCGGTGGTGCCGGTGTCCGGATCGGCACCATGCACCGGATGAAGGGGCTGGAGTTCCGCTGCGTTGCCGTCGCCGGCGTGAATGACGGCACCGTACCGATGAAGTCAGCCGTCACTGCCGTCGAGGTCGACGCCCCGCAGCATCAGGAAGACCTGAACAGCGAGTTGAGCCTGCTGTTCGTGGCGTGCACGCGGGCGCGCGAGGCACTGTGGGTGTCCTGGCACGGGGCGCCGAGCCCATTCCTGGCACCGGTGACCAACCCGCGCTCATAGCGTCCATGGGCCCTCGCAAGCCATTCCTGCGGGGGCCGAGCGTCACGTGCGTGGGACCGCAGAGCCCGTGGGCGCCCCACGCACCACTGGAGCGTTCGCAGAGGGTGTCAGAGAGTGCCAGGGTCCCCGTCCGCCATGCGGCGGGCCTCCGCGACGGCCGCCGCATGCGCGAACCACTCCAGCACCGCGCAGATCTCCTCGCTGTGCGCGGCGAAGACCTCCACCGCGAAGGAGGGGCGCAGGTCCAGTTTCGCCTCGGCCAGGTCGATGCCCTCGATCCTGTTCAGGCGGGTCATCAACTCGCGCCGCAGCGGCTCGTCGTCGAACGGGGGACGCCGCTTCAGATACTGGAAGACGACCTCGACCGTGCCGGAGACCGGGTACAGAGCCAGGGGCCACAGCTCTCGGGGAGCGGGGGCACTGCCAAAACGCACCGTGGGGAAGCAACTGGTCTCACTTGCCCGGCCGTAGGCGAGGTGACCTCCCTGCTGCTCCCAGAAACTAAGGGCACCCAGGACGCCGTCGACGGTCTCACCGGTCTGGTTGTCGCGCAGTTGAGTTTCGAACCGGCCGGCCGCCGACTGCTGCTCATCGCCATCGGCCTGCGGCGACGGCTCGGCATCCTCGGCGCCATCCTTGCCCAGCAGGGCCGCCAGGTCGGAGGTGGTCAGCCGGTGGGATCGGCGGGCCCGGCCCGCGTCGTCGAAGGAAACTCCCTCGGCCTCCAGACGGGTTCGCACATCACCGAGGTCCTGGCCGTCCGGCCACCGGAAGCCCGCCGAGACGCGGCCGTCCGCCGTCAGCACCCGGTAGGCGCCGTGCAGGCCCACCTTGGACGCCAGATGCTGGCCGACCGGGACGGCGTGGGTGCCGATGAGCGCTGCGACATCGCCGTACGTCGTCCACGTCCCGGCCGGCATGGCGAGAAGCGCGGCCCGCAGCTCCTTCCAGCCTGACCACTCGTCGTCCACTGGGACCGTGCCCGCGACGGGGCCGGGCCACAGCCGTACCACCCGGTCGGCGAGGGCGGCGGCGCGGTCGAGGATCTCTGCTTTCCCCCAACGCTCCCGCCCTGCGATCTCCTGGTTCATCCGCAGGGAGCTGAAGTCCAGGATCTCCTGCTTGCGGCGGAACGGATGGTTCGAGAGCTTCGCGTTGTCAGCCGAGAGAGTCAGGTTGCCCAGCGTGTGGACCAGTAAGGCGTGGAGTTCCTCGGCGCCCTGTCCGTCCTCGGTCTCCTCGGCGAGCAGGTCCAGCCACTGGTGCGCGGGGCTCTGAGGCAGCACGTGCTCGACGGTCAGGTGCGCCTTGGCGTAGTCGACCGGTTCGCTGGCTCCGTAGCTCTCCTCCAGTCTGCGCAGCACCTGGAACCGCTGGTTGCTGCGGCCCGCCTTGTAGAAGGGGCGGGTGCGGATCGCCTCGCGGACGGCGTCGTCGTCGGGCCAGACGCGGGCCCCCGTCTTGCTCTTCGACAGGAAGCGGCTTACGGCATCGGCCGGATCGTCGTCCTTCTCCATCTCCTTGGCCATCTCCATGAACACCCGGTTACTGCCCGTGGTGGAGTGTCCGGTGAACAGGCGCCGCACCATGTAGCTCTCGGCGTACGCCAGTGCCCGGGCGGCCTGGTGAGGTGTGGCCTGCCCGTCGTCCACGCGGTCGAGCAGGTGAAGTGCCAGCGGGTAGTGGGTCTGGCCGCCCCACCGGGAGAGCCTCTCCAGCACTTCGCGCAGCTCCGGGTCGGGCTCCCTCTCTGGTTCCAGGATCCGCATCAGACGTTCCGCCCGGCGGGCCAAGGAGGCGATCTCGCCCTCCAGGGCCGCTTCGTCGGAGCTCAGAGGCTCAAGGCGTTTCTTCTGGTCCCGGTAGATCTCGCTCTGCTTCGCCCGGCTGTTGCCGGCCACCACCAGGTCGAGCCAGACGAGGAGTTCGAGGTTGGCGGGGCCCAGCCGTTCCTGCATGGGCAGCCAAAGATTCTGGTAGACGGACTCGCCCCGGGTCGGCAGGCACATGAAGAGGTAGTTGCGCAGCAGGTCGCTCTGGCTGAGCCCTACCCCGGTGTTGTTGATCGACTCGAAGATCCGGTAGACGTTGTCGCCCTCCGACGCGGTGATCTCCACGATCGACAGCAGAACGCTCAGCACGGTCTCCACCGCGTCCGTCCACACCTCACCGCCGTTTTCCTCACCCTCGGCGAGGGCGCCCAGGAAGTACCGGTAGGCGGCGCCCACATTGCCAGGGCCACCGGCTCTGGGAGAGCTCTCGACGCAGGCGGTGAAAGCGTCGCGGTCGGCTTGCGTCGGTAGGAGGCGGTAGTGATCGTCACCGCTGCGGTACTTGTTGACGAGCACGAGGTCGTGGATGCGCTCAGCCTTCTGCTGCGCGCCGCGTTCCCGGTGGCGGTCGCGCAGCGCGGTAAAGGCGAGCATGAGGGTGGTGAGCCGCTGTTGGCCATCGACGACGAGCCAGCGCTGCATGCCGCCAGCGGTGATCCGGCCGGGGGCCAGCACCACGGAGCCGAGGAAGTGCGCTGCAGGGGGCCGTCCTTCCAACTGCTCCTCGACCAACTCCTGCACATCGTCCCAGAGTTGCCGCAGCTCATCCCGCTGCCAGCTGTAAGTGCGCTGATAGAGCGGCACTTGGTACTGCTTCTCACCCTGGACGAGTTCGTTGAACGTGGTCTCCTGAGCGTGCACGCGCGTCTTCCCCCCGCCGAGTCCCGGACGACCCATATTCCACCATCGGGGTGGGCGTGTCCTCGTCCTCGACTGGATCAGTAGCGGTGACGTGCTCTTTCGGGAGCCGGGCCTCCCAGCTGCACGGGGCTGCACAAGGGCGCGCTGCCACACATTTTCGGGTTCGAAGCAGGACTCCACAGAAGCCACATGATCGGCCGAGTCAGCCGTAGAAAACGCGATTACGCCACTACAGGGGACATGACCTCGACAAACTAACGCGCTGCAGCATTATGGTGCGAGATGTGCGGCGCCCTCTGGTTCTCTTCGACCTCGACAACACACTCGTGGACCGGCGGGGAACGCTCGCCGACTGGGCCAGCGAGTTCACAGTCCACGCTGGGGATCGGCCCGCCAGGACTGCTGCACAATCGGGTGGCGTCTGAACTAGCTTGCCTTGCAGAGCAGGCCGGAGGTGCGCCGCGGTCCAGACGTTCACGATATCGACCAGCACGTAGGCGTAGACCTTGCTGCAATCTAACTATTCGCGACCTTGGCACACTGGGCCATGGGCGTCCTCATCGCCAGCCATCTAGGGAGACTTCCGGCCCGCCAGCGAGATAGCAGTGCAAGGCGCTGGCAGTGGTGTCGACGAAGTCCTCAGGGATGGCATCTGCGTCGATCCATCGGACTTGGGCGTGCTTGCGAGGCTCGCGGTTTTCGGGTTCGCCGGTCCATTCGTGGGCGGCGAAGACGACGGTGAAGAAGCCGTTGGGGGCTTCGACGCCCCAAGCGCCGTGGATGATGTGAGCGACCTTCAGGAAGTCCGGTTTCACCGTCAGGCCGGTCTCCTCGTACAACTCGCGTACAGCGGTTGCCGTGATGGGCTCGCCGGGTTCGCTCTTGCCGACGGGGAGGTCCCACATGCCCTGGGCGAACTTGGCGTTCTCGCTGCGCTGGAGGAGCAGAACCCGGTTGGTGGTCTTGTCGTGGACGATGACGGCGGCAACCAGCAGGGTCATGGATTCGAGGGCGGGCGGTAGGCGTTTAGGCTGGTCGTCGCTGGTCCGCTGAGCCACGGCTAGTGTCCCTTCGTCGCTCGCAGCCAGTTGCGAGGCGCGGTCCACCTCAGAACTGCTGCCTGATCCCTTCATCCTCGCGACCTCAACCTCCGTGTGACTACTTGCAGTTGGAGTCGCCTTCGAGCTGACGGCGTGAGTCGGTCCTCTGTCTCAGTCGAAGGCAAGCTCGCGGAAGGCGTTGCGAATCTCAGTGAGGGGCTGGCGGTCGCGGGTGTAGTAGAGCTTGTTGGTCAGCAGTACGGCCCAGCGCCCCTGGTCAGGTGAGATCCACATGCCGGTTCCGGTGAAGCCGTAGTGCACCCAGACATCCTGGGTCGGTTTGGTTCCGGGAGCTGGGTGCCAGAACAGGCCGCGTACGGGCTCCAGTTCACCGGTCTGGATCGTCAGCGACTCAGTCGCCCAGGTCGTCCCGAAGTCGGCCTGCTCAGATGCAGAGGTGCCGCCCAGCATGTACCGCAGGAATGCGGCGAGATCGTCGAGGATGGTGAAGGCACCGGCGATGCCGCACACGCCGCCCAGGAGTCGTGCAGAGAAGTCGTGGGCGACGCCTTTGAGGTGAGTGCTGCTGTCCTGGTCGAGTTCGGTCGGTGCACATCGTGCGGCGATCTCGGATGGGAGCGGCCCGAACTGGGTGGTGTTCATACCGAGCGGCTGCCAGATTCGCTCCGTGGCGAGTTGGTCGAGGCGCTGGCCCGAGAGGTGTTCGGCGAGGTAGCCGAGGATGAGGGCGGCCCGGTCGGTGTATTCGACGGCTTCTCCGGGCTGGCGGTGCAGTGCTTCTCTCAGTACGCCGTCGCGGATGTCCTGCGGGTCGGTGCCGTAGAGGTTCTTGAGTTGGGCCCGCAGGGGGACGCCGGCCGTGTGGGTCAGCAACTGGCGGGCGGTTACCGATCCGAGCGCGTGGCCTTCGACCTCGGGCCAGAAGGTGCCCAGAGGGGAGTCGAGGTCGAGCTTGCCTTCCTCCCAGAGGGAGCCGATGGAGGACCACACAGCGAGGATCTTGGTGAGGCTGGCGGCGTCGAAGACGGTGTCGGGCCGCATCGGCACGTCCGGTTGCTCGGGGTCCAGGACCCCTGTGGTGCCGTGACCATGAGTTCCGGCGGCGTCTCCGACCGCCCATACAGCGCCGGGGTAGACCTTGTCGCGGACGCCTTCACTCAGGAGCTGTTCGATGCGGTCGGTGCGGTACGTCATGG
This sequence comes from Streptomyces sp. NPDC091279, assembly GCF_044757465.1. Classification (NCBI taxonomy): domain Bacteria; kingdom Bacillati; phylum Actinomycetota; class Actinomycetes; order Kitasatosporales; family Streptomycetaceae; genus Streptomyces; species Streptomyces sp. NPDC091279. The sequence continues at coordinate 190,228 of NZ_JBIVVA010000012.1, read as the reverse complement.
TCTCCCTGTTCGCAGTGCGCATCCCATCGGTCAGCGTAGTGACGCGGATGGGATGAGTGGAGGAACGGCGTGCTGAGCTGCCCTCGTGGCAGGCCGGTTACCTCCTGTGCCGAACGGTCCCGTTTCTGAACCTGCTCAGGAGAGTTGGTGGCCGAGGTCGATGAGGGCTTGCGCTGTAGCCGAGAGCGGGTAACGGGTGGCGTTCGCGTAGCCCGCCTGCCGCAGCGCGGAGAGCAAGCCGGGAGAGGTTCGCAGCCGATCCAGATCGCGGGCGAGGGCGGCCGAGTTGGTGAAGTCGGTGGCTACGCCGGTCGCGGCGAGGGCCTCGCTGAGGCCCGGTACGGGTTGGTAGAGGACGGGCAGTCCACAGGCTTGGGCCTCCAGCGCGACCAAGCCCATGGCCTCCAAGGTGGTGGACGGCATGACCAGTACGTCGTGCTCGGCGAACGCCTTCCACAGTTGTTGACGGGGTAGCCACCCGAGGTAGTGGGCCCTCACGCCGGCCCGTTTCAACAGCGGGGCCAGGGCGCGGAATTGGGCCCGGGGCGCGGCGATGCTCAGCTCGACACCTGGCACAGGGGCCAAGCTCCTGATCAGGGCCGCCACGCCCTTCTCAGCGGTCAGCCGTCCTGCGTACAGCAGTCGTAGGTGGCTGGTGGAGGCGTGGGTTGGTCGGGGCGGCGGAGCGGTGAGCAGGTGGTCGGGGATGCCCCAGGGGATGTGGGTGATCTTCCGACGGTCGGTCTGCGGGGCGAGCTTGAGCAAGCGGTCGGCCATTGCCTCTGTCGGTACGACGATGGCGTCGGCGGCTCTGGCGGTCTCGCGCAGGACTCGGAGTTGATCGCGGTGGGTCTCGGCGAAGATCAGGTCGGTGCCGTGGACCAGGGCGATGCGGGGATGCAGGGGCAGGGCTCGGATCAGGGCTGGGGTGGCGCCGAATGCCAGGTGCTGGAGATGCAGGACGCCGATCTGGTTTGGGTCGATCGCGGCTGTGAGGGCCCTGCGTAGGGCTGTGACGTAGCTGCCGAAGGCCGCGCCTTCCAGGCACTTGCCGGCCACGGGCAGCAGGTCGAGCCCAGCGGGGAGAAGACGCCTCGGGTTGGACGGGCCGAGCATGAACGCCCGTGCGGGGATGAGGGGGCGCTCGCCCGTGTAGAGGTCGAGGAAGAGTTCGACGCTGCCGCCCGGGCTTCCGGCGGGCAGATCCAGCAGGGTGGCGGCCAGTGGCCCGGCGGCTGGGCGGGGACTCACAGGACTCCTCCGGGGATCTCCTCGTAAAGGCGGGAGATGTCGATGCCGTCCGTATCCGCGTACTTGGAAAGCTGCTGCTGGTAGCTGGTCGGCGTGCCGAAGGCGGTGAGGAAGACGAGCTTGCCGAAGGTCATCCCCGGATAGACCCGGACGGGCTTGGCGGCGCGGATCTCCAACGTCCAGCGAATGGCGTGGCCTTGGTGGCCGAGCGGGGCGGAGACATGGACCCAGATGCCGAGGGTGCCGATGGTCCGATTGCCGTTGAGCATCTGCGCGTACGTCTCCGAACCGGTCTTCTCCAGCGTGACACCGAGGTAGAGCACCTCCGGCTTCAGCACCAAGCCCGTTGCGGGGATGACCTGTTCGATGAACGCGGTGGGGGCGGCGGCGTCCAGGTCACCGGTGCAGACGCGGAGCGTGTCGCCGAGCCGCCAGTCGTAGGCATTCGGGGAGAGGCGGGCGGGGTCGTAGGGGTCGATCGTGATCTCGCCGGTCTGGAGGGCAACACTGATCGCGGGGCCTGTGAGGATCACAAGGCGACCGCCTTGAACCGGGCGACATCCCGCCAGTACTTCGACGGCTGCGGGCCTGCGGCAGCCTGGTACTTGCCTTGGTAGGGGTCGATTTCACCGGTGGAGACGAAGAACATGATCTGCGCGATCTTCATGCCGGCGTACACCCGTAGCGGACGGACCGGCGAGAGCATCAGCGTCCACTGGCCGTGGAAGCCGATGTCGCCGATGGGGGCGGTGATTTCGACGAAGAGGCCGAGCCTGCCGACCGAGGAGCGGCCGAACAGCAGCGGTACGAAGGAGTTGGAGCCGACCCGTTCGAGGGTGTGCCCGAGGTACAACTCGCCGGGTTGGAGCACGTGTCCGTCCGTCCCGATTTTCATCTCACGCGTGAGGTTGGGGCGGTAGGAGTCGATCACGGTGTCGGCGTAGGTCAGCAGAGTGGGGCCGAGGCGGACGTTGTAGCTGTTGGGGTTGACCTGCTCCAGCTCGAAGGGGTCGATGGTCAGGCGACCGTCGCGGGCAGCGGCGGTGATCTCGGGGCCGGTGAGGATCACTGCTCGCCTCCCTCCGTGGCGCCGCCGGGCAAGGTGGTGGCCAGGACGCGGCGTACTGCTTGGCTGAGCCGGAGCCCAGCTTGATGTGTTCGGCCGCCCAGATGGCTGTCGGCGAGGTAGCCCGTCGTCAGCACGCTGCTCATCGCCGACGGAAGAGGCGTGGGAGCGATGACCAACGGGCCCACACATTCAGCGAGTTGCGTGAGCAGCTTGTCGTGGTCCTGGGCGTGCTCGTCAGGAAGGACGGCGTGGACGAGTTGGTTGTCGAAGGGCTCGATGGCCAACAGGTCGCCGAGGGTGAGCACTTCGCCGAGCGGTACGGAACGGAGTGCGGTCTCGTTGAGGATCACCGCGTCTGCGCGGAGGCCGGAGTGGAGTCGACCGGCGATCTCTCGCAGCAGACGGCTGCGGTCCAACTCCCCCTTGCGGTAGGGCTCGTTCACGGTTCCGAGCGGACTCGCCAGCTTCCGGCTGAAGAGGGAGATCTTCTCCCGCACCGTGGCGAGGTCTTGGGGAACTGCGGTGGCATTGGGAAAGGTGCATGTGCGGGCGGCCCAGCCGCTGCCGCCCGGTTCTGCGGTGGCGTAGCCGACGCCGAGTTCGCGTCCCTTGACGACCAAGGTGTTGCCGATGCGCACAGGGCCGTAGATGTCGCTGTGGCAGTGGCCGGCGAAGATGACGTGCGCGAACGGGCAGGCGGCGGCCAGCTTCAGGTCCTCCTCGAAGCCGGAGTGGGACAACACGATCCAGGCATCGGTTCGGTGGTGGTTCTCCAGCATCACCTCGCGCAGAGCGTGGGCCGGGTTGGTGACGTGGTGCCCCGTGCGGTCGCGGGTGGGGATCGTGTTGAACGCCTGGGAGCCCATCACCGCGGTGATGGCGACCCGTTGACCGCCGATCCGCTTGATGCGTACTCGGTCGAAGAGGGATTTGCCGTTGGCGTCGGAGGCGTTGGCGCACACGGTCATCTCGTGCAGCCCTGGTTCGAAGTAGTGCGACCAGCCGTGATTTCCCGGCGCGAGCAGGTCGTACAGGCTGGTGAGGATCTCGCGCTCGATCTGGCCCTTGCCGAAGCGGTAGTAGCCGCTTCCTTCGAAGAAGTCGCCGCAGTCCACGATCAGGCTCTCGGCCCGGGCGGTGTGGAGGTGGGTGAGCATCGGTGTGGCCGTGTCGAAGGCCGAGTGGACGTCGGTCGTAGCGATGATCTTCTGTAAGCGTCGGCTCATGGGGTGACCTCGCAGATGTCGGCGCCGAGGGCGTGCAGTCTGGTTGGCAAGTCGGCGTGTCCGCGGCGGAGTTGGTCGAGGCCGCCCAGCGTGGTGACACCGCGTGCGGTGAGGCCGGCGATGAGCAGGGCCGAGCCCGTGCGGATGTCGGTTGCCTCCACTCCGGTGCCGGTCAACTGCTGCGGACCGGTGAGACGGCACTTGGTGGGCGACAGGTCGTGGATCTCGGCACCGAGGCGGGCGAATTGGGGCAGGAGGTTGCCATGGCGGCCGGGGTTGATGGTGTCGGAGAAGAGATGGGTGCCGGGGCGGGTGAGAGCCAAGGCCATCAGGGGTGGTTCGAAGTCGGCGTCCAGGCCGCCGGGGGCGAGGGAGGCGACGGCTCGTAGCGGCCGGCTGGTGGGGTGGGTGTCTTGGGCATGGATGGTCAGTACGTCGTCCTCGGTGCTCGCGGGCACACCGAGCTGTCGTAGAGCGCTGACCAGGGGAACGACGTCATCGCCGCGTACTCCGCAGATACGTGCCTCGCCGCCCGTCACTGCGACGGCACAGGCCAGCGTGCCTGCCTCGATCTTGTCGCCGGGCACCTTCCAGGCGATGGTCTCCGTGGGAGCGGATGGGGGCGGCGCGAGCGAAAGAAGAGACTCGCCAGCCCGGCACTGCCATCCAGCCAGCCGTATCGCCTCTACGACGCTGAGGACTTCCGGCGAGAGGTTGAGCCCTCCCAGCCGCAGTGGCCGTCCGCCCACGACGGCGCGCAGGACGGCGGCGATAGTCGCGCCTCGGGAGCGGAAGGGCAGCATGATCGAGACCGTTCCGGTCCGTGCGGCGGCTGCTTCCACGAGATAGCCCCGGTCGTCGACGGTCGTACGGTCGCCGAAGTGCTCGTAGACCGTGAAGTGCTGTTCCATGCCGCGTTCCCCGATCCGGCACCCGCCTGGCCAGGGAAGTCGGGCCCGACCGTAGGCACCGAGCAACGCTGGTACGAGGTAGTACGAGGCTCGGATGCGTGCGGCGGTCTCGGGGTCGGGCCCCGCTTGCGGCCTGTCGCTGGGCAGGATGACCGCGGTGTGCGGATCGGTGACGGGGCGGGCCGTGGGCCAGCCGGACTGTTGGAGCAGGATGAGCATCGTTTCGACGTCGGTGTTCGCCGGGACGTTGCCCAGGTGCACTGGGCGGTACATGGCCGCGGCGGCGGCCAGAAGTGGCAGGGCCGCGTTCTTGGACCCGTCGACTGTCACGGAACCGGTGAGAGAGGTGCCGGGCCGGATGGCGACCACTTCGGCGGCGATTGGGGGAATCCGTACGGCTGTCAACCGTCAACTCCTTTGCAGGGGAAGGCATCGTGAGGGCTGGTCCGGGCCGCTGACCTTGAACTCGGCCCAGCACCGCTTGCCGGATGGCAGTGGTTCGATCCCGTGGCGGTCCGCGAGGGCGGCGACGATGAACAGGCCGCGCCCGACTTCCTCTTCCGCGTCCGGCAGTCCGACCTGTGGAGCCTTGGAGCTGGCATCGGTCACCTCGATCAGCAGGCGTTCGTCGTTCAGGCGGGCACCGGCCGAGATGGGGCCGTGGCCTGCGTGCCGTACCGCGTTGGCGCGCAACTCGGCTGCGACCAACTCCGCTGTCTCCAGGAGTTCCTGATCAAGGGAGGCGTCCCAGGCCCGTATCCCGATGGCGAGTTGCTGCCGCGCGGAGCTGGCGGCAGCAGGTGTGCCGTGAACGGGGAAATGGATCTGATGCGCTTCCATGAGCGGCCTCCTGGATCGGTGTAGCAGCTCCACGCAACCGCTTCGGAGGCGGGCGGGGCCACGCGATGTGCCGGCGCCGCATGACTTATGCAGGAGCTGCATCGCGGTCAATTGCCGCTCGGTTAGGCTCGGTTGAGCAGGCAGGGTCGGCGACGGCAGAAGGGGCCGTGGCACAGATGGCCGAGGCACAGAGTGAAGCGAGACGGATCGGCGAAGTGATCCGTCAGGCCCGCGTGTTACAGCGGCGCTCACAGACAGAGGTTGCCGCCGCCCTGGGGTACCACCAGTCGAAGGTGAGCCGCCTGGAGAGCGGCAGAGGCACCGAGGACGTGCGCACGCTGCGCGAGATCGCGCAGGTGCTGGACATTCCACCGCACCGTCTAGGTCTCGCCGCCTCATCCGACACCAGCCCCGCCGACCCCGGAACAGAGGACATGCACCGCCGTACCTTCCTGGCCGCGAGCGTCGCAGCTCTCGCAGCTCCGCCGTCGTCCACCACAGCGCACCACGCCCTGGTACAGGTCCTGCTGCCAAGCACGAGCCCGGCAGCCACCGGGCAAGCCCTGGACATCGACGAGCTACGGGACCGGACACGGGACGTGCGCCGGATGTTCTGCACGTGCGACTACACGGATCTGGAACGGACGCTGCCGGGTCTGATCACCGACCTGCGCCATGCCGCCGACGGCTCATCCGGCTATGCGGAGGCGTCCGGGTTGCTCGCCACCGCGTACCAGACGTCGGTGAGTCTGCTGCTGAAGCGAGCCGATCAGGGCAACGCCTGGCTCGCGGCCGGTCGGGCCATGGCCGAGGCGGAGCGATCCGGGGATCCCATCGTCCTCGCCGCCAGTGTCCGCGTTCACGCCCACGTCCTCGTGCGCGAGAAGCACACCGCCCAGGCCGTGAACATGGTCCGCCACACTGCCGACCAGCTCACCGGTTCCTACGACCAGCGCTCACCCCGGTACCTGGCAGCGGTTGGCTTGCTGTTGCTCCGCGGGGCGACCGCCGCCAGCAGAAACGGCGACCGCGTCACCACCCAGGACTTCCTCACCGAGGCCAAAGAGGTGGCGCGCTACGTCTCCTTCGACCGGCCCGACGCCTGGGCGAACTTCAGCCCCACCAACGTGGCCCTGCACGAGATCAGCGCGGCCGTCTCCTTCGGCGACGCCGGCATCGCCTTGCAAACCGCGCGCCCCCTCATGCGGCGGCACATTCCCGTCCCCGAGCGCCGGGCCGCGCTCTGGGTGGAGACCGCCCGCGCCTACAGTCAGCAGGGCAGACTCGCCGACGGCTACCAGGCCCTGCGCATCGCCGAGAGCTGTGCGGCTCAGGACATCCGCCGCCCGGCCGTACGCGAACTGGTCGCCGACATGGCAGCCCGCGACCGCCGCCGGGCACTGCCCGAGCTGCACCACTTCAGCCGCCAACTGGGAGTGCCCGCGTGAGCGACCAGCCCGACAAGCCGTTCCTCCAGATCGTCGTCTGCGCGGCCGGGGTGGCCGCCGACGTCGGCAAGCTGATCACCGCAGCGCACGAGCGGAACTGGGACGTCGGTGTCGTCGCCACCCCTCAAGGGCTCGGCTTCCTCGACGTCGACGTGGTCGAGGCGCAGACCGGTCTCCCCATCCGCTCGGCCTGGCGGACACCGGACCAACCGCGCCCGACCCGCCCCGCAGACGCGATCGCGGTAGCCCCGGCCAGCTTCAACACCGTCAACAAATGGGCCGCCGGGATCTCCGACAACCTCGCCCTGGGCATCCTGTGCGAAGCACCCGCCATGGGCGTACCGATCGCTGTACTGCCGTACCTGAACTCGGCCCAGGCCGCCCACCCCGCATACCGCCAGAGCCTGGAGCGATTGCGCGAGATGGGCATCCTTATCGGGTCGTACGAGCCTCATCGGCCGAAGGCCGGCGGTGGGGCGGATCGGTATCGCTGGGAGGAAGTGCTGGAGCTGCTTGCCCCGAAACTGTCCGCGAGGTCGTAATCAGCGCCGCCTTCCTTGCGGCGGTTGCGAGGTCGGGATGGCGGCGGGTGTGTGGCCTGCGGCATCCGGGAGTTGTGGTGCGCTGCCGCCCCGTACTGTGCTGCGGGCCTGTGCCGCACGGGCTCGTGCGCTCGGTGCCGGTCGTGTGCTGAGGCGTTGGATGCGCCAGGTCAGGACTCGTGCCGAGGAGTCGGCGTCGTCCAGGGCACGTTGATCGGCGGCCTGTTGGAGGAGCTGCTCCGGATCGTGGCCTGCTGCCTCGGCCTCGGCGAGGGTGGCGGTGAGGGCGGCGAAGGCCGGGTCTTCGACGACCTGCTCGACATGGTGAGGCACGGCCTGGCGCAGGTGTCGGATGTGTCGGTCGACGGTCTGTTGAGGTGGTCGACGCTGCGCGAGAGCGGCCAGAGGCACAGTTGCGGCTTGGCTGTAGGCGGCCTGGAGATGGATCAGCGTCTCGCGCGCGGCGGCAACCTGCTGATCGTGATGGTGGAGTTGGTGCCAGCGGGCGGCGGCGATGACGACGAGGATCGCAGCGTCGAGGAACATCGCCAGGACGGCTCCGTCTTTGGGCGCGGGTTCGCGGAGCATTGCGCGTACGGCGCCGCGCAGGGCCCGGGCATGGTGGTGTTCGGCATGGATGCGGGAGCGGGTGGCGCGCTCGAATGCGGTTGCCGCTTCTCGGAGTTGGTGGCGCACGGCTTGGGGTGTGACGAGGGGAAGAGCGTCGAGTGCTTCACCGAAGGCGGCGAGGTGGCCTTGGGAGGCTTCGTCGTCGGGTTGGTCGAAGTGGTGGGGTATGCGTTGTGCTGCGGCGGTGGCCTGGTGCCAGGGGTTGGGCCTGCGCCTGTCCGACTGACCGATGGGCTGCGGCCCCATGGTCGCCAGGCGTTCTTGGATCTTGGGGAGGGACAGGTCCGGGGCGAGTTTGGAGCCGGAGTACCAAATGGGTCCCTGGGCGTCGTCCGCAACGGCGACCTTGTATCCACGTACGTCCCCGGAGGGGAAGTGCACGACCTCGACGAGTACGCCGTCGATGTGGCTGAGCAGGTCGACGAACTCCTTGGTGGTGGAGGCGGCGGCCACGGCGGTGCGGACGGTGGTGCGCAGGCGTTCGCGGGCGGTCGTGGCGTGGCCGGCGCGGCGGGCCTTCTCCTGTTCGGCGCGGGTTGGGCGCTTGGCGGCGGTGCGGTCTCCGCGGACGACTTGGAAGAGGCCGTATTCCTTCTCGATGGCGGCGAGTTCGTGGTCGGCGGTGAGGTAGTCGTTCCAGTGGCGTGCGGTGCGCAGGTCGGCGCGGACCTTGGTGGCGGCGATGTGGATGTGGTCGGGGGCGTGGCGGACGGCGACCCAGCGACATCCGTCCGGATCGCCCTCGGGTGCGATGCCGGTGGCCGCGACGACGCGGCGGGCGATGTCGGCCCACTCCTCGTCGCTGAGATGGCGGTCGCTCTCGGCGGCCCGGATCGAGCAGTGCCACGTGTGCTTCTCGGGGGCGCGGCCCAGCCGTCGGGCCTGCTTGACGTGCAGGTCGAGGTCGGCCACGAGGAGCCTCTTGGCAGCGCGGAAGTCGTCCGTGCGGCCGGGGTCGGGGGCGAAGCCGTCCCAGGAGGCGACCAGGTGGGGGTCGGTGTGGTCCTTGGCCTTCTTCGTGTCGAACAGGTACCGGATCAGGCCCGCGGTGTCCGTGCCGCCGCTGATCTTCGCGATCATCGGGCGGCCCTTTGGGCGACGGCTTGGTTCGCGGCGGACGCGATGTGGCGGACGGTGGCGCTCACTGCGTCCAAGGCGGGTTCGACCTGGGCCAGCATGGCGTTGTCCCCAGGGTGTGGATGGCCGCCGGAGTGGAGCTTCTTGGTGATCTGGTTGATGTTGTGGCCGATCCTGGCGACCTCGCGGCACAGGGCGGTCAGTTCGTCGATGTAGTCGTCCAGTGGGGTGCGCTGGCCCGGCAGAGCAAGGTCGCCGTGGAGGTGGGCCATGACGACGGCGCCGACGTAGTGGGCGCCGGCGATGTTCAGGGACCGGGCCTTGGCGAGGATCGCGGTCTTCTCGTCGGCGCTGTAGCGCACGTCGACGCGCTCTTTGCGCTGGACGGGTTCGCGCTGACGGCGGCGGGCGACTCGGTGCAGTGCGGCGGCATCGGCGGCTCGCGGCAGCGGAAGAGCGGGGCTCTCGACGAGCTTGTCCTCCTCGGGCACCCCCTGGTGCCCGAGCCCCTCCGCCACCCCTGGGGCGGAGGGGCCCTCGTTGGACCGGCCCTTGGACGGTCCAACGGGATACCTTGCTGGCTGGGTTGCGGTGGTGGTCATCTCCCGTTGGGTAGTGGGGAGTTCGTAGCCCGGGTCGTGCATGAGGGGGTTCTCCGTGGCGCGTTCGTGGGGCGGGAAGCGGCGGACTCAGAAGGCGTGGGCAGATGCCCTGTCGTGTTCGGCCTGCCGCTGAGAGGCGGCCTCGTCGAGTTCGGTCTGCAAGGCTTCTTTGACCTTTTCCGCGTCCGCCCTGCCGATGGACAGGCCCTTGTCTCGTATCGCCGCTTCGATGTGGCGGCGCGAAGCACGGCCTCCCCGTCCGAGTGGCGCGGTGCGGGCGATGGCGAGGAACTCCTCGGAGACCGTGCTGGACTCTTGGTCTTCCGGCTCGTCCGAAGGATGCGGGAGCTCCAGTGGATTGGTGGCAGCCTGCGCCACGTCGGTGTGCCGGTCCGCCACTTCGAGAGCGGCTGGCTGCGGCTGACCGGAACCGTCTTCCGCAAGGCGGACGATCTGGGTGCCGTTGTGGCTGCCGTCGGCAGCGTTGTGGCGTTGAGCGGTGTCAGAGGGCTCGGCAACGAGTTGGTGGATCTGCCGCATCAGGACACCGAAGGCCAGCAGCGCGGCGGTCGGGGGAACCGCTGCGACCACGTAGTCGAGCAAGGGCACAGTGTCGGCGTTTCCCGTGCCGCTGACCCCGGCCACGTTGAGTGCGATGGAGCCGACCGATCCGGTGGCGGTGAGGGCGATGGCCCACCCGTCGGTCGCTTGACGCAAACCAGCGCGGAGCATGAGCAGTTCGCCCGCGATGATGAACGCGTCCAGGGGCGCGGGCCAGGCCCACTGGCGGACCGGGGAGTTCCTGAGCCCGTGTTGTCCGGCGACCTCGGCGAGATGCGCGTACGAGAGCCAAAACCCACCGGCCGTGAGGGCCACGATGACCACGCCCGCTGCCATGAGCGTGAATCGCTCGGCGGCCTGCTGGGTCGTGGTCGGCCGTCCCTGGTCGAGGTGGTCGTCTGGGTTGCTGGCGGTGGAGAGGTTCGTCAAGCCGGCTGCTCCTGGGCGTTGGCGTGGTCCGTCTTTGCCGTCTTGGCCGTTGCAAGCGCAGGTCAAGGCAGGTACGGCACGAGGTTTGGTCTGCCGTCCCGGCTGATGCCGGTGGCGTTCTCCGGCATCAGCCGGGACGGCCTAGTAGTGCTGTGCCGTCCCAGCGGCTGATGCCCTGACCTGTGGCGATACGGCGGGGACGGGCGGGACGGCACAAGACGGATCGGGGCGTGGTCCTGGCCAGGCAGCGCGGCCGTCATGATCGCGTTGCCATCTTGCCCCCGGTTTCCGTCTTGGCTGCATGCCGTTTGACCTGCGGGATCACGGCAGGGACGGCAGGGACGGCCACCCGGAGGATGCGGGGCTCAGCCCGAGGCGGGGGCGGTAGGCCCGGCGTCCACCGGGTGGACGGTGGGGCAGTAGCGCCGCCAGGCGTCGAGGAACTTGTTGTGCATGTAGCCCTTGCGCTGGGTTCCGTCGGCGAGGCGGACGTTGCCGGGCTTGATGGCATACGGAGTGAGCATCCGTGCCAGGTCGCGGGAGTCCAGCCCGTTGCGCCCCCACTCTGCCCACGGGGCCTCGGCGTCCTTGCGCAGGTGGTACAGCAGCTCGTCCGTGGAGAGGCTGTCCGCCTCGCGCTGGGCGACGAAGACCCGGCCGATGTCGGCAAGGATCCGCGCTCCGCCCGGTCGCTCCTCCTCGGCCTCGACCTCTGTGGCCACCATCCGCGCACACGCCTCGCGAGCGCGACGGGGCCAGGACCCGGCGGCCAGGTCGGCGACGATGACCAAGGGCTCCCAGGTGTCAGCCGCCCGGTCTTCCACCGGCATGACCGGCTCCAGCTCTGCCGCCTCGTCCAGCAACGGCCTGGCCCAGGCAGCGATGCGGTCCCGCAGATCGTGCAGGGCCGGGATGTCGCGGCGGGAGCGGAAGGGCTTGACCTTCTCGCCCTCGGCCCGGCGCCGCATGCGGATCACGATGGCCCGGTCCATGATCGTGTCGGGCAGGTCGCCGATGCCCGCGATGGCCGCCATGGCGAAGGTCGCGAAGCGGTGCGGGGTGTGGTCGTTGCCCACGACCCGGGTGACGTACCGGTTGCGCTGGTGGCCGGCGTTGAGCAGGCCGCGCATCTCCTCGTTCTCCTCGGCCACCTTCGGGGTGCCGAAGATGGTGTCCGCCTCGTCCACCAGGAGTGTGGGCGGGTTCTCCTCGGTGATCGACCGGAAGATGGCCGCCGGTGTGGTGTTGATGGTGATCATCGGCTCGTGGACCGTCTCGGTCAGCACGTCCAGCAATCGCGACTTGCCGCACCGCTTCGCCGGTCCCACCACCGCCAGACGCGGCGCGTGCTGCCACGCGGGCTGGAGATGCGTCGCCACCACCCACAGCGTGACCGCGTCCAGCGCCTCCGGCGAGGGCAGGTCACGAACTTCGCTATCTGCGAACGCAGTTCGTCCAGCAGCGCCGAGCCGACCGTCGGCTCGGGATCCGGCACCACCTCCTCGGCGGACTGATCCGCCGAAGTGGCGTCAGATGCACCGTCGTTGGCGGTCGGCGGGGCTTCGCCGGTGTTGGTGGCCGAGCTGGCCGGGGACGGTAACGGGCGGCCACGAGGGCTTGTCGGAGTCGGAATAGGGCTCGGCTCCCGCATGTTCCACGGGGCAGCTCCTCGTCTGGCGGCTGCGGGCTTGTGCGCCCTGGCCGCCGGGTTGGTTCTTCACGGGCCGGTTGGGGTTGCTCGGGCCTCCGGCGTTGCATCGCCGGGGGCCCATCCCCGTCTCGCGGGCACCAGGCCATCGCGAGGGAACACGGATCGTACGTCCACACCCGGCAACAGTCCAGCGTTTCTGTGTCAGCTCAGCGCAGAACGGTTTGCTACGGTGCCGCGTCATCACGCCGCCAACCCAAGCAGATCGAGCAGATCCGCCGCGGTCACGACCCGGTAGGCGTTGCCGAGCCGCAGCACCTTGCACGGGTACTCGCCCCGCTTCGCCAGCTCATAGCCCTTGCTCCGCCCGAGTCCGAGAGCACGGTTGCCTGTGTCCAGGTCAACGGACACAGGGAGGGCGAGAAGCTCCTCCCGGCTCATCCCCTTCGAGTCCTTCATTCACCCGGCCGTCGCGTCTTCGCGCATGCAGTGCGCCCCTTTTCGGTACAGCCCTCGGCGAACGTGGCCCTCACGTCCGGCTCCAGGCGTCTACCAACCATCATCGGGAAGCTAATGTGTCTCCATGACACAACACGATATGGATTCTGATGAGGACGACGTTCCCGAGTGGGAGGACCGGGTCAAGGCCAACGTCGCCGGTGAAGTCCGGCGCAGAAGAAAGGAGATGGGGTGGAGCGCACAGGATCTGGCCGACCGGTGCGAGGAACTCGGGCATCCCATCCCGCGCAACGTGATCGCCAACATGGAGTCCGGCCGCCGCGCCACCCTGCCCCTGGTGGACGTCATCGTCCTGGCCGCCGCCCTGGAGACGTACCCGGTCTGCCTGATCTTCCCGGTCGGCTACGTCGAGAGGACCCAGGAACTCCCCTTCCAGGAACTCGTGCCCACCTGGGACGCCCTGCGACGCTTCACCGGCGACGAGGACATTCCCTTGCACGACGCGGGGCTGGTCCCCGACTTCGAAGTGCACGACAACCTCGTACGCACCGCTCTGGCCGCCCTCGAAGAAGCGGAACAGGCACGGTTCGCAGCCAAAACGGCAAGCAACCGCGCCCAGGAGGAGGAAGCCGAGCGCAGGCGGACCAAGTACTCGGACGAGGCCATCTCCGCCAAGTACAAACTGCGCTACCTCCGTCGCGACCTCCGCGACGAAGGTGCCACCCCGCCCCATCTCCCACCCGCCCTGGCGGACGTCGACCCGCCCGAACCCGACCCCAACACCACCCCGGAGGAACGCCTTTGAAGGGCTCCACCTACCGCCGCTGCTCCTGCCGCGACCCCAAGACCGGCAAGGAACTCGGCACGTCCTGCCCCAAGCGCAACAGCAAGAACCACTGCACCTACTCCATACGCCAGGAGCTGTCGCCGCGTGCGGACGGCAGCCGCAGGTCCTTCGCCCGTGGCGGCTACGACAGTCGCAAGGCCGCCCAGGCCGACCTCGACCACGTCCGCGCCCTCTTGGGCCTGGCTGAGTCCGACGACCCCGAGGGCACGGAACTGATTTCCGCCATGCTGGCGGAAGTCAGCAGCGAGAAGACTCCCCTGCCCGACGTAGAGGAGACCCGGCGTCGCCTCAATGCCGGCCAGGACCTCGTCGGCAGCCTCACCGTGAGCGAGTGGCTGGACCGGTGGCTCGCGGGCAAGCGCATCCGGAAGTCGGGCGTCAGCCGCTACGAGACCGACGTCCGCGTCCACCTCAAGCCCCACATCGGCGACCGGCGCCTCGACCGACTGCGCGTCAGCCACCTCAGCGAGATGTTCACCGCCATCACCGACGCCAACGCCGAGATCCTGGAGCAGAACGCCCAACGGCGTGCGGCGGTAGAGGAGTTGGCGTCCGTGCCGTGGAAGGGCCTGGGGAACCGGGCGCGCCGCAAGGCCATGAAGACGGCCATCGACGCGATGCCGCCCTTCCGCCGCGTCACCGGGCCGTCCACGCGCCAGCACGTCAAGGCCACGCTCCGCGCCGCCCTGAACGAGGCGATCGGCCAGCAGATCATCACGTTCAACCCGGCGTCCCACGTCGAGATCGACCCCGTCCGCAAGCCGAAGGCTCTCGTGTGGACGGACGAGCGGGTCGCCCGGTGGCAGCAGACCGGCGAGAAGCCCTCCCCCGTCATGGTCTGGACGCCCGAACAGACCGGCGCGTTCCTCGACTTCGTCGCCGCAGACCGGCTCTACGCCATGTGGCACCTGGTCGCCTTCCGCGGCCTGCGTCGCGGCGAGGCATGCGGCCAGCCCTGGTCAGAGACCAACCTCGACCGACACTCCCTCACCGTCACCGGCCAACTCGTCCAGGACGGGTGGGACGTCGAAGCGTCCGAGCCGAAGACCGACAGCGGCTTCCGCGTCGTGGCCCTGGACGACGACACGGTCAGCGTCCTGGAGCGGCACCGCAAGCAGCAGGAAGCGGACCGCGCGGAGTGGGGGCCGGCCTGGGTCGACACCGGTCTCGTCTTCACCCAGGAAGACGGCTCCTGGCTGCACCCCGGCAAGGTGACCGACCTCTTCGAACGGCTCGTCGCCGCCTCCGGCCTCCCGCCGATCCGGCTGCACGACCTGCACCACGGCGCGGCCACGCTCATGCTCGCCGCCGGTATCGACGTGAAGATCGTGTCGGACACTCTCGGGCACAGCGACACCCGCATCACGCGGGACATCTACCAGAGCGTCCTCCCTCACGTCGGCAAGAGCTCCGCCGAAGCTACCGCAAAGCTGGTCCCTCTCCAGCGCAAGGCCGAGGCGGAGAAGGCGGCCCGCAAGGTCGCGAAGGCCGCCCAGAAGGCCAAGGAGAAGGCGAAAGCCCAGGCCAAGGCGGAGAAGAAGAAGGCGCGGAAGAAGCCCAAGAAGTAGGGCACCGAGCCGCTCCGCTCACGCATCGCTCACGCAAGCCACCCCACGGCACCCCAGCCGTGTGACCCGTCATGCCCCGAGCAACACAAAAGGCCAGGTCACGGGCTATGTGACCTGGCCTTCGAAGGGGCCCCCTGTCGGATTCGAACCGACGACCTTCGCTTTACAAGAGCGGTGCTCTACCAGCTGAGCTAAGGAGGCCTGCGTACCCGCTCCGGCGGGCGTGCCCGAGCAGTGTACCCAGGTCCAGGCGGCGCCCCGTCGAAAATTTCCGCGAAGTTCACCCGCCCCGGAGTACTGACAGATCGGGCGAACGCCAGGTACCGTCCTGACCCAGTTCACTCCTGTGGACTACACCACCTTCCTACTCGGATCGTCCGGCACGTTCCTGCCGGTAGAAGGGGGCCTTCACCATGGCCACTGTTTCGTTCGACAAGGCGACCCGGATCTACCCGGGTTCCGAGAAGCCCGCCGTAGACGCGCTGAACATCGAGATCGAGGACGGCGAGTTCCTCGTCCTGGTCGGCCCGTCCGGCTGCGGCAAGTCCACCTCGCTGCGCATGCTCGCGGGGCTTGAGGACGTCAACGGCGGAGCCATCCGCATCGGCGACCGCGACGTCACGCACCTGCCGCCCAAGGACCGGGACATCGCCATGGTGTTCCAGAACTACGCGCTGTACCCGCACATGACCGTCGCCGACAACATGGGCTTCGCCCTGAAGATCGCCGGCGTCAACAAGGCGGACATCCGCAAGAAGGTCGAGGAGGCCGCGAAGATCCTCGACCTCACGGACTACCTGGACCGCAAGCCGAAGGCGCTCTCCGGCGGTCAGCGCCAGCGCGTCGCGATGGGCCGCGCGATCGTCCGTGAGCCGCAGGTCTTCCTCATGGACGAGCCGCTGTCCAACCTGGACGCCAAGCTCCGCGTCTCCACCCGCACGCAGATCGCCTCGTTGCAGCGCCGCCTCGGCATCACCACCGTCTACGTCACCCACGACCAGGTCGAGGCCATGACGATGGGCGACCGGGTCGCGGTCCTCAAGGACGGTCTGCTCCAGCAGGTCGACTCGCCGCGCAACATGTACGACCGCCCCGCGAACCTCTTCGTCGCCGGCTTCATCGGCTCCCCCGCCATGAACCTCGTCGCCGTCCCGATCACCGACGGCGGCGTGAAGTTCGGCAACAGCGTCGTCCCGGTCAGCCGTGACGCGCTCAAGGCCGCCGCCGACAAGGGCGACACCACGGTCACGGTCGGCGTCCGCCCGGAGCACTTCGACATCGTCGAGGAGGACGGTTCCGTCGCCGCGTCCCTGTCGAAGCACAGCGAGGACGCCCCGGCCGGCCTCGCCGTCTCCGTGAACGTCGTCGAGGAGCTCGGCGCCGACGGCTACGTCTACGGCAGCGCCAAGGTCGGCGACGAGACCAAGGACCTCGTGGTCCGCGTCGAGGGCCGCCGCGTCCCGGACAAGGGCACCACGCTGCACGTCGTCCCGCGTCCGGGTGAGATCCACGTCTTCTCCACCTCCACGGGCGAACGCCTCACCGACTGACCGAGGCAGCACCCACGGCACGACACCGGGCACCACGCCCGAACGACGTCCGAACGACGCCTGAACGACGGCGAAGGGCCCCGCGATCCACTCGCGGGGCCCTTCGCCGTACCGCCGGCCACCACCCCCGACCCGCACGCCCCCGACCCCCGCCCGGCGATACCCGTACCGCTCCCGCTCCACACCTGCCCGATACCCCGGCAGACCGGACGTTTCGAGCAGTGTGCGTCAACCCTGTACCCAGAAAGAGCCACCACTTCGTCCCCCAAATTGGTGACTAAATGTCGCCAAATCATCACCGGGCGCTACCCTCACTCGCGTGAAGCACTCCACTAACCAACAGACGCGACGCGGCCGGGGCCCCGCCCACCGGATCGGCCGTTCCCTCGCCCTCGTCCTGCCCGTCGTCATGGTGCTCTCCGGGACCCTCGCGGTCACCCGGGTCAACTGGTCCGGAGACCCCTCGACCTCGGTGCTCACGGCCTCCGACTCGACGGACACCTCCGCCGCCGACACCACCTCCACGGACGACAAGCCCGCCGCCCAGAAGCGCGCCCCCCAGGATCTGCTGCGCGACCGGCTCCTCACCGAGTTGCAGCACGAGAACCCGGGCGTGGTCCTCACCCACCTCCAGCAGGCCATCACCGAGCGCCCCTCGCTCGCCCGGCACTGCACGACCATCGCCCACGCCCTCGGCCGCGCCGCGGTCCGCGTGTACGGGGCCACCCGGGCCCAGTCGTACGCCCGCCCGGTCTGCGACACGTCCTTCGCCACCGGCGTCGCCGCGGGCCTCACCTGACCGCCCAGGACCCTCCTCCAGCCCCGGGGGAGGGTGACGGGCGTCGCGCGGGAGGTAAGGGGCGGTCAAGGAAGCCGTTGCCGCCTCGGGACGTGCCAGGGGCGCGCCGTACAGTTCGGGTCATGACCGATCCGAACGCCGCCTCCCGCCCCGTTCAAGCCGTGGTCCTGGCCGGCGGCCAGGGCTCCCGGCTGCGTCCCTACACCGACGACCGGCCCAAGCCGATGGTCGAGATCCCCGGCACGGGGACGCCGATCATCGGCCATCAGCTGACCTGGCTTGCCGAGGAGGGCGTCACCGACGTCGTCGTCAGCTGCGGGCACCTCGCCGACGTGCTGGAGAACTGGCTCGCCTCCGCCGACCTCCCCGTGCGCGTCACGACCGTCGTCGAGGACGAGCCCCTCGGGCGCGGCGGCGGTCTCAAGTACGCCGCCGGCCACCTCCCCCACCCCGACCGGCCCTGGTACGCCACCAACGGCGACATCTGGACCCGGTTCTCGCTGCGGGACATGGCCGACTTCCACGCCGAGCGCGACGCCGTCGCCACGCTCGCGCTCGCGCGGCCGCGGATTCCGTGGGGTGCCGTGCAGACGGACGGGTTCGGGCACATCACCGACTTCATCGAGGCGCCGCCGTCGACGTTCGAGATCAACGCGGGCGTGTACGTGTTCTCGCCGGAGTTCGCCGGGCTGCTGCCCGCGCGCGGGGACCACGAGCGGACGACGTTCCCGCACCTCGCCCGGGAACGGCGCCTGGCCGGCTTCCCGATCCCGCAGGGCGCGTACTGGCGCGCCATCGACACGGCCAAGGACCTCACCGAGGCCGCCAAGGAGCTTGCCGCCCTGGGCCGTTGAGCCCCCCGGGCGGAAGCCACTGATTCTCTCCAACGGCTCCGAGGTCGCCCCCCGTCGCCACAGCACCGGGGCCGGCCCCGGCAACTCCCCCGGAACCGGCCCCTCTTCACCCCTCGGCCCAGCAACTCCCCCCTGCGCCAAGCCCACTTCGTCCCCCGGCTCGGCAACTCCCGCTGCGCTGAGCCCTCTTCATCTCCCAGCCCGCGCCATCCCTCTGCCCGCTCGGCCCAACCAGGCTGCTCCGAGCCGGTGTTGGGGCACCGGCCCGCTCACACCGCGGGCTTCGTCGCGGGCTCGGCCTTCGCTGTCACGGTGACGGTGGCGGTGTTCGTCGACGCCGCCTTGCGGGCCGCGCGGGTGCGGTGGCGCGGGTGGGCCTGGCGCCGGGGCGGGCGGGTGAGAGTGATCTGCCGCACGAGCTGCTGGAAGCAGGCCAGCGAGGCCACCGCGGGCAGCGCGGCCACCCCCGCGTCGACCGGCGTCCGGGGCGCCTGCGCGATGCACAGCAGGACGGCGACGACGGAGAACAGCACGACGACGGCCCAGGAGTGCGCCGCCCGGCGCCGGTGCAGGGCGGCCCGCAGGATCGACAGCGACGCCACCGTCCAGGGCCCGTAGACCAGCAGCGGCCACCAGCCCACCGCGAGCGCGGAGGTGCGGTACCTGGCGACGTGGTGCAGGGGCGCGTAACTGACCATGCTGCCGAACACGCACACCATGGACACCACGACGGCGGCGATCGCGGCGAGGAAGAAGCTGGTGGTGCGCACCGCACCGACCTCCCCCTTGCGAGAACGGGAACGGGAACGGCGTCTGCGGCGGGGCGGCGCCGGGCGCAACGGGGGCAGCTCGGCGGTGATCTGGGCAAGCCCGGTGAGAGAACCCCCGCCCGAGTCGCCGGAGTCGCCGGAGTCGCCCGACTCGCCGGAATCCCCGGAGCCGTCAGAGCCGCCTGAGCCGCCTGAGCCGTCGGGGGCGTGGACGCCGAGCACCTCGGCGCTCTCGACGGCCTCGGGGGCGCGGGCGGCCTTGAGCGGCTCGGGGGTCGCCGTCGGGGCGGGGGCGCCGTTGCGCTCGTTGCCGATGGCGTCGTGCAGCAGGTAGGCGAGTTCCTCGGCCGGGTCCCAGTGCGCCAGCGGGTCGAGCGGGGGCAGCGGCGCGTCCGGCCCGCCCCACGCCGGGGGATGTCCCGGCTGGCCCCACGCGGGGGACGCGGCGTACGGGTCCCACACCCCGGACTGGTCCGGACGCTGCTCCCACGGCTGGGGCCGGTCCGGTTGCTCCCACGGCTGGGGCCCGCCGGGGTGGTTCCACGGCTGAGGCTGCTCGGGGTGGCCCCAGGGCTGCGGGTGGTCGGGGTGGTCCCACGGCTGGGGCTGACCCGGCTGGTCCCAGGGCTGGGGCTGGCCGGGCTGGGCCCACGGCTGGGGGCGGCTGGGCTCGTACCAGGGCTGGGAGGGGCCGGCCTGTGCCCGGTCGGCCGAGGTCTGGCGCGGGATGGGGGGTTCCGGACGGCTGTGACGGCCGCGTGACTCATGCATGGGAGGGCTGCCGATGAGACGTCGTGTCGTGTTCCTCGGGGGCCGCCGCCGAGGCGGTGCGGAACCGGACCTCGATGGCCCCCAGCTCCGTGAGGAGGTCCTGGAGGATCTGCGCGGTGTATCTCAGGTCGACCGATCGACCGTCGTCGTGCAACGTCGCGCCCGCACCCTCGGCGCGGGCCGGTGTGTAGACCCAGTTCCCCATACGAACCCCCTTCACAGCACTGCTGGTTACGCCGGCCAAGAGGTTCCCCGGAATGAACCTTGACCTAGGTTTCGTCATATTCCTTCCAACGTGTCCGGATTACGTAGGATGCGCGGCGTTTGGGTGGCCTACATGTCGCATATAGGGCCTTTCATGCAAGCGACTTGTCCGCTCCGCGCACCAACGAGGGTGACTTTCCGGGGGAGTTGATGACGGGCGCACCCCTCTGACCTGCCAAGAGGCCTACACACAGCCGCTGTTGACATCCCGTCGCGGAACCGTAGGACACCGTCCCGGAACCCTCGGACGGCGCGGACAGCACGCGAAGGCCCCGCACGCCAGGTGCGGGGCCTTCGGGTCGGGCGATGTCTCTGTCGGTCAGCCGGTGGGCTTGCCCAGGATCTTGTCCACCGGCCGGGTTACCCCAACAGGCCGCCCACCAGGCCGGGTTCGCCGCTGCTGGCGGACCCGCCCGTGCTGTCGCCGCCGGTCGTCGAACCCGTGCCGCCGGTCGTGCCGCCCGAGGTCGGACCCGAACTGGTGCTGGGGGCGCCGCCGCCCGCCGGTGCGGACTGCTGGGGCGGCGCCTGTCCCGACGTCGCGCCCGCGCTCTGGCTGGGCTGCTGGCCGCCACCCGTCGACGTGGAGTGCGTGGCGTCCGGCGTGGCCGCCGCCCCGGACGGGGTGGACCCCGCCGACGTGGCGCCCTGGGTGGGCGAGGAGGGGGCCGACGGCGTCCGCTGCGGGTTCCGGGTGCCGGGCTCCTGCGGGAGGGGCGAGCCGGGGAGCTGGTTGCGGGGCGTCTCACCGGGGCCGGGCACGATCACCCGGTCGGCGTCCCGGACCGCGCCGCCGAGCAGCGAACCGAGCAGCAGCGTGATGCCGACGACGATCGTGGTGACCAGGGCGCCGCGCCGCAGCACATAACTGCGCAGCTCCCAGATGTCGGAGCGCGGCCCGAGCCGCCGCCAGGCACTGCCCGCGAGCCGGCCGTCCACGGAGTAGACGGGGGCACCGGCGATGATCAGCGGCGACCAGGCGGCGAGGTAGACGATGTCGGGGGCGTCGTACGCCGGGACGGTCTTCCAGCTGACGGTGACGATGAGCGCCGCCGACAGCAGCGCGCCGAACACCGCCGCGACCCGCTGCCAGCAGCCGAGGACCGTCAGGACGCCGACGACGACCTGCGCGAAGGCGATGACCAGACCGGAGCCGACCGGGTGGTGCAGGGCGAACTGGCGCAGCGGCTCGGCGACTTCCCACGGATGCAGGGTGTTGAGCCACTTCACCATCGAGCCGCGCTTGCCGCCGTCGAAGTAGACGGGGTCGCACAGCTTGCCCATGCCGGCGTAGATGGAGATGAAGCCGAGGAAGATGCGCAGCGGGAGGAGGACCACGCCGAGGTTCATCCGGCGGCCCGGGTAGTAGGCGTGCCGGGCCGGGTCCTCGCCGTAGCGGCGGGCGCGCCGGTCGCCGCCCGTCGGGGCCGCTCTCTCGTCGCCGTACTCCCCGAACCGCGCGTCCCCGTACGGGGGTTCGTCGTCGTAGGCGCCGGTGGCGGTGCGCAGCGGGGGGAGCAGCCGCCCGGTGTCCTCGGAGGTGCGCTGGGGGCCGACGACGGGGGTCTCAACGGTCCGGTCGAGACCGTCGTAGATGTCGTCGTAGCCGCCCGCGCCCACGCGCGGGATGACCTGGGTGGCGCCGGCGTCGGCCGACCGCTCGTCCCCGTGCCGGACGCTGCCGCCCCGCACGGCCTGGAGCAGGCGGTGGGCGCCGGTGTCGTCCGGCGCGGACTTGCCGCTCCAGACGACAGGGCGGCGACGGGCGCCGGCGGCGACGCGGGCGGTGTCCTCGGGGCCGGTCAGGTCCCGGGCGATCCGCGGCGCGGGGGCGCGCCGCGCCGACGCGCCCAACTGCACGCGGAAGCTGGCGTGATTGACGATGACCTGCGCCGGATCGCTCGGCACCTTCACCATGCTCAGCGCGGGAGCGTCGTCGAATCCCGACGAGCGGTCCCCCGTGGGTGTGCGGGGTGTTCTGGTGTCCACACTCATCTAACCGAGTGACGTCTCTTTAGGACACTGCTTTGACTCGCCGGATGTGTCCGGACCCCGTCAAGGTCGAACGGGGCCCGGGGATTGACCCGCCCGGGTGAGGACGGGCACGTCTGTTCAGGCCCGGCGGCGGGACGCCTCGTACAGCACGATGCCCGCGGCGACACCGGCGTTGAGCGACTCGGCGCCGCCCGGCATCGGAATCCGCACCCGGAAGTCGCAGGTCTCCCCGACCAGCCGGGACAGGCCCTTGCCCTCGCTGCCGACGACGATGACGACGGGGCCGTCCAGCGCCGCCAGTTCACCGACCTCGGCCTCGCCGTCCGCCGCGAGACCGACGACCGCGATGCCGGCCTTCTTGTACGCCTCCAGCGCCCGCGTCAGGTTGGTGACCCGCGCGACCGGCGTCCGGGCGGCGGTACCGGCCGACGACTTCCAGGCGCCGGCGGTCATCCCGGCCGCGCGCCGCTCGGGAACGACGACGCCGTGGCCGCCGAACGCGGAGACGGACCGCACGACCGCGCCGAGGTTGCGCGGGTCGGTGACGCCGTCGAGGGCGACGATCAGCGGGTCCTGGCCGACGTCGTAGGCGGCGGCCGCGAGGTCCTCGGCGTGCGCGTACTCGTAGGGCGGGACCTGGAGGACGAGGCCCTGGTGGTTGAGGCCGTTGGTCATGCGGTCCAGCTCGGGGCGCGGGGCCTCCATGAGGTGGATGCCGCCGCGCTCGGCCGCGAGCTGGAGCGCCTCGCGCACCCGCTCGTCGTTGTCGATGAACTGCTGGACGTAGAGCGTCGTCGCGGGCACGCCGTCGCGCAGCGCCTCGAAGACCGGGTTGCGGCCGACGACCATCTCGGAGGTGCCCTTGCCGCCGCGCCGGACGGCGGGGCGGCGGGCGGCCTGCCGGGCCTGGGCGCCCGCGATCCGGTTCTTCTTGTGACCCTTGCGCATCTCGGCGGGCGGGGTCGGACCCTTGCCCTCCAGGCCTCGGCGTCGCTGGCCGCCGCTGCCGACCTGCGCGCCCTTCTTGCCGGACATGCGGCGGTTGTTGGCGGCCATGACCTACCTGTTCTCTACGGGGGTGGACGGAGCGAAATCCGTACGTCGTCTATGCAGTGTGCCGCCCGGAAGGCCGGGCGGCACAATCGATCAAGGATCGGATTTACCGGATCACCGCGGGCCGAGGCTCCAACGGGGTCCCTGCGGGCCGTCCTCGACGGTGAGCCCGGACTGGTTGAGCTGGTCGCGGATGGCGTCGGCGGTGGCCCAGTCCTTGCGGGAGCGGGCCGCCTCGCGCTGGTCGAGAACGAGGCGGACGAGGCTGTCGACCACGCCGTGCAGGTCCTCACCGCGCTCGGCGCTGTCTCCGGCCCACTGCGCGTCGAGCGGGTCGAGCCCGAGGACGCCGAGCATCGCGCGCACCTCGGCGACGCGGGCGACGGCGGCTTCCTTGTCGTCGGCGGCCAGTGCGCTGTTGCCCTGCCGGACGGTGGTGTGCACGACGGCGAGGGCCTGCGGCACGCCCAGGTCGTCGTCCATCGCCTCGGCGAACGCGGGCGGCACCTCGGCGGCCGGCTCGACCGGACCGGCCTTCTCGACGACGCGCTGCACGAAGCCCTCGATCCGCGCGAACGCCGACTCGGCCTCGCGCAGCGACTCCTCGCTGTACTCGATCATCGAGCGGTAGTGCGGGGTGCCGAGGTAGTAGCGCAGCACGATCGGGCGCCACTGCTTGACCATCTCGGCGACGAGGACGCTGTTGCCCAGCGACTTCGACATCTTCTCGCCGCTCATGGTGACCCAGGCGTTGTGCACCCAGTACCGGGCGAACTCGTCGCCGTAGGCCTTGGCCTGGGCGATCTCGTTCTCGTGGTGCGGGAAGATCAGGTCGAGGCCGCCGCCGTGGATGTCGAAGGCGGGGCCGAGGTACTTGTGCGCCATCGCCGAGCACTCCAGGTGCCAGCCGGGGCGGCCGGGGCCCCACGGGGTGGGCCAGCTGGGCTCGCCGGGTTTGGCCGCCTTCCACAGGGCGAAGTCGCGCTCGTCGCGTTTCCCGGTGCCGCCGTCGCCCGCGGGCTCGCGCAGGTTGTCCAACTCCTGGTTGGACAACGACAGATACGCGGGGAACGAGCGCACGTCGAAGTAGACGTTGCCGTCGGCCTCGTAGGCGTGGCCGCGCGCGATGAGGCCCTGCATCATCTCGACCATCTCGGTCACGTGGCCGGTGGCGCGCGGCTCGTAGCTGGGCGGCAGGCAGCCGAGGGCGGCGTAGGCGTCGTTGAACGCCCGCTCGTTCTCGTAGCCGATCGACCACCACGGGCGGCGCTGTTCGGCGGCCTTCACGATGATCTTGTCGTCGATGTCCGTGACGTTGCGGATGAACGTGACGTCGTAGCCGCGGTAGGTGAACCAGCGGCGCATGATGTCGAAGTTCAGGCCGGAGCGGACGTGGCCGATGTGTGGGGCGGCCTGGACGGTGGCGCCACAGAGGTAGATCGAGACACAGCCCGCGGTGAGGGGGGCGAAGTCACGGATCTGCCGGGCGTCGGTGTCGTACAGGCGAATCGTCACCCCACCAGGGTAGTGGGCGCGGGGCAGTGCCTCATGCCTTCCGTCGGTTTGGCCGTATTCGGCCTCGGCCCCCGGCGGGGGGCCGGGGGGGCGGTTGTTCGGCCGCGGGCCGGTGGGGCAGTCATTCGGCCGCGGGCCCGGTGGGGGCTGGTCGCGCAGTTCCCCGCGCCCCTTGGTTGGCAGGGGGCACCGTCGCTCGGATCGGCAGGGGCGTTGTCAGTACCCACGCGGCGGTGGGGGCTGGTCGCGCCCACGCGGCGGAGCCGCACATGTCACAGCCCCGCGCCCCTTGGTTGGCAGGGTCACCGTCGCTCGGATCGGCAGGGGCGTTGTCAGTACCCACCCGGCGGTGGGGGCTGGTCGCGCCCACGCGGCGGAGCCGCACATGTCACAGCCCCGCGCCCCTTGGTTGGCAGGGTCACCGTCGCTCGGATCGGGGGGCCTCAGTTCTGGCGGAGTACCAATGCTGTTGCTACTGCCATTAGGCCCTCGTTTCTTCCTGGGAAGCCTAGGCCGTCTGTTGTGGCTCCTGAGATGGAGACCGGGGCGGCGGCGGCTGCCGAGAGGGTCTTTTGGGCTTCTTCTCTTCTTTTGCCTATTTTGGGGCGGGGGCCGATGACCTGGACGGCGATGTTGCCGATGGTGAAGCCGGCGTCCCGGACGATGCGGGCCGCCTCCGTGAGGAGGACCGTGCCGGGGGCGCCGGACCACTCGGGGCGGCCGGTGCCGAAGTGCTGGCCCAGGTCGCCGAGGCCCGCTGCGGAGAAGAGGGCGTTGCAGGCCGCGTGGGCGACGACGTCCGCGTCGGAGTGACCGGCGAGGCCGGGGCCCTCGTTCTCCCACTTGAGGCCGGCGCACCACAGTTCGCGGCCTTCCTCGAAGGCGTGGATGTCGGTGCCGATGCCGACCTGGGGCAGCGGGTAGGGCAGCTCAGAAGCCATCGTTGAGCCTCCTGCGGGCGAGGACCGCCTCGGCGAGGACCAGGTCCAGGGGGCGGGTGACCTTGAAGGCCTCTTCGTGGCCGGGGACGACCACGACACGCTGGCCCAGTTTCTCGACCATGCCCGCGTCGTCGGTGACGTCCTCGGTGATGGTCGAGTGGGCCTTCAGGAGGGTCTCGCGGTCGAAGCCCTGGGGGGTCTGCACCGCGCGCAGGCGGGCGCGGTCCGGGGTGGCCAGAACGGGTTCCGGGGTGCCGGGCGTGGTCGCCGGTTCGACCTCCTTGACCGTGTCCGCCAAGGGCAGCGCGGGGACCACCGCCGGGGCGCCCTCCCGTACCGCCTCGATCACCGCGTCCACCGTGTCGACCGGGACCAGCGGGCGGGCCGCGTCGTGGACCAGCACGATGTCGTGGCCCGGGGGCAGCGCGTCGAGGCCGAGCCGCACGGACTCCTGGCGACTCTCGCCGCCGGGGACCACGAGGAAGTCGGTGCGTTCGGGCAGCGCGTGCGCGTCGAGCAGCGACCTGACCTCGGCGGCGCCGTCGGGCGGGGCGACCACGACGACCAGGGAGACCGCGCGGGAGGCGGCGAGCGCGCGCACGGCGTGGATCAGCATCGGCGTGCCGCCCAGGGTGCGCAGCGCCTTGGGGGCGCCGGGGCCGAGGCGGACACCCCGGCCCGCGGCCGGGATCACGGCGGCCGTACGGGTTCCCGCGGGCGAAGGGAGCGAATCGTCAGACATCGGTTCCTGTCAGGTTTGTGTGCCGGTCCGGCGTGGGTATGGCCTGGGAAGTGCCGGGCGCGACGCCTTGACCGGACCCTTCCGTGACGCCGGTCGAGCCTGCTGCCCGGGCCCGGCACGCCCAGTATCGGGGGCGTCCGGGTGCGGACATGCCGCAGCGCCCGGCGACAGCTGAGATGTCATCGGGCACCGCGGCAGTTCGGTGTGCTTTCGGTGTACTGACTGCTACGGCGGGCGGCGAGCCTGCCGTCATGCGTTCAGGACGCGAGCACCTCGTCGAGCAGGGCCTCGGCCTTGTCCTCGTTCGTGTTCTCCGCGAGGGCGAGTTCGCTCACCAGGATCTGGCGCGCCTTGGCGAGCATGCGCTTCTCGCCGGCGGACAGTCCGCGCTCGCGCTCACGACGCCACAGGTCACGGACGACTTCCGCGACCTTGATGACATCGCCGGAGGCGAGCTTCTCAAGATTTGCCTTGTAACGACGGGACCAGTTCGTGGGCTCCTCGGCGTACGGCGCGCGCAGCACCTCGAAGACCCGGTCCAGCCCGTCCTGACCGACCACATCACGCACGCCGACGAACTCCGCATTGTCCGCTGGCACACGTACCGTCAGGTCGCCCTGGGCGACCTTCAGCACCAAGTAGGTCTTGTCCACGCCTTTGATCTGGCGAGTTTCGATAGCCTCGATCAGCGCGGCCCCGTGATGGGGATAGACCACGGTGTCGCCAACCTTGAACGTCATGTGACAGGTACCCCTTCCGTGGCTATCCAGGGTAACACGGAAACTGCGGGTTCTGAATGGCGTTTTCGCAGGTCAGGGCATATCTCGGGGCTTGACAACAGCAACAGGAACGTGCTGCGCGGGCCGAGTGGAAGACGGTATTCGCAGGTCGGAGCCGCTCTCCGGGGGACGGGAAACGTGCCCGTCACACCCATCCGGAGCAGCCTCCGACGGGCCGAACGTCCCCATATGTCTGCCTACAGCTGTACGACTTCCGCTACTCCGTTCGATGCCTGGAGGCCGGTACGAGACGATTCCGGAATTGATCACAGGCGTCGCGATGATCAGTTGTTGATCAATTTCCGGAGGGCCCGTTATTCCTTCACGGATTTTTCGCGGGAGGGGACACGCCTAAGCCGACAGTGGTTATGCGAATGTGCCGCGCGGGTCGTGTGCGGGGCTCCCGCTGGCCCCTGCCGGGCGAAGCCGACGCCCAGGAGGAGGGTCGGGTGCGGCGCCGGAGGGACGGCTCGGTAACCTGATCACGCTGACAGATACTTAGGGCGGCTTTATACGTCGCCACGTTCGAGTCAAGGAGTTGCCGCCCCCGTGAGCAGCAGCCTTCGACGCGGCGCCTCGGCCGCCGCCGTCATCGCGTTCTCGATCGCCTCGCTCGCCGCGTGCGGTGCCGGCAACGACGCCCAGACGATGGAGGTCAGGCCGGACAACGCGGCTACCCACGTCGGCGTGATCAAGATCCAGAACGCCCTCGTCATCACCCAGCCCGACCGCAAGTCGACGGGGCCCGCGGTGATCTCCGCGACCCTCTTCAACGACGGCCGCACCGCGCAGACCCTGGACTCGGTCACGCTCCCCGGCACCGGCAAGAGCGCGACGCTCAAGCCGGCCTCCGGCAAGGGCAAGCTGAGCATCCCGGCCGGCGGTTCGGTCGTGCTCGGCGGCAAGGGCAACGCGTCCGCCGTCCTGTCGAGCAGCCGTGAGGCCGTCCAGGACGGCAACGCGCAGAAGGTGACGTTCACCTTCAGCACGACCGGCGCGGTGAGCCTGACCGCCTTCGTGGTCCCCGCGGAGAGCTACTTCTCCTCGTGGGGTCCGACGGCGGTCCCGTCCGCCCCGGCCGCCACACCGACCGCGTCGGCCACCGAGAGCCCCGGGACCGGCGCCGCCGGCACCGCGGGCGACAGCGCGGCGACCCCGACCGACTCCGCGTCCGAGACCGCGGCCGCCGGCCACTGAGCCGCGCGCGGCACCGTACACACGCCGAAGGGCGGGTCCCCGTGAGGGAGTCCCGCCCTTCGGCGTAGGTGGATCTCGTGGAGCCCGGGCCGGTCTACGGCTCGAACTTGTAGCCCAGGCCGCGGACCGTGACCAGGTAGCGCGGGGCGCCCGGGTCCGGCTCGATCTTGGCGCGCAGGCGCTTGACGTGGACGTCGAGGGTCTTGGTGTCACCGACGTAGTCGGCGCCCCAGACCCGGTCGATGAGCTGCATGCGGGTCAGCACCCGGCCCGCGTTGCGCAGCAGCATCTCCAGCAGATCGAACTCCTTGAGCGGGAGGTCGACCTTGGAGCCGGAGACGGTCACGACGTGCCGGTCGACGTCCATCCGGACCGGGCCCGCCTCCAGGGCGGCCGGGGTGACCTCCTCGGGCTCGCCTCGGCGGCGCAGGACGGCCCGGATACGGGCGACCAGCTCACGCGAGGAGAACGGCTTGGTGACGTAGTCGTCGGCACCTATTTCCAGGCCGACCACCTTGTCGATCTCGCTGTCCTTGGCGGTGACCATGATCACCGGGACGTTGGAACGGCCGCGCAGCTGACGGCAGACCTCGGTGCCGGGCAGCCCCGGCAGCATCAGGTCGAGGAGGACGAGATCGGCGCCGTTGCGCTCGAACTCGTCGAGGCCGTCGGGTCCGGTGGTCGCGATGGCGACCTCGAAGCCCTCTTTGCGGAGCATGTAGGACAGGGCGTCGGAGAAGGACTCCTCGTCCTCGACGACGAGCACTCGGGTCACGGAAGGACCTCCGGGGCGGGAAGCGGTTCGAACGGGGATGACTCGTCGGCCGAGTCGAGCTGTCCGGCCTCGTCGTCGAGGTCGGGGTGCTGTTGTGCGCGGTCGCGGGCAGCCCCCGCCTCCGGCAGTCGCAGGGTGAAGGTGGAGCCCTGGCCTTCGGAGCTCCACACCGTGACCTCCCCGCCGTGCGAGGCGGCCACGTGCTTGACGATCGCGAGACCGAGACCCGTGCCGCCGGTGGCACGGGAGCGGGCCGGGTCGACGCGGTAGAAGCGCTCGAAGACGCGCTCCTTGTCCTTGTCGGAGATGCCGATGCCCTGGTCGGTCACGGCGATCTCGATGGAGTCGCCGCCGGGCGCCGGGAGGTGGCGCGCGGCGATGCCGACGCGGGTGCGGGCCGGTGAGTAGTTGACGGCGTTCTCGACGAGGTTGCCGAGGGCGGCGGCGAGCTGGCCGCGGTTGCCCCAGACGTGCAGGTCGGCGGTGCCGCCCGCGGCCATGGTGATCTGTTTCGCGCCGGCCGCGTGCCGGCAGCGGTCGACGGCCTCGGCGACGAGTTCGTCGACGCGGACCGGTTCGGCGTCCTCCAGCGGGTTGTCGTTCTGGACCCGGGAGAGGTCGATGAGTTCCTGCACGAGGTTGGTCAGGCGGGTCGCCTCGATCTGCATGCGCCCGGCGAAGCGCTCGACGGCCTCGGGGTCGTCGGAGGCGTCCATGACGGCCTCGGACAGCAGGGAGAGGGCGCCGACCGGGGTCTTCAGCTCGTGGCTGACGTTGGCCACGAAGTCCCGGCGGACCGCCTCGATGCGGCGGGCCTCGGTGAGGTCCTCGACCAGCAGCAGCACCAGGCGGGAGCCGAGCGGCGCGACCCGGGCGGAGACGGCGAGGGCCTCGCCGCGTCCGGTGCCGCGCCGGGGCAGGTCCAGTTCGACCTGCCGTATCTCGCCGTCGCGGCGGGTGTCCCGGGCCATCTGGAGCATCGGCTCGACGGAGAGGCGGCCGCCTCTGACCAGGCCCAGCGCGTAGGCGGCGGAGCTGGCCTTGACGACGGCGTCGTCCTCGTCGAGCACGACGGCCGAGGAGCGGAGCACGGACAGGACCGTGTCCACGCCGGGTGGCAGGACGGGGTCGGTGTGCAGGGAGGTGCGGGTGGGGCGTTTCAGGTCGCGTTCGCTCCAGCGGAACGCCAGCATGGCGATGACACCGGTGAGTACCCCGGCGATCGCTGCCGCTGCGGCGACCGCCGCGTTCACGTCCATGCGTCCAGGTTAGGCATGGAAGAGCCGCCGACCACAGCCACGGACGTGCGACCTCGAACACTCGTCGCCCAGAGTTCACCTGGGAGCCAGTGGTGGTTCATTTGAGGTGGCGGAAACGGACGCGTAGGGGTCGGACCGTGGGAGCGTGGGGCGGGAAGCGCCGGTTTCCGGAGCGGCCCAACGGTTGAGAACGTACGAGAGGGAACCCTGATGCGGGACGCGTACCACGAGGAACTTGATTCGATCGGCGACGGTCTGGTGGAGATGGCCCGGCTGGTCGGGTCGGCGATCGGGCGCGCCACGACCGCCATCCTCGACTCCGACCTGAAGCTGGCCGAGAGCGTCATCGAGGCCGACAAGAAGGTCGACGAGTTGCAGCACGACCTGGAGGCCCGCGCGATAGCCCTGCTGGCCCGGCAGCAGCCGGTCGCCACGGATCTGCGGATCGTCGTGACGTCGCTGCGGATGTCGGCCGACCTGGAGCGCTCGGGCGACCTGGCCCAGCATGTGGCGAAGCTCGCCCGGCTGCGCTTCCCCGAGCGGGCGATCCCGCACGACCTGCACTCGACCATCCTGGAGATGGGCCAGCTGGCGCAGCGCCTGATGGCGAAGGCCGCCGAGGTCATCATCACCAAGGACGTCGACCTCGCGCTCCAGCTGGAGAACGACGACGACGAGATGGACCTCCTGCACCGCACGCTCTTCCAGCACCTGATGGACGACCGCTGGAAGCACGGCATCGAGACGGCCGTCGACGTGACGCTGCTGGGCCGTTACTACGAGCGGTTCGCCGACCACGCGGTGGCGGTCGCCAAGCGCGTGGTGTTCCTGGTGACCGGCGAACACGCGGACGAGCTCCAGTCCGACATCCAGCCGGACATCCAGCCCGCCGAAGGCGCGTAACGCCGCAGGGGCGCGGTCCGCCCCGACGGCCCGGCGGAACGGTTCGGTACAACGGCCCGGCGGAACGGTTCGGCGCCACAGTGCGCCGTTGATGCGCCCGTCCTGGCGGGCGTGCAATGGACGACGGCACTGCCGACCGCTTCATCCGCCGCCTCCAGGAGGACCCATGGCCGAAGCACCCCTCACCCCGGACCCGACGCGGGAGCGCGAGACCGACCGGGCCGCCGATGTCAGGAGCCTGACGCTGCTGGCCGCCTGCGGCTGCGGCTCGGGCTGCGGCTGCGGCTGCCAGTCGGGCAATCCCTGCCAGTGCGGCTGACCGGGGCGACCCGGACACCAGCGGGCCCCCCGCCCACGGAGAACCCGTGGGCGGGGGGCCCGCTTCGCGTGCGGTCAGGTGCAGGGCGACTGGGTGCAGGGCGGCTGGGTGCAGGGCGGCTAGGTGCAGGGCGGCTGGTAGGAGAGGCGGGGGAGGTACTCGTTCCAGCGTGCCTCGGTGAGGACGTCGCGGGTGCTCGCGCAGATGCGGCGTTCGGCGCGTTCGGGGTCGAGGTTCCAGAGCCGGATGGTGCCGGAGCCGCTGGAGACGCCCAGGAGGTCGCGGTCGGGGCTGAAGGCGAGGAAGTTCCCGGTCTTCGCGTTGGGGCTCATGGCCTGGCCGATGGGTGAGACGTGGGCGGGGTCGGCGACGTTCCAGAGGCGGACGGTGTTGTCGTCGCCGCCGGAGGCGAGGGTGCGGCCGTCGCGGCTGAAGCTGAGGGAGACGACCGCCTCGGTGTGGCCGGTGAGCGGGGCGCCGAGCGGGGCGGCCGTGTCCGGGTCGCCGATCCGCCACAGCCGGACGGTGTCGTCGTCGCCGCCGGAGGCGAGGATGTGGCCGTCGGGGCTGAACGCGAGGGTGTTGACGGGGCCGAGGTGCCCGGTGAGCAGCTTGCCGACCTGCCGGGCACGGCTGCGGTCGGTGACGTCCCAGAGCCGGATGGTGCCGTCGGCGCCCGAGCTGGCCAGGGTGTGGCCGTCGGGGCTGAAGGTGAGGAGCCGGGCGAGTGCGGTGCGGCCGGTGAGGACGGGGCCCAGGCGCCGGGGGTGGGCGGGGTCGGTGATGTCGAGGAGCTGGGCGGTGCGGTCGTCCTTGTCGGTGGCCAGCGTGCGCCCGTCGGGGCTGACGGCGAGCGCGGCGGCGCCCACGTACGCGGCGTCCAGCCGGAAGGGCTTGCCGTAGGGGACGGGGTGGGCGGGATCGGCGACGTTCCACAGCTGGACGGCGTTCTCGCCGCCGACGAGGGCGGCGAGGGTGCGGCCGTCGGGCAGGAAGGTCAGGGCCCGGGGGATGCCGGCGGCGGACCGGCTGCCCAGGGCCACCGGCCGGTCGGGGTCGGTGATGTCCCACAGCCGGACGCTGCCGTCGCCGCCGCCGGTCGCGAGGACCTTGCCGTCGGGGCGGAAGGCACCGGCCTGGCCGACCATGTCCGCGCCGGGGAGCGTCCACAGCCGTACCCTGCCGTCGCCGTTGCCGGTGGCGAGGGTGTGGCCGTCGGGGCTGAAGCCGAGGGCGTACATCTCGCCGCTGCCGCCCGCGAGCGGCTCCCCTATCTGGGAGGCGTGCGCCGGGCTCGCGACGTTCCAGAGGCTGGCGGTGGAGTCGGCGCTGCCCGCGGCGAGGGTGTCGCCGTCGGGGCTGAAGGCGACCGACCAGACGGGCCCGGTGTGGCCGATGAGGGGGCTGCCGACGGCGTGGGCGTGGCGGAGGTCGCGCACGTCCCAGAGGCGGACGGCGTCGTCCTTGCCGCCGCTGGCCAGGGTGTGCCCGTCGGGGCTGAACGCGACGGAGTGCACGGTGTCGCCGTGACCGGTGAGGGGGGCGCCGAGCGGGGCGGGCCGGCGGGGGTCGGCGACGTTCCAGAGGCGGACGGTGCCGTCGTCGCCGCCGGAGGCGAGGGTGTGCCCGTCGGGGCTGAAGGCGATGGCGCGGACGGGCCCGGTGTGGCCGGTGAGGGTGGTGACGGAGACCGGGTGGCGCGGGTCGCGCACGTCCCACAGGCGGACGGTGTGGTTGTCGTCGGCGGTGGCCAGGGTGTGGCCGTCGGGGCTGAACGCGAGCAGGTAGATGGTGCCGTCGTCGCCGGTCACGGACGGGCCGAGGGCGACCGGGTGGCGGGGGTCGCGCACGTCCCAGAGGCGGACGGTGCCGTCGTCGCCGGCGGACGCGAGGGTGTCGCCGTCGGGGCTGAAGACGGCGCTGCTGACCCAGCTGGTGTGCCCGGTCAGCGGGGCGCCGAGCGGGGTGGGCCGGCCGGGGTCGGCGACGTTCCAGAGGCGGACGGTGCGGTCGTAGCTCGCGGTGGCGAGGGTCTTGCCGTCGGGGCTGAAGGTGGTGAGGTAGACGGGCCCGGTGTGGCCGCGCAGGGAGGTGGCCAGGGGCGCGTTGACGATGGAGACGAGGCGGTTCTTGACGCCCGCGTCGTCGGGGCGCAGCCGGTGGGCGACCAGGTCGAGCTGGGCGGAGAGCGACGGGTCGGCGTACTGGAACCGGTCGGCCTCGGCGATGACCTGCGCGAACACCGCGTCGTCGCGCTGCCGTCGGGCGTCGACTGCGGTCCACCCGGCCAGCACCGCGAGCGCGACCAGGGCGGCGACGGCACCCCGGCTGAGCAGGCGGGTGCGGCGGCGGACCCGGTTGGAGGCGGCGAGGAACTCCCCCGCGGCCCGGGTCAGGGACGTGCCACCGGCCGACGTCGCCCAGGTGCGCGCCTGTTCGAGCCGCGAGCCCCGGTAGAGGAGGGAGGCGTCACGCCCCGAGTCCTCCCAGGCCCGGCCGTCCTCCTCCAGGCGCTGGCGCACCAGATGGTCGCCGCGGTCCTCGTCGATCCAGCCGCGCAGCCGGGGCCAGGCGTGCAGCAGCGCCTCGTGGGTGATCTCCACGGTCTCCGCGTCGAGCGTGACCAACCGGGCCCGCACCAACGCCTCAAGGGACTCCTCCGTCTTGCCGGGGTCCGAGGACTCCTCCGCGAGCTGCCGCCGGGTCCCGCGCCGCCGGGTCGCCTGCGTGTCCTCCCCGAGCCTGACCAGCCGCAGCAACAGCAGCCGAACGGCGGTGCGGGCGGCCGGGTCCAGGTCCGACCAGGCCCGTTCGGCGGTGGCCGCGACGGCGCCCTGGATGCCGCCCGCCGCCCGGTACCCGGCGAGCGTGAGCCGCCCGCCCTTGCGCCGCTGCCAGGTGACGAGCAGCGCGTGCGACAGCAACGGCAGCACCCCGGCGCCGTGCGCGCCCCGCAGCCCGTCGGTGCCGACCTCCCGCACGATCAACTCCGCGAGCCCCGGCTCCAGTTCGAGCCCGACGGCCTTGGCGGGCGCGGTGACGGCCTCGCGCAGTTCGGCGACGGTGAGCGGGCCGAGCACCATGTGCCGGTGCTGGAGGGCATCGGCGAGTTCGGGGTGGAGCAGGCACTGCTCGTAGAAGTCGGCGCGGACCCCGAGGACCACCAGGGCGGGCGGCCGCTCGACGGCACAGAGCGCGTGCAGCAACCGCACGAACAGCCGACGGCGCGCGGCGTCGAGGCAGAGCGTGAAGGCTTCCTCGAACTGATCGACGATGAGAACGGGGGTTCCCTGCCCGGAAGTTGAGGCCCCCGCCCCTCGCCCCGCAACCCACGCGCCGAACGCCCTCCGCGCCGCAGGGCCAAAGTCGGGATCGTCAGGATCGGCGGCGACCTCGGCCAACTCGGGTATTCGGGACGTCAGTTCAGCCACCGGGTCGGCACCCGGCATGAGGCTCAGCACCTCACGCGGCCCACCGTCCCGCAGGGCGGTCACCAACCCGGCGTTGAGCAACGAGGACTTGCCCGCACCCGAGGCGCCGACGAGCATCACGAGCCCACCGGTGCGCTCGGCACCGGCGAGCTGGTCGAGGAGGGCACCGGTGCTGCGTTCCCGCCCGAAGAACCAACGGGCGTCCTCGGCACGGAAACAGGCGAGCCCCCGGTAGGGACAGACCCCGGCGACAGCGACAGCGGCATCAACGCCGCCCCCCTCTGCCTCCCCCTCGCCCTCGCCCTCCACGACCGGGTCGGCCAGGGCCTGTTCCCACAGCCGTTGCCAGTGGGGGATGTCGTAGAGGCCCTTGGACACCGGCTCGGGCCGGGCCCGGCGGGCCTGCGGGATCAGTACGTGCAGGACGGCTGCGAGGGCGGCGAACTGTGCCGGAACGTTGCGCGCGCGACGCCAGTCACTGATCCGCTGCGCCGACACCCGTACGGGGCGCCCCCGTTCATCGACCCGCTGGAGCCGCACGACCGCGTCGGACACCCTCTTCAGCGGCGGGTTGCCCGCCTCCTTGTAGAGCAACGCAAGCCGTTCAGCGAAGGCCGTACGGGCCCCCGAGGCGGAACTCAAGCTCCTCCCCCGTTCTCCCCCCGCACCTGAAACATCCGGACCGGAAAACCCACGTTACATGCCTGACCTGCACAAATGTAGGGGCGTCCGGAGACCTGATCTCCCCACGGCCCCCCGACCTTGGCAGGATCTGCCCCCGGAACAACCCGAGTACCGGTCCCCACGAGGGGAGGGACCGGTGCACGGGGGTTCCGGGGGCGGGGGACTTCTTGGTGCCGGGGGGTGCAGTTTCGCCCGTCGCGGGCGGCTCTTCTCGACGGGGGTCGGGGCACATTCCAGCCCTCGGCGGGCGGCTCTTCTCGGCGCCGGGGGGATCTCCAGTGCCTTCGCCTCTGCGGCGCCGGTCAGGGCAAATCCAGCCCGTCCGGCGTTTGAGGACGAGGCCGTTCAGGCCGAAGGGGGGTCTGGGGGCACAGCCCCCAGAGGGCGGGGGCCACAAAGGGGGCGTCCCCTTGAACCGCCCCCTCCCGGGCCCAACCCCCGGTTACTGTGGGGTTTCTGGGCAGGTCCGCGCGGAATTCTGTGAACGTGGCTCACCCTCATACCGCCGCCACATGAGACTCGTCACCGTCAGCAGAGTCGTGCGGATGACCGGGGCAAGGGGCGGGGCAGTGCTGATGGCGCCGAAGGCCGGGGACAGGATCGCCGACCGCTACCTCCTCCAGGAACCCATCGGCACCGGCGGCATGGGCGTCGTCTGGCGCGCCTGGGACGAACGGTTGCAGCGACTGGTGGCGGTCAAGTGCGCCCAGCTGAACGACGATCGGTCCGTCCGGCGGCTGATGAGCGAGGCCCGCAACGCGGCACGCCTGCACCACCCGAACATCGTGGCCGTCTTCGACTACGTCGACGAGGGCGCCGCCTGCTGGATCGTCATGGAGTACGTGCCCGCCCGCAGCCTCGCGCAGATCATGAAGGAGCGCGGCCCGCTCGCGCCCGAGGAGGCCGGTTCGATCGGCTGCCAGATCGCGGACGCGCTGGTGATGTCGCACGCCACGGGCGTGGTGCACGGCGATGTGACGCCGGAGAACATCCTCGTCACCGACGAGGGCGTCGCGCGGCTGACCGACTTCGGGATCTCCCGGGCCCTGTGGAACGACGTGACGCACAGCGCCACCGGCAGTGTGCGCGGCAAACCCCGCTACCTGGCCCCCGAGGTGGCCAAGGGGCAGCCCGCGGGCAAGAAGTCCGACGTGTTCTCGCTGGGCGCGTCCCTGTTCGCGGCGGTCGAGGGGCAGTCGCCGTACGGGGAGGCCGAGCACCTCATGACCTATCTGGCCCGCGCGGTCGAGGGGCACCTCGAACCCACCCGCCGGGCCGGTCAACTGGCCGAGCCGCTGGGCGCGTTGCTGGAGGTGGAGCCCCGCAGCCGGCCCGACGCCGCCCACGCGTGGAAGCTGCTGGCGCGGGCCGCGCCGCCACCGGCGCACGTCCAGGAACGGCTGGACGACCGCCGCACGCTGGACTTCGCGGCGTCGACGCGTCCGCTGCGACGGTTGCGCCGCACCCTCACCCTTCCGCTGGCCCGGCGCCGTCGGCCCCTGGCGATCACGGCGGCGGCGCTGGTCGCGGCGGCCGCGGTCGGGCTCGCCCTGTTCGGCCCGTGGGCCTCGGACGACTCCGGTCAGGACGGCAAGGGCGGCGTGGCCGACGCGACACCCTCGGCCACCGCGCGGGCGGGCGCCCTCGGCGACGAGCGGACGGCGGACCCGTGCGGGCTGCTCGCCGCCGCCGTGCTGAGCCGGTTCGGCACCACCGTGCTCGACCCGGACTACGGCGAGATCGACCGGTGCGATGTGATCCTGCGCAACCGCAGCGGCGACGAGAACGCCGACGTCCAGGTCAACCTCGACTCGACGCCGGACGACTTCGACCACATCGACTCCACCCGCCCCGTCGGCGGCCTCACCGTCGTCGCCCAGGAGCGGGACGGGCGCGAGTGCCAGCGGGCGGTCGTGACCACCGACGGCAAGCAGATCCGCGTCATCGGGAAGCAGTTCGCCGACTCGGCGCCCGACCCGTGCCAGATGGCCGACGCCGCCACCGATCACGTGGTCGGCGTGCTGGCCGACGGCCCGGTCCCCCGGCGCTCCTCGGCCCCGCCCGCCGACTCCCTGGCCCGCCTCGACGCCTGCACGCTCCTCGACGCCGCCGCGCTGAAACGGCTCCCCGGGGTCCGACTCGCCAACCAGGACCGCGGGTTCGGCGCCTGGGACTGCGACTGGTCGAACGACGCCGGTGACCGCGAGGTCGAGATCCAGTACAGCCGCGACAACTCCCTGGACTCCGACGACGGAACGCCGGTGACGGTCGCCGGCACCAAGAGCTACGTCATCGCGAACGAGGCCGACGACGACAGCTGCACGGTACGCACCCCGCACCGCACCTACCGTGACGCCCTCGGCGACACCACCACCGAACTCTTCCAACTCACCGTCTACGCCCCCGAGCCGACCAAGCGACTCTGCGCCAGCGCGGAAGAGTTCGCAGCGATCGTGGCCGCCACCATCGCCGACCAACTCCCGGGCCGGTGAGGCGAGATGACCGCACGGGAAGCGGGGCCGGGTCCCTCTGACGCCGGGGGCCGCTCCGATGCCGAGGGCCGCTCCGATGCCGGGGGCCGCTCCGTTGCCCTGGGCCGACGGCTGCCCGCCACCCACGGGAGTCTCGCGCGGGGTGCCGCAGCGCCGTTGCCCGGTACCGTCTTCGCGCTCGCGCTGACCGGTGGGATGACGTTGGGGCCCGGCGAGGGACGCGAGGTGCTGTTCGGCCGCAACCGGCCCGAGGTGCACGTCTGTCTCGGCGAGGACGATCCCGAGGTCAGCCGCCACCAGGGCACGTTGACACATCGGCACGGGCACTGGTGGGTGCGCAATGTCGGGCGGCTCCCGATCCGGTGCGCGGGCGGCAGGCTGCTCTTCCGCGACGAGGAACCTCTGCCGCTCGACGTCGGGTACACACCGCTGTTCGCGGGCGGTGCGCGGGGCCGGGAACATCTGCTGGAGATCTTCGTGACCGGTCCCGAGGGCGCGCGGCCGGTGGCGCGGCACGGGGACGTCACCCGGCCGCCCCGGATGTGGGCGCTCACCGAGCAGGAGAAGCTGGCCCTGGTCGCCCTCGGCCGACGGTACCTGCGCCACGAACCCCGGCCGCAGCCGCTGACGTGGCGCCAGACCTGCGCCGAACTCGCCGAGGTGCAGCCCGGCGCCGGCTGGACCGACAAACGCGTCGAGCACCTGGTCAACGGCGTCCGCACCCGCCTCTCCCGCGACGGCGTCCCCTGGCTGACCCGCGAGGAACTCGGCGAACCGGTCGGCAACGCGCTCAACGACCACCTGATCCGCGCCCTGATGGCCTCGACCACCCTGGTCCCGATGGACCTGACCCTGATCGCAGCGGCCTGACCCGAGCCCCGTCGCCGTACGGAAAAGCCCCCTGCCCGCAGGGAAATCGCGGGCAGGGGGCTTGATCGCGTCGCGTTACTTCTTCTTTCCCTGGTTCTTGACCGCCTCGATCGCCGCCGCCGCCGC
This sequence comes from Streptomyces sp. NPDC091279, assembly GCF_044757465.1. Taxonomy (NCBI): domain Bacteria; kingdom Bacillati; phylum Actinomycetota; class Actinomycetes; order Kitasatosporales; family Streptomycetaceae; genus Streptomyces; species Streptomyces sp. NPDC091279. The sequence goes on along the minus strand of NZ_JBIVVA010000012.1, from coordinate 151,031 downwards.
GGACGGGTCGAGGTAGGTGCCGCCCGGGGTCAACGGCTTGAAGGCCGCGTCCAGTTCGTAGGCGAGGGGGATGCCGGTGGGGATGTTGAGGCCGGCGATGTCGGCGTCGGAGATGCCGTCGAGGTGCTTGACCAGGGCGCGCAGGCTGTTGCCGTGGGCGGCGACGAGGACCGTGCGGCCGGTCAGGAGGTCGGGGACGATGCCGTCGTACCAGTACGGCAGCATGCGCTGGACGACGTCCTTGAGGCACTCGGTGCGCGGCCGCAGCTCCGGCGGGATCGCGGCGTAACGCGGGTCGTCCGACTGGGAGAACTCGGTGCCGTCCTCCAGGGCGGGCGGCGGGGTGTCGTAGGACCGGCGCCACAGCATGAACTGTTCCTCGCCGAACTCGGCGAGCGTCTGCGCCTTGTCCTTGCCCTGGAGGGCGCCGTAGTGGCGTTCGTTCAGGCGCCAGGAGCGGTGGACGGGAATCCAGTGGCGGTCGGCGGACTCCAGCGCCAGCTGGGCCGTGCGGATCGCGCGCTTCTGGAGGGACGTGTGGACCACGTCGGGCAGCAGGCCGGCGTCCTTGAGCAGCTCACCGCCGCGGACCGCCTCCTTCTCGCCCTTCTCGTTCAGGTTGACGTCCACCCAGCCGGTGAACAGGTTCTTGGCGTTCCACTCGCTCTCGCCGTGGCGGAGGAGGATCAGCTTGTACGGTGCGTCGGCCATGAGGCAGAGCGTAATCCACCGGTTCGGGGCCCGCCGCAGCCGCCCGCGCGGTCGGACGGTTGACGGCGTTTGCTAATTGGGTGGCTCATCCGAGCGCACCGGAAGTAATGTCCGTTCGTCCACTAGGACACTTACGCGTCGATGTCCGTCCCGGGGGAACCATGCCGCTCGCCAGCCTCAGCCGCGCCGCCCGTGAGAGCGTCTCGGGGCTGCCCCGGGCGTTCTGGTGGCTGTGGCTCAGCACGCTGGTCAACCGGCTCGGCGGGTTCGTCTCCGCCTTCATGGCGCTCTATCTGACCCTCGACCGCGGCTACAGCGCCACCTACGCCGGTCTCGTCGCCTCCCTGTACGGGCTCGGCGGGGTGGTCGCGTCGCTCGGGGCCGGCGTGCTGACGGACCGGCTCGGGCGGCGGCCCACCCTGCTGATCGCGCAGTCCTCGGCGTCGGCGTCGGTCGCGCTGCTGGGCTTCATGCACCATCCGGCCGCGATCGCCGCCGTCGCGTTCCTGGTCGGCATGGCGACGAGCGCGTCACGCCCCGCGGTGCAGGCGATGATGGCGGACATCGTCCGCCCCGAGGACCGGGTGCGGGCCTTCTCCCTCAACTACTGGGCGATCAACCTCGGGTTCGCCGTCTCCTCGATGTCGGCCGGGTTCATCGCCGAGTACAGCTATCTCGCCGGGTTCCTGATCGAGGCCGGGATGACGGCGGCCTGCGCGGTCGTCGTCTTCCTGCGGCTGCCGGAGTCCCGCCCCACGCGGGCGCCGGCCGGGAAGGCCGGGCCCGGGATCGGCCTCGGCACGGTGCTGCGCGACGGGCGGTTCATGTCCGTCGTCGGACTGTCGTTCCTGATCCTGGTGGTCTTCCAGCAGAGTTCGTCGGGGCTGCCGGTCGCGATGGGCCTGGCCGGGTTCACGCCCGCCGACTACGGCACGGCCATCGCCGTCAACGGCCTGCTGATCGTCCTGTTGCAGATCCCGGTCACCCGGTTCATCGAACACCGCGACCCGGGACGGCTGCTGATCCTCTCGTCCCTGCTGGCGGGGTACGGCTTCGGGCTCACCGCGTTCGCCGGGTCGGTCGGCGCCTTCATCCTCACCGTCTCCGTGTGGACCCTCGCCGAGATGGTGAACGCCCCGACCCAGACCGGCCTGGTCGTCCGCCTCTCCCCGGCCGACGGCCGAGGCCGCTACCAGGGCGTCTACCTCCTCGCCCCCTCGCTCTCCGCCCTGGTGGCCCCCCTCCTGTCCGGCACGGTCATCGACCACCTCGGCGCGGGCCGGCTGTGGGCCCTGTGCGCGGGCATCGGCACGGTGGCGGCGCTGGGGTACGCGGGGTTGATGCGGAGGGTGCCCGCCGGAGAGACGATCACAGGAGCCACCGAGGCAACGACGCCGAGGGCGGCCCCCGCCCCCACCACCGGGAACACCGCCGTACCGTCGAGGGCCCACCCGGCGACGGAGACCGACGCCGGGTGAGCAGCGGGGCCGGCCCGGCGCACCGGAGGGGCCCCGCCGGGCGCTCCCTGTCCAAGGCATAGGAGGCCGCCTCCCCTCACGGATGCATCCGCGCCCCCTTCACCACCTTGTCCACCCCGTTGCGCGCCCCGTAGACCGCGAGGCCGACGAGGTCGAGGTCGGGGGTCGGGACCGCGCGGACCGCGGCTCGGTTGGCCTCGTCGTGGCCGGTCGCGAAGAGGTCGGCGGTGAAGATCGCGCGGGGCAGGGCGCGGGTGAGGGCCCGGGTGTGGGCCGCGGCCAGCACTTCCCTGGTGCCCTCGAAGACCAGCACCGGCTGGCGGAACATGGGCAGGTAGCCGACCCCGTCGGCGTCCTCGTACGGTGCGCCGATCACCTCGGGCAGCTGCGAGCCCAGGCCGCTGACCAGGAACGACGTGACGTTCAGCCGCTGCCACACCGCCAGGTCAAAACGGAGCAGCACGGCGATCTTCGTATCGAAACGGGGCGCGTTCATGTCGTTCATGTCGTTCGTGTCGTTCATGGGGTGAGACTGCCGATCCGGGCGCCCGCGCGTCTTGTACGTTCTTTGCATGGCCCCCGTACCGCGTCCTCGGCGGGAGGTGTCCGCCTGGCGCCCCCGGATCTCCGGTGTGGTGGAGGTGTTCCACGCCCGGTTCACCGAGTACGCCTACCCGATGCACGTCCACGACGCGTGGACGCTGCTCATCGTCGACGACGGCGCCGTCCGCTACGACCTCGACCGGCACGCGCACGGCACCCCGGACGACGCCGTGACCCTGCTGCCCCCGCACGTCCCGCACAACGGCGCCGCCGCCACGTCGGCCGGTTTCCGCAAGCGCGTCGTCTACCTGGACGCCACCCACCTCCCCGACGACCTGATCGGACCGGCCGTCGACGCCCCCGACCTGCGTGACCCGCTGCTGCGCCGACGCGTCGGGCAACTGCACACCGCGCTCACCCGGCCCGGCGAGGAGTGGGAGGCGGACAGCAGGCTGACGCTCATCGGCGAGCGGTTGCGGGCGCATCTCGCCGCCCGCCCGGTCGTCGAGGCCGCCGCCGATCCCGTACTCGCCCGGCGGCTGCGCGAGTTGCTCGACGAGAACGTCGTCGACGGCCTCGCCCTCGACGCCGCGGCCGCGCTGCTGCACGCCCATCCCGCCCATCTGGTACGGGCGTTCAGCCGCGCGTACGGCATCGCACCGCACCAGTACCTGATGTCCCGCCGGGTCGGCCGGGCCCGCCGACTGCTGCTCGACGGGCACGCGCCGGGTGAGGTGGCCGCGCTGACCGGCTTCTACGACCAGGCCCATCTCACCCGGCACTTCGGGAAGTTGGTGGGCGTGCCACCGGGGCGTTATCGGGCGGGGATGCCCAACGGCCGTTCGGCGGGCCTCACTTGACGTCGACGTAGTCGCCGGCCGCCGTCGCGCCGCCGGTGGTGTCGGTCTCGCCGAACGTCCAGCGCCAGTAACCGTCGCCCGCCGCCGTGACCGTCGTCTTCAGGGCGCCCGTCGAACTCGCCTTCACCGTCCTGACGTTGGTGTAGGTGCTCGTGCCCGCCTTGCGGAACTGGAGCCTGGCCGACCTGCCCGCGAACCCGGTGTACGCGTGCTTCACCCAGTCCGCCCGGGTGATCCTGCCGGTGACGGTGAGCTTCTTGCCCTTGACGACCGGCTCGGGCGAGGCGTTGACGGTGACCTTCGCGGCCCGCTTGACACGGACGGTGCCGAAGCCGGTCTGGTACTCCGTGCTCTTCGGGTGGCCGCCACCCTTTTCCCAGATTCGGGTCATGATCGCGATCTTCCAGGTCGTCGCGTCGCTGTTGGAGCGCAGGGCCTGGCGCGGCTGGATGAACATGGCGCCGTCGCAGGTGCCGTCGTCGTAGTAAGTGACCATGCTCGGCACGTAGTTGTCGCCGCTGGTGAAAGCCTTGGCAGCCGTGGTGCCGTGGTAGAGGTACGGCCAGGCGTCCCTCTCCGACCACTTGGACCCGGACGGCCACCGCACGTTGTACGTGAACTCGGGCATGACGTCGGCCGTGGTACCCACGATGATGGACTTGCCCTTGTCGGTCATGGCCATGTTCCACACCTTGATGCCCGTGCTCGCCGCCTCCGCGGGCGGCGCGGTGAACGCCCCCAGGGCGAGGGTCGCCGCGACTACGACCGCGGAGCCGGATCTGCCTGCGCGCATGCACTGCCTCTTCGTAAGTGAGAGACCGGCGCCGCCCCGGCCCCGACCCGGCTGGTTCCGGTGTGAGTTCGGTGTGGCCCCGGTAAGGAAAGAGTGAATCCGCGCAGATTAACAGGCCCCGCATGTCGGACACTTCGGGATTCCGGCGCCCAACTGGGGCCGGACGCCGGCCAGTCAGGTGACGGTCAGGCAGCCGTCAGCCACTGGGGCCCTGAAGGACAGTCCGTCGGGCGTCAGGCCGTCGGGCGGTTGATGAGGTGGGTGAACGCGTCGAGGTTGCGGGTCGGCTCGCCGCGCGACACCCGCCACGCGTACTCCTTGCGGATCGCGGACGCGAACCCCAGCTCCAGAAGGGAGTTGAAGGCGCCGTCGGCGGCCTGAAGGACCTGGCCGAGCAGCCGGTCGGTCTCCTCGGGCGTGATCGCCGACAGCGGCAGACGGCCGGTGACATAGACGTCGCCGAGCGGGTCGACCGCGTAACTCACGCCGTACAGCTTGAGGTTGTGCTCCAGGAGCCAGCGGTGGACGCCGGATTCGTTCTCGTCGGGGTGGCGGATGACGAAGGCGTTCAGGGAGAGGGAGTGGCGGCCGACGCGCAGGGAGACGGTCGTCGACAGTTTGCGGGTGCCGGGGAGCTTGACGACATAGGTGCCGGGCTCGGGGCTCTCCCACTCCAGGTCGTCGTCGTTCAGGACGGCCTCGACGGCCGCCACGGCCGCCTGTTGCGCGTCGGGCCCGGAGCCGGCCATGGAGGGATCAGCCATGGAGGGAGCGTACGCGACGCCGGTGCGCCTGCGTCGCCGCCGTGTACACGTCGGCCGTGGCCGCCGCCGAGGCGTCCCAGCCGAAGGACTGGGCGTGCCGGGCCGCGTTCGCGCCGAGGCGGGCGGCGAGGTGCGGTTCGTCGGCGAAGGCGCCCAGCACGCGCGCGTACGCGGCCGGGTCGTGCCCCTGGACCAGGAACCCGGTCTCGCCGTCCCGCACGGCCACCGGCAGCCCCCCGACGGAGGCGGCGAGCACCGGCGTCCCGGCCGCCTGCGCCTCTATCGCGACCAGCCCGAACGACTCGCTGTACGACGGCATGACCAGCAGCGACGCCGCCCGGAACCAGTCCGCGAGCTGGTCCTGCCCGACCGGCGGCCGGAACCGTACGACGTCGGCGATGCCGAGCCTGGCCGCGAGCTTCTGCAAGCCCTCCGGCTTGGCGAGGCCGCTGCCGCTGGGGCCGCCGACCACCGGGACGACGATCCGGCTCCGCAGCTCGGGCCGCTCGTCGAGGAGCACGGCCACCGCGCGCAGCAGCACGTCAGGCGCCTTGAGGGGCTGTATGCGGCCCGCGAAGAGGGGGATCAGGGCGTCCTGCGGGAGGCCGAGCCGGTCGCGGGCGGCGGCGCGGCCGTCGGCGGGCCGGAAGCGTTCGAGGTTGACGCCCGGGTGGACGACGGCGACCTTGTCGCGCTCCGCGCCGTAGTGCCGTTCCAACTCTTCCGCCTCTTCGGCGGTGTTGGCGATCAGCCGGTCGGCGGCGGCGACGATCTGGGTCTCGCCGATGACGCGGGCGGCGGGCTCGGGGGTGTCGCCGTCGGCCAGGCTGGCGTTCTTCACCTTGGCCATGGTGTGCATGGCGTGCACCAGGGGGGCGCCCCAGCGCTGGGCGGCCAGCCAGCCGACGTGACCGGAGAGCCAGTAGTGCGAGTGGACGAGGTCGTAGTACCCGGGGCGGTGACCGGCCCACGCCTGCATCACTCCGTGGGTGAACGCGCAGAGCTGGGCCGGGAGTTCCTCCTTGGCGAGACCTTCGTAGGGGCCGGCGTCGACGTGCCGCACGAGGACGCCGGGGGCGAGTTCGACGGTCGGCGGGAGGGACGCGGCGGTCGCGCGGGTGAAGATCTCGACCTCGATGTTGATCGCCGCGAGGCGCTGTGCCAGCTCCACGATGTAGACGTTCATGCCGCCGGCGTCGCCGGTGCCGGGCTGGTGGAGGGGCGAGGTGTGCACGGAGAGCATGGCGACGCGGCGTGCGCGACGGTTCAGCCTGCGCCGCGAGGGGGCGACCGGGGAGCGCCGCCCGAGCCTGCCGACGTACTGGCTCACGTGGCGTTCCTCCTCGTTTCGGCCGTGCCCGAAGAAGGGCCCGGTACGCCCTCCAAGGCGGTTCAACAGTGACCGGCCCGATTCCCATTCCCCCTCGCGGCTTTTTGTCGAATCATTACCTTGCGCCATTGAATCGCTCAAACGTTCGACAACCGCCACCCACCCCACCCGCCTGTCCGCCCACCCGTTCGACTCCGACGCCCCCCACGCACCACCCGAAGCCCGCACCTCCCCTCCCCTCCGGACCCCGCCTACCCTCGTAGCCATGACAGCCCGCGCCGCCGCCCGCCCCGTGGGAACCGTGACGCGCGGCACCACCAACCCCAACCGGCTGCGCCGCATGGACCGCTGGATCGCCGCCACCCACGGCGCCGAGCTGCGCCGCGCCGCCGACCCGGTCGCCGTCGACCTCGGCTACGGCGCCGCCCCCTGGACCGCCGTCGAACTCCTCGGCCGACTGCGCGCCGTCGCCCCGCACGCGCGCGTGGTGGGCGTCGAGATCGAACCGGCCCGGGTCGCGGCGGCGAAACCCTACGAGCGCGACGGCCTCGTCTTCCGGCACGGCGGCTTCGAGATCCCCCTCACCCGGCGCCCGTCCCTGGTACGCGCCGCGAACGTGCTGCGCCAGTACGACGAGGACCAGGTCGCCGCCGTCTGGGAACGGCTCTGCGCGCGCCTCGCCCCGGCCGACCCCGCGAGCGGCTCCCGGGGCGGGCTGCTCGTCGAGGGCACCTGCGACGAGATCGGGCGCCGGCACGTGTGGGTCGCGCTCGGCCCCGAGGGCCCCCGGACGGTCACCTTCGCGACCCGGCTCGGCTCGCTGGACCGCCCCTCCGACCTGGCCGAACGGCTCCCGAAGGCGCTCATCCACCGCAACGTCCCCGGCGAGCCCGTGCACGCCTTCCTCCGTGACTTCGACCGCGCGTGGGCCGCCGCCGCGCCCTACGCCTCCTACGGCGCCCGCCAACGCTGGCTGCGCACCGTCCGCGCCCTGACCGCCGACTGGCCGGTGACCGACGGCCCGACACGCTGGCGCCAGGGCGAAGTCACCGTGCGGTGGGGGGCGTTGGCCCCCAGGGGCTGACCCGAGGGCACCGGGCAACCCCTAGGGGACTCGTCAACAGGCACCCCGCCAGGGTGAACGGCGTCCCGCGTTCCGTTGTGCCGGGAACGATCCCCATGCGTGGTTCGTCGCATAGGCGGGGAGATCGTCACGGGGAGCTGGCCGCGGGGGGCCATGGGGAGTTAGTCAAGGGGCCTTCAGCGCAAGGGAGTTCAGCGCGGGGGCTTGTCGAACGGGGGCCGGGAAGGGAGGGGAAGTCCGACTTCCGGCAACCTCTGTCGTTTTGAGCAACACCGTGGCACGATCCCCCGGGTGACCTTAAGTAACTGACAGTGAACCAGGTGGGGGAATTTGCATGGGCACGGGTGCGGGTGTGAGTACGGGCGCGAGAACGAGGTCCGGTGTGGGGGCGGGGGCCGGTAGAAGTACGGGGACGGGTCCAAGCGCGGGCCCGGACAAGGGTGCGGGTATGGGCGCGGGTATGGGCGCGGGCACGCCCAGGCGCCGCCGCCTACTCACCGTCGCCACGACCCTCGCGTCCGCCACAGCCGTCGTCTGCGCGGTCACCGCGCTGACCGTGCTGGCGGCACCGACAACGGCGTTCGCGGCCCCCACCCCGAACCCGTCACCGTCGGCCTCGGCCTCCCTCTCCCCCGGCGCCTCACCAACTCCCGTCGCTGACAAGGAACTTGAGACCGTCCGCGAGAAACTGGACAAGCTCTACCACGAGGCCGCCGTCGCCACGGACGCCTACAACGCGGCCGAGGAGAAGTCCGAGCAACAGTCCGCGGCGATCGCCGAGGTGGCGAAGAGCATCGTCGAGGGCCAGAAGAAACTGGCCGATCTGAAGAAGCGCGCGGGCGCTGCGGCGGCGGCCCAGTATCGCAACGGCGGCCTGCCGGACGAGGCCTATCTGCTGCTCAGCAACGACCCGAGCACGTTTCTGAACGGCGCGGGCCGGGTGCTCCAGGCGCAGCGCGCGACCAAGGGCCTGATCGGTGAAGTGGCCCAGACCCAGCGGGACTTGGAGCAGTACTCCCAGGACGCCTCGGCCCAGTGGCAGGAGCTGGAGGCGCACCGCAAGGCGAAGGACAGCGCCCGCAAGAAGATAAAGAAGCGGATCGCGGAGGCCGAGAAGCTCGAATCCCGGCTGGCGAAGAGGGAGAAGGAGCGGCTCGCGGAGTTGGAGGCGGCGGCCGCTCAGCAGGCGCAGACGGCATGGCTGGACTCCGGCGTTCTCGACGAGGTCGGGAGCAAGGCGTCGGCCGCGGGCAAGGACGCCGTCGCGTACGCCACCGCCCAGATCGGCAAGGCGTACGAGTGGGGCGCCGAGGGCCCGGACACCTACGACTGCTCCGGGTTGACGTCCCAGGCCTGGGCGAGCGCCGGTTCCCCGATCCCCCGGACCTCGCAGGAACAGTGGAAGCAGCTGAAACACGTCAAGGTGCAGGACATGCGCCCCGGTGACCTGGTCATCTACTTCGCCGACGCCAGCCACGTCGCGCTGTACGTCGGCGACGGCACCATCGTGCACGCCCCCCGCCCGGGCCGCACGGTAACCCTCACGGGCGCCGGCTCCATGCCAATCCTCGGCGTGGTCCGCCCAGACGCGTAAGCCCGGCCAACGCGAGCCGACGGCGCACGCAGCCCAACGCAGCCTGCACACGCAAGCCCGGACACCAACACGGGCCCGGACGCCGACGCGGGGCCGGACGCGCGAGCCCGAATGCCCACGCGGGGACGGGCACGTGAGACCAGCCGTCACCTCGAACCCGACGCATAAGACAAGGCATCGCCTCAGACCGAGCGCCTGAGACCACATGCCCCGTCGGACCAGGCCCACGAAACCGCACCCCGTGCGTGCACGACCACGCCCACCCAACCGCACCCCGTGCAAGACCGGCCCCAGCCCCACCGAACCGCACCTCACACGCAACCGGCCCCAGCCCCACCGAACCGCACCTCACGCGTAACCGCCCGCAGGAATCCGGCCGTCGGCGCGGAACCGTGTGTATGAGACCCGCGCCACGTGACCCACCCCACCCGGGCTTGATCCCAAACTCTGGCGGGACGTGACGTTCGTCATCCCCCCTGCCCGGCCCCCTGTCCAACTGCGTTACGGATCGCGGCATATGACGGTGGCTGGGTGCCAAGGGCCGTGGCCCGCGCCATTCCACTGTGGCGCCGACTACCGCTATGGTCCCCGTCGGTGGTTCGAGGTCCCTCGCTCCGCCATGCCCTCGGGGGGAGGGAAGGAACCCAGGAAGATGCCCGTACCCGTACCACGGCAGCGAGCCATCCCGGCCGTGGAGTGTGGTCAGGCGCCGGCCGCGCCTCCCGGTGGCGGCCCCTCCATGGAAGAGGCTCCGCACACTCCGGACAGCACGACGGCCCCGCAGACCACGGCTCCGCACGACACCGCGACGCCGGACGTCCCGGCCCCGCGCGACGCAGCCCAGCCCGGCACGGCAGCACAGCCCGGCCCGACGACGCCCGGCACCACGACGCCGCACACCCCGGCGCCGCAGAGCCCCCTGCCCAAGAGCACCCCCGGCACGCCCGCGGGCGCCACCGGCGGCCCAGGCCCCCAGCTCACGCTGCTCCTCATCGAGGACGACCCCGGCGGCACCACCGTCGTGCCCGAACTGCGCGACGCCGCCGACCGCCCCATCCGGGTCCGCAGCGCCCGCAACCTCACCGAGGCCGAACGGCTGCTCACCGACGACGTCCACTGCATCCTGCTGGACCTCGCGCTGCCCGCGCAGGGCCGGCCCGACCTCGCCGACACCGACGAGCTGGCCGTGCTCCGGCACGTCCTGGAACTGGCCCCCCGGCACGCCGTCCTCGCCCTCACCGCCTCCGGTGACGCCGAACGCGGCGCCGAAGCCGTCCGAGTCGGCGCCCAGGACTACCTTTTCCGGGATGAACTGGACGCCCGCCTGCTGAGCCGCGCGATCCGTTACGCCGTCGAACGCAAGCGCTCCGACACGGCCGAACGACGGCTCGCCGAGGGCCGGGTCCGCGCGCAGGAGAACCGGCGCCTGGAACGCGGCCTGCTGCCGACCCCGCTGCTCGACGGCTCCCCGCTGCGGTTCGCGGCCCGCTACCGCCCCGGCCGGTCCCGCGCGCTGCTCGGCGGCGACTTCTACGACGTCGTCCGCACCCCGGACGGCACCGTGCACGCCATGATCGGCGACGTCTGCGGCCACGGCCCGGACGAGGCGGCGCTCGGCGTGGAGCTGCGGATCGCGTGGCGGGCACTGACGTTGGCCGGCCTGTGCGGCGACGAACTGCTGGGCACGCTCCAGCAGGTCCTGGAGCACGAGCGGTCGGACGACGAGATCTTCGCGACCCTGTGCGCGGTCGACATCGCGCCGGACGGCCGCCGGGCGGGCCTGTGCCTGGCCGGTCACCCGTCGCCGCTGGTCGCCCGCCCGGGCCGCCCGGCCAAGCTGCTCCCCTACGACAACAACGGCCCCGCCCTCGGCCTGCTGCCGGGCGCACGCTGGCCGAGGATGCAGGTGGAGCTGGGCGCGGAGTGGAGCCTGATGCTCTACACCGACGGTCTGATCGAGGGCCGGACCGGCGCGGGCCTCGAACGGCTCGGCCAGGACGGCATGGTCGAGATGGTCCGCCGTCAGCTCGCCGAGGGCCTGCGCGGCGAGGCCCTGCTGCGGGCCGCCGTCAACGAGGTGCGCGACCTCAACGGCGGCGAACTCACCGACGACGTGGCGGTCCTGCTCCTGGACCGCACGCCGTGACGTCCGCGCCGCCCCGGTCCCTACCGGCCGCCGTTGTACGGGCCGTAGGGGCCGTCGCTGCTGGAGCCTCTCCGGCTGCGCCCGCCGCCGGAGAGGCCGCGCAGGGCGGGCCGCACGTCGACCATGTACACGATCGTCGCGATGAGGCCGATGACCGGCAGGAACGACAGGATGCCGAAGATCAGGTTCACCACGAAGGCGATGGCGAGGACGATCATCCAGAACGGCTTGGTCTGCTTGTCGGCCGCGCGGTAGGCGTCCGTGCGCCGCGTGGCGGCGTCGATCAACGCGAAGCCGCTGAACACGAGCAGGGCCATGCTCAGCAGCGACATGAAGCTTGCGAACCCCTGCATCAACACAACGTCCACCACCCGAGTCGACTCGTCCGTACGCGGTCACCGTACCCGTTGGCACGACCCGCTACCGGATGAACGGGCCGGACTCTCCAGGAGTGCCCGACCCGCCCAATTGAAAGCTATTTCTCTTCTTTGGTCATCTTGCGACGGTCTACGACCACTTATGACCGTCTGAACACGCCTGAACGCTACTTCGCGGGCGGCGTCGTCTTCTTGGCGGCGGGCTTGCGCACGGGCGCCTTCTTGGCGGCGGCCTTCTTGGGAGCGGGAGCAGGAGCGGCGGCGACCGGCGCCGGGGCGACCGGGGCGGGCGCGGGCTTCTCCTCCTTGACCTCGACCGGCTCGGCCTTCGGCTCGACGGCGATGGCGAAGTCCTCGATCTCCTCGGCGGCCTCGCCGCGCCAGGTCCGCACGGTCTGCTCGCCGTGCTCGGCAACCTTCTCGTAGGTCTCGCGCGCCTTGACGGCGTACTCGGCGGCGACGCCGACCCCGCGCAGCGCGAGGTCCTGGGCGGACTCGCCGAGCTTCTTCAGGTCGGCGTCGATCGTGCTGCCGAGCTTCTTGATGTCGCCGTCGAGGGAGTTGATGAACTCGGAGACCTTGCCCTGGAAGGTCTCCTGCGTCTCCTTGACCTTGGCACCGGCCTCCTTGGCGCGGGCCTGGGCCTTCTCCTGGACGGCCTTCGGGTCGGTGTTGCGCACGGCGTCGATCCGCGCGGGCGCCTCGGCGCGCAGCTGCTCCACCAGCACGGGCACCTTCTTGGCCTGCTGGAACGCCAGGTCGGCGGTGCCGGCGGCGAAGTACAGCGGCGTCGGGTCGCTGAGGGTCTTACGGAGGTCGTCGGTGATGGCCATGGTGATGGTCCTCCCGGGGTCGCTGTCAGCTGAGGGTTTTTGTCGTCCCGCGTCGGACGAGGGCCGCCGGTGCGACGCGCTGCGGGCGCGTCCGGTCAGCCGTCGGACTGCTGCGGGTCGTCGTTCTGGGTGGTACGGGGTCTTCCGCGGGGCGGAGGAGCGGCCTCACCAGGCTCGACGTCATCGACGTGAACCTCGTCGGCGCCCTCCGGTCCCTCCGTATCGGCCTCGATCCCGAACCCGTTCTCCTTGCGGAAGGACTCGTAGATCTGGAGCAGCACCTGCTTCTGCCGCTCGTTGAGCGTGGGATCGGCGAGGACGACCGCACGTGTCTCGACCTCGTCCCGGTCCCGCTCGGCGTCGAGGATGCCGGCGCGCACGTAGAGCGTCTCGGCGGAGATCCGCAGCGCCTTGGCGACCTGCTGCAACACCTCGGCGCTCGGCTTGCGCAGCCCGCGTTCGATCTGGCTCAGATACGGATTCGACACCCCGGCGGCATCGGCGAGCTGCCGCAACGACAGCTGCGCGGTGCGCCGCTGCTCACGGAGGTACTCGCCGAGGTTGCCGACGTTGAGCGATGCCATACCCCCACCATGCCCCACCCTTGCTAACTCTTGCAAGCACCCCGCTTGCAAAAGTACTCCAACCCGGGGACCCGACGAACCGCCGGCGCAGCTCAGCCCCCCTGAACCCCATCGAACAGCGCAAGCGCCTCTCCCGGGTCCGGGCCTACCAAGCGCTTCAGGCCCGTCGTCGTGATCCTCGCCCATTTGTTCGCTCGGGCCCACATGCGTTGTTCGAAGGCGTGGATGGTCTCGGTGAGGTCGGTGGGGTCGGTGGTGAGGGACTCGGCGAGGTCGGTGCCGTCCAGCATCGCGAGGTTGGCGCCCGCACCCAAGGGGGGCATCAGGTGGGCGGCGTCGCCGAGCAGGGTCACGCCGGGGACGTGGGGCCAGGTGTGGGACACGGGCAGGGTGTAGAGGGGGCGCGGGACGAACTCGGTGCCGTGGCGCAGGAGGTCGAGGACCGGAGCGGCCCAGCCGTCGAACAGGGCCAGCAGGCTCGACCGCGCCTCCTCGACGTCGGCCAGCGCCAGGTCCAGGTCCGTTCGCTCCAGCGGCGCGCGGAACTGGGCGTACACCTTGACGTGGCCGCCGCTGTTGCGCTGGGCGACGAGCGCCCGGTTGACGCCGTACACGGCCATCGAACCGGCGCCGACCAGCCGGGCGAGGTCGGGGTGGCGGGTGCCGACGTCGTCCAGGGAGGTTTCGACCGAGGTGACGCCGGTGTGGTGCGGGGTCACCGGCGAGAGGGCCGGGCGGACCCGGGACCAGGCGCCGTCCGCGCCGACCACGAGGTCGAACGTCTCCTGACGCCCGTCCGCGCAGTGGACCCGCACGCCGTCCCGGCCCCCCGGCACCACCCGCGTCACCTCCCACCCCCACCGGACGTCGAGAGGGCCGAGCAGCAGGTCACGGAGTTGACCGCGGTCGATCTCGGGGTTGGCCCGGTCGTCCGGGCGGGGTGGCCAGTCGCGCAGGACGGTCCCGTCGGTGTCCAGGATGCGCATGGCCTGCCCCTCGGGTCGGGACAGCGCCCGGAACTCCGCCAGCAGCCCCGCCTTCTCCAGCGCGAGCTGGCCCATCCCTTCATGCAGGTCCAGCGTGCCGCCCGGGGGACGGGCGTCGGGGCCGGGATCGCGTTCGAGGACGGTGACGGGGTGGCCGTGGCGGTGCAGGACACGGGCGAAGGAAAGGCCGCCGGGGCCGCCCCCGACCACTGCGATGCGTCGTCTCATGTCGATACACTGTATTGACTAGATACATCGCATCGCAAGAGTGCGGCGCATCGCACCGGTATGCCGTATCGCACCGGTACGGTGTGGGCATGACTGTCTGGGACCGGCCGGAGCCGCCGACTCACCCCGTGCCGCTCGACCGGGAGCGGATCGTCGCCGCCGCCCTCGCCCTGGCCGACGCGGGCGGGTTGGAGGCGGTGTCGTTGCGCAAGGTCGCGGCCCGTCTGGACGCCGGTCCGATGCGGCTGTACCGATACATCTCCACCAAGGAGGAACTGTTCGACCTCATGGTGGACGCCGTGCAGGCCGAGATCCTCCCCGAGGAGCGGCCCGGTGACTGGCGGGAGGCCCTGCGCGGCCTCGCCGAGCGCACCCGGCAGACCGCCCTTCGTCATGTGTGGCTGGCGGATCTGCTCGGCGGGCGTCCGACCCTGGGCCCGAACGGCCTCGCCGTCACCGAGGCCACCTTGTCGGCGTTCGACGACCTCACCGACGTTGACACCGTTCTGCGTGCCGTGGAGACGGTCAGCGCCTACTTCATCGGCGCGATCCGGCGCGAGGTCGCGAACCTGCGGGCCGAGCGCGCCACGGGCCTGTCCAAGCGTGACTGGCAGCGCGCCCACGGTCCGCACGTGACGAACATGCTGGCCTCCGGCCGCTTCCCGGCCCTGGCCAAGGTCGTGTACGACGGCACCGACGTCGACGCCGAGACGTCCTTCACGACCGGCCTGGACTGGGTCCTCGACGCCGTGGCCGTCAAACTGCCCCGCCCCTCGGCCTGACGCCCAGCCTCACCGCAGGTGAGCGGCGCCTCGTCCGCCGGCATGTGATCGCGGGCGCCCGGAACGTGGGCCGGGCCGTTCTGTCTGATCAGGATGGCGTGGCCGGGGAACCGTTGCCCCTCCTGTCGCACAGGCCTGTCCTCCGTGTGCGCCTCACGTGGAACGGCCGGGCCGGGGCTGGTAGCCCGTGTCCAGAACGGGGTTGTCGGACAGGTCGGTGCCCAGGCGTTCGATCAGGGCGTGGACGGCGTCCACGCGGGCGGAGAGGGCCAGGAGGCGGGGCTCGGCCAGGGTCGGGGCGTCGGTCATGGCGTCGGTCAGGAGGGCGACCAGGGGCTTGGCCGCGTCCAGGCGGTCGCGGATGTCCAGGGTGGCGTCGTTGGCGAGGGCGTAGAGGGGGTCGGCGGCGCGGGCGTCTCCGCGTTCGGCCAGCTCACAGGCGACGTCCAGGCGGTCGCGGCCGGACAGGGCGGGGTTCTGGGCCAGGACGTACAGGGCGTCGGCGGCACGGGGGTCCTGGAGATGCACCAGGGCCGCGGCGGCGTTGAGACGTTCCGAATCCCAGCTCAGGGTCGGGTCGTTGACCAGCGTGTACAGGGGGTCGGCGGCACGGGGGTCGTCGAGGTACGCCAGTGAGATGGCGGCGCCCACCCGGGCGTCGCTCTCCACGCCGGTGTCCTGGGCCAGGGCGTGCAGGAGGTCGGCGGCGCGGTGGTCGTCCAGTTCCGCCAGTGCGTCGGCCGCGTTCATGTGGTCGATGTCGTCCAGGTCGGGGTCGGTGGCCAGGGCGTTCAGGAGGTCGGCGGCGCGGGCGTCTCCGACGTCCATCAGGGAGGTGGCGGCGTCCACGCGGTCGTCGCCGTCCAGGGATCTGTTCCGGGCCAGCCGGTGCAGGCGGTCGGCGGTGGAGCGGAGGAGGTGGTCGGGGAGGGCGGTCCCCAGCTGGGCCAGCTCGGAGATGAAGTCGCAGCCCCGGACGCCGGAGCGGGCCAGCCGGTTGAGGTACCGGGGGCCCGCCGTGACCCCGCTGAGGTGCGCGGCGTCGAGGAGGAAACCGACGTAGGAGGGGTCTTCACGCGGGGTTTCCCAGTACCTGGTGCCCCACACCCGGGGTGCGATGCCGAGGTCGCGGCCGGAGGGCCCGTACCGGTCGGACTGGTCGAAGACCCGGCGCAGCACCTGGGCTCCGGTGCGTGGGTCGTCCATCACGTGGCGGGCGGCGAGGTGCTCCTGGAGGGTCTGATGGAGGAAGACCAGGTCACCGGAGTGTGCGGTGAGTTGGCCGCTGCCGCGCAGGGCCGCGTCGAGGAACGCGTTCCAGTCGTCGGCGGGTACCCGTTCGGGGCGCCGGGCGCTGGGGTGGGACTGGACGATGTCGACGGCGGGCCGGGTGTCGCCGGACTGCTGGCGGGCGGCCGCGAGGTGACCGGTGAGGGCGGGGAGGTGGTTCAGGGTGGCCTCGGCCCGCGCGGACGCGGCGGGGCCGTAGCGGTCCACGCCCGCGAGGAGGCGGGCGGAGCGGGCCGACGCGTCGAAGGCGTGCTGGTGCCGGTGGAGGAGGGTGGTGAAGCGGTCGTAGATCTCCCCGCGCCCGCCGGCCAGGGGCTGGTCGGGGGCGGTGGCGTGGAGTTGGCAGAGCATCGCGGCCATCAACGGCACCCGGGCGACGGCCGCGAGGCGGCTGTGGTCCAGCTCCACGGCGAACCGCTCCGCCGCGTCCCCGGGGTCCGGCAGACCGACGGCCCTGAACCAGCCGTCGGCGACCCTCGGCAGGTCGTCGTCGCCGAAAGGTTGCAGGTCGTAGCGGGGCACGTCGGGTCCGAGGGGGTCCAGGGTGCCGTCCGGCAGGGGGCGGGTGGCGATCACGAACCGGTACAGGTCCCGGTCGTCGCCGTCTCCGACCCTGGCCACCCTCGTCAGGACCCGGTGCCGCGCCGCCGGGTCGCTGACCTCGTCCAGGCCGTCGACGAGCACCAGCCAGCGCACGCCCGGCTGCGGGGCGGTGGCGAACAGCTCCGGGGGGACGACGTCGTTGAGGCCATGGTGGGCGAGGGCTGCGGTCACCGCCTCGGACAGCGCGCGCCGCAGGGGCAGTTCGGCGGTCAGGGCGGCGGCGGGCACCAGCACCGGGAGCACCGGGCCGCCCTCGCCGTCGAGGAACCGTGCGGCGCCCTCGGCCATGCGGGTGCGCAGCAGGCTGGACTTGCCGCCGCCAGGACCGGCCACGACCACGCAGGTCGGCGGATCGGCGAGAACGGCGTCGGCGGGCGTCGCCCCCGACACGGCGCCGTGGGCAGCGGCGTCGTGGTCCCGCCGCCGGACCCGTTGGCGCAGGTAGACGGCGGCGAGTGGGGGCGCGGTGCCGGGCAGGACACCGGCGTAGGGGTGTTCGACGGCGGCGCGGTGGGCCGCCGTCAGGAACTCCGTCAGCAGCCGGGCCGTCGGGCTGGCGTGCTCCAGGCGCAGGTCGATCCCGTGCTCGGCCAGGGTGTCGCGGAATCCGGGAAGCCCGGCCAGGGCGCTGAGGGCGACCGCGCCCAGCACACTGGCGTCCCGCGCGATGGGGCGGTCGGTGGCCAGTACCCCGACGAGCGACGGACCGCAGAACAACGCCGTTCCCGAACTGCCCGCCCAGCCCGAACCGCCCGCCCGGGCGCGGGGCACGACGCCCGTGTCGACGTGCACGGTGAGCATGCCCGACCGGCGTGCGTGCAGGGCGTCCACGTGACCGCGCACCGGCATGGTGTCGCGCCGCCCGTCGGGACGCGCCTCGGCGTCCGGGAACCCCAGCCCCACGCAGGGCACCGTGTCCTGGCCGGTGATCCGCCCGAACCGGACCGCCCCTTCCAACCCGCCCACCCCGTGCGGGCCTTCGATGACCAGCAGCGCGGCGTCATGGTCGGGCGCAGCATCCAGGTCCACCGGTCGGCGCGGCCAGCACCAGGTCGCCGCCAACCACCCGGTGCGCTGCGGGACTTGGAGCGGCCGGACCTCGACGCGCCCGCCGGGCGGCACGTGCGCCAGCACGTGGAACGACGTCAACACCAGCCGTTCGGCCAGCAGATACCCGGTACCCACCCGCCCGGTACCGGCCCGCCCGCCGTCGGGAGCCCATACTTCGACGACCCGGGCCTGATCCATCCCCCACCCCCGTGCTCAGTGCGTCAGCGGGCCGCGATGCTCACAACGGCCGTTGCGCGGACCGGGCGTGGATGCGCGCGTCCTCGCCCGCGTCGTCGACCGGCTGCAAGGTGAGTTTGATCCGTTGGACGGTGCCGGAGCCGGCCGTGCCACGGGCCTCCGCCGACCAGGGCAGCACGAACACCTTCGCCGTGGCCCCGGCCTCCTTGCGCACCTCGACGGAGAACTCCAGCTCCACCGGCCCCGCCCGGAACGCCAGCGGTTCGCCCGCGCCCTCCTCCATGGCCTGCTGCAACTGGGCACGGATCGCGCCGACCGCCTCACCCAGCTCCGCCCACGGCTCCGACCCCACGACCGTCCTCCACCCGTTCAACCAGCCTGACAGCACAGCTGAGTTCACCGTAATGCAGGACGCCGAACGACGACGAGCGGTTCACCTCGTCGAACTCCATGCGGCGGGCGAAGAGTCGGCGCAGCGCGGTCGCGCCGGGGTCGGTGCCCGGGAGCAGCCTCCCCCGTTACCCGGCGGCCCGCGTTATCCGGTGGCCCGCGTTATCCGGTGGCCCGCGTTATCCGGTGGCCTGCCGCTCCCCCAGCCGTGAGACTTCCGGCGTGATGCTTCACGAGAACGAGATCCCGGCCGACGAGGCCCTGGTCAGGTCCCTGCTGACGGCGCAGCGCCCCGAGTGGGCCGACCTGCCGTTGGCCTGGGCGGGCGCGGGCACCGACAACACCCTGTACCGGCTGGGCGACGGCCTCCTCGTCCGGCTCCCCCGCACCCACGACAACGCGCGGGCCCTGCGCAAGGAGCAGTACTGGCTGCCCCGCCTCGCGCCGCACCTCACCCGCACGATCCCCGAGCCCGTCCACACCGGCACTCCGACCGACGTCTTCCCGCTCGTCTGGTCGGTCCACCGTTGGATCGACGGCACCGAACCGGGCCAGGACACCGTCCACGACTGGATCGCGTTCGGGGAGGAACTGGCGTCCTTCGTAAGGGAGTTGCATGCCACCGACCTCATGGGGGCGACCCGCGCGGACGGCCTCGACGGGTACCGGGGCGGCAGCCTGCGCGCCTGCGACGAACAGGTCGGCCGGGATCTCGCCGCCTGCCGGGCCACCCTGGGCGAGGAACTCGACCTCGACACGTTGCGCCGGCTGTGGGAGGCCGCCCGCGCCCTGCCCGAGCCGGCCGCGCCGCACGGCTGGCTCCACGGGGACCTCAAACCCACCAACCTGCTGGTCAGGGGCGGTGCGCTGCACGCGGTCATCGACTTCGGCGGCCTCACCGTCGGCGCCCCCGACGCCGAACACGCCCCGCTCTGGGATTTCCCGCCCCCGGCCCGCCGGGCCTACTGGAACGCCCTGGACCTCGACACCCCGACCTGGACCCGCGCCCGCGCCTGGTCCCTCGCCATCGCCCTCAGCGGACTGACCTACTACCGGCACACGTTCCCGGAATTCGCGACGGAGTGCCGAGCCCGACTTGAGGCGATCCTCGCGGACGCGAACGGCCGTTGAGGGAAGGGGCGTTGGAGGCCGGCTGCCGCACGAGAACCGCTGGCACCTCTCCAGGCGGCCCCGGTGTTCGCGCGGCTGCGCGAGGCGCACGAACAGATCGCCTCCGTCGTCGAGGAAGAGAAGTTGATCCCCCTCCTCCTCGACGCCTCGTAAGACCCCGGTCGGCCGTTGTCGTCACCCCGGCCAGGACGACAACGGCCCTTGCGCGCCCCCGCGTCCGCGCCAACTGCCCGCCCGTTCCCGCTAGAACGGCAACGGGCGCTCGTGCACCACGTCCAGCCTCGACACCGCTCGGGTCAGTACGACGTACAGCCGGTGGGGGCCGCGTTCCTCCGCCTCCGCGATCGCGGCCGGTTCGACGGCGACGACGTGGTCGTACTCAAGTCCCTTGACCAGAGAGGCCGGAACGACCGAGAGTCGGGACCCGACGACACCCTCGGCCACCTCCCCCACCCCCGCCGCCTCCAACTCCTCCCGCACCCACGGCACGTCCGCGTCCGCCGCGAGCACCCCGACCGAGCCCTCCCGTGCCAGCGCGTCGCGAACGGCGTCCACGACCGCCCCCGCCAACCCGCCGCCCGTCACCTCTCGCAGCCTCAACTCACCGTCCCTGCGCAGGGATTCACCCGGCTCCACGTCCACGTCGAGCCGTTCCAGGAGCCGGTTGGCAAGCCCGACGATCGCCGCCGGGACCCGGAATCCGGTGGTCAGCGGCACGACGGAGGCGTCCGGCACACCGAGGTGGCGCAGGGAGGTCCGCCAACTGCGGGCGGCCCAGGGGGTCGTGCCCTGCGCCAGGTCGCCGAGGACGGTGAGCGAACCGAACGCGGCCCGGCGTGCGATCGCCCGGCACTCCATCGGGGAGAGGTCCTGCGCCTCGTCGACGACGATGTGCCCGTATCCCTCGGGGTGTTCGATCAGCCCGGCGACCTCGTCGAGCAGCACGAGATCGGCGGCCGACCACCGCGCCGACTTCCACGACCGGGGCGGCCTGTCCCACAGCAGGGCCCGCTGCTCGTCCGCGTCGAGCAGTCCGTCCGCCGACTCCGCCAACACCGCTGCCTCTGAGAGGAGTTGGACCACCACTTGGTCCGGGCGGACCCGTGGCCACACGGCGTCGACGTACTCGCTCACCTGCCGGGCCCGTGACATCCGCTGGGCCCAGGCGTTCGTCTGCGGTCCGGCACGACGTTCGGCCTGGTGTCGCAGGGTGCGTACCACCCGGGTGCGTACCCGTTCCCGGCCCACGGCGTAGGGCGGTTGCTCGGCGCGGACGTCGGCCACGATCTGCCGGAGCTGCTCGTCCGACACCCGCCAACGGTACGAACCATCGGCGATCGCAAGGGAGTTGACCTCGCCGCCGCCCACCCAGGCGTACAGGGCCCGGCGCAGCACCTCCGCCATCCGGGCGTCGTGCTTGACGGCGGCGGCCCGCGCGCTGTCCGTCCCGGTGACCGGATGCCGGGCGATCTCGTCCCGCAGGGTGGCCTGCCGCACCTCGAACTCCCCCAGCGCGGGCAGGACTTGGGCGATGTACGACAGGAACGCCCGGTGCGGGCCCAGGACCAGCAGGCCGCCGCGTCGGATGCGATGCGGGTGGGTGTAGAGCAGGTAGGCGGCGCGGTGCAGGCCGACGGCGGTCTTGCCGGTGCCCGGGGCGCCCTGCACACAGACGGAGACGCCGATTCCGGCGCGGACGAGGTCGTCCTGCTCGGGCTGGATGGTCGCGGCGATGTCCCGCATGGGGCCGACCCGTGGCCGTTCGATCTCCCGCGCGACGATGGCGCTGACCTGCGACTTCCCCTTCCCCAGGGGCTCGTCCTCCAGGCCGGTCAGATCGGCCGGGTCACCGAGGCTGCCGGGCGCCCACCCGAAGCGCCGGCGCACCTCGACGCCTCGCGGGTCACCGGCGCTCGCCTGATAGAAGGCGCGGGAGACGGGGGCCCGCCAGTCGACGACGAGGGGCGGGGCGGCCGTTTCCTCGGTGATGCGCAACCGGCCGATGCGGTAGCTCTGCCCGGCATGGTCACCGGCGTCCGGGCCGAAGTCCAACCGGCCGAAGAACAAGGGGCCTTGGGGCAGTTCGCGCATCTCCTTCGCCTTGCTGCGCAGTCGGTGTCCGAGCACCTCGGCATCGGCGCCGGACGCGGACACGTCCTCCCCGGCGACAACCTGCTCGTCCGCCCCGTCGACCATCGCCGCGAGCGCGGCCCGGCACCGTTCGTGATGCGCACGTTCACCGGCGAGGGCGCGACGGAGGTCGGGAGGGGAGGGCGGGTGTGAGCGCGAGGGCGGTGGCGAGGGCGGGCGCGCGGGGTCGGCTGACGTCATACGGACCAGGGTAACCAGAAAACGTTACCCGGTTAAATATTTTACCGAGACTCATTCCGCCGAGCCCAGCCACCACCCCACCGAGGTCGGCCACCACCCCACCGGGGCCCCAGACCGCCGGGGCCCCGACCGCCGGGTCACCCCTCCCCGTCCTCCCCGTCCTCCCCCAGCAGCCCCCGCACCGCCCCCTCCAGCACGCCGAACGCCCGCTCGGCCGCCCGTACCGCGCTCTCCCGCACGTCCGCCGCGCGCTCGCCGCCCGCGATCCGGCGCCAGTTGTCGAGGGCGAGAATCCGTTGGACGGCGATGATCTGCCCGGCGGCGAGCCGTGCGTCGAGGGTGCCGCCGAGGGCCCGCGCCAACGCCTCCTCGGATCGTTCCATGTGCCCGTAGGCCCGTACGACCAGGGAGGGAGTCCCGTACAGCAACGAGTGGAAGGCGAGCACCTCGGGCACCTCGCACAACCCGGTGACGGGGTCGAACCGCTCCAGACCCGCGAGGAAGTTCCGGCGCAGCGCGGCGACGGGCTCGGCCTGACCGGCGACGATCCGGGCGGCCTCGTCCTCGTGATCGGCGATCCGGTACAGGACCAGGTCTTCCTTGGCCGGGAAGTACCGGAAGAGCGTCGGCTTGGAGATCCCGGCCTCGGCGGCGACCTCCGCGACCGACACCGCGTCGAACCCCTTCTCCAGG
Source organism: Streptomyces sp. NPDC091279 (assembly GCF_044757465.1). Classification (NCBI taxonomy): domain Bacteria; kingdom Bacillati; phylum Actinomycetota; class Actinomycetes; order Kitasatosporales; family Streptomycetaceae; genus Streptomyces; species Streptomyces sp. NPDC091279. Next base: position 128,252 of record NZ_JBIVVA010000012.1, on the reverse strand, counting down.
AACAGTCGAACGGCGGTGTCGGAGACGTCCTCGTACATCCGCCGCTTCTTGCGCTCCCGCAGCCCGACCGCACCGGCGTCCACCCCGGCGGCCGTCCCGCCCTCGCCCGACCCACCCGCACCCGTCTTCCTCATGGCCGCGAGCCTACGGGCCGACCCGAGCCGAACCCCGACGCCCCGTCCCCTACGGGCTGACCCCCACGGGCCGTCCACTAAGGTCCGCCCCCTACGGGCTGCCCCCCACGGCCCGTCCCCTAGGGACTGCCCCCTAATGTCCGTCCCCTACGGCCCCGTCCCCTAGGTGAGGGTGCGGGAGAGGTGCGGGTTGGGGGTGGCTCGGGAGGGCAGGCCGAGGGAGCTGATCGCGGCCGCCAGGGTCATCGCGTACGAGTCCACCGCCCGGCGGACGTTGGGCGCGTCCAGCCCTGACCCCGTGACCAGCCGGTCGAGGTCGACGTAGGCGGAGCGGACGATCTCCACCCAGCGGTAGACGCGCCAGTCCCGTTGCCAGCCGACCGTGTACCGCTCGGGCAGACCGCTCTCCCAGCGGCGGAACATCCGGTGGCGGATCTCCGGCCGGGTGGGGGTGAGGTGCATGTGGCGGACGAGGTCGTAGAGGGGGTCGCCGACCAGGGCCATCTCCCAGTCGATGACGGTGAGGGCGAGGCGGTCGTCGCGGCGCACCAGGTTCCAGGGGTTGAGGTCGCCGTGCAGGAGGGCGGGCGCGCGGTGGCTCACCTCGTGCCGGGCCAGGATCTCGCGCAGACGTTCCGCGTCGGGCAGCCCGAGGGTGCGGGCCAGTTGCTGGGAGTCCTTGGGCAACTCCGAGACCAGCAGCACCAGTTGCTCGCGCAGCCAGCGGTGGAAGCCGCCCTCGCCTGCCGCCGGGTCGACCTGCTTGTAGTCGACGTTGGTCAGCGCGCGGAGCTGGTCGACGAGGCTGTCGGCCTCGTGCGGGAGCAGCCCGTGCACGGGGTGGCTCGGCAGCCGGTCGATGTCCCGGTCGCCGACGTAGGTGTGGATGGCGAACGGGTCCTCGCGCGAACTGGTCCCCAGGGCCAGCACCCGGGGCGCGGCGACCTCGACGCCCGACCGCTCGATGGCGCCGAGCACCGCGTGCTCGCTCAGATAACGGGGCTCGCGGCGCAGTTGCCGGCCCACCTTGCGGCGGACGACGACCGGGAAATCGACGTCCGGCACCCAGACCACCGTGTTGAGGTGCGCCGTTCCCTTGAAGACGCGGTGGGCCGGTGCCGCGCCCTCCTCGACGAGGGCCCGGTCGACGGCCGCCGCCGGGAAGTCGTCGCGTGTGCGCAGGCGCCGGTCGCGGCTCCAGCGGATCGTGGGGCGGGCCCGGGTGCCGTCCGGTCCGGTGCCGGGGTGTGCGGCGCGCCAGCGGAAGAGGATGCCCTCGATCTCGGCGGGTTCGGGGAGGTTGCGCAGCCGGAGCGGTTCGGCGGCCAGGAGCAGCGCGTCGCGCACCGCGCCGGTGGCCTCGTCAAGAACGCGCTGGTCGGGGCGGCCGCGCAGGGAGTCGGCCGCGCGCATCACGTCGGGGTAGACGGACTGGGCGTGTTCGAAGTCGACGTAGTGGCGCAGGTCCTTGGCGAGGCCGCTGACGGCGGCGGGCCTGGCCTCCCCCATCGCCCGCTCCCACGCCCCGGTGACCTCGGGCCACTGCCCGGCCGGGTACCGCATCCGCACCAGATGCGTGGCGAGGTCGTGCAACGGGTCGCCGTAGGCCGCGAGTTCCCAGTCGACGCAGATCAGGGGCGGGTCTCCGTCGAGGGACAGGATCAGGTTGTCGCGGTGCAGATCGCCGTGCAGCAGGCTGAACGGCCGCCGGGTCAGGGCCGGGACGCGCTCGGCGAACCGGACGAGCGCGTCCTCCGGAAGCCCGAGGGCCGCGAACAACCCGCCGAATAACGCCCAGTTGGGCCGCCGGATCTGAACGTCCGCCTCGTGGGCCAGCGTGCGCAGAAACCCTTGGCTGTCCCGGTTGGGCGGCCGCCCCGACGGCAACTCGGGCAACGACTCCCGGCGCACCCGCGTCAACAGCGCGAGCTGCCGCGCCAGTTCGGCCACGAGGGGGGAGGCGACGGGGGCGTCGTTCGCGTGGACGGTGGAGAGGGGGACGCCGTCCACATGGCTGTGGACGACGAAGCCGTTCCCTCGAAAGAGGCAGCGGGGAACGTGCGGCAGGACCCCCCGGAGGGTGTCGAGCACCGGCGCCTCGTCGGGCCAGGTCCTGATCACCACGGGGAGCGCGTCGGGGCGCCGGACGCGCACGGTGACGTTCGTCCCGGTGGCCCGGCCGACCAACGCCGCCATCTCGGGGGTCAGCGGCAGGACGTAGTTCTGGTGGTGATGGCCGGGGACGGCCACCCCCTGCGTCCGCGCCAGCGCCAGGAACTCACTGGCGGCCCGGCCGACGTGGGAAGGAGATGCTGCGCCCACGGGCTACTCCGGATGCAAAAGAAGAACGTTCAGACCACCCCCAAATGCTAACGGACCCCCCCAACCCCCCAGCTCACCCCGAGCACACAACCAACGGCCCGACAACGCCGGAAAGGGGCGCGAGACTGCATCGATACGCAGCTCCCCCACGCAGGCGCAACAAGCCGCACCCGACAACGCACCGTTCTTTCCAGGGGCGCGAGACTGTATCGATATGCGGCTCCGCCGCGCGGGCGCGACCAGCCCCAACGGCGCCGCACCCGACAACTCACCGCCCTCCCCAGGGGCGCGGGACTGTATCGATATGCGGCTCCGCCGCGCGGGCGCGACCAGCCCCAACGGCGCCGCACCCGCCCACAACCCGTCTTTCAGGGGCGCGGGGCTGTATCGATATGCGGCTCCACCGCGCGGGCGCAACAAGCCCCGACGGCGCCGCACCCGACAACGCACCGCCAGCCACGCCGCACCCCTCACCCCCGCAGCACCCGCAGCACAGGCAGAAGCGACGTCGTCACGACCCCCGCACCCCCCTCCCTCAAGACCCTCGCCTTCCCCCCATCCCGGGCGAAGCCCAAGAACGCCACCCCGGCCCGCCGAGCCGCCTCACAGTCGGAGACAGAATCCCCGATCATCAGCGCCGCCCCAGGCGCCACCCCCAACCCCCCCAGCGCCTGCCGCAAAAAGTGCGGGTCCGGCTTCAGCCGATGCAACTCCCGCGTCCGCCCGTACAGATGCGGCGCGAAACACCCCAACAACCCGCGCCCCTCCAGATACGCCCGAGCCACCCGAGCGGAGTTGTTCGTGGCGACGGCGAGCCGCGTACCGACCGCCGTCCAGGTACGGATCAGCGGATCGGCGTAGGGCGTCGGCCAGGCGGCCGGAACGGCGGTCAACTCGTGCCGGGTGAGCCGTTCCTCCAGCTCGGCGACGAGGTCGCTGCCCGGGTGGCGCCGGTCGACGGCGCGCAGGACGGCATGCGGATCGTCGGTGTCCCGCTCGTCCTCGGTCAGCAGTTCGCCCAGGCCGCGCGCCGCGAGCCAGTCCAGCAGGTCGGTCGCGACGTCGTGCGCCGGATGCCCGGCGAACAGACGGCAGACGGGCCCGTCGAAGTCCCACAGGACGACACGGGGGCGGGTGATCAGGTCCCGGAGTTCCTCGGGGTCATTTTCGGTCTCTTCCGGCACCGCTTCGGTCTGCGTCGTATCAGAAGTCACTAGGAGAGTGTCAGGTCCGTGCTGATGGTTTCCCAGAGGGCGTCGAACCACTTCTGCGATTCGTCCACGAACGCCGCGTCCCGCTCACCTGCCGTCCGCCCGAAGGAGAAGAGCAGCGACTCGGTGCCCAGCACGTCGTACATGTCGAGGGTCTCGCCGTCGGTGGTCTCCTCGCGGCGCGAGACCATGTAGTAGGCGATGAGGGCCTCGGTCTCGTTCAGCAGATACAGCTTCACCGGCGGGGTGAATGGCAGCGCCCTGAAGGTGACGTGCACGTCGATGCCGTGCGAGGAGCGCAGCGAACGCAGGTTGTGGCGCAGCACCTGGCCCTGGGCGTTGCGCTGCTCCAGCCACCGCCGGTGCACGGGGTCGGGGTCGGCGTCGCCGCGCCCGTCGACCGGCACCGGGAACGCGAGGTCGATCTTCCGGGACGGCAGCAGGATGCGTACCTCGATCGACTCCGGCTTCAGCTGCCCCGCGTGGATGCTGCGCAGCGGGTCCCCCAGGGCCAGCATCAGGGTCTCGGCGGTCAGACAGGCCGCGTCCACCCGTACGTGCCGGGCCGCGAACGCCTCCGCCAGCCGTGGCGCCAGGGCCACCATCGTCGGCTGGGGCCCGCCCTGGGTGGGCGGCGGATGGGCGATGCGCGGGGGGCTGCCCTTGCTGACGTTGCTCAGGAGACCGTCGTCCTGAAGGGCGCGCAGGGCCAGCCGAACGGTGCTGCGCTCCACGTCGAACGCGTCGGCCAGCTCGGCCTGCGTGGGCAGCCGGTCGCCCGCCTTGAGATCGCCGGTGCGGATGCGCTCCCGGAGGCTGTCGGCGATCTCCTGGGCGGAGCGCTTCCTGCCGTTCACTGCCACGTTCTCCTGGGTCACGACCAAACGTTACAACTGACGTCCATCTACGGCGAGTTGTCGGCAAGTTGTTGACGAGTACCAGCCAAGAGGCGACCACGTCGGGGAAGTTGGCCGCCAACTGGGGGAAGTTGACGGGTACCTCGGGGGCGGTTTCCGACCGGTGTGCCCCCGCCGGACGGCCGTCAGTCGGTGAGCACCAGCTCCGAACTGATCGTCCCCCACAGCGCGTCGAACCACCGGTGCGACTGCTCGACGAACGCCGCGTCCCGCGCTCCGGCCCCCCGTTCGAAGGCGAACAGCAGCGAACGGGTGCCCTCCGCGTCGTACAGCTGGAGCCGCTCGTGGTCGATCTCGGCCTCCTGGCGCGACAGCGTGTAATAGGCGAAGAGCGCTTCGGAGTCGTTGAGCAGGTACAGCTTCACCGGCGGAGTGAACGGCAGTGCACGGAACGTGACATGGACGTCGATGCCGTGCGTGGAGCGCAGCGCCAGCAGGTTGTGCCGCAGCACCTGGCCCTGGGCGTTGCGCTGGGCGAGCCAGTGCCGTCGCGGCCGATGGTCGGGGGCGGCCTCCACCAGGGTCGGGAACGCCAACTCGATGTCCCGGCTGGGCAATAACACCCGTACGTCGACCTTGGCCGGTTCCAGCCGCCCGGCGTGGATGCGCCACAGGGGCTCGGCGAGGGCGAGGTTGAGGGAGACGGACGTCAGACAGAGGGCGTCCAGGGCGACACGCGGGGCGTCGAAGGCGGCGGCGACCCTCGGGGCGAGCGCCACCGTGGTGGGCAGCGGGGGCGGGGCGGGCCCGGTCGGGAGCCCGGCGTGGGTGGGATTCCCGGCCACGGTGGCGGGGCTGCCCTTCGAGACGTTGGTCAGCAGGCGTTCCGACTGAAGGATTCGCAGCGCCTCGCGCACGACGGCACGCTCGACGCCGAACTCGTCGGCCAGGGCTCCCTGGGTGGGCATCCGCTGTCCCGCCCGGAGTTCCCCGTTACGGATGCGGGCCCTCAGCGTGTCCGCCACCTCGTGTGAGCGCTGTGGCTGCTGTGGCCGCGGTGACGTGGTCTGCTCATGGGCAGAGCCGTGTTTCGGGTCCACCGTAAAACCGTACAACTTCTCGCCATCTTTGGGCAGTTCATGATGAGGTGGTTATAGGCCTCTTCCAAGTGGAGATAAGTAGAGAGAAGTTGGTGGCCAACTTGAGCAACCTGGTTGCTCTCCAGGGTGGTTGGCCTGTAGAACGATGAGAGCGAAGAGGGTTCCGTTCCGGAGGGGAGCCGGGACCCGACGCGCACACCAAGCCGCACAGCCACAACAGAACACCGACAACAGCACAGCAGCCGTACCGCACACACCGGACCGCTGCACCCTTGCGCACAGCCACAACTGAACAGCACGCCAGCACAGCACAGCCATAACTGAACAAGCACCACTACGGATGAGTCATCGGGTGACCCCCACAGGGTCACCCGCATGCCGTCCAGCACAGACACCGCGATGCCTCAGCCCGTCAGCCCCTCAGAACTGGTCCGGGCACCACGGCCGCCTGGACGTGCGGAACAGGGCGTCCGCCCGCGCCGCGCCCCCGCGCTCCTCCCGCACCCGGCCCAGCGCCGCGAGCCGCAGCGCCGACTCGTCGCCCAGCCACAGCATCGCCAACTCCGTGACTCCCAGGGTGAGTTCGGGGCTGCGCGTGGTCGGCACGCAGGACGCCCCGGCGGTCGACGCATCGAGCAGCCAGCGCCCGCCGGTCAGCCCGGCCGGGTCGGCGACCTCGATCACGAGGCTGCCCTCGCCCTCGTACGTCCGCGCCTCCAGCGCCGCACGGACGTCCAGAATCCGCACCCACAGCCAGTCGGTCAGGGTGGTGGCGAGGGCCGCCCTCGGGTCCGGCAGCAGCAGTGGGAGCAGGTCGTCGGGGGCGCGCAGGTCGCTCTTGACGTGGGTGACCCAGTCGATCGAGCAGAGGTAGTGCCACAGGGCCCGTTCGGCGTCCGGGGTCGCGGCGAGCAGCCCGCGCACGGTCGCCGTGTGGTGCGGCTGCTTGGCGTCGCCCCAGGTGTCGTCGACGTCGTAGGTGACCAGCCCGTCGACGGTGCCGTCCGCCGCCCGATACACCGCGTGGAACGGTTCCGTCCACTGGGTGTCCAGGCGGAGGACGCCCGTCCTGGTCCGCCACCACCAGGCGTCCCGGCTGACCACGCCGGGCACCGCCGCGCGCACCCGCTCGTGCAGCCCGGGCCCGACCGCGAGGACGCCCTCGGGCTCGACCAGGTCGATCCGCCCACCGGCCGACGGCACCGGCGCACGCGGGTCGAGCCCGGCGCGCCGCACGTCGACGTTCCAGCGGGCCGCACCGGTGGCGGGGCCGAACCCGAACCGGCCGTAGATCGGATACTCGGCGGCGATCAGCGTGGCCACCGTGTCGCCGCGCTCCTTGGCCGCCGCGAGATCCCCGTTCATCATGCGGGTGAGCAGGCCGCGCCTGCGGTGGGTGGCGGAGACGGTGACGCCGGTGACCGCGTCGGCGGCGACCGGCCGGCCGCCGACCGCCGTGACCTGCTGGTCGAACGAGCGGAACGTCGCCACACACCGCCCGCCGTCGAACGCCCCGAGGAACCGTCCCGGCTCGAACTGCTCACCGTACGCCGCGAGTTCCTCCACCGGCACCACCGGCGACTGCAAGAACCCCGTCCGCACGGCTCGCAGCCACTCCCCCAACTCGTCCTCGGAGATGGGCCGAACGGCTGTACCGCCGAGGTCGGCGGGGCGGCTGAGGTCGGTGCGCAAACTGGTCATACCCCCACGGTATGCCGCCACGGATCAAGGCGTCGCGGAGATTTCCGGAGCCCGGAAACCACCCCGGCCCCTCCCCCTGCGCCCCTCAGATGCGCCCCTCAGACGCGTCCCTCAGACGCGTCCCTCAGACGCGTCCCTCAGATCAGCAGGTCGTCCACCTGGGCCTCGCCCTCGCGGTAGCGGCGGGTGATCTCGGCGCTGCATCCGTCCGCCGTGCGCTGGAGGCGCTGTCGGCACCAGGAGACCTGCTGTTCGTAGCGGATCAGCCGTGCCATCGCGGTGTTCAGTTCCTTGTCGGTGCGGGCGGCGAGGTCGGAGAGTTCGACCTCGGCGAGCATGGCGGAGGCGAGCCGCCGGTACTCCTCGCTCTGCGGCGTGCCGAGGGTGACATGGCGGGCGGAGGACCGGTGCCGGGCCGGGGCGTCGGTGAGGATCTGCGAGAGCCGTTCGACGACGCTGCCCTCACCGCCGTTCAGGACGGGGCGTCGGCGGGACAGTTCCGCGCGCAGGATGTCGATACGGCCCTGGAGCAGGCGGCGGACGTAACTGAGGTCGGCCTCGTCGCGCTGGGCGCCTTGGCGCAGGGAGCGCAGTTCGGGCAGGCTCAGAGCGGTGAGGTCGTGCTCGGGCGGCGCGACGGGCAGCCCGGGTGTCCCGATGGCCGTCGGGCCGGTCGGGCTGTCGACGCGCTGGACGGGCGGCCTGGCGCCGGCGAGGTCTCCCGTACGGGTCGGCCGGGCCGCGCCGGGCGGGTGCCCCATGTTCGGTGTGCTCATGTGCCTCTACCGTCCCCTCGACCGGCGTGTGGGAAAGCATCGTGCCACCCCAAGCGGTCGCCATGTGACCGAAGTGCCCCCGAACGGCCCCACATGGGGGGTTAAGGATCAATAAGAAGCCCCTGTGCGATCGCCCTCGAACGGACCGGCATGATGGTCGTATGCGAGCGGTGGTACAGCGGGTCGACGGCGCGTGTGTGGTCGTCGACGGTGAGACGGTCGGGGAGATCTCCGGCGAGGGCCTGTGCGTCCTGGTCGGCGTCACGCACGAGGACACCAAGGAGAAGGCGGCCCAACTGGCCCGCAAACTCTGGTCGATCCGGATGCTCCAGGACGAACGGTCGTGCGGCGACATCGGCGCACCGCTGTTGGTGATCAGCCAGTTCACGCTCTACGGCGACGCCCGCAAGGGCCGCCGCCCCACCTGGAACGCGGCCGCCCCCGGCGACGTCGCCGAGCCCCTGGTGGACGAGGTCGTCGCCCAACTCCGGGCGCTGGGCGCGACGGTGGAGACGGGCCGCTTCGGCGCACAGATGCGGGTGTCCCTGACGAACGACGGCCCCTTCACGGTCCTGCTGGAGATGTGAACCCCGCGGTACCCGTAGGTCTGCCGAGCTACGGGTACGGGCGCCCCGGGCACCCCTCCCCTACGGCTCGACCACCGTCTCCTGGGCGGCCGCCGTGTCCCCGGCCATCAGGTGGGCGTCCGTGGCGACGTTCCGCTTGATCAGGGCGAGGGCGACCGGGCCCAGCTCGTGGTGGCGGGCGGACGTCGTGATGAAGCCGATCTTGCGGCCGTCGGGGCCGTCGTCCGCGATCCGGATCTCGGTGCCGGGGCCGGGCAGCCGCACCTCGCTGCCGTCGAGGTGGAGGAAGACCAGGCGGCGCGGCGGCTTGCCCAGGTTCTCCACCCGGGCGACCGTCTCCTGGCCCCGGTAGCAGCCCTTGTTGAGGTGGACGGCGCTGCCGATCAGGCCCAGTTCGTGCGGGATCGTGCGGTGGTCGGTCTCGAAGCCGAGGCGCGGCCGGTGCTGCTCGACCCGGAGCGCCTCGTAGGCGAGAATCCCGGCCGCGTGACCGGTCCGTTCCGCGTACGCCTCCAGGTCGGCCCGGGGCAGGAAGAGGTCCCGCCCGTACGCCGTCTCCCGCACCGCGACGCCCTCGGGCACCTCGGCGATGGAACCGGCCGGGAGGTGGACGACGGCGATGTCCTCGGTGCGGTCGGCGACCTCGACCCGGTAGAAGAACTTCATCGAGTCCAGGTAGCCGATCAGCGCCTCGCGGGTGCCGGGCTCGACGTGCGCCCAGGTCGTGACGCCGTCGTCGACCAGGTAGAGCGCGTGCTCGATGTGGCCGTGCGAGGTGAGGATCAGCGCCTCGGTGGCGCGGCCGGGGGCGAGGTCGGTGACGTGCTGGGTGATCAGCAGGTGCAGCCAGCTCAGCCGGTCGTCGCCGGTGACGGCGACCACCCCGCGGTGCGAGAGGTCGACGAATCCGGTGCCGTCGGCGAGGGCACGCTGCTCACGGAACAGGTCGCCGTAATGGGCGGCGACGCCTTCGTCCACGCCCTCGGCGGGAACGGCGCCGGGCAGGGACAGCAAGGGACTCTTCATGAACCCAAGCCTACGGCCCGGCACCGACAGTCCTCACGCCCCGGGAGACCCCGCCGCCCCAGCGGCGCCCGCCGCGCCCCGCGCACATGTCTCGCACCGCCCGAAGATCGCGAAGTGCTTCATGTCCGTCTCGAAGCCGAACGTGTCCCGCAGCTTCGCCGTGAACTCGGCGGCGACGGAGACATCGGCCTCGATCACGTTCTCGCAGTCGCGGCAGACGAGGTGGAGGTGGTGGTGGCGGTCGGCGAGATGGTAGGTGGGGGCGCCGTGGCCGAGGTGGGCGTGGCTGACCAGGCCCAGTTCCTCCAGCAGCTCCAGGGTGCGGTAGACCGTGGAGATGTTGACCCCCGACGCCGTCCTGCGTACTTCGACCAGGATGTCGTCGGGGGTCGCGTGCTCCAGGGTGTCGACGGCTTCGAGCACAAGCTGTCGCTGCGGCGTCAGCCGGTAGCCGCGCTGCCTGAGATCGCTCTTCCAGTCGGTGCTCACCACACCCCCGAGTCTAGGACTACTTGAGGAACCCGGGTCCAGGACCACGGGAAGGACTGTGTGAGGAACGCGGTCCAGGCCTACTTGAAGAACGGTCCCTACTTGAAGAACGCGATGCCGTCGTCCGGCATGTCGTCGGGGAGGGCCTTGGCCCAGCGTTCGACGTCGTCCGGGGTGACGACCTTCTTCAGGTGCGCGGAGAGGTAGGGGCGCAGCTCGACCTCGGGGGTCTGCTTCTCGCCGACCCACATCAGGTCGCTCTTGACGTACCCGTACAGCCGCTTGCCGCCGGTGTAGGGCCGGGAGGCCGCCGTCCGGGCCACCGCGTCGGTGACCAGGTCGATCTGCGGCTTCTTGTCGGCCAGCTCGCCGTACCAGATCTCGATGACACCGTCGTCGCGGACCATGGTGACCTCGACCTTGCGGTCGGCGTCGATCCGCCAGAAGCCGGACTCGGTCTCCAGCGGGCGGACCTTGTTCCCGTCGTTGTCCAGCACCCAGGAGTGGGAGCGGTACTCCAGGAAGTCCCGGCCGTCGTGGGTGAAGGAGACCTCCTGCCCGAAGTTGCACTTCTCGGAGCCGGGGAAGTCGTGCACGCCCGCGCCGGCCCAGTCGCCGAGGAGGAAGGCGAGGGGGACCAGGTCCCGGTGGAGGTCGGACGGAATCTCGATCATGAGCGCAGTTTCTGGTCGGTTCCTGGGGCGGGGGTCAGCGCTGGCCCTGGTACAGCTTCTTCACGGTCAGACCGGTGAAGGCGAGAACGCCGACGCAGACCAGGACCAGCAGGGCTTCGAAGAATGCCTCAAGCACGGGGTGCTCCTTGAACGAGGTGGGGCGGTACTAAGGCCGGGCCCCAGCTTAGTCGGCCGGGGCCCGGACCTCCGAGCGAGGTGGGCCCTGCGGGTGCGGGGCCCGGCGTCAGCCCAGCAGCTGGCTCTGGACCACCACCGTCTGCTGGAACGGCACGTCCGCCACCCCACCCTTCCTGGCCTGCACGACCAGCGCGAGAACGTCCCCGGCGGTGAGGTACGCGTGCCGGGTCTGCTCGGCGCCGTACGGCTCGGCCTCGGCGTAGGCGTAGCGCTGGACGTGGTCGACGGCGGCGTTGTCCGGGAAGCTGTCGTCGAAGAGGTTCATGGCCGTGTCGCGCGGGCGGTAGCGGACGGCGGGGGACGGGGCGATGCTGTCGCTGACGTTGTCGTCGGCGAACAGGTCGTCGACGGCGGCCGCGGCGGCGAACCGGAGCAGGTAGACGCGGGTGCGGATGCCGTCCGGGGTGCTCCAGCCACGGGCGGCGACGTCCCGCAGCCCGTGGTCGACGAGCTTCAGCCGCAGCGCCTCGCGCTCGCCCTTGTCGCCGTACTCGGCGTAGAAGCCGTCGGCGGTGGCGCGCAGCGCCCGGTCCGGGGTGGCGCCGGTGGGCGCGGGCAGCAGGAGGGCGCGCAGGTCGGCGTAGTGCACCCCGGCCTTGTTCGACTCGGCGAACGGTCCGGGCAGGCCCTTCGGCAACGGCGCCCTCGTGAGCGTCGGATACGTCCACCGCCCGTCCGACTCGGTCGCGAGCCCGGGCAGCTCGGTCCGTTCCACCCCGGTGACCCCGAAGGCGACCCCGCCGCCGACGACCGCGAACACGACGACGGCGGCCCCCCACCGCAGAACGGCCCGCAGCACCCTCCGATCCTTCACGGGAGCGGGCAGGGGCGGTGCCGGTGGCTGGTCGGGCAGCGGCGGAACGGCGTCGGCGGCCGGGGCCTGTCCGTCGTTGTCCGGCGTGGTCTGGTCGGTCATACGGCCTCCCCGGGTGCGGCGATGCGGTCCAGTTGCCCGGCGAGGAGCATCGCGATGCCCTTGCCGTCGAGGGGGGCGACACCGGCGGCGTTGGCGGTGACCAGGACGTCTCCCTGGTGGGCCGAGCAGACGAGGCGCTCGATGTCGCCGTTCCGGTCGGCGTCGAAGTCGACGGACGCGAAGAAGCACCGGGCGTCCTTGTACCCCTTGACCTGCGGGCCGTTACGGAGGTCAAGGGCGTCCAGGAGGCGGATGCTGGTGCTCGACAGCTCCTCGGCGTGCGCCCGGCTGGCCATCCGGGTCACGGTGAGGTTGACGGTGTAGATCCCGGCGTTGGTGTCGAGGGCGTGCGGCTCGCCGCTGAGGTAGCTGCGCAGGGCCATGCCCTTGACGGGGCGCTTGTCGTACTCCTTCTCCAGCAGGCGGCGCTGGGAGCGGGGCAGGACGCTCAGTTCCTTCTTGCGCAGGGCCTGCGCCTCGGCGCCGGTCAGCTCGGTGTCGTTCCCGAACTCCTGGACGTCGGGCCCGCGCGTCCAGCCATCGGTGCCGAACGGCACGAGCAGCGCCCCGAGCCCGTGCGCGGACACGGCGTTCGCCTCGACGGGCGGGTCGCTGGGGAACGTCCAGACGGCCACCCCGGCATCCCGGTCGGCCTCCCGCACGGCGACGAGGGTGGCGCCGACGCCGACGAGCACGACCAGGCCGAGCAGCAGCCCCCCGGCGAGGCGAGCGGCGCGACGGCGGTGCGGGGAGGGGGCGGGAGACGACCCGGAGCCCTCCTCGGGAAGGTCGCTTTCCTTGGGGTCGGTCACAGCCGCTCCATCTGCTGTTTCGCCAGGTCCATGATCGCCGCCTTGGTGATCGGAGCGGAGTCGTAGACCCAGATCCCCAGGACGACATCGCCCCGGTAGGCGTGGGCCTGGGCGCTGTACTGGGGCAGATAACCGGCCTCGATCGTCGGCTTCGTCGCCGCGTACACCATCCCGGTGCCGGTGCCGGGGATCGGCCAGCTGTCGGTGCCCGACTCGCGGTCGGCCCCGTACTGGTTGCTCTCGACGACGTCGGCGGCGGCGAAGCTCTCCTCGTGCCGGAACTGGGAGAGCCGGATCTCCACCACCCGCTCCCCGCTCAGCCAGCCGACGGCGGCGGTCCTGCGGAACTCCTCGCCGACCAGCTCGCCGAAGGCCTCTTTCGGCCCGTTGTGGGCGGCGGCGGCGTCGGCGAGGTCCATCCAGCCGTCACCGCTGATCCAGTCGGCGCCCTCGGCCCCGGCCGGCTTCTTCAGCAGCAGGGCACGCAGGTCACGGTCGGTCGCGGCGGCCACCGGGGTGGGTGCCGTGCCGGTCGCGGCGGCGAACGTCGGCTGGGACAGCGAGGGCAACGCGCTCGGCGCCCGCCCGGCCTGCACGAGATAGCCGACGCAGCCCCCGGCGACGACCCCGAGCACGACGGCACCGGCGACCAACGACCAGCCGCGCCCCCGCCGAGCCACTTCAGGTACTTCCAAGACGTCCCCCACGAACATGAAGCGCGCATGCCATATGCACACGCACGGGAGACTCGTGGATATCGCCGTGAGTTGTGGGGGAGTTGATTACGATTCGGTCATGGCGAAGAAGCTCGTGATCAAGGTGACGGCGGGCGCGGACGCCCCGGAACGGTGCTCGCAGGCGTTCACGGTGGCCGCGGTGGCCGTGGCCAGCGGCGTCGACGTGTCCCTGTGGCTGACCGGCGAGTCGGCCTGGTTCGCCCTGCCGGGCCGAGCCGCCGAGTTCGAACTCCCGCACGCGGCACCGCTCCCCGACCTGATCGACACGATCCTTTCGACGGGCCGACTCACCCTCTGCACCCAGTGCGCGGCCCGCCGGAACATCACAGAGAACGACGTCATCAAGGGCGTCCGCATCGCGGGGGCGCAGGTGTTCGTACAGGAGGCAATGGGGGAGGAGACACAGGCGCTGGTGTATTGAACAAGCGGGGCATCGGCCGTCTACAGCCGTGTTTCACCGCCGTCGCCATCCACCGGACCTGACCACCTGACCACCTGACCGGACACAACGCGACGCTGGACACCCGGAAGCGCCCGTCGAGGCAGTCGGCTAAGGCCCCGCCTCACCGGGTATCCGCCCGGCCGGACTGCCCGTGACGGAGTGCAGTTGCTCCCGGATGCGGCGGGCGATGGCCGAGTCTGCGCCGTGGATGCCGGTGACGACCGTCAGCAACTCGGTGCCGAGCCGGAGCCGGTCCGCCTCGGGGGGCATCGAGTGCCACAGACTGTAGGCGCGACGGGTCGCCGCGTCGACATCCGGATGGCCCGACCCCTGAGCGTCGGCCCTGAGCTGCACGGCGTGCAGATACCAGGCCAGCCCGGTGCCGTAGTCGCCCACCAGAGCGGCGAGATAGCCACGGACCTCACGGACCTGGACAGTGTGCAGGTGCCCCTCTCCGTACTCGGCGGCTACGTCCTGATCGAGTTGTGCGGCGAGCGCAGCCGCGTCGCCCAGGCCGCCTTCCTGCGCGATCTCGGCGACCTCGACCAAGCGGACCCGCAGGGTCTCAGGGGGAAGCCCGTGAGGGACCGCCGTCGCACCGCCGGCGGGTACGGCCCAGAACTCGGGCGTCACAGTGCCCCAAGGGCGATAGAGCGGCTCGGACATGGACGTTCTCCCCTGCTGCTGCGGTACGCGGCGTACCGTTCCATCATGCGCCGATCGGCCGTGACGGCCGCTGGGCAACTCCCAGCTGGGCAGGTGCGACGGCCGACACTCGTCGCTCGCCCACCTGCCTCTCACGCGAATCCCCCCGACCTGCCATCAGATGCGCGTTCAGACCATGAACTCCGAACCCTGGTAAGGGAGTCGGTGACCGGGCGCACGCGTGCTGAGGTGCGACAGCGGGCCATGGCGGCGCAGAGGGAGGGAGAGGCAGAGATCTCCCTTGCCGGACACAACGGCCACAAGGCGCCCTACGGGCCGGCGACGTTCGGCAGGGATGGAGTCAGATGCCGATGCCCTTCTTGCGGAGATAAGGCAGCGGGCTGATGTCGCTGCCGTAGTCGGGGCCCGTGCGGATCTCGAAGTGCAGGTGCGGGCCGAAGGCGTTGCCGGTCTCGCCGGACAGGCCCACGAGCTGTCCACCACTGACACTGTCACCGACGGACACCCGCACCCTGCTCAGGTGGGCGTACTGGCTGTACATGCCGTCGGGGTGCCGGATGACGACCTGATTGCCGTACGCTCCGCCGGGACCGGCCGCAACGACCTTGCCGGGCCCGACAGCCCGTACGGACGTGCCCGTGGACACCGCGAAGTCGATGCCGGTGTGGTAGCCGCTGGACCAGGCGCCGCCCTGTTGGTGATAAGGCGTGCCCAACTTGCCCTCGACCGGAGGGCCCCACTCTCCTGATGCCCCTGACGCACCCGAGGTGTCCGGAGCCGTCAGCTTCTCCACGTTGGCCATGATGACCTTGACGTAGTTGTAGGTCTGCCCGTCGGCGAACGCCGCGGGCGGGACGCCGTTGTACTGCTGCACTCGGCCCCAACCCGCGTTGTACCCGGCCAGCGCAAGCTCGATGGGTGAACCGTTGTACTCCGGGTGCTTCTTAGCGGTCTTGAGCAGCTTGCACATCATCTGCCCCTGCGCCGGAATAGCGTCCTCGGGGTCCCAGACGTCCTTCTTGCCGTCACCGTTGCCGTCGACGCCTGCGGTCGCCCACGTGCTCGGTATGAACTGGGCGATGCCGTCGGCGATGGGCTTCCCGTTCGCGTCCTTGGACTGGGCGTTCGGATTGAATCCGCTCTCCTGCATGATCTGTGCGGCCAGAACAGCCGCCGGCAGACCGGCGTCGCAATCGGCCGCGGCCTGTTCGATCAGCCCGGCGTACTTCGCGGGAACGAAGCCCTTGCCGACCCTCAGCGATCCGGCAGCGCTCGGTTCGAAGTCGCCACCGCCGCCGTCGTCGTCGTCGCTGGCCACGATGAGCAGGACGATGCCCATCCCCAGCGCAAGCGGACTGACGACGAAGGCCGCCAACGCCAAAGCGATCCCCCGTTTGGCCTGCAAGCCGCTCCCCCTCTGCCGCACGGCACACCTTCGGCCCCGTTTCCGCTCCGGCCCCGAAGCCGTCAGACCCCCTCGGGAAATCGGGTGACCGGACACCCCCTCACAACCGAACATAAGATTGGCACACTGCATGCCCTGCCCCAAAGAGAGTTAAAGAGGGGCGCGGCATCGCCACCCGCACGACGGACGAGCGAAAGGGGCGATGAGCCACAACAGCCACAACTGGCGCCGTACATAGGCAAACAGACGGACCGTCCGCATCAGGGACAACCCTTGAGTGTCACTGGCCTGACATAGACTTCCGGACACGCGTTCACTTCCCGACGATCGTCGAAATGAGCGCGTTGCCGTACGGGGGAAGTTTTGACCAAGAGATCATCTTTGGCTGCGGTTTTACCTGACCAATCGCGTTTGTTCATACCGGTGTTGGGCGCCACAGGCGGTAGCGGACGGTCGATCACGGCAGGGCTGCTGGGCTGTTCGTTCGCGTCCGCCGGAAGCAGCGTGGTCCTTGACACGGCACCTCGCCTCGCCTCGCCATGGCCGTCCTGGCCCGCCGAGAAGGGAACAGGTCTGGCCGCGCTGCCGCCGGACCGGCCGTTCACTCGTGGGCAGGCACGCGCCGCCGCCTCTGGCTTTCCCGGGCCCCACGGTGTCTGGAACGTACTGACAGACCATCAAGAATGGCACCAGGGACCGTTCACATCGCCCTCCGATCCGGCGGCCTGGTATCAACTCGCGGCCGGTGGCGGATGGCAGGCGGTGGTAGCCGATACCACCCATCCCGTGGCCCATGACATCGTCACCGCGCGGGCGAGCGGCCATCCCGGTCAGACCGTGACCTGGTGTTCGCTGCCCTTCTCGGTACCCGTCCTCTCCGCGCCGGCCACCGGCCCCGGTGTGACCGCTCTCCAGACGGCGCTCAAAGCCGCGTCCGCGGAAGGACTCCCACTCCGACGCACGGTCGTGGTCCTCACCGCACCGGGTGAAGGCCGGCTCCCGCCGTCGGTGAAGGCCGCGGCGACCATGCTCCAGCCCCTGGTGTCCGCCGTGGTGAACCTGCCGTTCGATCCGCACATCCGCAACCACGGTCTGGCCGATCCGGACCGCCTCGGCCGCCGGACGCACGAGGCGGGTGCCGCCTTGGTGACGGCGGTGATGAGCGCGGCGCACCGTGCCTGGGGTGATCCCCTGCCTCCCGCCCACGTGCCCGCCGCGCTGTCGGCCGCCCCGCCCGTTCCTCCAGCCCGACCCACCCGACCTGCTCCTGAAGGGGTTCTCACGACATGAGCCAGATGCACCACGCTCTCAACGACCTCATGACGCTCGCCGCGGACCCGGTGATTCCGGGCTTCACGCCTTCTCTGCCCGGAACCCTCCAGACCCCCACGGGCAAGATCCTGGGCTGGACTGCGGGCGGCGGCCTCTCCATGGCGGTGCTGGGCGGCCTGGCCGGCTGGGCCTGCGTCGCCGTCGGTCACAACACCGAGCGGGCTCAGCTCGCTTCGCGCGGCAAGTCGGCCATCGTCTGGTCCGTCATCTCCGCTGTCGGCATCGGCGTGACCTCGGGTCTTGTCTGGGGCTTCTACTCCATGACGCAGGGTGGTGCCTGATGGCAGACCCTTACCAGGTCAAGGTCCGCCGGGCACGGCTGCGGCTCGCGGGCATCGGCATCGCGACCGTAGCCGTGCTGGCTGTCGGCGCGACCCTCGCGGTGACGATGCTCGACGACGACACCTCTGGCCGGGCGGCCGGGAAGACGTCGCCCGGCCCGACGTCGTCCGCCTCCTCCGCACCACCCTCGGTCAAAGAGTTCACCCCGGCCACCGCGGCCCGTATCCGCCTGCTCAAGCCGACGTCGAACACGGGCGGCGTCATCGGAACGGGCTTCGAGCACTCGGGGCTCGGCGTCACATCGGCAGCCGTCTCCTACTGGGAGGAACTGGATCTCCTGGACGACGTGCTCGCGGAGAAACAGTGGACGGCCATCGCCTCCAAGGATTCCCCCGCGACGATCGACCAGGGTGTCAGCGAGGTCCGCAAGGTCCGGGAGGGGGTGGGGCTCACGCCCTCCGGGAGCACCCCGGACGGCATCACGTTCACCACGAGCGTGCGGGCGGCCCTCGCCCGCTCGCTGGACTCGACCGGTGACGTCGTCAACGTGTGGCTGTACTTCGACCGGTACGCGACCATCCGCGACAAGGGCGCCGACAACAACCCGCTGCGGGACCAGACCACCGACCTGATCCTCACCTGGGAGGACGGCGACTGGAAGGTGACCACCGACCCGAAGTACACCGCCAAGGTGAAGGGCCCCCACGCCTACGACCCGAACAGCAAGTACGCATGGGCGGACGGGTGGAGGCAGGTCGCCGATGAGTAGATCCCTCGCCCGGCTCGGGGTCCTTCTCGCCGCACTGCTCATTCTCATGGGGTCCGGGGTGTCGACAGCCCTGGCCGGGGCCAAGCCACCAGACCCCTACCCGCCGGAGCTGAGCCACGGCGAGACGGTCGGCATCAACAAACAGACCGGCGAATATTGCGACCTCTACGACTCCGACACGAAGAAGCGGCTGAACTGCCGAGCCCCCGAGGACTGCCAGGACTACCCCGCGGGCATGACGGTGTGCATCGGCGAGGGCTCCGCCGATCCCGAGGACGCGCGCACCTTCGAACTCAACGAGTTGAAGCGCTGGGAGAAGACAGCCGACAAAGGCGCAGCCAACTACGAGAAATTCCACAGCTATCTCGTCAAATGCGTGAAAGAGGACAAGAAGGCTTTCTCGGTCTGCAAGAACGAGGCTTCCAACAAGTACCCTCCGCCCGCCAAGACTCCGCTGGACTGGGTGTCGGGCAAGATCAGTGAGATGGCCGCCAACGCCCTGGAGGAAGCAGCCTCCATGCTGGGCCACTCGGTCGTCTGGGTACTGAAGCAGTTCGCGGATGTCTTCAACGACGTCAGCACGATCCGTCTGGCAGACACCGGGATCGGACCGGTGCTCGGCATCACCACGGGGTTGTCGGTCATCATCGCGGCGTTCCTGCTGCTGGTGCAGTTCGGCAAACTGGCGATCTCCCAGCAGGGCGGCCCCCTGGTCACAGCCGTCACCGGTCTGGCCAAGTGGGGCGTGATTCTTGGCGTCTATCTCTTCGCCGTACAAGTGGCCCTCGACTGGTCCGACACCCTCAGTACCGCCCTGATCAACTACACCTTCGACAGTGGCAGCCCCGGCGGTGACGCGTCGAAGGCGATGGAGAAGCAACTCGGAACGCTCTTCGGGGGACTTGTCGGCGGCGGAGGTGCGGCGGCCGCAAGCACCGCGCTGATCACCGGAAGCGGCATCGCACCGACCGCGGTCGGCTTCGTGATCATCATCTCGATCGTCTGCATCCTGGCGATCGGCGCCCTCTGGATGGAGATGCTGATCCGACAGGCCGGCATCATGATTCTGGTCTCGATGATCCCCATCGCCCTCGCCGGCTCCATGTCCGACGCCACCAAGGACTGGTGGCCGAAAACCCGGAACGCGCTCATCGCCCTCATCCTGATGAAGCCGGTCATCGTGATCGTCTTCTCCATAGGGTTCTCGGCGATGTCCACCGCAGAGGGCGCCCAGAACGTCATCGTCGGATTGATCATCTTCGTGGTCGCGGCCACCAGTTGGCCCGTCCTGGCCAAATTCATCGTCATGACCGGCAGCGGCGACGGTTCGTCGACCGCCTCGGGCATGATCAGCAGCGTCGGCAGTTCCGCCAGCAGCATGTTCGGCGGGAACCAGCCTGCCCTCAGCGGTGCGGGCACCGCCGGGGGCGGCGGCAACTACACCAAGGCCCTGGAGAGCGAGAACTCCAGTAGCGCCGACGGTGGGGGCCGTGGCGCCTTTTCCAAAGCCATGACGGGCAGCAAGAGCGGCACCTTCATGAACAAGGCCGGCGGCGTCGCCTCGGTCGGGCTCCAGCTCGCAGCCGTGGGCAAGGACGTGGCCGAAAGCTCGTTCGCAAACGCCGCGGCCAACGCGGGTCTGGGTTCTGGTTCCCCGGGCGGCCGTCATGTCGTGGTCCCGCCTCGCGGCGGTGAGGAGGCACCCGCGTCCGCTCCCGAGGCCCGGGCAACGTCCCAGGAGAGCGACCCTCCTCCACCCGCACCGTTGTCGACGCCGACGACGCCCACCTCGCCGGAAGGGGATTGACCCGTGGCCCAGACCGAACCCGCCCTGTACGGCGGTTGGCAATCGGAGCGCTCCGGCTTCATGGGGAACCTGAGCGGCCTCGGCTTCATCCTCCTGGCAGCCGCCGCGGTCATCGCCATGTTCCCCATCTACACCCGCTCCTGGGGCGCCGCCGTCCTCGCTCTCCCACTGTCCGGCGTGCTGCTCGTGCTCGCATACGGGCGGGTGCTCGGCCTGTCGGCCGACGAGTGGATCATCCTCGCAGTAAGGCATCAGATCGCCGTGGCAACCAACCGCAATCTCTTCTTCTCCGGGCTGTTCGCCCCCCGGACAAAGGACGGCGCCCAGCCGATGGACCTGCCCGGGCGGCTCGCCCGGCTGCACCTTCTGGAGGCACCGGACGGACTCGGCGGGCAGATCGGGATCATGCACAACCCGATCGACAACACCTATACGGCCATCTGCCGGGTCACTTTCCCCGGCCTGGCCCTGATCGACACCGAGCGTCAGAACGCCCGCGTCAAGGGCTGGGCCACTTTCCTGCGCGGTCACTGCAAGGAGGACGGGGCGATCACCAGGATCTCGGTCCACCAACGAAGCCTCCCCGACGACGGTGCGGCGCTGCGCTCCTGGACCGAGCGTCACATGTCCCCCGACGCCCCCGCGGTCGCCGTTCAGGCCCTCGACGAACTCATGCAGGGAGCCGGTCCCGCCGCGATCACCCGCGAGACCTATCTGTCCATCACCCTGTCCTCCGCCCGCGCCCGGCTTGCCGTAAAGGGTGCCGGTGGTGGCCAGATCGGCGCGGCCGCCGTCCTCGTCCGCGAGATCAACGCCATGGCGAACTCACTGTCGAGCGCCGGTCTCCAGGTCACGGAATGGCTCAGCCCCCGAGGTGTCGCCCAGGCGATCCGCACCGCCTTCGACCCCGAAGCCCAGCTCTCCCTCTCCGCCCGCAACACAGCAGCGGACGAACCGCGCTGGGACGGCGCCCCGAAGGGGGTCGCCCCGGAGGTCGCAGGACCGGCAGCGACGGAAACCGTCTGGGGTCTCTACCGTCACGACGGCGCGTGGACGGTCAGTTACCAGGTCAGAGGATTCCCCCAGTCGGAGGTGTACGCGACCTTCCTCCAACCGCTCTTGCGTCCGCGCAGCAACGCGCGCCGATCCCTCACGCTGGTGTACGAACCGATCGGTCCGACCAAGGCACGGCAGGAACTGGCCCGCGAGAAGACCAAACGGGAAGCGGCACGGAAACTGCGCTCGAAGACCGGCAGGGCGGAGAGCGAGGACGAGCGCCGCGAGTCGATGACAGCGCGGGCCCAGGATGCCGCCCGGGCGAGCGGGCACGGTGTCGTTCGGCTCACGGCGCTGATCGCCGTCACGGTGACCGACCTTGAGCAGTTGGAGACCGCGTGCGCCGAGCTCCAGGCGGACGCGTCCTCGGCCGGGTTGGAGATTCGCCGCGCATGGGGCGCCCAGGACGATGCGTTCACCATCGCGGCCCTCCCGCTCGGCCAAGGACTGCCCGACCGACGAGTGGGTCTGTGATGCCGTTCTTCTTCCGTGGCAAAGACGGTGGCGACACCAGACTGAAAGCCGCCCGGCTGGGTGACTTCCTCAACGAGTTCGAAGGCATACCCACCCCCCGACAGCTCTCCACGCGGGAACTGCGCCGCGCCCGGCTGCTGGAGAGTCCCGAGGCGGCCATGCGTGTCGCGCCGCGCAAGGGCTGGGCCCAGCCTTTCGCTGGGCGGGCAGCCTCACTGGCGAAGGCAGAGGTCTTCCGCGCCGACACCGAGCGCGCCAGCGGCGTCTACCCGTTCCTGCACGCGGCGACACTGCCGCCGATCGGTGTATACGTCGGCTGGAACACCATGACCATGCAGGCCTTCTCGGCGCACCCGGCCGCTTGGGTCCGTGAAGGCCTGTGCACCAACCCGAACGTCATGGTGACCGGCATCCCGGGCAGTGGGAAGAGCGCTCACATCAAGGCGCTCTGCTTCCGTCTGATGGCACTGGGGCATCGGACGCTGATCGCGGGCGACGTCAAGGGCGAGTACAAGGCGCTCTGCGAACACTTGGGGGTCGAGCCGGTCCGCCTCGGCCCCGGCCTGCCGGGCCGGCTGAACCCCCTGGACGCGGGCCCGCTGGGCTACGAACTGGAGAACATCACGGACCACGCCGTCCTCCAGGCCCGCCTCAAGGAGATCCACCGCCGAAGGCTGACGCTTCTCAAGGCCCTGCTGGAGCTCCAGTTGAAGCGGAACCTGCGACCGCAGGAGGAGGAGTGCCTCGACGTCGCGGTCCGCGAGGTCACCGGCGAGCTTTCTGGGCAGAGCCACCTGGAAACACCGACGCTCCCCCTCGTCTACGCGAAACTGCGCGACCCGAGCCGGGCCATGGCGCGCGAATTGCGCGTGCGGGACGACGACATTCAGCTCGCCCGGGAACAGATGGCGTCCCTGCGTTCCGCACTCGGCGGGATGATCACCGGCCATCTCGGCGGCCTCTTCGACGAGAAGACCTCGATCGGTCTGGACTGGAATGCCCCGATCCAGTCCGTCGACATCTCAGCCCTGGAACAGTACGGGGACGAGACCGTGGCGATGGTACTTACCTGTGTCTCCTCCTGGGCCCAGTCCGCGATCGACCGGCCCGGCGAACGTCCCTGGATCGTCGTCCGGGACGAACTGTGGCGGCAGATGCGTTCCGGCGGCGCCGCCATGGTGCGGAAGATCGACGCCGATCTGCGTCTCTCCCGCGCGACCGGCACGATCCAGCTCCTGGCGACGCACCGGCTCAGCGACTTCGAGAGCGTTGGTGCCGCCGGGTCGGAAGCGACTGCCATAGCCAAGGATCTGATCGCGAGCTGCGAGACCCGCATCCAGTTGGCCCAGGACACCAAGCCCCTTCAGATGACGCGCGAGGCGATCGGGCTGACCGATGCCGAGTGCGAGCTGATCGGAAGCTGGGGCGCCGGCCAGCGCGGCAGAGCCTTGTGGAAGGTCGGACGCGGTGGCGGATCGCACGCCGTCCAACTGCTGCTGTCCCACACCGAGAAGGCCTTGTTCGAAACGGACGAAAGGATGGTGGTGTGACCGTGGCCGATCGGAGCACCGGCGCCGGACTCGACGACAACACGCTGCTCGCCGCGTACGGAGTGGGATTCGCCGTGGGGTTGGGCGGAGCTGTACTGATCGCTGCCCCGCTCGCCGCCCTGTTGTCCGGTCACGGGTGGGCCCGTGCGAGGACAGGCATCCCAGAGACCGTGCTCCGCGCCCTGGTCGACGGCCCCGGCACGGTGTTCTCCCCGGCCCCGCCCGCCTGGCTCTTCTACGTACTCACGGTGGCGTTGCTGCTGACGTTCTTTCTGACGCTGCTCAAGATCGTCGCCAGGCTGAACTCCGGCAGCCACACCGGCGGCGCCCAGTGGGGCGGCACGAAAGTCGAACGCAGACTCAGGGCCCCCCAGGACCCGAAGCTGCGCGCCAACCGCATCACCGCCGGGCGCGGGGCACAGACCAACAAGATCGTGGCCGCCCAACCCAACATCAGCGCAACGGTGTTCGGCGTACCGGGCTCTTCCAAGACCACCGGCCTTGTGCTGCCCAACGCCGCCGAATGGCAGGGCCCGCTGGTGGTGACCACCACCAAGGCCGCCGACCTCGACATCATCTACGCCCGCCGCCTCGCCCTGGGCCCGGTCTGGGTGATCGCGCCGGCCGGCGTCCCCGGCCGGGAGACCGACAAGTGGTCCCCGGTGGAGTACTGCACCGACGCCAAGGCCGCCGACCGGATGGCCGGGTGGATGGCCGAAGCCTCCACGGCCGGCGACGACCAACGCGCGGCTCCCTGGATCGACCAGGCCAAGAGCGTCCTCAAGGGCGTACTGCTGGCCGCGAACCTCTCCGGCGGGGGCATCGACGCCATGCGCCGCTGGCTCTCCCTGGGCAAGGACGCCGTCGACCACGTCCGCTCCGTCCTCCAGCAGCACGGCTATACGGAGGTCGCCGACGACTACGCCTCGCCCTGGCTGCGGCTGCACGAGGACGGCGTCGGCTCCATCCAGTTCAGCCTCAACGTCCTGGCCCGCGTCTACGCCGACGAGGAGGTCCGGGAGACCTGCTCCGGCACCGACTTCAGCGTCGAGGACCTGCTGGCCGAGAACGGCACGGTCTGCCTGATCGCCTCCGAGGCCGATGCCGACCGTTTCGCCCCCCTGCTGACCTCGATCATCGCTTCAATCATCCATGGCGCCGAAGCCGCCTACAACGCCACCGGCACACCTCTTGACCCGAGCCTGGGCGTCATGGTCGACGAGGCGGGCAACATGCTCCGCTACCCTCGGCTGCCCAACATCCTCACCACCGGCCGCGGTATGGGCATCAATGTGCTGACCGTGTGGCACGACCTGTCCCAACTCCGGGAAAGGCTCGGCACTCAGAAGGCCAACACCGTGCTCTCCGCAAGCGGCCTGCGCATGCTGCTGCCCGGCTGCGGCGACCTGGAGACGCTGCGCTACTTCTCCGGCCTGTACGGGCGCACCGAGATGATGCGCACCTCCCACGGCCGCTCCCGCGGTGAGCTCTCCACCAACACCTCACCCACCGAGACCGACCTCGCCCCGGTGCACTCCCTACAACAGCTCAAGGAATTCACCGCCATCGCCCAGTACTCCAATCAGCCCCCGATCAAGGTGAAGATGCGCCTGACCTTCCGCGACCGTGATCTCAAACAACTACTCGCGGCCCCACGGCAGAGCACCGGGAACAGACCGGTCGACTTCGGCAAGACCCCGGAGACTGCGGTGGAGAGCGCGAACCATGACTGACCACTTCGCCGAACCGGCTCCCCCCTGGCCCGCCGGTCCCCCTGTCCCGAGCACGGTGACGGAGCCACACCACTGGGTCTGGTCGGCCATGTCCCCGCCGGAACGCCGCAGCCGGCTGCGTGAACTGCGCCGCTGGGTGGAGTGGCTGCGCTACACGGCCGAGCTGCACAACGAGATCCCGCCCTGCTGGTACCGGCACCGGTGGGTGCAGGAGATCCTCACCGCTCTGTACGTGGGCTGGGTGCGCGCCTACGAAGGCGGGGAGGTACCAGGGCGGGAATTCTCCGAGGCCGAGTGGATCAGCACGGTGCACGCACTCCGCCCGTACCTGAAGCTCCCGGCCTGCGTCAGCGGTCACCAGGAGCTGCCGCCTCCGCCTCCGCCTCCGCCGGCCCCGGGGGCGGAGGACGACTTCGAGATGTACCTGGCCACTTCCGTGGACACCACCGCCCCCGCCCGGCATCCGGCCGAGGCTGAAGTACGCCGGATGGCCACTGAGGTGGCTCCGCCATGACGCCGAGGCGTTGGAGGGCGTCATGGCGGACAAGCCGGAGCGGAAACGGATTGCAGAACCGTAGTGCCCGGTACCGCCGGTGGCTTCAGTCCTGCGGCGGGCTGAGGCGGTCGATGCCTGCGAGAATCCTCCGCTTGAGCTCCAACGCGGCGCCGATGTCCGCTCGGGTGAACCGCGTCGGGTCCTTCGTATAGACGTCACGTCCCAGTTCCGAGGTGAACCGGTCGGCCGGGATCTCGTCAGCGCCTTCGGGCAGAAACTTGGCGACCTCTTCGAGTGCGGCGATCGCGTAGGCGGTTGCCGGACGGACCTCACTCTGCTCGGCGAGCGGCAGATGGAGAAGTTGCAGTCCTGATGCGGTGGACACTCGGTCGCTGGCCCACAGGAACTCGCCGGGATCGATGATCCGTGACGCATCGGGGCCGCCGAAGGCCGACTGCGCCGACGGCCGATCGCCGGAGACCAAGAACTCGAACAGACGGGTGCGGCCGCACTGCGGGCAGACGCCCTCGTACACGCTGACCAACACCCCGGCCCGATCATCAAGGCGGTGCTGCCACTCAGCCATCGGGGCACCGCAGACACAAGGATGCAGGTCCATGTAGAGGTGCGCTTCTTGCGTCGAACGAGCGATCAACATGCCATGATCTTACGGGAATCAGTACGGCGAACGGGGGATTCGGTGGACTTGGGTATCGACGAGGAACGGCTGCTGGAACAGGCGGAGACCGTCCTTCCCAAGGTGCTGCGGGACCTGTATTCCGAGCGGCTGCGAGGCGGTTCCCTCAGCGAGCAGGACGGTCGGCGCTTCTTCACGCTGAGCGATCCGGACGGCAAACAAATCGAACTGCGTCTGGACACTGCGGCTCTGCCACGACCGATGGCGGCACGCACCTTCACCAACACGACGACCGACCGGTACGTCGTCCAACTCGCCGACACCCTGCCCCCTGAGCGGGTCGCCCAGGTGCTGTCGCACGAGGTGGCCACGTTGCTGGCCGTACGGGACCGCTCCACCGTCGGTGCACGGATACCGCTGGGGGACCTTCTGACTCCCGGTGTGGAGGCACCCGCACATCTGGAGCTGTCGGACGCGGACCTGGGCCGAGTGGGCGCGCTCAATTACCTGGCAACGCGGATGAACGACGCGGAGCTGACTGCCCCCGAGCGCCAGGAAGCCCGCGACCTCTTCTCCGTGCTCGTCGACGAGTCGGCTCTGAGGCCGCAGGCCCCGATGGCTGACGGGCAGAGACACGTACGTGAGCAGCAGACCGCCGATGTACGCCTGGACATCGTGCGCCCTCACCTCGTACCCGAAGCGCGTGCCGCCATGACGGCGATCGCCGTGCCCATCGAGCGGCTGAGCACGGACGACGCGCAGACACTGGCTGTGGCGCGGGAGGCGCGCAGCACTCAGGTTCAGGCCCCGCGGGTCCTCGGAGAGTTCCCGATGCCTGGGCTCCGGCCGGACGGCACCGCGTTGCCACGCGAGGAGTTGGGGGAGGCAGCCGCGACTGCGGCACAGCGACGAACCTCCCTGAGCAGTCAGACGCTTGACGGCCTGCGGGAGAAGCAGGCAGCGCTTCCGGAGGGTCGACACCCTCAGTACGAGGTCATGATCGGAGGAGGTGCCGCGCTCACAGGGCGCGACCCGAACGCCCTGCTGGTGGACGCGCGCGGGCGCTGGCACGTGGACCCCATCGAAGCGATAGTCCAATCCGCCGATCAGGTAAGGCACCTACGGCAGAGCGGCATGGGAGATCCCTACCAGTTCGCCGACCCGCAGCAGCGGGTACCGTTGCCCGCCCTTCAGCTCTGGGAAGACACCGTCGCAACCCGCGGGCCCCTCGTCGACGGGCGCGCGGAACTGACCGTCAGCGCCGAGGGTCGTCTGATCGCCGAGATCAGCCCGACCGACGGGTCCTCTCCGGTCAGGGTCGAGGTCCAGGGCTCTCCGGTCATCGCCACGGGCATCCCGCCCGAGATCGTCCCGGGTGCCAACCGTCAGATCCCCACGGTCCCGGAAGCGATCGACGTTCTCGCGGAGCGCCTTGCCGCAACGGACAGGGCTGAAGCCGACCCGGTGCGCAGTCGGCTTCTCGATCTCTCCGAGGGCGAGGGCACCGCCGCTGAGGCCCTGAGTCTGCTCGCCGGACCGGGAGCCTCTGCCGCGCTGGAGGCATCGGCGGACCCTCGGGTGGCAGCCGCGATCGAGACTCTCCAGGCCACTGCGGCATGGGATCAGGCACGTGCCGTCGCACCCGGCCGGGTCCTGATCGGCGACGAGGTCGGAGACGGTGACTATGACCCTGCCATCGCCAAGGACTGGGTGATCGCGGGCGTCGGCGGCGCTGCCATAGCCAACGCAGAGATCATCCTTCAGGCCAACCCGGACGCCAAGGTCCTCATGGTCGGCAAGGACGCCCCGTTCGTGCTGCACAACGACGCCCAGTACACGGCATTGCGTCGTAAGCACGACTCCGAGTACGGCGGTGACGGCCGGCTCGTGACCTTCTCGGGCCACTACCTCGGCGCGGTCGGCACCAAGGTCTCGCCCGACGACCGGACCCTCCTCACGGCCCTCGACAACGAGGGCCGACCGCTCGGTATCGAGGGGGACGCCTACGTGGCCTGTCTGGGCCGAGTCTCCCGGCTGCCACAGGCACTCGACCCCATCGCCACCTGGGCTCGGTCGTCGGACGGCCAGGTCCGCGGGGAACTGATCTTCGACAACGACCGCCAGTACCTCGGTTACCGCCTCCAGGTGGAGGCGCAGGGGCAGCAGCACACGATCGACGTGACCGGCGCCGCCTCCCGTATGCTCCCCGGCGATGTGTTCAGCCGTGAGGACATGACCCGCCTCGCCGCTCTGGACGCCAGGACGGCCCCGCCAGAAAGCGGCAACGTCGCGGCCGGCTTCATGGCCACCGCCCTTCAGGGCAGCCACGTCGCCCGGCACCGGGCGACTCAGCTCGATGCGGGCGACCCTGCCGCAACGGCGATCGCTACCGGACAGAGCACTTCGGCCCGCCTCTCCGCCGCGCCGAGCGGGCTGGCACTACTGAGCGACGACGCCTTGGCCCAGCACCACTCCGATCTGACGAACGCGGCCCAGGGATTGTCCGAACGCGCGGCCCACTCCGCTTCGACCGCCCGGGAGCTGGCCGATCGGTTCGAGTGGGACGGTGGTGAGACCGTCGCGCGTCTCACGGCCGCCGGTGCGGCACCGGACCTGATAGAGCGGGCCAGGAACGCGGCTTTCGAAGACGTCACCCATGCCCGCGAGACAGCCCGGACCACCCACCACCAGTTCAACGACATCCAGGGACGTATTCAACAGACCTCGCGGGAACAGGAGCGCCGCACCACCCTGACACCGCAACAACGGCAGACCGAGGAAACCGCTCGGCAGCAACACGCACACCAGCAGGCACGAACTCCTCAGCCGGCGCCACCCGCGCCTAAAATCACCGGCCCGGAAGGGCCCTCCCGCGGCGGAGCCTCACTTTAGGGATCTTCCGCGACCAGGAGTCACAACGGCTGGAGACCGGGCCCCGTCGTAGGAGCAGGTGTTCGTACAGGAGGTGACGGAGGCACCGGACTCAGGCGCTGACGCGCCAGAGGGAGCCGAACGGCCATCCCGCCGGGCCCCGACTCCTAGCTCGCGTAGGCCAGTTGGCTGTTCAGTGGTCCTGATCCGCCTCGCCCCTCCGTCGGGCCACCAGTTCCTTCTCGATTCGGCGGAGGGTGGTGTTGACGACGTCGATGGTGGCGGGGTCGTCGATGATGCCCCGGAGGGTCTGGTCCCAGTTGTCGCGGAGGTACTGGAGGTTCTGGCGGGCCTTGTCCGTGGGGTAGAGGCGCACGCTGCGGGCGCTGCGCTCGTCCACGACCCGGTCCACCAGGTCCCGCTTCTCCAGCCCGCGCAGCACCCGGCTGAAGTTGCTGGTGGGCAGGAGGGTCGCGGTCGCCGCCTCGCGGGCGGAGGTGCCGGGGTTACGGTGGATGAACCGCATGACGCTGATCTCGATCGGCGTGCACGGCTCGAACGCGGGGTCGCTCGGGGGCCGCAGTTGCCGCCCCACGGCGACGATCAGGTCGGCCAGCTCGTGGAGGCTGGCGGCTTCGGCATCGCTCATACCGCGAGAATACATTCCTGTCACGTGATAGCTATCGTTTGATAGTATTGAGGGGACCGCTCGGGGAGCCTGATCCACAGACAAGGAGACCCGCCATGGACATCGACGGAGCCACCGTGCTCGTGACCGGAGCCTCGTCCGGCATCGGAGCCGCCACCGCACGGGCCGCCTCCCGGGCCGGTGCCCGCGTGGTGCTGCTCGCCCGCCGCGAGGACCGCATCCGGCAACTCGCCGAGGAGTTGGG
Source organism: Streptomyces sp. NPDC091279 (assembly GCF_044757465.1). Taxonomy (NCBI): domain Bacteria; kingdom Bacillati; phylum Actinomycetota; class Actinomycetes; order Kitasatosporales; family Streptomycetaceae; genus Streptomyces; species Streptomyces sp. NPDC091279. The sequence continues at coordinate 98,299 of NZ_JBIVVA010000012.1, read as the reverse complement.
CGGCGACGCCCTGGCCGTACCGTGCGACGTGACGGACCGGACGCAGGTCGAGGCGGCCGTGCGGGCGGCGGTCGAGAGGTTCGGCCGCATCGACGTCCTCGTCAACAACGCGGGCCAGGGGCTGCAAGCCACCGTCGAGGCCATCGACCCCGACGACTTCCGGGCCCTCCTGGAGCTGAACCTCGTCGCGCCGCTGGTCATGATGCAGGCGGTGCTCCCGGTGATGCGTCGGCAGGGGGCCGGGGCGATCGTCAACGTCAGCTCCGGCATCACCTGGTCCACGCTGCCCGGGTCCGGCGGATACGCCGCGTCCAAGGCGGCGCTACAGAAGCTCTCGGCCATCGCCCGCGCGGAACTCGCCGACGCCGGGATCGCGGTGTCGTTGATGTACCCGTCGATCACCGAGAGCGAGTTCGTCGGCACGGTGCGGGGCAGTGTCGAGGACGCGCTGACGATGGAGGCGTCCAGCGGCCTCGAACCCCAGTCGCCGGAGAGCGCGGCGGACGCGATCATCGCCCTGATCAGGAGCGGCGCGGAACAGGCGGACCTGGTCCCGGAGAGGTTCGGCGGCACGCTGAAGAGCTGAGGAGTTGAAGAGCTGGCGTGCTGAAGAGCTGCGGCGCCGAGGCCGACCGAGGGCCGGGCGGGGGGCCGAACTCGCCCCATCAGCCTCCCCCTCCTCCCCTCTTCTTCCCCCCCTTCTCCTCCCCCTCGCACCGAAATACCCCATGCTGCACAGGAGTTGAGATGTCGAACGAGTTGAACCACTTCATCGTCCACTGCCGGGACCGGCGGGAGTCCGCCGCGTTCCTGGCCGACCTGATGGCGGCGCCCACCCCGCTCGACTGGGGCCGTTTCACGCAGGTCAGCACGGAGAACGGCGTCGGCATCGACTTCGCCGACGACCTGGTCCCGCATGACCGCATCAACGAGTCTCACGTCGCCTTCCTCGTGACCGACGCGGAGTTCGACGCGATCCTGGGGCGCCTGAAGCGGGGCGGCGTCCCCTACTGGCCGAACCCGGGCAAGACCGCCGAGGGCGAGATCAACCACGGGTACGGCGGCCGAGGCCTCTACACCCTCGACCCGGGCGGCACGGTCCTGGCCGAGTTCATGACCACGCCCTACGACCAGAGTTGACGCAGGTCGGGCGGGCAGCTCAGTCGAGGCAGAACTCGTTGCCCTCGACGTCCTGCATGCCGAGGCAGGACTCGTTGAAGCCGTCGGCGCGCAGGAGTTGGCCGCGGACCGCGCCGAGCGCGACCAGGCGGGCGCACTCGGCCTCCAGCGCGGCCACCCGTTCCTCGCCGACGAGCCCGGTACCGGCCCGTACGTCGAGGTGGACCCGGTTCTTGACGACCTTGCCTTCGGGGACGCGTTGGAAGAACAGCCGGGGGCCCGCGCCCGAGGGGTCGACGCAGGCGAACGCCGCGCCCTGACGCTCGGGCGGCAACGAGCGGTCGAAGTCACCCCAGCTGTCGAACCCCTCCGGAGGCGGCGGCACGACGTACCCCAACACCTCGCACCAGAACCGAGCAACACGCTCGGGCTCCACACAGTCAAAGGTGACCTGAACCTGCCTGATCATCGCCATCGGGCCACGATAAGGGCGGACGTTTTCAGCGGCACGCACTTTTCCCGGGGCGCCCGAGGCCAACGGAAGAGCTGGTGGGGCGGCGAAGCCACCGGACCGCCCCGGCTGAGCACCCGTTGCCGGTCGGTCAGTGGTGCGGGGCGAACCATGCGCGGGACGATCGTGCCGTCGTGAGGAGCAGGATGACGGCCAGGATGAACTGACCCGCGCCGCAAGGCCGTTGACGGATGGCGTCGCGCCGGCCCCCGGATGAGCGGTGCCGGGTGGCGGGTGCTCGATCCGGGGGGCCTCGGTCTCAATGTGCTGGACCGGCGGGCGGTGTTGGGGTCACTCGGTCGGGGCCGGGCCGCCGAGCATCGCGAGGGTCAGGACGTGGCCGGAGATGCCCCAGCCGCCGTCGGGGACCTCTTCGATCAGGACCATGGTGGTGTTGCGGGCCTGCTCGCCGTACAGCTCGACGTACAGCTCGGTCGTGCGGGTGACGATCTTCTCCTTCTGCTCGCGGGTGAGCGTCTTCTCAAGGACCTTGAAGTTCGCGAAAGGCATGGCTGAAGTTCCTTCTCTGGATGGGGTGTTGATCGATGGGTGTTACAGGGAGCTGCCTGCGGTGAGCAGGCTGTCCAGTCCGATGCGGCGGAAGAAGTCGGCGCGGACGCGGTCGGCGACCGCGGAGACGACTTCGCTGCCGTCGCGGCTGGGGTCCAGGTGGGTGCGGAGCGGCCGGGTGCCGTGGTCCATCGCGACCAGGCGGGCGACGACGTCCGCGACGTCGGCCACGTCGGCGTCCGGCGGGATGAGCGCGGCGAGGCGCGCGCCGAGATCGCCCGGTTCACCGATGAGGGGCTGGTGCCGCCGGTCGTAGGCGTCCGCACGGTCGGCGTCGGCCGGAACGCCCGCGTGGGCGAAGTGCTGGGTGCCGCTGGTGAACGCGCCCGGCACCACGATCGCCGTGTCGATGCCGAACGGCAGCACCTCGGCGGCGTAGCTGACGGCCAGCGCGTCCATCGCGGCCTTGGCGGCGAAGTACGGGCCGAGGAACGGCGGGCAGCCCCCGCGTGTGCTGGAGCTGCCGATCCACACCAGCAGTCCCGAGCCCTGTGCGCGCAACGTCGGCAGGGCCGCCCGGTTGACGCGCTGGGTGCCCAGGACGTTCACGTCGTACAGGTGGGCGAGCTGCTCGACGGTGAACGCCTCGGCGGCGCCCAGCACCATGTGCCCGGCGTTGTGCACGACCACGTCGAGCCGGCCGCGCTCGGTGAGAATCCGGTCGATCGCGGCATCGGCGGAGTCCTGGGAGGTGACGTCCAGTTCGACGGGGTGGACGTCGACGTGGTGGTCGGTGCCGTAGCGGGTGAGGTCGGCCGCGGCGGTCGCGTTGCGGGTGGCGAGCTGCCGGATGCCCGCGTACACGGTGTGCCCGGCGCGGGCCAGCGCGCGCACGGACAGTGCCCCGATGCCGCTGGAGGCCCCGGTGACGAGGACGACCTGTGCGGTGGCGTCCCCTGTGCCGTCGTTCTTCATGACAGGGCCTTTCGTCGATCGGCGCGGTGACTGTGGGTGTTCAGTGAGTTCAGTGGGTTCGTGGGTTCGTGGGTTCGTGGGTTCAGTGGGGGTTCATGGGGGGGCGGCTCAGACGATTCCGCCGTTGGCTCGGATGACCTGGCCGTTGATCCAGTGGCCGGCCGGGGAGGCCAGGAAGGCGACGACCTCGGCGATGTCGTCCGGGGTGCCGAGGCGCTCCAGCGGCGGCTGGGCGGCCAGCCGGGCGACGGTCTCCTCGTCCTTCCCGGCCAGGAACAGGTCGGTGGCCGTGGGGCCGGGCGCGACGGAGTTGGCGGTGACGTCGCGGCCCCGCAGTTCCCGGGCCAGGATCAGGGTCAGGGCCTCGACGGCGCCCTTGCTCGCGGCGTAGGCGCCGTAGCCCGGGAAGGCCAGCCCCACCACGGAGGTGGAGAACGTCATGATCGCGCCGCCGGGACGCACCCGGCGGGCGGCCTGCTGGACGACGACGAAGGTGCCGCGGATGTTGGTGCGGTGCAGGTCGTCCAGGGTGGCGAGGTCCAGTTCGGCGATCGGGGCCAACTGCATCCGGCCCGCCGCGTGCACGACGACGTCGACGCCGCCGAACTCCTTCTCCGCCGTGTCGAACAGGGCCGCGACGGCATGTTCGTCGGCGATGTCCGCGCGCACGGCGATCGCCCGGCCGCCGCCGGTGACGGCTTCCTGGACGGCGGCTTCGGCCTCGTCCTGGTTGCCGCCGTAGCCGACGACGACGGCGTATCCGTCGGCGGCCAGCCGGGCGACGGTCCGGCGGCCGATGCCGCGCGAGCCGCCGGTGACGATGGCGACACGCGGTGTGGCGGTGCCGTCGGGGGAGGTGGGGGCTGGCATGGCTGGCTCCTGGGGTGGAGGGGGCGGGCCGCGGTCTCGCCGTTGCCCTGCTGTGTCTCCACGATCGGCCGGTTCCGCGTCCGCAGCCAGGGCTGCGTCCACCCAGGGGATGCCACCCCCTGGCTGCGCCCCGCCGCACGCGCGACCATGGAGGCGTGAACCTTCCCGAGCTAGGTGCCTTTCTCCGGACCCGGCGCGACCGCATCCGCCCCGCCGAGGTCGGTCTCCCGCAGGGCCCGCGCCGCCGTGTCCCCGGGCTGCGCCGCGAGGAGGTCGCGCAGCTGGCGGGGCTGTCCGTCGACTACTACACGGAGCTGGAACGGGGCGGCGCGAAGAGCCGCGTGCAGCCCTCGGCCCAGACCCTGGCCGCCCTCGCCCGAGCACTGCGGTTGAACGGCGACGAGCGCGACCACCTCTTCCACCTGGCCGAACGTCCCGTCCCGCCGTCGGCGCACGGACCGTCGGCGCATGTGCAGCCCGCGCTGCTCGGGCTCCTGGACCGGCTGTCCAACACCCCCGCGCGTGTCATCACCGACCTGCACGAGACCCTGGTGGAGAACGACCTCGCCGTGACGCTCCTCGGCACGTCCCCGGCGCGGCGGGGTCCGGCGGCGAGCCTGGTGTACCGCTGGTTCACCGACCCGGGGGCGCGCGAGATCTATCCGCCCGAGGACCACCCGCACCACTCCCGGTCGTTCGTGGCCGACCTCCAGGCGGCGGCCGCCCGGCGCGGCCGGGACGCGGAGGTCACGAAGATGATCGCCGCGCTGCGCCGCCAGAGCGAGGAGTTCGCGGCGCTCTGGGACACCCACGATGTCGCGGTGCGCCGCGTGGACCGCAAGCGGATCGTCCACCCCCTGCTCGGCGTCATGGAACTCGACTGCCACAACCTCCTCAGCGAGAACGGCCGCCAGCGCCTCCTCTGGTTCACCGCCCCACCCGGCACCCCGGGCGCCGAACAGCTGGAACTCCTGTCGGTCATCGGCACCCAGGACCTGACCGCCTCGGAGCCCCTGACCCCGGGGAGCCTGTCGGCGCCGGAGAGGCGGCCGTCCGGTGGCGCTCTCCGGTGATCAACCTGCGCCCCCCTGTCACCCACTCGATCGGGTGAACTTCGGTGCGGGCAGGCCCTGTTGATGCCGTGCCGGACGGCCTGGGGGCGGGGAGAAAGGGTGGCATCGAGTGGATACCGGGTGGATTTTGCTCCCGTTCCGGCACATACCGGGCACTCTTAGGGTGCGGATCATGAGCATTCCCACCGAGCCGATCGGCAGCCTTCCCCGTCCCCGCACGCTGATTCAGGCGTTGACCGATCATGCCCAAGGGCGGATCAACGACGCCGACTTGGCGAGCGTCCAGAACACCGCCGTCGCGGACACCCTCGACCGGCTGGCGCAGCTGGGCTGCCCGGTGCTGGTCGACGGCGACCAGCGCAAGCCGAACTCCCTCACCTACCCCGTCACCGGCCTGAAGAGCCTCACGCCCGACGGCGTCACCATCCCCTTCGCCGACGGGCACACCCGCCAACTGCCCATGCTGACCGGCGGACCGTTCCGCTACCAGGTGCGGGCCGACAGCTACCTCCGTGCCGCCCGCGCCCGCACCCAACTCCCCGTCAAGCAGGCCGTGGTCGCGCCGTCCCTGCTGAGCCTGCTCTACCCGGCCGGGGGCATCGACGGTTACTCCCGTGAGGCGTTCCTCGGTGACCTCGTCGACGAGGCCGAGGCGGAGATCCGGGGCTGCCTCGACGCGGGCGCGCACCGCGTCCAACTGGACTTCACCGAGGGCCGGTTGTCGTTGAAGCTCGACCCGTCCGGCGCCCTCCTCGACGACTTCGTGGCCCTCAACAACAAGGTCCTGGACCGTTTCAGCAAGGACGAGCGGGCCCGCCTCGGTGTGCACGCCGACCCCGGCGCCGACCAGGGCTCCTCCCACAGCCTCGACGTCGACTACGCCGAGCTGCTGCCGAGGCTGTTCCGGCTCCAGGTGGGCACCTTCTCCCTCCCGCTGGCCTGTGAGCCCGACCGTGGCCGCGTCCTGAAGGTCGTCGCCGACCAACTGCCGTCCGGGGCGCGGGTGTTCGTCGGGGTCACCGACCCGGCCGACCCTCGCGTCGAGACCCCCGAGGAGGTGCGGGACCGCGTCCTGGAGGCCGCCCAACACCTCCCGATGGAGCAGTTGGGCACCTGCGACGACACCGGCTTCGCCACCTTCGCGGACGACACCAGCACCTCGCGCGACACGGCCTTCGCCAAGATCGAGGCCCGCGTGCGCGGCACCGAACTCGCCGCCCAGGCCCTCGGCCTGTAGCCGCCCGGCACCACGCGTGCGTCCCCCGGCGCCAGGCACCGGGGGACGCACGCGCTCACCGTGGCACCGGGCAGATCGGTGCCGGTCGGGTCAGCGCCCTCTGACGGGGGCGGGGTCAGTCGTTGTAGTACGGGGTCACCGAGACGGTGCCGTTGTCGTTCACCATGCAGGCGTAGCCGACGATCTTGCCCTCGGCCTGCAACTTGTCACCGGCCGCCGTGCAGTCCTCGATGGTGGTGCCGGGGAAAATGATGTCCGCGCCCTGGTGCACCGATTCGGCAGCCTGAGCCGCGCCGACAGCGGAGCCGGAAAGAGCAAGGAGACCGACGGCGACAACTGCGGCACGCTTGAGGTTGGGCATTTATCTTCACTCCTCTGTGAACTGAGTCGCGAGCGCGGAAAAGGGATGGCGATTCCTTCCCCGCGCCCCTCGGACAATCCACAGTCCATCACAGGATTTTCGACGATCCAACCCGCCAGGCGTCCTGTTACAAGCCTCTGACATGCGGGTTTACCCAATCCGAAGGACTCTCGAAGATGTCGGACTTACGCCCACATCTCACCCCCTGATTCCCTTTTCCGGTCCCCCCGAAGAGTTTCCCGCACCCATTCGGTGAAGACATTAAAATAAAGGGAACCCACGGCATTCCCTACGCATCCACCCACCCCGAACCCCTCCCGGACCACCACCGGCGGAAAGTCACCACCGCCGGTGGAACCGGATCTACGGCGACCGGGTGACTCAGTCGAGGTCGAGGGGCTGCCTGGCGTATTCGCCGCCCAGGCAGTAGCCGCTCTGGGGAAAGTCCTGGATGGGCATCCCCCCGCCGTCCCTGCACTGCTGCGGGGTGACGCCGCCGTCCAGGGGGGCGGCGGTGGCGGTGGTGGCGGCACCGAGCGAGACGGCCATGCCGATGCCGAGGGTGAGCAGAGCGGTGAGGGCACGGGTGCGCATGCGCTGTTCCTTTCCGGCGGAGGGCGGCCCTCCGCCGCTGAAGTCCCGGGCCGAGAGGGCCCGTTCGGCGGTGGTGCCGGGTGGTCAGGACGGGTCGAAGCGCTTCCAGACCTCGGAGTGCCGGCCGTCGCAGTTCCAGATCTCGGTGGGGGCGCTGGGGTACGTGGCGTTGTCCTTGACGTTCAGGCACAGCCCGGAGTTCGGGTTGTGGAGCACTCCGTCGCCGTACAGTCGCCACTGCTCCGACCGCCGGTCGTCACAGAACCAGATCTCGGTGCGGGCGCTGGGGAACGTCGCGTTGTCCTTGACGTTCAGGCACTTGCTCGAATGCGGGTTGTAGAGCGTTCCGTTGTCGCGCAGTTGCCACTGCTCCGACCGTCGGCCGTCGCAGTTCCAGATCTCGGTGGGGGCGCTCTCGGTAGTCGAGTTGTCCTTGACGTTCAGACACAGGCCGGAGTTGGTGTTGAACAGGGAGGAGGGGGCGGCGTCGCGTGCGGTGGCACCCGCGGCGGTCGCCCCCGAGGCCACGACGAGCAGGCAGGCCGCCAACGGCACCAACCGTGCGGTCCTGCTGACAGATCGGCGGGGCGTCACATCTCGTACGCGCATGGATCTCCCTCTCTCAGGCCACCCCGAGGCGGCTCGGAACCTCCATCATCCACAACCGTGAGTTATAAGGGGATCACCTATTGTGATGGAAAGTTGATCCCCCGGTTGCCGAACAACACGACCACAGCCGCCGACTCCGCACATCACCTCACGACCCTCAACTCACGCGCGGCACACCGGCACGATCCCACGCGGCGAGACAGGGGTGTGCCCGGGGTTCGAGGGCGTGACCGGGGTCAAGTGGTAGCGTTTCAGTACTACTTCTTGTTCCGTACTACTCCTGCCCATCACTGCTACTGCTACTGCTACTGCCCATCGGGGCGTCGGAGAGGAGGGGGCGTGTCCGAGCGGACGGAACGCGTCAGCTTCCGGCATGGGCAGGAGTTTCTGAGTGCTCTCTCCGAGCGCTGGAACTACCAGATCCTGCGGGAGGTGTTCTTCGGGGTCAGCCGCTTCGGGGAACTCAAGCGGGCGCTCGGCATCTCGGCGAACATGCTCACCGCGCGGCTGGCCGGCCTGACGGAGTTGGGCCTGCTCTCCAAGCGGCCCTACCGCGCCGACAAGCCGTGGTACGAGTACGAACTCACCGACAGTGCACGGGAGTTGATCGTCCCGGCCATCGTGGCGATCACGCGCTGGGCCGAGGCCAACGCGACAGCCGGGGAAGCCGTGCACCACCCCCTGATGCACACGACGTGCGGCAACCCCACCGACCCCTACCTCGCGTGCGGCAGTTGCCACGCGCCGATGGAGGCGTCGACCCTGCGCCCCCTGCCCGCCCAGGAGGGTTCCCGCAGCGCGGACGAGGCCAACCCATAGCCAGTAGCCCGTAGCCCTTAGCCCTTAGCCCTTAGCCCGACCAGGAGTTGACGGCGATGAACGACACCGGACACGCGACCACCGCCCACGCGACGCCCGTCCCCGCGTGGGTCCTGAAGTTCATGGACGCCATCGACACGTTGGAGTTCGACGAGGGCTTCGCGCCGCTGACCGAGGACACCGACATGTTCTTCGGCACCGCGCACGTCCACGGCGTCGAGGCCATCAAGGCGTTCTTCGTCAAGATCGACGAACCGCTGATCATCGCCCACGAGGTCCTGGAGTTCTGGACGGCGGGCGACGGTGTCCGTCTGCTGCGCGGCGAGGCCACCATGGCCAGGAAGACCGACCCCGACCACGTGGTGCGCGCCCCGTTCATGCACATCTTCTACCTCGACGACGAGGAGCCGGTCCGCATCCGAGAACTGCGCATCACCGCAGGCCCCCTCCAGACCGACGCGGTGATGTGAACCCCGCGCGACGGGAGTCGTGAACGTCCTGTCCAGCAAGGGGAGTTGGACTCCCAACGACGCCGAGGTCGCCGTTGCCTGTCCTCCTGCCCGCCCCGGGGCTCGCCGTCCGGCGGTGGGTGGGCTCGCCCGGGGTCTCGGGGTGACCGTCCGATGGGGCGACTCGTGTCGGCGGGTCGACGTGTCGGCGTGGGGTGCGGGTCGAGGGCCGGTCGAATGGTCCCGCAAGCCATTCGGTTGGTCCCGTGATCCAGCCGGTCGACCCCAAGGAGTTCTCATGCGCACGCCCACCTTTGTCCTCGCGGCCGCCTCAGCCGCCGTTCTCCTGCTGGCCACCGGGGGGATCGCCACCGCCGACGACGGCTCTCCGTCCTACCCCACCGAGGTCCACACCGGCTTCGGCAGCTTCCCGGACGCCGGCAACGTCCCGACCTCTGGCACCACGCTCTCCTGGAGCAACGCTAACGGCGGCGGCAATGTCAGTTTCTTCGACGGCGGGACCGGCTTCTAGGGAACCGCGCAGTTCCCGGGCGGGGGTCCCGTGGGCTATCGCGGCGACTTCAGCGGGTGATCACCGGCCGGGCGCACTGCGCCGGTGTGCGGTGCGTGCGCTGACGTACGCATCGACGATGCCCCCGTCCGGACGCGCGAGGCTCCGGGGCGGGGGCGTCGTTCTTCCAGGTCCTTCCAGGTTCTTCCAGCGCGCGGCGTGGGCCTCGCCGTTCCGGCGGGTGGGTCAGATGTAGGTGAACGCCTTGAGGCGCGGTTCGGAGGCCACTCCGTCGTCGTTGAAGAGGGTGACGTACACCGGTCCCGCGCCGTGCCGGGGTGTGGTGGTCTGCACGCTGGTCGCGGTGTTGTCCGTGGCGGGGACCACGGTGTTCTCGAAGCCGACCTTGATCACCCTGGCCATGTTCTTGCCGGTGATGGTGACCTTCGTCTTTCCGGCCGCCGGGCCTTTCGCGGGGGTGAGGGCGGTGATGACCGGTTGCGCCGACGGGGGCGCGAGCAGGTCGCGCCACTTCCCCTGACGGGCCATGACCTCCTTCTGGTAGGTGAGGAAGTCGGGGGTCTGGGCCTTTCCGGTCCTGACCGCTACTTCGCCCAGTTGGGGCCACTGGCTGTCCTTGAACGTGAAGCCGAAGGACGTCATGCCGATCAGTTCGCGCCCGAAGACCCGCAGGCGTTTGTTGTTCGCGTCCCAGATGTTGCGTTCGGTCCGCCGTGACGCGAGGAAGAACTCGACTCCGCTGTGCACCCCGGCGAGCAACCACGCGTCGTTCACCAGCATCGACCAGTTCGCGCTGCTGAGGACGCCCGTGCCGTAGAAGTCGCGGGTGTCTCGTCCATGGTGCCGAAGTTCTCCCGCACATATTTTTCGATACTGGCGCCCTGCTTCTCGGGGTCCGTATCGGTTTCGATACCACCGGCGATCAGGCCGAGGAAATTCTCCTTGTACTTCTGGCGCGCCTTCGTCACCCCCTCGTACACGCACCAGGCCACCTTGATCCCCGCGTCGGTGAAGGCGTCCTCGCCTCTCATGTTCTTGTCGAGCCCGTTCTCACGGTAGAGGCTCTCCGCACTCTTGGCGGCTTTCTTGAACGTGATCTCGTCGAACACGGGAACTCCTCGGATGGGGTGGATCGGTGTGCTCGTACAAAGGGGCGCCGGGCTTTGTGTTCGGACCGGCTCTCGCTCAATCGGTCATAGACGCTGCCCACGGGGGTGACATGGAAGGACGCCCGCTTTCCGGCGCTGACCGTGTCGTAGGGGTCGGCGCAGTCGGCGCGCGCCGAGATCTGAACGTCCTTGTCGGTGCCGTTCTCCACGGTGGTGGGTTCCAGGTGAGCCCCCGTGGAAGGTAATAGCACGGCCGATCCGCCAGTTTCTCGGGGTGCGGGTACAACGCGATTACCGGAGATTGACGCGGCGATCTCGACAGGGATCAGGAGTGGCGGGCGAGAGGGCGCCTACCTGGATATTCGAGGGGAATCCATTTCCGTAGAATCATCAACCTTCACGTACGGGTGAAGGAGATACGCGACGGGTTCGCTCTCACTCCGGCGAGTCAATTTCCTGACGGGTCTTGCGATTCCCCGCCACCGGCATGGAAAGATCCCAGTCGCGCTTCAGCACCACTCCCGTCATTCCCCGGCCCGGAGGCTCCCAACGCCTACACCGTCCTCGACTCGAACCCGAATTTCCGTATCGGGGACGTCCAGGCCATCACCTCGGGCCTGTTCCAGCCCGCCACGGTCAACGGGTGACGCTCTGCAAGGTTCCGCCGCCGACGTCACCCACGCTCGTGGTCTGGGCGTCGTTCACTCCGACCGAGACCACCGTGGCGACCTGGGACCACCCGTGCCGCGTCTACGCCTGCGCCATCCCGGCCACGGCGGGGACGCGGCTCCAGGTCAACGCCTCGCTCGACGCCGACCCCGGCGACGCCTACACGCTGAGCGGCGGCACCTGCCTGATCCGCAACCGGGACCCCGGCTATGTGTACGAGGGGGTGCGACTGGCCACCCCTACGACCTCACCAGCGGCCGCTTCTTCCTTCAGGACGGCGGCCGTTAGAAACCAGCGACGAACGGAGCCGACCATGGCCAACGACATCACGATCGAGGTAGGGAGCAAGGCGAAGGTCAAGGAGCCGAGCGCGAAGGAGAAGAAGCAGCTGGCCACCCTGGGCGGAGCCCTCGCGACGAAGTACCCGAAGTTGTGGACTCGCGGGACGATCGTCCACGACGCCACGATGCGCATCGACAACCAGGGTGTGCTGTCGTCCCCGTTCGCCGGCCAGAACATCCAGGCGCAGATCGGCTCCTCCTCGATCGCCGCGGTGGGCCTGGCCAACACCCTCAGCGTCGGCAAGATGTCCGAGGAGTGCCAACAGGCCGTCGAGACCGCCGTCGCGGATGCCCTCCGCGCCAGCGCCGCCGACCAGAAGTGGCGCTACGTCACCGGCACGTGCACCTGACGCCGGAGGCCCATGCCGACCGCGGGGCGCCCTCGCCGGGGAACGTTCCCGGCGGGGGCGCGGCGCTCTTCGCGCACGTCACGCGTCGCACGTCACGCGTCACGCATCGCGCGGCACCCGTCAGCCCGACGGCCGTTCGCACCGCCGTTCTCCCCCGAGCGGCCAACGACCTTCTGCGGCAACGGACTTGAGCCGACGCGGCGCTCTCCGCCCAGGGGCCGTCAGATGCCGAAGACGCGCAGGAAATCGCCGATGGGGCCGAACAGGCCCGTGAGCATGAGGGAGAACGGGCGAGCCTCGGGTCGCGGGGTCGGCGTCCACGGGGCGATCGTCCACGTCTGGCCGGGGCCGCCCTTGTTCTTGCCGACCAGGTAGCCGTTGTCGTCGGTCCAGTAGGTCCGCTCCGACGGCACGGTCCCGCTGTCCGCGCCGTAGATGTAGGTGCCGTCGTACACCCACCGGTAGGTGCTGCCCCGGCCACGACTGGCGCCGGAGCCGTACATTCCGGTCCGCGCGCCGGGCGCGTCGGGCGTCGGGTGGATGCCCTCCTCGGCGGCCCCGGCGAGATAGGCGCGGAGCACGGAGAGGTGCTCCTTGCTCATGCTGCCGAGCCCGCTCTCCCCGTGGAACGTGAGGAAAACACAGTTCTCGTGCCAGCTGCGCCGCTCGTCCGCGAGGATCTTGGCCTGCCGTTCCAACTCCAGGTCCTTGAGCCGGGGTTCCTCGTACTCGGAGATGAACTCCTCGGCGTAGGCGCGGATCTCCTCGTACCGGGGTGCGATCTCCTCCCGCAGCGCCTTCTCCTCCTCGGTCCACTCCGGCTCTTCCGGAAGCGCCTCGTCCCTGGCCTGCGCCGCGTTCCACGCGAACCCGTACTCCAGTTCCCGCTCCCGGAGCGCTTCGAGGGCGTCCAACTGGTCGTCGCTCAACGGCTCCTCGTCGGTCTCCCAAGCCTCCAATTCGGCCTCGACCTTGGCACGCGCCCGCTCCTGAATCTCCCGCAGCCACTGCCATAACTTCAGTTCGCCGGCCGTCTTCTTCGCATGCTGGGCCTTCCAGTCGGCGGGGATCAGCTCACCGAGCCTCTCCCTGAGCGGCTCGGGCATGCTGTCCAGCCGGTCGGCGAACTGCCGGGCCGCGCGCTGCTTCTCCTTCTCCTCTTCGAGCGCGTCGGTGTAGAGCCACACGCAGTGACGGCCGATGTTCTGGTACTCGCCGACGGGGTAGCTGACGATCTGGTTGAACGGCCGGCGCTCCTGAGCGTCGTCGCCGGTGTGGAACCACCAGACGGTCGCGGGGCTGTTGTCCGCCTCGCCGAGTTCGAGCAACGGCTTCTCGGTCACCGTCTGGAGGTACTTGGTGCCCTCCTTCCAGTCGCTGACATCCGTGGACCTGCCGAGCCGGACGCGGACACAGCGGCCGGTCTCGTCGTTGACGATGGTGAAGTTGCCTTGCGGAAATGTTGACATGTCCACAGTGTCCATACGGCTGTGCGCCCCGAGCGGTGGCCTCAATGATCTTCACTCGAACGGGTGAACCGCAGGTGGGCAACGACGTTCCCCGACTCCGAGCCCGTCAGCCGGGGCGCTTGGCCATGACGACCACCCCGGGCCCGCTGTACTCCTCGGGAGGGAGCCGGAGTTCGGCCACCGTCTCCAGACCGGCCTGTTCGATCAGGTCCACGAACTGTTCCGGCCGCCACTTGTGGGTCGTCCAGCGCACGGGCACACCCCCGTAGGCCTCGGTGCGCACCGCGTCCTCGTCGCCGACATGCGTGGCCGTGATGAAGTACCCGCCCGGCTTCAACGCCCGGACGAACTGGGCGAGGACCTGCGGGAGGACGTCCCGGGGCAGGTTGAACAGCGACCACCACCCGAGCACCCCGCCGAGGGACGCCTCGTCGAGGTCGAGTTCGGTGGCCGACCCGACGCTGAACCGGCACTCCGGGTGCAGTCGGCGCGCGTTCTCGATCATCCGGGGTGAGAGGTCGACGCCGGACACGTCGAGCCCGCGTTCAGCGAGGTAGGCGGTGACCGTGCCGGGGCCGCAGCCGACGTCGAGGACGGGACCGAGCCCGGCGACGGTGTCGGCGAAGGCGTCGATGGCCGCCTTCAGCCAGTGGTGCTGCCGGATGTCACCGATTCCCGTCGTCACCACCATGTGGGCGTAGTTGTCGGCCACGCGGTCGTAGGACTCACGGACCATGTCGAGATCGGCCGGACGGTCGACGGGGTGTGCGCGCATCGGCCAACGATACGTTCAGCCACGGCACTTGGAGAGCCCACCGAGCGCCTCCCCCGTCATCACCCCAGGAGGCTCGCCCTCCGGTGACCGGCTCCGGCCGGGCCCCAGCAGCCGCGCCGCTCGCTCTTGAACCGGGCGAACCGGTCGCGGAGGTACACCCTCGACTCCCGCGCGGGGAACCGCAGGAGGGACAGGCGATGGGAGGGACCGCGCCGGGCCCCGAGACCGCGGGTTTCAAGGCGGTCGGTGCCAACGCGCTCAACCGCGTCCGGGGGCTGCCGCGGGCCTGCGCGTTGTACGTGCTCTACGATCCGGCGACCGTCCGCCCGACCGCCCTCGTCCGCTCCACGCTCCTGTCCTCACTCCGCACCGCCGCCTACGCCTGCGTCGTGCGGGACCGTTGCCGCGCCGAGGTCGTGGGCATCCTCGGCAGCGGCGACATCGCCCGTACCCTGGCCCGGCTGTGGGCCCGCCTGGACGGCCCCGGCCCGCGCGAGGTGCGCCTCTACTCGCCCCATCTGCGTGCCGACGCGCTCACGACCGCCATCGGTCCCACCCCGTACCGGCTGGTGACGGCCCGTTGCCCGGAAGACGCCGTGCAGGGCGCGGACCTGCTCGTGACGGCCACCACGGCCGCCGCGCCCGTCTTCAGCGGCTCCTGGCTCGACGACGACGCCGTCCATGTGAACCTCGGCGGTCACGAAGCGCCCCTGGCCTTCGTCGAACGGTGCGCCCGCAGCGGGGCGTTGATCGCCGACGACCTCGAAGGAACCCTGCGGAGAGGCGTCCAGTCCCTGGCGATCTGGTGGGCCGGGCAGGACCCCGCACGGGCCAGACCCGCCGTCCACGACTTCACCGACGCCCCCTGGGACACCCGGCGACGCCCCTGGCACGTGAACTGCGTCGGCCGCCCCGATCTCGACGTGGCCCTCGCCCGTTGGGCCGTCGCCCTCGCCCACGAGGCGGGACACGGACAGGTCGTCACCCTGTGACGGGAGAGAAAGCGCCCGGCGACCTCGTCATCGCGGGGCGCCCTGTTCCTCGCGGGCGAGCTTGCCGGCGCAGCCCGACTCACCTTGACGGAACCGCCGTTGGCATCGGCACCGGACCCCGGTCCCTACCGTCCCGGCGGCGCAAGAGGCCGACCGTGCCCGGGGGTTGTGCCGCTTCCCCGGGTACGGTCGGCTCGGTCCCGCACCTCACGGTGGAGTTGTTCCGGTGGCCTACCAGTTGCTGGGCAGGCTCGGGAACGCCTCGTGGAGAGAGCGGACGTCGGACTTGTCGCTGAAGTAGACCTCCCCGCCCTGGACGACCCCGTAGGCGTCGCTGTTCTGGTAGTGCCAGACACAGTCCGGGTTCCCCCAGCCGGAGGGCAGACCGCTGACCAGGTCCACGATCGACCGGATGTCACCCTGCCCCCGGTCCGTGATGTGCACGTCCTCACCGCGCCTGAAGCCGAGCGCACCGCTCTCGTACACCCACGCGTCGATGATGCCGTCCAGCCAGTCGCTGGGAAGAGTGGGGAACGCCTCGTGCAGTTTCCGGACGTCGGACTTGTCGCTGAAGTAGACCTCCCCGCCCTGGACGACCCCGTAGGCGCCGCTGTTCTGGTAGTGCCAGACGCAGTCCGGGTTCCCCCAGCCGGAAGGCAGACCGCTGACCAGGTCCACGATCGACCGGATGTCACCCTGACCCCGGTCCGTGATGTGCACGTCCTCACCGCGCCTGAAGCCGAGCGCACCGCTCTCGTACACCCAGGCGTTCGTGATGGCTGTCATCTGAGCCGTCCTTTCATCGATGGTGTCCTCACCCGCGCACGGCCCTTTCCGAAGAGGCCGAACGGGATTCCTCGGCCGCCCCGTTCGGGGAGGCCGTTCAACGCATCGACAAGACAGCAGAATTCATGGCACGCCCTGCCTCCGGAGCAGCACGAGAAAATCGCTTCCCCGGCCGCCTCCCTTGAGCTTCAGCGGTCACGCCCCAACCGCACGCTCCACTCGAACGAGTCAGAAGACCGCCGGACAGCGGGAGTTGCGGAGCTAACCCCCGTCTGTGCTAAGCGCCCGCGCGAGCGGAGAAAGTACAGGTCAGGCAGGAGTTGCGGGGCTAACCCCCGCGTCCCTCAAAGTCCTGTCCCTCACATCCGGACGGACAGGAGACAGCCATGCCCACGAAGACCTCCCGCAAGGCGAAGAAGCCGAAGAAATCCCGCCCGTATCTCGATCTGAACCTCGGGCGGAGGCGGGTCACCGCGCCCAAACGAACGGTCCGCCGCGACCTGCTGGCCCTCAAGCGGAAGGCCAAGGAGGCCTTTCTGTTCATCGCGGGCGGCGTCGCCACCGAGATCGCGCACCTGCTCTCGCGGCGCTGAGAGCAGACCGGCTCCCGAAGACACGCCACGTCTCCGGGGGCCGGGACCGCCCGGCGCAAGCGCGGGAACCGCAGGACGGAGCCGTCGTGGCCGGACCGCGTCTCGTGGGGTGGCGTTCCGCCCCGTTGGGATGGGCCTGGCGGGTCTTACGGAGTGGTGACGTGGTGGGGCGGTCGTGGGGTGGGGCGGGGTTGCGGATCTAGCGTGGGCGTATGCGTGTACTGGTCACCGGCGGTGCCGGGTTCATCGGGTCCCATGTCGTCGAGGCGCTCACGGCCCACGGGCACGAGCCCGTCGTGTACGACGTCCGGGCGGCTCCCGGCGCCGATGTGCGCGACCCGGTGGCGGTCGCCCGCGCGCTCGCCGGGATCGACGCCGTCTGCCATCAGGCGGCGATGGTCGGGCTCGGCAACGGCGTCGCCGACGCGGCCGAGTACGTCTCGCGCAACGACCTCGGCACCGCCGTGCTGCTCGCCGCGATGGCCGACGCCGGGGTGGCGCGTCTCGTGCTGGCCGGGTCGATGGTCGTGTACGGCGAGGGGCGGTACGCGTGCGGGCGGCACGGGGTCGTGCGGCCGGGGCCACGGACGGTCACCGATCTGGACGCGGGGCGGTTCGAACCGGCGTGCCCGGTGTGCGGGGAGGCGCTGGTTCCCGGGCTGGTCGGGGAGGACGCGCCGGTCGATCCGCGGAACGTGTACGCCACGACCAAGCTCGCGCAGGAGCATCTGGCCGCCGCCTGGGCCCGGTCGACGGGCGGCACGGCGGTGTCGTTGCGCTACCACAACGTGTACGGGCCCCGGATGCCCCGCGACACCCCGTACGCCGGGGTCGCCTCCTTCTTCCGGTCCGCGCTCGCCCGGGGTGAGGCGCCGCGTGTCTTCGAGGACGGCCGTCAGCGGCGGGACTTCGTGCAGGTGCGGGACGTCGCCGCCGCCAACGTGGCCGCGCTGGAGGCGGCCGAGGTGCCGGGCGGGGCGCTGACGGCGTACAACACGGGCAGCGGTGAGCCGCGCACCGTGGGCGAGTTGGCGCGGGCGCTCGCGGACGCGTGCGGGGGGCCCGAGCCCGTCGTCACCGGCGAGTACCGGCTCGGGGACGTCCGGCACATCACCGCCGACTCGGCACGGCTGCGGGCCGAACTGGGCTGGAGGCCCCGGGTCGGTTTCGCGGAGGGCATGGCGGAGTTCGCGCGGGCCGGGGCGCGGGGGGCGTAGGGGCGGTCCGGCCGGTCGCGTCGCGGGGAAGCAACGGGGCCTTGGCGGCGGACGTGAACTGGGCCTGGTGCGCGCGGATGCGCGGCGGATGCGCGGCGGATGCGCGGCGGATGCGCGGCGGAGGTGGGTCGGGGGTGGGGTACCGCCTGCTCGAAGAGCATCGAAGGGCATCGAAGGGGCGTGAAGGGCATCCAAGAGCCTCGAAGGGCTTGCGGCGTGCCGAGGGCCGTGTCTGCGGTGTGGTCCGTCGGGCAGGTCCCGGGACCGTCGTTGCCGCCCCCTGTTCAGGAAACGGCGGCGGGTAGCAGTACCTCGAAGCGGCAGCCGCCCGGGATGTTGCGTACCGTGGCCCGGCCGTGGTGGGCCTCCACGATGCCGCGCACGATGGCGAGGCCAAGTCCCGCGCCCGCCGGGGGCGTCCGGGCGTGCGTGCCACGCCAGCCGGTGTCGAAGACGCGGGCCAGATCCTCCTCGGGGATGCCGCCGCAGCCGTCCGTCACGGACACGACCACGCCCTCGGGCGAGCGCGCGGCGGCCACCGCGACCGTGCCGTCGGCCGGGGTCCGGCGGATCGCGTTGACCAGCAGGTTGCCCAGGACGCGGCTCATCTCCTTGCCGTCGACCTCGACCGGGACGGCGGCCACGTCGTCCCCGACCAGCCGTACGCCGTGCGCGCGGGCGAGCGGGTCGGCGCCGGCGAGGGCGTCACCGATCAGGTCGTAGAGGGAGACCCGGGCGTACGTCAGCGGCAGCGTGCCGGCGTGGATGCGGGAGAGTTCGAAGAGGTCACCGACCATGCCGTTGAGGCGTTCGACCTCGGTGCGGATCTGTCGCAGGTAACGGTCGGGGTCGGCGGCGACGCCGTCCTCCAGCGCCTCGGACATGGCCCGCAGCCCGGCCAGCGGGGTGCGCAGGTCGTGGGAGATCCAGGCGACCAGTTCACGGCGGGAGGTCTCCAGCGCGCGTTCCCGGTCGCGGGACGCGGCGAGCTTGGCGCTGGTCGCCGCCAACTCCCGTCCGAGTGACTCCAGTTCGGCGGTGGCCGGGCCGTCGGGCGCGGCGAAGGCGCCGCCGTCACCGAACGAGCGGGTGGCGGCGGCGAGGGCGCGGCTGCGGGCGACGACCCAGCGGCCCAGCAGCAGCGCCGTCGCGAGGGAGACCACGGCCGCCATCGCGACCACGGTCGTCACCACGGTGAGGTCGTGCGGCGACAGGAACATCGCCCAGGCGACGGCGAGCGTGCCCGTGAGCATGGCGACCACGCCGACCGCCGCTGTCACGGCGAGCGAGGCGGTGAGCGAACGGCGGCGCAGCAGGCGCAGCGCACCGGCCCCGGCCAGGCCGGTGACGGCGGCACCGGCGAAGGCGTACAGGGCGATGAGGAGGGTGTCGCGCACGGTCAGCTCTCCTGCCCGCCGTCGGGTGCGAAGCGGTAGCCCACGCCCCACACGGTCTGGATCAGCCGGGGCCGGGCCGGGTCGTCCTCGACCTTGCCGCGCAGCCGGCGGACGTGCACGGTGACCGTGGACAGGTCACCGAAGTCCCAGCCCCACACCTCGCGCATCAGGTCCTCCCGGCCGAACGCCCGCCCCGGGTGGAGCAGGAAGAAGGCGAGCAGGTCGAACTCCCGCAGGGTGAGGGCGAGTTCGCTGCCGTTCTTGGTGGCGCGGCGGGCGGCCGGGTCGACGGTCAGCCCGGCCGCGCTCAGCACCCGCGTCCCCGTCGCGGGGCGGGTGCGGCGCAGCACCGACTCCACTCTGAGGACGAGTTCGCGCGGGCTGAACGGCTTGGTGACGTAGTCGTCGGCGCCGACCTCAAGGCCGAGGACGCGGTCGTCCTCGTCGCCGCGCGCGGTGAGCATGATGACCGGCACGGGCCCGTGGCCGCGCATCCTGCGGCAGACCTCCAGGCCGTCCATGCCGGGCAGCATCAGGTCCAGCACGACGAGGTCGGGCCAGTGCGCGGCGGCCCGGGCCAGGGCCGCCGGACCGTCGTCGGCCCGGTCGACGGCGTATCCGGCCCGGTCCAGGTATCCGGCGACGACCTCCGCGACCGTGGGGTCGTCGTCGACGACCAGGACCCGGGTGCGGGCGTCCGCGCCGCCCGTCTCGTACGGCTGCTGCATGCGCCCAGCCTCGCACCCGGCCGGCCTCCGTGCGGCTCCCGTCGGCCCCCGGCGCCTGGACGTCCACGTTTCGTAAGGAGTGGACGTTCGCGTTCCGCAGGAGCCGACGTTCGCGTTTCGTAAGGAGCTAAGGACCGATATGCCCGATTCCGGTTCGTAGGGTGAGAGCCGTGATCACCGACGCGGACGTAGATGTCGTGCTCCCCTGCCTGAACGAGGCCGAGGCCCTCCCCTGGGTCCTGGCCCGGATTCCGGCCGGCTGGCGAGCCCTGGTCGTGGACAACGGCTCCACCGACGGTTCCGGGGAGATCGCCCGGGCCCTCGGGGCGACCGTCCTGCACGAACCCCGGCGAGGGTTCGGCGCCGCCTGCCACACGGGGCTCACCGCGGCCACCGCCGAGATCGTGTGCTTCTGCGACTGCGACGCCTCCCTCGACCCGGCCCAGCTGGAACCGTTCGTCCGCGAGGTCCGTTCCGGCGCGGCCGACCTGGTGCTCGGCCGCCGCCGACCGCAGCGACGCGGTGCCTGGCCTGCGCACGCCAGGGCCGGGAACCTCGCGCTCGCCCGGCTGCTGCGCCGCCGTACCGGACTGCGCCTGCACGACCTCGGCCCGTTGCGCGCCGCCCGCCGGGAACCCCTGCTCGCCCTCGGCCTCACCGACCGGCGCAGCGGCTATCCGCTCCAGATGGTGGTCCGTGCCGCCGCCGCGGGCTGGCGCGTCGCCGAGCACGACGTGCCCTACCTGCCCCGCACCGGCGCCTCGAAGGTGACGGGCACCTGGCGCGGCACCTGGCAGGCGGTGCGGGACATGAGCCGCGTGCTGAACGAGGCACCCGTGGGCGAGCGGACGGCCCGGTGACCACCCTCCTCGTCATCGCCAAGGAACCGGTGCCCGGTCGGGTCAAGACCCGGCTCACCCCGCCGTTCACGCCCTCGCAGGCCGCGTCGCTCGCCGAGGCCGCGCTCGCCGACACCCTGCGGGCCGTGGCCGCCGCGCCCGCCGCCCGCCGCGTCCTCGTGCTGGACGGCGCACCCGGCCCCTGGCTGCCGCCCGGCTTCGACGTCGTTCGGCAGGGCGCGGGCGGTCTCGACGAACGGCTCGCGGCCGCCTTCGCCGGGTGCGCGGGCCCCGCCCTGCTGATCGGCATGGACACCCCCCAGGTGACGCCCGAGCTGCTCACCGTCGACTTCGCGGAGTGCGACGCGTACCTCGGTCCGGCCGAGGACGGCGGCTTCTGGGCCCTCGGCCTGGCCGACCCTGACCCCGCGCTGCTGCGGGGCGTGCCCATGTCGACGCCCGTCACCGGCGCCGTCCAGCGGGAGCGGCTGGTGCGGGCGGGGCTGCGGGTGCGGGACCTGCCCCGGCTGCGGGACGTCGACACGGCCGCCGACGCCCTTGCGGTCGCCGCGCTCGTTCCGCACGGGGCGTTCGCGGCCCGCCTGGACCGGTACCGGCCGGTGACGCTCCCATGACCGGCACGCCCGCTCCGGCCGCCTGGGCCGTCGCCGACCCGTACGCCACCGCCCTGCGCACCGGCCGGGGCCCGCTGTTCCTGCGCCGGGCCGACGGGTGGCTGCTCCCGCTCGACGTCGAACGCTGGTGCGCGCACGCCGACCCGGTCGACCTGGACGCGCTCGACCGGTGCGAGGGCGCCGTGCTGGACGTCGGCTGCGGCCCCGGGCGGCTGGTCGCGGCGCTCGCCGCGCGCGGCCGGACCGCCCTCGGCATCGACGTCAGCGAGGCCGCCGTTCAGCACGCGGTACGGCTCGGAGGGCAGGCGCTGCGCCGTTCCGTCTTCGACTCCCTGCCCGGCGAGGGCCGTTGGGGCACCGTCCTGCTGATGGACGGCAACGTCGGTATCGGCGGCGATCCGCGCGCCCTGCTGCGCCGGACGGCCGGGCTGCTTCGCCCCGGTGGCCTGCTGATCGCCGAGACCGCGCCGGTGGACATCGACGAACGGGCCGAGGTGCAGGTCGTCGACGTCGCTCACGGCGACGGCCCGGACGGCACGTTCCCCTGGGCGCGGCTGGGCACCCCGGCGCTGCTGCGGCACGCCCGCCGGGCCGGGTGGCGGGCCGTCGGTCAGTGGACGGCCGGAGGGCGCTGTTTCGTCGCCCTGCGCAGCCGCAGTGCCAGCAGCAGCGCCGAGGCCGCGAAGAGCACGGCGGTGATCAGCAGCCAGCGGGCCAGGAAGCCCGCCGGGGAGACTCCGGTGGCCAGCCGGTAACGCCGGTCCACCATCCCGCTGATCAGCGGGAACCACACCAGCAGCAGCAGGCAGGACCAGGCCGCCGGGACCCGGACGTACCCCGTCCACTCCCGGTGCCGGGCCGCGTCGAGCCCCCGGGTGACGGCCCGGTCGAGCGCCGCGTACAGCGGCACCAGCACGAGGTCGTGCAGCAGCGCCGCCCCCACGAACCACACCGCCACCCCGAACCAGTCCCCGGCCAGCAGCCGCACGCCCGCATACCCGACGAGGGCGAACGACGCGGCGAGCACCAGCAGTTGGAACGGACTGCCGATCGGAATCCTCGGCCACCTCACCCGTCCCCGCATCGGCATTCTCGGCCCCCTAACCCGTCCCCGCATCGGCATCCTCGGGCGCATCACAGGTCTCCGAACGTCATGCGGGCCACCCACTTGGTGTTGAGCACGCCGGGCGCCGCGGGCACGATGATCCGCGCCGGGAAGCCGTGGTCGGGGGAGAGTTCCTCGCCGTTGACGTACAGGGCGAGCAGGGAGCGGGCGTCGGCGACCTGGTTGGCGCGCAGGGCGGCGTGCCGGAAGGCGCCGTGCCGTTGGAGGGACTCGACGAGCACGTCCGGCGGATCGACGTCGTGGCCGACGAGCGCGGCGAGGTCGCGCAGCCGCACCCCGCGCCACCACTGGTCGGACGTCGACCAGCCCTCGACGCAGGCGATGGGCAACGCCGCGCTGTGCAGGGGGAGGCGGGCCAGTTGGGCCCGGCTCAGGCGGACGGTGCCGGTGCGTCCGGTGACGACGAGACGCCAGGCGTCCTCGGTCGTCTCGGCCGCGTCGATCCCCGCGTACCGGGCGGTCTTGTTGATCTGGAAGCCGTTCGGACCGCTGCCCGGTGCGGCTCCCCCGTGCGGGGCCAGCAGGGCGGTGCGCCGCAGCACGCCGTCGAAGCCGCGCCCGACCGTGGTCACGAACAGCAGCAGCGAGCCGCCCCCGACGAACCACAGGGCACCGCGCCGCGAGAAGGTCGCCGGATCGGGCCGCGGGGAGACCAGATCGGACGGGACGGAGGCGGAGGCGACCGAGACGGACGGGACCAGGTCGGCAGAGGCCCGCTCGGACGGGACCGGCGCCGACGGAACCGGGGCCGACAGCACCGGGGTGGACAGGTCCCGCTCCCCCAGGTGGCGCAGGTTCCGTACCGCCGCCGGGGTCTTCAGGACGGCGTGGGCGGTGAACGCGGCGAAGAACACCCACGCCCCGTAGAAGTGGAGCGGGTAGAAGGAGCCCGGGAAGACGTAGTCCAGCTGGATGTTGAGCACGCCCGTCACGAACTCGAACAGGGCCCCGCCGACCAGCAACAGCAGCGAGAGCCGCTCCAGCGCGTGGGCGAGCGAGCGGGCCGGCGGCAGGGTGAACAGCCTCGGGATCACCGACCACAGCTTGGCCAGCAGCACCGGGATCAGCGTGATGCCGAGCGTGACGTGCACGCCCTGGTTCAGCCGGTACAGCCAGGCCGGGTGGGTCGGCCAGGAGAAGAGGTAGAAGCCGAGCAGCCCCTTGCCCGGGGTCTGGTCGTTCACCGGGGCCAGGTTCGGGTTGTAGGCGGCGTACGACACCAGCCCCGTCACGAACAGCACCGTGATCCCGCCGAGCAGGACGACGCCCAGCACCGAGGTCAGCCACGGGCCGCGCAGGGGGCTGCGCCAGAAACCCGGCGAGGAAGGAGACCATGTCATGGCTCGACCGTAGGTCCGGCACACCCCCGCAACGGCTCCACGACCCATGACGAAACGCTGACGTCCGGCCCGGACGGACGTATCCCGGCCCTCGCCCGGCCTAGCGTGCGGGGGGTGAACCGCCCCCTCCTGCGCGATCTGTACGCCGTCGTGGCCGCCGTCCTCCTCGTCACGGCGGCCGTCCTGGTCGGACGCCACCTCCAGCTCACCTACCACAACCTGTTCGTCAACTGGCCTCCCGTGCTGGCCACTTGGGCCCCGCACGTCGGCCCCGGCACCCCGGCCGCCGTCCTCGTGGCGGCGGCCGGGGTGGCCTACGGTCCCGCCCTCGCCGCCCGGCTGCGCTGGCGGGCCCTGCTCGTGACGGCCTGGGCGACGTCGACCGTCTGGATCGTCTCCCTCGCCCTGGTCGACGGCTGGCAGCGGGGCATCGCGGGGCGGCTCTCCAACCCGCACGAATACCTCGGGGCCGTCGCCCGCTTCCACGACATCCCGGCCACCCTGCGGGACTTCACCCACCACATCGTGCTGGGCACCCCGGCCCCCTGGCCCACCCATGTCGCCGGGCACCCCCCGGCGGCGACGCTCACCTTCGTCCTCCTCGACCGCGTCGGGCTGCGGGGCGGCGGCTGGGCCGGGGTGTGGTGCATCGCCGTCGGCGCCACGGCCTGTGTGGCCGTGCTGGTCGCGGTCCGGGCGCTGGCCGGCGAGAGCCTCGCCCGACGGGCGGCGCCCTTCCTGGTCCTGGCCCCGGCCGCGGTGTGGATGGGCACCTCGGCCGACGCCTACTTCACGGCGGTCGCCGCGTGGGCCGTGGCGCTCCTGGCGCTGGCGGTCACCGGCCGGTCGCCCTGGTGGGCGGCGGCGTCCGGCCTCCTGACCGGGCTCACCTGCTACCTCTCCTACGGCCTCACCCTCGTCGCCGTTCTCCTCGCGGCGGTGCTCCTGCTGGGCCGACGGCGGGTCGGGCAACGACCTCTGCTGCTCGCGGCGTCGCTCGCCGGTCTGGCCGTCGTCCCGGCGGTCTTCACGCTCGCCGGGTTCGACTGGTGGGAGGCGTACCGGCTGCTGGTCACGCGCTACCGCCAGGGCGTGGGCGGCATCCGCCCCTACGGCTACTGGGTGTGGGCGAACCTCGCCTGCACGGTCCTGATCACCGGCCTGGCGACGGCACCGGGACTCCGGCGGACCGGTGCCGTGCTGCTGCGCCGGAGCACCCGGCCCCCCGAGCACGTCCGCCTCGCCGTTCTCGTGTCCGCAAGCCTGCTCGCCGTCCTGGCCGCCGACCTGTCCGGCATGAGCAAGGCCGAGACGGAACGCATCTGGCTCCCCTTCGCGGTCTGGCTGCTACCGGCCTGCGCGTTCCTGACCCGCCCCCGCGCCT
Source organism: Streptomyces sp. NPDC091279 (assembly GCF_044757465.1). NCBI lineage: Bacteria > Bacillati > Actinomycetota > Actinomycetes > Kitasatosporales > Streptomycetaceae > Streptomyces > Streptomyces sp. NPDC091279. Next base: position 72,890 of record NZ_JBIVVA010000012.1, on the reverse strand, counting down.
GGCTGACCGCCCAGGTCGTACTGGCCCTCCTCCTCAACCACCTGCTGCGCACGGGCTGGTGACGGCGAGGCCCCCGTCACTGCCCGCACGGTCCGGCGCGCGTCAGGCACCCCTCTCACCTCCTTGAACGCCCGGCCCGAGGGTGCGGAGTTTGGGCAGCGGAGCCGCGTACGTTCCGCTCTTGCTGGTGGTGAGGCGGCGGTGGGCCAGCGATTCGACGAGGCCGACCGCGCAGCTGACGCCGTCCACGACGGGGATGCCGAGCCGGTCGGCCATGCGGGTGTCGAGGCCGCTCATGCCCGCGCAGCCGAGGCAGATGACCTCGGCGCCTGCGGCCATGGCCCGGCGGGCCGCGTCGAGGAACGCCTCCTCCGTGGCCGCCGGGTCGCGTTCCAGGTCGAGCACGCCCAGGCCGGTGGCGAAGACCCCGGCGCACCGGTCGAGCAGCCCGGCGGTGCGCAGGCTGTCCTCGATCTGGCCCGCCGCCCGGGCGAGGGTGGTGACCACGCCGAAACGGCGGCCCAGGACGAGCGCGTAGAGGGCGGCGGCCTCCGTGATGTCGACGACGGGCACGTCGAGGAGTTCGCGTGCCCCTTCACGGCCGTGTTCACCGAAGCCCGCCATGACCACCCCGTCGACCGGCTGGTCGAGGTTCTGGAGAAGGTCCAGAACGGCGGCGGCGCTGAGGAAGCTGTCGAACCAGCCCTCGGCGGAGGCGACGCCCCAGCTGGGGGTGAGCGGCAGGATGCGGGTGCCGGGCAGGGCGACGGCACGGGCACCGGCGGCGATGGTGTCGGTCATGGCGGTGCTGGTGTTGCAGTTGACGACAGCGATCACGGTCACCGCGCGGCCCCCGCTCCCGCCGCCAGGTGCAGGCCCGAAGTGCCGTACGCGGTAAGGGTGTTGAGGCCGATCCCGGCGGTCCGCGCGCGCTCCACGGCGAGGGCCGCGTAGGCGAGGTCCTGGAGGGCGATGCCGACCGAGTTGAACAGGGTGACCTCCTGCGCGTCGCTGCGGCCCGGGGCCGATCCGGCCAGGACCGCGCCGAGTGCGCGGGTGAAGGTCTCGGCCGTCGTGGCTCCCTCCGCGATCGAGAGCACGGCTTCTCCGGACTTGAGGAGTTGGGTGGGGGTGCTGTCCACGACGACGCTCGCGCGAGCCATGCCCGCCGCGTCGATCTCGCGGTGGTCGGGGCGGGGCGGGGCGCCGACCGCGTTGATGTGCTGGCCGGGGCGGAACCACTCCCCGTGCACGACGGGGAGCCGGGCCGGGGTGAGGGTGCAGACGATGTCCGCCGCCTCCACCACGCCCCGCGCGTCGGGCGCCTCGACAACGTCGACGAGGTCACCGACCGCGTCCCGGAAGGCGCGCACGGTGGCCGGGGAACGGGACCAGACGTGCACGGTGTCCAGGGCGCGGACCTCCCGCAGCGCGTGTACGTGCTCGATCGCGAGGCGTCCCGCGCCGACCAGCCCCAGCACGCGGGCGTCCGGGCGGGCCAGCGCGTCGGTGGCCACCGCGCTGGCCGCCGCCGTCCGCGTCCGGGTGCCGACCTCGCCGTTCAGGACGGCGAGGCACTCTCCGGTGCGGGCGTCCAGGAGCAGGACCGTGGAGCGCTGGGTCGGCAGCCCGGCCGCGCGGTTGTCGGGCGCGTCGGACATGACCTTGACCGCCGAAAGACCCAGCCGGTGGGAGGTCGCGGCCATCGGCAGGAACTGGGTGGTGCCGGTGCCGGGGAACGCCACGGGGGCGGGCTGTTCGGCCCGCCCCTCGGCGAGATCGACGAGGGCGGCGCGGACCGCCCCGATCACCTCGGCGCGGCTGACCAGCCCGGTGAGGTCGGCGGAGCCGAGCAGCAGCGTCACCGGTACTCCGCCATGAAGCTGTCGTCGGCGAGGGCGGCGTAGGAGGGGGCGGAGGTGACCAGGCCGCCTTCCGCGAGGATGCGCATCCAGCGGTCGCTGGCGCTCTCGTCGATGGCCACGGTGTCCCACACGGCGCTCTGGGCCATCTGGCGCTGCGCCTCGCGCAGGATGCCCTGGTCCTTCTCGGGCCAGCGGTGCTTGAGGATGGCGTCGAGGGTCCCCGCGTCGACGGTCGGCACGAGCCGCATCGCGGTGTCGATGCCGCTGACGAAGCGGGAGATGCGGTCGCGGAGTTCCTCGACGCGCTCGGTGCGGCAGTAGTAGACGCTGTTGGGCATGATGCCGCCGTCGTCGAGGTGGCGGAAGACGATCCGGGCGGCGCCCGACGCCTCCAGTTCGGTGGCGGTGACCAGGTCCGCGATGATGGCGTCACCGAGCCCGGCGGTGAACAGTTCCACGAGCATCGCCGTGGACAGGTCGCGGACGAAGCGGATGCCGCCCGGGTCCACGCCCGCCTCGCGCAGCAGCCCGGCGGTGAACTCGTAGGGGGCGCTGCCGCCCGCGCCGGGCGCCAGAACGACCTTGCCGAGCAGGTCCTCCAGAGCGAAGCCGGCGGAGGTGTCACCGCCGTTGCGGAGGGCGATGGCCATCGGGAACTGGTGGTTGAGCTGGCACACGACGCTCAGTTCGCGGGGGCTGCCCGCGTACATGGCCGGTACCCACAGGCCGCCGAGCGCGATGTCGGCGCGGCCGGATTCGAGGTCGTCGAGGACGCCGGTCCACGGGTCGCAGGCGACGGCGGTGACATCGAGCCCCGCGTCCTGGAAGAGCCCTTCCTGATCGGCGAGGTATTCGGGCAGGTAGTTCAGGCCGTTGGCGGTGGCGGAGACGGTGAGCTTGTCCATGTGGGTGTCCTTTTCCAGGGGGATTACGGCGGCGCGGGTGCCGCTGGTCAGGCGTGGGTCGGTGCGGGGGCCGTGGTCTCGTTGACCTCTTCGAGCGTGCGGCTGCGGGTCTCGGGGGCGAACCGGGAGGCGATGACGAGCACCGCGTACATCACCGCGACCATCCCGAAGACACCGGCGAACGAGAACCGGCCCCACAGGGCGACGGCGGCGAAGGGCATGACGGCTCCGGCGATGTTGCCGATGCCGTTGACGATGGAGGTGCCGCTCGCCCGGATCGGGGTCGGGTACAGCTCCGGGGACCAGACGGCGAGGGTGGTGTTGGTGAGCATGGTGAAGAACTGGAAGAGCGCGCCCAGGACGAGGATCGCCGCGGTCTGGTGGGCGAACACCGCGAAGGCGACGGCGGTGAGGCACCCCAGGCCGCCGGCCACCCCGATGACCGGCCGCCGCCCGCAGCGGCTCGCGAGCAGCGCCGAGGCACAGGCCCCGAGCAGCGAGCCGACGTTCATGATCATCGTGTAGAGCAGGCTGTCGGACAGGGTGTAGCCGCGTTCGGTCAGCAGCGTCGGCATCAGGAAGTTGAGGGTGACCTGCGCGCCGAACGCCATCCAGGAGGCGGCGCCGATGGTGACCGTACGGGACAGCACCGAGCGGCCGAAGACCGCCGCCGGTGACGCCTTCACCTGCCGGGCGGGGATGTCCGCCTCGGTCAGCACGGGCGGCACGGACCGTACGTGTTTCGGGTCGAGCCGGTCGCCGGTCAGCCGGGCCAGGGAGTGGTTGGCCTCCTCGACGCGGCCCTGGGAGAGGAGGAAGCGGGGGGTCTCCGGCAGGCGCCGCCGGTATACCACCACGATCAGGGCGGGCAGGGCGAGGATCACGAACGTCCACCGCCACACCAGCTGATCGCCGCCGAGCGTGGGGGCGAGCGGTCCCAGGAACAGCAGGAACAGGCCGTAGGAGAGGAAGTTGCCGACGCCGCCGGAGCCGACGTTGAGGATGGCGACGAGGGTGCCGCGGTGGCGGGTGGCGACCATCTCGCACAGCATCGCGATGCCGATGGTGAACTCGCCGCCCAGGCCGATGCCCACGATCAGCCGACTCGCCAGCAGGGTCGGGTAGTTCAGCGCGACGGCGCTGAGCAGTCCGCCCAGGGTGTAGACGAGGAGGTTGACGCTGAGCGAGGTACGGCGGCCGTACCGGTCGGCGATCCAGCCGCCCGCGAACCGGCCGATCAGTCCGCCGAGCACGGTGAAGCTGTTGATCGCCGTCAGTTCGTCGTTGCCGATGTGCAGGGACGACTTGATGAGGCTGCCCATCGCCCCCACGGAGTTCTGCTCCAGGGTGTCGAAGAACATCCCGGCCAGAATGATCATGAGGACCCAGAACTGGGCCCGCGTGAACCCGGCCTCGTCGAGAGCCCGCGCGAGGGTGTTACTGGCCGGGTGCGCCGACGGCGACGCGGAGACCTGCGGCGCGGAGAGCTGCGGCGCGGAGAGCTGCGGCGCGGAGAGCTTCGGCGCACTCATACGGCACCCGCCGGGGATGCGGGGGCCGCGCTCGGGGCGAGGGTCGGGGTCGGGGTCGGGGTCGGGATGAGGGTCGAGATGGGGGTCGGAATGAGGGGCGGGGTCGTGCGGTCCAGGTGACTCGTTTCGGTGCGATCCATGAGGGCCTCCGTCAACCAGTGCGTCCTATTGGTATACCAACGGGGCTCAGATGACCACAGGGCTGCGATGTTAACTCGACGTAAGGGCTGACGGCATCAGATTCCAGCCCCGTAAAAACCCCAGGTGAGAGGGGTTTCCGTCAAACTCAAACGCCGCAGAACCCGATCAAGCCCCCTGGGGGCTGAAACGGAACCTCGGCTATCTTGTATGCCATGACACTCACGGAGTCCTCGGGCACCGATGGCCGTTCCCTGGTCCACAAGGTCTACGAGTACCTGCGGGACGGCATCATCGAAGGCGATCTGCCGCCCGGCACACGGCTGTTGGAGCGCGAGCTGTCCGAGCGCCTCGACGTCTCGCGCATCCCGATCCGCGAGGCGCTGCCCCAGCTTGAGGCGGAGGGGCTGATCACCACGCTGCCCCGGCGCGGGTCGATGGTCACCCAGCTGACCCTGCGCGACATCGACGAACTGTTCAGCGTGCGCACGAGCCTGGAAGTGCTGGCCGCCCGGCTCGCCAGCGGACAGGCCGCCGCCCGCTCCACCGCGCTGCTCTCGCCCGCCTTCGCCCGCGCCGAACTCGCCACGGCCGAGGGGCAGCAGGCCGAGATCGCCGCCGCCAACGCGGCCTTCCACGAAGCGATCGTGCGCCTGTCGGGCAGCCGCCTGCTCAACTCGATGATGGCGCCCATCAGCGCCCGCGTGCGCTGGCTGTTCCGGCTGACCTCCGACCGCGACCCGGGCATCCTGTGCACGGAACACCGCGAGCTGTACGAGGCGATCTGCGCAGGCGACACGGAACTCGCCGCGTCCCTGGCCTACGTCCACGTGGAACGGGGTCGCCGCCCGTCACTGGAGTCGCTGGCGGGGGTACTGCCGCCCGGCGCGGACCCCGCCGGGGCTGACGGGCTGGGCTGACGCGCGGGGGTGACGGGTGCGTCTTGGGCGGATAGCGCTTCGGCCAGTTCACGACAGCGCAGGCGGGCTGGGAAGAAGTCGTAGGGCATCTTGCCGATGGCTTCGAACGTGCTCATGGAGTCGGCCTCCCGCCTGCCCCGACGATCGTTGAAGGAGCGTGGGACAACCGGCCCACGTGGAACACCTGGGCGGAGCAGAAGTAGCCCGCGCTGAAAGGCCGTTGATGGCAACCCGCACGATCCGCCGTACGAGCGTCACCCTTCCCGCCCTGGATGAGCCGGGCCGCTACCTCTCGAACGTCACCTCGCTGGAGGGCGGCCGGGGCAGGCTCGCGGAGTTCCAGTACACGGACGCCGACCTCCGCGAACTCGACCTGGCCGAGACCCACTTGCTGGACGGCCGCGTCACCGGCCTCACCTCCAGGCGCACCCGCTTCGACCAACTCCGCGTGGATTCCGTCGAGTTCACCGGCTGCGACCTGGGCTCCCTGCGGTGGACCGACACCAAGGTGAGCAGGGCGGTCTTCCGTGACTGCAAGCTGATGGGCGCCGCCCTGGAGGACATCACCCTCGACAACGTCCTGTTCGACAACTGCACGTTCGGCTACGCCACGCTCACCCGCGTCCGCACGGCCGGACCCGTGATCTTCTCCGGCTGCGCACTGCGCGAGACCCTCTTCAACGCCGCCGAGCTGACCGCCGGCCTGTTCGACGCCTGCGACCTCCGGCTCACCGAGTTCGACGGCGGCCAGCACCGCGGCCTCGACCTCCGAGGCAACGACCTCTCCCACCTCCGCGGCCTCACCTCACTCCGGCACGTCGTCATCGACCGCCCCCAGACCCTCCAACTGGCCGAGGCCCTGGCCGCAGAACTGGAGGTCACCTTCGGCGAAGACACCGACGGCAGGTAGCCCCGGACCGGTGCGATCCCTTGCGGGGCAACGAGGTTGACGGCGACCTCCACGCACTGGCCGCCCAGAGCACCGCTCCCCGTTCCTTTACCCGCCCTGCTCCACCCCGCCCCCCCGATGCCCGGCCCACGCCCGGCATGCCTCGGCCATCGCCCTCAGCCACCCGGCATCCGGCTTGCGAGCCAAAAACGCCTCGCCCATAAGGGAGTTGGCGCCGGCGAAGGCGTCGATCGCGGCGGGGTCGGCCTGTTGCCACGCCGGGCATCGGGCGACCCATCCCTCGGCGGACGCCGGGGTGTGTCCGGAGGCGATGAGCTGAACGGCGAGGAGAGCCGGGTCGAGGAAACCGGCGCCCCGGGTCGGCCAGGACCAGTCAACGACCCACAACTCCCGTTCTCCGACAAGGAAGTTGCTCGGATTGACGTCCGTGTGGAGAAGCGAGTCCCCCTGGAACAGTTCCGCCTCAGAACGGTCCCTCGCGAACCGGTCCCACCGGGTCTCACGCCAGTCCCGCGCCACCTCCGGAAGCGGGAGTCGGCCGACCCGGGCAACGGCGTCGACCACGAGAGGCAGGTCCAGTGACCCGGGAGCGAAGTCGGCGTCCCGGCCCTCGACCGCCTCAAACCCCAGGACCACCCACCCGTCGTCCTCCACATCCCACAGCAGAGGCGGGGACAGCGACCGCACGGACGCGTTGACCAGCCGTTCCCGGAGGAGGGAGTCCCGTCGGCCGCCGGGCCGGTTGCGGACGGCCTTGACGAAGAAGGCGCCCTTCTCGCAGCCGACCAGTGCCGTCAGATCCGAGCTGAACCCACCTGCGGTACACCGGAGTTCGGAGACCGGGCCGGTGTGTTCCTGGATCAGGGCGAGGATCGCGGGGTCGGGGAGGTCGGTATGCATCAGCCGTTCAAGTCCCCTGTGAGCAAACGGAGTTGGCGGGGGCGTCGAGCGTAGCGGCGGCGGGTCAGCGAAGGGGAGTCGTCCTGGCAGTTCCCGGCCGGGAAGCTGGGCACGGCCCTCCCCCATGACCGGCCCGCACCCCAACTCACCCCGCACGGAAGGCAAATGGACCCGCACCCACGCAAGCCCCCGAACACCCCGACAGACGGCGACCAACCCCCGCCCGCCTGAACGGACTTGAGGCAACGTCCCCGGCCTCAGACCCCGCCGAACCCGGCACCCTTCACGCCGGGCATCGGCTCAGTTGGACAGGCCCGTGCGCTTTGCCATCGTCATGAGTGCTGGCCGGGTTCTCTGGTGGAGGACGAAGAGGACCCGGATCACCTCTCTTGCCATGGGGTGTACCTCAGTCATCTGCGGGGAGACCGCGAACGCCTTGTCCAGGGCTTCTTCGGCGCCGGAGTAGTCCCTCGTGTCGAGCCGCGCGCGGGCTATGTCGATGTACATCCGGCCGAGGCGGTTCGGGGTGAGGGTCCGGGGAGGCGCGGCCACCAGCACCGTGCCCATCTCCACCGCCTTGTCGGGCTTCCCCAGCTCGATGTGGGCGGCCAGCTCGTAGAGAGCCGTATTTTCTGGTCCGAAGGTCAGGTTGTGCCAGAGCAGGTCGCTCTGGACGAGTTCCGCGTACTCGTGGGCCTTCCGGAGATGATCGGCAGCCGCTTCTTTGTCCTTGTGCCGCGAAGCAAGGACAACGCCCCGAAGGTGGAGGGAGCCCAGACTCATCGCCTTCGCGGGCGAGTTACCGCGCGCGACATTCTCGTACTTGGAAATGGCCCGCTCGACGATGGAGATTCCATCGGCGTACTGGCCGGCGCTCTGATAGGTACCGGCCTCGTTCCAGGCCGTGGCGACCTCGGCCTCGGGGTTCCACGTCTGCTGGGCGGCCCAGGCCTGCCGGGACACGATCATGTCGGCGAGGTCGGGCTGTGCCATGCGGTGAGCGGCCGCGTAGGCGCACCCGTACACGTCGACAACGTGGGCCCAGGCTCCCGCTTCTCCCGGCGATGACAGGGCCGTTGCGGTCACCTGCCCCAGGAGCTTGGGCAGCATCGCGAGGAGTTCCAGGTACCGCGTCTCGGCCCGCAGCCGCATCGCCCTGTCCACGGCGGCCGCCAGCAGGGCCGGTGGCGGAACGTCCTCCCGGGGCAGGGTGTAGCGCCGTACCGAGTCCCGTAGGGCGTCGAGCAGTTCAGCCTGCTCCGTCACGCCCAGGAAGGGCTGTCCGTAGATCCGCGCGGTCGGCACCCTCATGGCTTTTGCCACGGCGGCCACTACCGGGGGCGTGACGGGTCGGGTCCCGACTTCGATCTTGCTCAGGTAGGACAAAGAGAGACCCGCCAGCCGTGCCAGCTTGGCTTGTCCCAGCCCTCGTGCTTTGCGCAGTACGGCGATGTTCTCACCGGGCGCGGGAGTGCTCTCCATGCGTTCACTGTCGCATGTGGTCAGTGCGACGCGCCGTCATATGTGTGACACCCAGCCCCCGTTGTGCAAGGTCTGTGCCAACTGATCTTGATCCGCCGCAGTTGTCTTAAGGAAAAGCCAAGAAGGGAGCTTTGCGGTGGCGAGCATGAATGAAGACAACCCTACGGCAGAGGTAAACACCGTCGCCTTGGGCGCGGGCGGGTCCAAGGGTGCCGTTCCCGTCACGAGGCACGGACCCCCACCCGCCCCGTCCCTCGGAACCCTGTTGGTCGACGCTCACGACAAGGTGGGTGAGTTCCGGGCCGCGTTGTTCGGCCGTTGGTACCTGCGTCCCGTGAACGGGGGTGTCGAGTGGGACGTCGATCCCCGCGACGTCTCGCCGGCCAGCCCCGAACAGCGCCTGCGTGCCGAACTCGCCCGTGCCAACGCGCAGAGCCGCACGAACGCCTATTGCAAGCGTGACCCGAAATGACCACCCGCCCCCGGCTGAACTTCCGCCTCCCGCGCTGGTTACGCCCCCGGCGACGCCGCCGTTCCGCGTGGCCGAACACCCTCCACCACTCCCGCCGCACCGGCCTTCCCCTGGAGCCGTCGAGCTACCGGGCCGAGGTCCGCGCCGAGTGGTCCGCCCCCGGCACCGGCGAACCGAAGTGGCTGGTCCTCGGGACGTTCCAGTCCATCTCCCCGAAGCTGATACTGCGCTGGCTCGCCGGAGAGGCCGTGCGGGTCGCGGACCGGCTGGCCCCCCGGCCCACCGGCACCCCGTGGGTGTCACCCCTGATGCACGCCTTCCGTGTGCCCGACCCCGGCTGTTCCGGCGAACTCCGCGCCTGGGCCGCCGACACCGACGAACTGCACGCCGCCCGCACCCACATCAAACGCGGCTACCCGCTCTACGTGACCTTCACGGACGACGACGACTGCACCTACACCCTCACCGTGTGGCCCGTGAACTCCCGCACCCCGCACGACAGTTACACCCCCGCCCCCACGCCCGCCCCGTTGCCGGTGTGGCATCGGGTCGGCGGGCTCGCCCACCCCCTCTACGTCCTCGCGCCGGAGGACCCATGGACGTCACCGTGACAACTCCCGCCCGCACCAAGGCCGTTGCCCCCCTCACTCCCGCCGAAAAGATCGCCGCCCGCGACGCCGCCCGCGCCGACAGTGATGTCATCATCCGGCGTTACCAGGCCCACGAACCCGTCTCCCGCATCGCCGCCGATTACGGCGTCACCCCCAACTGGCTCGCCCTGCGCCTCGTCGAGTGGGGGGTGCCCCGGCGTCACCGGCACGAGGCCCACGCCCTGCGCCGACCCGCCGGGCACGTCTTCCGAGGCCGCACCCAGCGCCGTTCCACCGCCGAAGTCAGGGCCGCCCAGGCCCAGTTCACCGCCGACCAGGCTGAGGTCACCGCCCGCTACCTCGCCGGGGCATCCATCACCAGCCTCGCCCGCGAATACCAGGTCAACCCCGTCTGGGTCACCGAGCGGCTCGACGACTGGAACGTCCCCCGGCGTCGGCGTCCCGCCCCCGAACCCCCGCTTCAGCCCTGAACGGGCCTCGTCCTCAAGCGCCGGACGGGCTGATTGATGCCGGCCTGCGTCGCCTGGCCAGGCACAAGATCCTGGGGGCGCTGCCCCCAGACCCCCCTTCGGCCTGAACGGCCTCGTCCTCAAGCGCCGGACGGGCTGAGATGGGCTGAGGCTGCCCCTCCCCCGCACCGGGAGGCCCCCCTACAAAAACGCCAGACTCACAACCCCATACGCCCCCGCCGCCACCAACGCCGCCGCCGGCATCGTGATGAACCAGCCCAGGACGATGTTCTTGGCCACTCCCCAGCGGACCGCCTTGACGCGCTTGGTCGCGCCGACGCCCATGATGGCCGACGTGATGACGTGGGTCGTGGAGATGGGGGCCTTGAAGAGGAAGGCGGTGGTGAACATGATCGACGCGCCCGTGGTCTCCGCGGCGAAGCCCTGGGGCGGGTCGAGTTCGATGATCTTGCGGCCGAGGGTGCGCATGATGCGCCAGCCGCCCGCGTAGGTGCCGAGCGAGAGCATCACCGCGCAGATGATCTTCACCCAGACCGGGATGGGGTCGCCGTAGCTCTGGACGTCGGAGATGACCAGGGCCATCACCACGATGCCCATCGTCTTCTGGGCGTCCTGGAGGCCGTGGCCCAGGGCCATGCCGGCCGCCGAGACGGTCTGGGCGATGCGGAAACCGCGTTTCGCCTTGTGCGGGTTGGCCTTGCGGAACAGCCAGAGGATCGCCGTCATCACCAGGTAGCCGACGACCAGGCCGACCAGTGGGGAGACGAACATCGGGATGACGACCTTGTCGAGGACGCCGTCCCAGTAGACCTTGGTGCCGCCCGCGAGCGCCGCGCCGACCATGCCCCCGAACAGGGCGTGCGAGGAGGATGAGGGGAGGCCGAAGTACCAGGTGACGAGGTTCCAGGCGATCGCCCCGATCAGCGCCGCGAAGAGGATGCCCATCCCCTGGGAGCCCTCCGGCGTCTGGATGAGGCCCTCGCTGACCGTCTTGGCGACCCCGGAGCCGAGGAAGGCGCCGGCGAGGTTCATGACGGCGGCCATGGCCAGCGCCGCCCGCGGGGTCAGCGCACGCGTCGACACGGACGTCGCGATCGCGTTCGCCGAGTCGTGGAAGCCGTTGGTGTACGTGAAGAAGAGCGCGACCGCGATGGTCGCGATGAGCGCGAACGTGTCCATCGTCGGCTCAGGACTCCTTGACGGCGATGGTCTCCACCGTGTTCGCCACGTGCTCGAACGCGTCCGCCGCCTCTTCCAGGACGTCCACGATCTGCTTGAGCTTCAGCACCTCGATCGCGTCGTACTTGCCGTTGAAGAGGTGCGCGAGGAGTTTGCGGTGGATCTGGTCGGCCTGGTTCTCCAGCCGGTTGACCTCGATCCAGTACTCGGTGAGGTTGTCCATGGTGCGCAGGTTCGGCATCGCCTCCGCCGTCAGCACCGCGGCCCTGGCCAGCACCTCGATCTGCTGCTCGACGCCCTTGGGCAGTTCCTCGACGTTGTAGAGGACGACCAGGTCGACGGCCTCCTCCATGAAGTCCATGATGTCGTCGAGGCACGACGCGAGGGCGTAGATGTCCTCGCGGTCGAACGGTGTGATGAACGAGGAGTTCAGCTGGTGGAAGATCGCATGCGTGGCGTCGTCGCCCGCGTGTTCCGCTGCCCGCATCCGCTCCGCGATCTCGGCCCGGGCGGAGGAGTCCGCCCCGAGCAGTTCCATCAGGAGCTTCGAGCCCGTGACGATGTTGTCCGCGGAGGCGGCGAACATGTCGTAGAAGCTCGTCTCCCTGGGGGTCAGACGAAAGCGCACAAGGGGTCCTCGGGATGCATCGGTTTCGGTCAGGCTGATGCTAAGGGCATCATCCGGCCACGGCTAATGGGCCGCCGACCAGTGTCGCCCATCGGGGACAGTGATCAGCACGGGGGCTTTCCCCAAGCCCTCTACCCGGCAAACTTCGTTACCATATACCCGGCAGGGGTATATATCCGGAACTGGAGGACGTGATGACGACCACCGAGGCCGACGCGGTCCCGACGCCCTCCGAAGGGCAGGACGGGAGCGTCGCGCATCCCGTCACGCACGGGTATCACGAGCGCAAAGGGGAGCATCTGAAACGGCTGCGTCGCATCGAGGGGCAGATCCGCGGGCTGCAACGGATGGTCGACGAGGACGTCTACTGCATCGACATACTCACCCAGGTCTCCGCCTCCACCAAGGCCCTCCAGTCCTTCGCCCTCCAGCTCCTGGAGGAGCACCTGCGCCACTGCGTCGCCGACGCGGCCCTCAAGGGCGGCGACGAGATCGACGCCAAGGTGGACGAGGCGACCAAGGCGATCGGGCGGTTGCTGCGGACCTGACCTGCGGGATCGGCCCGGATCAGTCCGGAGTAGTCCGGATCGGCCCGGATCAGTCGGACTTGAGGGTGCGGGGGTGGCCCACGTTCAGGACCTCGTCGATGCTCTCCTGGCTCAGGCGCTCCCCGTGCGCCGCGGACGCGGCGATGATCAGCTCCCCGCACAACTCGATCTCGGCGAGTGCCACGTGGTCCTGAACTGCCGTACCGCCGACCGGAGCCACGTGCGTCACCTCGTCTCTGCCGTCACCGGCTTTCTAGAGTAAGGAGCCCGCTCCGCCTCGCGCATGGCACGGACGGGCTAGTTCTCGCCGCCGCCGTCTCCACCCGGGGCAGGACGCCGACCCGCTCCGTACCCCTGCCTCACTGCTCCGCGATCTTTCCCGCGTAGATGTCCCGCGTGGCTGGAAGTAGTACCTCGGCCGCGGCACCGAAGCCGTAGAGCAACGTCGTCGAGGCCACGTCGACGACCCCCTCGTGCTGCGTGTTGACGAAGCTGAAGCGGTGTCTGACCTTGCGCAGCCTGCCCGCGTCGTCGAGATAGACGTCGAACGGCACCTTCGTCGTGGCGAACCCTTTCGCCGCCGCCTCCAGCGGACCCCGGTCACCGGCGGGGGCGGCCCGCGCGGCCAGGGCGAGGTCGGCGGTGCCCCGGTAGTGCAGGACCGGGGTGCCGGCCAGCTCGGTGCGGCCGACGTAGGCCGCGGTGCGGACGCCCCGCAGCAGCTCGGCGGCGGCGAACGGGTCGGTGGCGCCGCCGGTGACGAGATTGCCGTCGGAGAGGGTCGCCGTGTCGACGCGGACCCACTTGTCGGCGGGCACCCCGGCGCCGCGGTTCTTCATGAACAGGGCGCCGGGGGCGAGGAGTTCGGTGATCGGACGGTGTTCGACCGTGCCCGCCGGGTCCTGCGGCAGGGTGACCGTGAGGCGGCCGAGGCGGTGGCGGTAGTCGTAGACGCCCTCGCCCCGGATGGTGACGCGGGTGCCGCCGGTGGCCATCTCCATCGCGGTGCGGGTGCGGGAACTGCCCGCCGTGACCAACGTCTCCGCCGCCCGGCGCAGGGTCTCGACCGGGTCGCCGGGGTGGGCGTTGTCGGCACGCGCGCCGCCCGAGCAGCCCGTCGCGCCGAGACAGACCGCGACGCCCGCCGCGAGAGCACCGCCCCACCTGTGCTGTTGTCGCTCCGCCATCGTCCGCCTACCCCCGGTACGTCCGTCACGGGCCCCCTGAATGCCCGGATAACGACGGGACGGGCGCCGCCGTCACGCGGATGCCTTGGCTTCACCGGTGCTGGGTACCGTGAGGGGGTGGCAGCGCAACGTGGGTTGGACGGTTCTGCGGCGGCCGACGGGCACGGGACGGTGGTCGTCGAGCAGGGGCGGTTCTGTTTCGCGCGGTGCGGATGCGGCTGGAGAGGTCCCGCACGCCGGGCCCGCAGCCAGGCCCGCACCGACGCCACCTCCCACGAGGGGGCGGGGTGACCCGTCGCTTCAGTCAGTTCAGGGGGAGGGCCGCGATCAGGTCGCGGTCGCGGGGCTGGGTGAGGCGGGCGATCGCGGCGGGGGGCGCCAGCCAGAGAAGGCGGTCCACCTCGTCGTTGGGGATGAACCGTCCGGACACGGCCTCGGCGACCCAGTAACGAACCTCCTTGGGACGGCCCGCCAGGGTGGGAACATGGAATCCATGGAACGTGCATCTCTGGTCCATGCGGCGGGCTGCGTGCTGTGGCGTCGCTCCTCCGTCGGCCGGCTGGAACTCGGGTTGGTCTTCAGGCCCAGGTGGGCTGACTGGTCCTGGCCCAAAGGCAAGCTCAAGCGAGGCGAGAGGTTCGACGAGGCAGCCCTTCGAGAGGTCCTGGAAGAGACCGGTCACACGTGCCGCTTGGGGGCAGTGTTGCCTTCTGCTCAGTACATCGATCATCAGGGCCGCCATAAAGAGGTCCGCTACTGGGCGGCAGAGGCAACCGGGGGAGCCTTCGAGCCCAACGAAGAGGTCAGTCACCTTGTCTGGCTCACGCCGGATGAAGCCCATGCTCGACTCACGCACGACAGGGACCGGGACCTGGTCGCGGCTGCGCTCATCGCCATCGTCACGGATGAGGACGTGAGCGGGTCGTGATGCCACAGTCGGGCACGGTGAGCTGCCGGACGGTCGTCCTGTCCGCCGTGCCGGGGTCTTTATGCCCCGAGGGAAGCGCGCCAGTGTCCGCGGGACAGGTGGCAGACACCGTCGGGGGTGATACGGACCCGTGCGCCGAGCAGCGGTAGCGAGCCTTCCGCGTTCAGCCGGTTGCGGATGCGTTCGAGAGCGTTCCAGAGCCGTTGCGGGCCGCCCTGGTGGACTTCGGGCGGGTCGGTCCACTCGGCGGACGCGCGAGCCCACGAACCGTCCGGGTGGACGAGGTAGGCGGTGCGGTGGCGGCCGTTGGTCTCATATCCGAGTTCCACGCCCGGTGTCCTTGACTTTTTTTCCCGTATACGTCATGCGGCCAGAGTACGACTGCGTTCGGCGTCCCGTCGCGGACAACGAAAAATGGAAACAGCCCCGCCACGCCCCGACTTGGGAGACATGCCGGGGCTCGTGCGTCATGCGATCAGCTGTAGCCGGGTGGGGCAGTGCTGGCCGTGGTCACATCCGGTCACGGACCGGCCGTGCTGGGCCGGCCGCGACCTCCAGGCCCGGGGTCCA
Organism: Streptomyces sp. NPDC091279; assembly: GCF_044757465.1. NCBI lineage: Bacteria > Bacillati > Actinomycetota > Actinomycetes > Kitasatosporales > Streptomycetaceae > Streptomyces > Streptomyces sp. NPDC091279. The sequence goes on along the minus strand of NZ_JBIVVA010000012.1, from coordinate 57,645 downwards.
GCCGGGAGGGGCGCCATAGGACGCAGCCGGCTGCCCGGATCAGGGGGTCGTGGGTGCTGGTCACCGTGGCGCCGCCTTCGTGTCGTGGGGTCAGCGGGTGGGTACCGCCTGTTTCTGCCAACTCTGCTGGAACGCGAACCGGGCCGCCTCCACCTCGTGCCGCTGGTCGGCGTGGAGCACCCCCAGCGCGTACGCCGTCGCCGGGGCGATCCGCGGGGTGCGGGCCGCCGCAGCCGCTGCCGCCGCCGCTTCCGAGGCGTCCCGGTGCCGGTCCAGGGCCTCGCTCGCGGTGAGGAGGCGGACGTCGCTGGGGGCGGTGTCGCCGTCGTTGAGGACTTCGAGGGAGTAGCGGTGCAGGCGCAGCAGCAGGCGGACCTGGTGCCAGGGGGCGTCCTGCGGATGCGGGGCCGGGTCCGGGGAGAGGCCGTGGACGAGGGCCTCCGCGTTGTAGGGGTGGCCCGCGGTGAGGAGCGGGAGGGAGGAGACGGCGGCGGAGAGGCGTTCCTCGGCCGCGCACGCCGACGGGCGCAGATCGGCGCCGGGGCCGGTCAGCGGCACCTCGCTGGCCAGCACCGCGACCTTGTCGGCGACCGCGTGGAACCGGGACGAGCCCAGCGCCTGGAGCGCGCTGGAGTGGGCGCGGGTCCTGGCCAGGGTCAGCTGGCGTTCCAGGAGGGCGCCCGCCTTGGCCGCGCCCACCGTGAGGTTGCCGCGCTCCTGCGTGCCGGTGCGGCCCGCGCCGTCGGCCTGGGCGGGGAAGGCCGCCGCTCCCGACAGCCGGTGCAGGGCGCTCAGCAGCCGTTCGAGGCGGGCCGCGCAGGCGTGTTCCATCGCCAACGTGCCTGACACCCAGGCGAGTTCGGGCCGCAGCGCCTCCGACCACTCGGTGTCGAGGAGCGGCCGGAAGGTGTGCAGGCTGGCGCTGACCCGGCGCACCGAACGGCGCAGGGCCTGGGCCGCCTCGGTGGAGGAGTCCGGGCCGGCCGAGCCGCTGCCGGACTCCCGGTGCAGTCTGAGCGCCCGCAGGAACTCGGTGGCCTGGGCCCGCAGGTACTGCGCGAGGCAGGACCCGGTGGGGGTGGACCCGGCCGTGGGATCAAGGTGTTGCTGTGCCACGCCGGCGCCTCCGGGCGTCTATGAGCATCTCCTGGACGTTGCGCAGCGGTCCGCCCTCGGCGTCGGTGGCGTGCCGCACCCATTCGCCGTCCGCGCCGAGGTGCCAGGACGCGGTGGTGTCGGACATCCCGGTCTCCAGCATCCGGTTCAGGGACGCGCGGTGGGCCGGGTCGACGACCCTGACCAGGGCCTCGATACGGCGGTCGAGGTTGCGGTGCATCATGTCGGCGCTGCCGATCCACACCTCGGGCTCACCGCCGTTGCCGAAGGCGAAGACCCGGGAGTGTTCCAGGAAGCGGCCGAGGATCGAGCGGACCTTGATGTTCTCGGAGAGCCCCGCGACGCCGGGCCGCACCGCGCAGATGCCGCGCACCCACACGTCGACCGGGACGCCCGCCTGCGAGGCCCGGTACAGGGCGTCGATGATGGCCTCGTCGACCATCGAGTTGACCTTGATGCGGATGAACGCGGGGCGCCCGGCACGGTGGTGCTGGACCTCCTTGTTGATCCGCGCGATCAGGCCGTCCCGCAGCGACTTGGGCGCGACCAAGAGCCGTCGGTAGGTCTCCCGGCGGGAGTAGCCGGAGAGCCGGTTGAACAGGTCGGACAGGTCGGCGCCGACCTGCGGGTCCGCGGTGAGCAGCCCGAGGTCCTCGTAGAGGCGGGCGGTCTTGGGGTGGTAGTTGCCGGTGCCGACGTGGCTGTAACGGCGCAGCGTGTCGCCCTCCTGGCGGACCACCAGCGACAGCTTGCAGTGCGTCTTCAGGCCGACCAGGCCGTAGACGACGTGACAGCCGGCCTCCTCCAGCTTGCGCGCCCACTTGATGTTGGCGTGCTCGTCGAAGCGGGCCTTGATCTCCACCAGGACGAGGACCTGCTTGCCGGACTCGGCGGCCTCGATGAGCGCGTCGACTATCGGGGAGTCGCCGGAGGTCCGGTACAGGGTCTGCTTGATGGCGAGGACGTCCGGGTCCTGCGCCGCCTGTTCCAGGAACGCCTGCACGGAGGTGGAGAAGCTGTCGTAGGGGTGGTGCAGCAGGACGTCCCGGGCGCGCAGGGCGGCGAAGATGTCCGGCGCCGACGCCGACTCCACCTCGGCCAGGTCGCGGTGGGTGCCCGCGATGAACTTGCGGTACTTCAGCTCGGGCCGGTCCAGGCCGTGGATGCGGAAGAGGCCGGTGAGGTCGAGGGGGCCGGGCAGCGGGTAGACCTCGGCCTCGGAGATCTTCAGCTCGCGCACCAGCAGGTCGAGAACCTCGCGGTCGATGGACTCCTCGACCTCCAGGCGCACCGGCGGCCCGAAGCGGCGCCGCATCAGTTCCTTCTCCAGGGCCTGGAGGAGGTTCTCGGTGTCGTCCTCCTCGACCTCCAGGTCCTCGTTGCGGGTGAGGCGGAAGGCGTGGTGCTCCAGGACCTCCATGCCGGGGAACAGCTCTTCCAGGTGGGCGCCTATGACGTCCTCGATGGGGACGTAACGCCCCGGGGAGCACTCCAGGAACCGGGACAGCAGCGGGGGGACCTTGACCCGGGCGAAGTGCCGGTGGCCGCTGACCGGGTTGCGGACCACCACGGCAAGGTTCAGGGAGAGACCCGAGATGTAGGGGAAGGGGTGCGCCGGGTCCACGGCGAGGGGGGTCAGCACGGGGAAGATCTGGTGCCGGAACAGGGTGAAGAGGCGGGCCTGTTCCTTCTCGGTCAGCTCGCTCCAGCGGACCAGGTGGATGCCCTCCTCCGCGAGGGCGGGGGCGATGTCCTCGTGGTAGCAGGCGGCGTGCCGGGCCATCAGCTCGCGGGAGCGGGCCCAGATCATCTCCAGCACCTCGCGCGGCTGGAGGCCGGAGGCGGAGCGGGTGGCGACGCCGGTGGCGATGCGGCGCTTGAGACCGGCCACCCGGACCATGAAGAACTCGTCGAGGTTGCTGGCGAAGATGGCCAGGAAGTTCGCGCGTTCCAGCAGGGGGGTGTTGGGGTCCTCGGCCAGTTCCAGGACGCGTTCGTTGAACGCCAGCCAGCTGCGCTCGCGGTCCAGGAAGCGGCCCTGGGGCAGCTGGGGCCCGTCGTACGGCGACTCCTCGTACTCGTCGAGGTCGGCGTCGAGGTCGGGTTCCAGGTCGGAGACGGCGGCGGCCACGGTGTGCGGGCGGTGCGCGGCTATGGAGCCCACGGAGGGCTGCGCGTGCTGGACCTTTTCCTGGGCGTCTGACTGACTCATGCCCCCATTCTTCCGCGTACGGGCCTTTACGGGCGCGTCGGACGTAGCGGGAGTGAGCGGGGGTGCGGCGGTGGGGGCGTCCCCGTTTCCGGCGGTTCCCCCGGGGGGCGGCGAAGGCGCGGGCGCGGCGGGCGTCATGAGGCGAGCGTCGCAAGCTTGTCTGAACCACTGGTTACGGGGACATGGCGTGGGGGATATCGCGGGGCGGCTCGCGAACGTCGGCACGGAAAGAATCCGGAGATGTCCGGTAAGAACCCCCACACCAAGGTTTGCCGGGCCCCCGCCCCACTCCTGGACGGTACGCCGCTCCCCCAAAGACCGAAAGAACGGCTACGTCACACGACCGCCGGGAGGGGGAGGAGGGAGCCCGCCCAACCCTTCACATGACCATCACGCGGCTGCCGGGAGGCTGGGGAGCTGAGGAGTCGGTTGGCCCGGTGGCCCCGCAGCCCCGCAGCCCCGCAGCCCGGCGGCGCACCGGCCCGGTGGCCGTGGAGGTCAGGCCGTGGTGCGGCGTTGCACGGTGAAGGCGGCGGCGGTTGCCAATGTGGCTACGGCGAGGGCTATCGACGTTTCCGCCAGGTGGATGGGCCAGAAGTGGGACGCCGGGTGGAACGTTGCCCAGGAGGTGCCGTGGGTCTGGTAGGAGGCCGCGACCTCCCAGGCGTGGGCCGGTACCAGGTCGCCCGCGCCGGCGCCGGTGCGGGTCACCGTCGGCCACAGGTGCGGGCGGACGTGGTCCATGAGCCGGCCGAACGCGACGGCCAGGGCCAACGAGACGCCCAGCGCGGCCAGTTGGCGGCGCAGCAGCAGCCCGGTGAGGGTGCCGACGGCGAGGCCGCACAGGGCGTAGGCGATCAGGGCGGGGCCGTTGGTGAGGAACTCGGCGGAGGCCGACCAGTCCGCGTCCGCGAGGTCGGGATGGGCGGCCCAGGCCCACCGGAAGGCGGCGACCAGCACACCGGCGCCGGCGACCAGGGTCAGCGCGGGCAGGGCGAGCTTGGCGGCCAGCCAGCGCCCCGGTGAGACGCCCTGTGTCCAGGCGAGGCGGGCGGTGCCGTTCTCCAGCTCGCGGGCGATCAGCGCACCGCCCGCCCAGGCGGCGACGGCCCAGAACCCGAGGGTGACGAGGTTGCCGGTCGCGTTCAGCGGGATGCCGTAGTCGACGGTGGAGAAGCTCGCCGCGCAGACGCCGGTGGTGCGGGCGCAGGTGGCGATCTTGTCGTGGACGCGGTCGGCGACGACCTCGACCAGCAGCACCAGGGCGGCGACGACGAGCACGACGAACGCGCCCCACACCGCGAGGGCGTGGCGGTGCAGCCGCAGCACGGCCCGGGCCAGCCCGATGTCGACGGCGCTCATACGGCGACCGCCTTCGCCGTGGTCCGGTGCTTCAGCAGGGCGAACGCGGCCACCGCGCACAGCCCGGCGACGGCCGACACCAGCCCGGTGCCGACCAGTTGGAGCGGCCAGTAGTGGGACTCGGGGTGATAGACGTGGTAGAAGCTGACGACGTCGAGCCTGTCGTAGACCGCCCGGCACGGCGGGTAGTCGATGGTGCCGCAGTGCACGTCGGGGACGCGGGTGCCGTCGGCAGTGACCAGCCCGGAGTCGAGGCTCAGGCCGGAGCCGCCCGGCCCGTCGTGGCGCAGGCCGGTGTAGGTGGTGACGGCGGGGTAGAGGCGCGGCACGGCCAGCTGGACCAGGCCCCACAGCAGCAGCGTCAGCGACAGGCCCCCGCCGAGTGCGGCGAGCGCGCGGCCCCTGGCCACGCCGATCAGGGCGCCGCCGGTCAGCCCGGCCAGGGCGAGGGCGACGGGCAGCGGGCCGTTGGCGTAGTACGTCTCGAACGACAACCAGGACCTGGCCGCGTAGACACGGTGCTCACCGGCCAGCCAGGCCCTGCGGTGCAGCAGCGCCAGCAGCCCGGTGCCGACGGCGATCAGGACGCCCGGCGCGGCGAGCTTGGCGGCCAGCCAGCGCGTCGGGCTCACGGCCTGCGTCCAGGAGAGCCGCGCGGTGCCGGTCTCGACCTCGCGGCCGATCAGCGCGGCCCCGGACCAGGCGGCCACCGCGAACGGCAGCACGAGCACGGCCCAGGACAGGTACAGGTAGACGTCCTGGTAGCGCAGGACCGCGGCCTGGTCCCAGGCGCAGCTCGTACCGGCGGGGCAGGCCTTGTACTGCTGCCAGCCGGCCGCTGCGGCGTCGGCGAGCGGCCCGCCGAGCCAGAGCAGGGCGCCGCCCAGGACGACGACGGCCGCCGTCCACACGGCCAGCGCGGGCCGGTGCAGCCGCAGCAGCCAGCGCACCAGGTGCGGGGCGCTCACGGTGGGGGCGAGGGCGGTGGTGGTCATGCGGTGGCCTTCCGGGGTGCGGCCGGGGTGAGGTCCGGGGCCTGCGGGTTGCGCAGATAGGACAGGACCAGTTCCTCCAGGGACGGCTGGTCGGCGCTCAGCCCGTCGGGGAGCGGTCCTGCGGGCCGCAGCAGCGCGGTCAGCTGACGCCCGGTGGTCCGCGACTCGACGACGGTGTGGGCGGCGACGTCGGTGGCGGCGGGCCCGGTGACCCGGCGGTGGGCGGCGAGCAGGTCCTCGATGTCACCGGCGAGGCGGGTGCGGCCGTCGCCGATCAGGAGGAGGTGGTCGCAGCAGCCGTCCAGTTCGGCGACGACGTGCGAGGACATCGCGATGGTCGTGCCGTGCCGGGCGGCCTGGGACATCAGGGCGCCCATCAGCTCGTGCCGGGCGAGCGGGTCGAGGTCGGCCATCGGCTCGTCGAGCAGCAGCAGTTCGGGGCGTTTGCCCAGGGCCAGGGCGAGGGCGACGCGGGTGCGCTGGCCGCCGGAGAGGGTGCGTATCCGTGCCCCCGGGTCGAGGTCGCCGCCCGCGACGATCTGCTCGGCGCCCGCCGCGTCCCAGCGGCCGGGGTTGAGGTCGGCGCCCATCCGCAACGTGTCGGCGACGGTGAGCTGCGGGTACAGCGGCTTCTCCTGCGCGACGAACCCGACCCGGGCACGGGCGGCCGCCGGGTCGGTGCCCAGCACGGTGACGGCGCCCTCGGTCGGCGCGAGCAGCCCGGCGGCGAGCGCGAAGAGCGTGGACTTCCCGGCGCCGTTGGGTCCGACGACGGCGCAGACGCGGCCGGCCGGCAGCCGGAAGGTGCAGTCCCGCAGGGCCCACCTCCCAGGCCGCCACCCGTAGCGCTTGCCCAGCGCGGCTGCCTCAAGAGCGGTGTCGGTCATGCGGAGTCTCCCTGGAAAAACGCTTCGAGAACGGCGGTGAAGAGGGCGGCCACGTCCTCCCGGCCGAGCCCGGCGGCGCGGGCGCGCTCGGCCCAGGCGTCGAGGTCGGTGCGGAGCGGGGAGTCGGCCGGGGTGGTGGCCAGGGCGCGCCGCACGAAGGTGCCCAGGCCCCGGTGGGCCTCGACCAGGCCCTCGCGCTCCAGCTCGCGGTAGGCCTTCAGCACCGTGTTCGGGTTGATGGCGGTGGCCTCGACGACCTCGCGGGCGGTCGGCAGCTTGTCGCCCGGCTCAAGGAGTCCGAGTCGCAGCGCCTGTTTGGTCTGCTGCACGATCTGGACGTAGGTGGGGACGCCGGAGCGCCGGTCGATGCGGTACTCGACCATGCCTTCCACCACCCTTTCACTAATTGAGTAGTTAAAGGGTGGTGGAAGATCCCCGGAAAAGTCAAACCCCGGACCGAGAACCGTCCGCCGGGGCTCGTGCGATGAGGAGACGTGAGCACAACGAGAAGCGACCAGGAGCTGCTGCGGGCCATCGCCGCCGACAGCGACCGGCGCGCCTTCGAGGAGCTGTACCGGCGGTACGCGCCCTGGCTGACGGCCCGGCTGCGCGGCCGCTGCGCCGACCCGTCCCTCGTCGACGACGTCGTCCAGGAGACGTTCCTCTCGGTGTGGCGCGGCGCGGCCGGGTTCCGCGACCAGGGGGCGCCGGACGCCGCCGGGTGGCTGTGGCGGATCGGCTCGCGGCGGCTCGTCGACCACCTGCGCGGCGACGGGGCCCGCGGCCGGCTGCGGCAGGCGCTGGCCCGGCTGCGGCACCGGGACGAGGTCTCGGCGGAGGAACGGGTGCTGGCCTCGGTGGCGCACGGGGACCTCGCGGGCGCCCTGGTCCAGCTCTCGCCGGAGCTGCGGGCGGTCCTCCAGGCCACCGTGATCGACGGGCTGACCACCCGGGAAGCGGCCGTCCTGCTCGGCATCCCGCCGGGCACGGTCAAGACGCGGGCGATGCGGGCCCGCACGCAGTTGCGGGAGGCACTGGCATGACCTGGCATCTGGCCGAAGAGGACGTGAAGGCTTACGGGCGGGGCGAGTTGACGGCCCCCGCGCTGTGGTCCGCCGACACCCACCTCACCCACTGCGCCGAGTGCCGCGCCCGGCTCGCCGCCCTCGCCGACCCGGTCGCGCTCGACGCCGGCTGGGAACGCCTGGACGCCGAACTCGACGCCCCCCGCCGGGGCTTCTTCGAAACGGCGCTGCTGCGGGCCGGCGTTCCCGACCACACCGCCCGGCTGCTCGCGGCCACGCCGGTGCTGCGGCTGTCGTGGCTCGGCGCGGTGGCCGGCGTGCTGCTGCTGACCGTGCTGGCCACCTACGCGATCCGCCCCGGCGACCAGCCCACCCTGTTCCTGGCCCTGGCCCCGCTGCTCCCGCTCGCCGGGGTGGCCCTCTCCTACGGCCCGGCCCTCGACCCCACCTACGAGATGGCGGTGGTCTCCCCGGTGCACGGGTTCCGCCTCCTGATGATCCGCACGACGGCGGTGCTCGGCGCGGTCCTCGGCCTCGACCTCCTGGCCACCCTCGCCCTGCCCTCCCCCGGCCTCGCCGCCCTGGCCTGGCTCCTCCCGTCCCTCGCCCTCACCACCACGACCCTGGCCCTCACGACCCGCCTCGGCCCGACCCTGGCCCCCACCCTGACCGGCGGAGCCTGGCTGACGCTGCTGGCGCTGACCCACCAGACGACGACCGGCACGGCCTCGGCCCCGTTCACGGCCCCGGGCCAGGGAGCGGCGGCGGCGATCGCGGTGCTGGCGGGGGCGCTGCTGTTCCGGTCCCGGGACCGCTTCGACCGGGCGCTGGGGGGCGGGGGGAGGTGAGGGGCCCGGGGCGACCGGGAGCCCGGGCATCCGGCATCCGGGCTCCCGGGCAGCCGGTTCTCACCACTCGCCCCACTCGCCCCACTCGCCCTACGCGACTCACTCGCCCCACTCGCCCTACGCGACTCACTCGCCCCACTAGCCCTACTCGACTAACTCGGCCCACTCGACTTTCGCAGGAGTACCCATGAGCAGGAGTGACGTCATGACCAGGAGTGCCGTATGACGACGACACCCAACGCCGCCACCTCCGCCGCTGCCGCCACCTCCACCACGGTGTCCGCGAGCGGGCTGAGTCTGCGGTTCGGCGGGACCCTCGCTCTCGACGACGTGTCGTTGCGGCTGTCCGCCGGGGTCACCGGGCTGCTCGGGCCCAACGGGGCCGGAAAGACAACCCTGTTGAGGGTGCTGGCGACCGCGATCCCGGCCGACCGGGGCGCGTTCACCGTGCTCGGCGACGACCCCTCCCGCACCGCGGGCCGCCAACGGGTCCGGCGCGCACTCGGCTACCTCCCCCAAACCCCGGGTTTCCACCCGGACTTCACGGCCTTCGAGTTCGTCGACTACGTGGCGATCCTCAAGGAGCTGACCGACCGGGCCGCCCGCCACCGCGAGGTGCGCCGGGTGCTCACCGAGGTCGACCTGTCCGACGTGCGCGGCAAGCGCATCAGGAAGCTGTCCGGCGGGATGCGCCAACGCGTCGCCCTGGCCGCCGCGTTGGTCGGTGACCCCGGGTTCCTGGTGCTGGACGAGCCGACGGTCGGGCTCGACCCCGAACAGCGCATGCGGTTCCGGGAGTTGATCGCGCGGGCCGGGGAGGGGCGCACCGTGCTGCTCTCGACCCACCAGACCGAGGATGTCGCGATGCTCTGCCACCGGGTGCTGGTGATGTCCGGCGGCCGGGTCCGTTTCGACGGCACCCCCGCCGAACTCACCGAGCGCGCCGCCGGACGCGTGTGGAGCAGCACCGGACGGGACCCGGGAGCCCACGCGGGCTGGCGCACCGGCACGGGCACCTTCCGCAACGTCGGCACCCCGCCGCCGGGCGCGGACCTCCTCCCGCCCACCTTGGAGGACGGCTACCTCCTGACCCTGGACGACGCGAGCACGGAGGCGCGGGCATGACGACCGTCGTTCAGGAAGCTCCGTCGGAGGTGACCGGGGGCGCCCCGGTGCGGACCCCGGCCGCGGTGCTCGCGTTGGCGCTCTTCGAGGGGCGTCGGCTGGTGCTGCGGGTGCCGGTGGTGGTGGCGTTCGTCGGGTACGTCGGCTGGATGGTGTGGCGCACGCCTGGTTTCGAGGGTGGGTTTCCGGCGCTTCAGGACGCCGACCGGGACACGCAGGCCGCGCCGCTCCTCGTCGCCCTCGCCGTGCTGCTCTGCGTCAACCACGCCGCCCTGCGGTCCCGCCGCCAGGACACCGAACGCCTCTTCTCCGTCCTGCCGTTGAGCCCCGGCGCCCGAACGGCCGCGCACGCGCTGTCGCTGCTGCCGGTGACCGGTCTCACCGCGCTGGGCGTGCTCGGACAGTTCGGGTACGAGGCGCTGCGGCCCGGCGCCGTCGGCACCGCGTCGCCCGCCGAACTGCTCGTCGGCCCGCTGGTCGTGCTGCTGTTCGGGGCGGTCGGTGTGCTGCTGGCCCGGCTGATCCCCTCGGTGCTCGCGGCGCCCACGGTCATCGTGCTGTTCTTCGCGTCGTTCGTCGTCGGGGTGGTCCCGATGGGCGTCGGCGAGCGGGGGACACGGTGGCTGGTCCCGATCGTCGGGGAGTCCAGTTCCGCGGCCCTCCCGTCCGACCTGCTGGGCCGCCCGGCCGGCTGGCACGCTCTGTACCTCGTCGGCCTCGCGCTCACCCTGGCGCTGCTCGCCGTGGTGCGCGGCGGCGGCCGGGGCCTGCCTCTGGCGGGCGCGCTCGCCGGGGCGTTGGCGCTGGCGGTGACCGCGGGAACCGTTCAGACCGGTGCCGTGCCGGCCGACCTGCGGGCGGCGCGGGCGCGGGCCACGCTCACCCCGGAGAAGGTGCAGACCTGCGTCACGTCAGGACCGGCCACGACGCGTTACTGCGCCTACCCGGAGTGGACGTCCCGCGCGGCGACCTGGGCCGGGATCGTCGGCGAGGTCAGGGCCGGGGCCGGGGGCGGCGCCGCCGACCAGCGCCTGGTCGTCCGCCAGCGCGTCGAGGCGCGGTACGGCCTCGACGGCGACGCCGCGCTCACCCCGGCCACCGTCCGCCACCAGGTGACGGCCGGTACGGCGTGGGGCGGCAACCGTGTCCCCGAGTTCGCCGTCGCCGTCGCGGGCGTGCTGGTCGCCGGGGACGAACGCGCGGCGAGCCGGTTGTGCGACGGCCGCGTGGTCACGGTGATGTGGCTCGCCCTGAACGGCCTGCCCGACCCCGTGCGGTCCCTGCGCGACGTCCGCCTCGACGACAGCGACTCCGGCTCGGCGATCGTCGTCTCCCGGACCGACCCGCTGTCCATGACGGCGGCCCAGACGGCGGTCGTCCGCGACGCCCTCACCCGGCCCCGCGCGGAGATCGCCGCCAAGGTCAAGGCCAACTGGTCCGAGTTGACGGCCCCGAAGCTGACGGCGGCCCGGGCGGCGACCCTGCTGGGTACTCCGGCGCCGAAGGGGAAGGAGGCGGACACGTGCGACGCGTGAACCCGCCTCCGGTGACTTCGCTCCTCGCGCTGACCCCGTTCACCCTGCGGGTGCTGCCCTGGCGGCTGCTCGCGGTGACCGCCGGTCCTGGGCCGCTGCTCGCCGCTGTTCCGCGGGTGACCGATGCCGCGCCCTCGCCCTGGCAGACCGTCAGTCTGCTGCGTGCCGCCGCGCTGTTGTACGCCCTGGGCCTGGCCTTCGTCCTGGACGACCCGGCTCGGCACACCACGGCGACGGTGCCGACGGGGCGTGCGCTGCGCACGTGGCTGCGGCTGGCGCTGGTCGCTCCGCTGACGGTGGTGTGGTGGGCGGCCACGCTGCTGGCGGTGCCGGGGGAGTTTCGGCCGCCGGTGGGGGACGTGACGCTGGAGGCGGGGGCGGCGTGTGCGGTGGCGCTCGCTGGGGCGGCGGTGGCTGTGCGGCTGAGTCAGGCGTCGCGACCCGGTCGGCAGGTGGCGTCAGCCGTCCTCCTCACGGCGCTCCTCACCCCCCTCTTCCTCCCGGACGACTGGCCCCTCTTCCCAGCCCCCGGCGCCCCCGAGTGGCCCCCGGCCCACACCCACTGGACCTACATCCTCACAACCACGACCCTCATCCTGACCAGGTACACAGCCGAACGACCCCCTCACCGAAGGGCAACTTGAGGGGACGACGTTCGGCTGCGGCCCGGTGGGGGCTTGTCGCGCAGTTCCCCGCGCCCCTTTGGGGCACGCCCAGCGACCGTCACTGATCTAGCACCGGTTCCGGCAACGCCCATAAGGGGCGCGGGGAACTGCGCGACCAACCACGACGGCGCCGCACCCGACCACCGGAGCGCCTAGCTCTCTGTTCGGTACATCAGGTCCGTTTCGTAGGTGGTGAAGCCGAGGCGTTCGTAGACGGCGACCGCGGCCTTGTTGTCGGCATCGACATACAGCATCCCCGTGGACACACCCGCACCCGCGAGATGCCGCAACCCCACCGTGGTGAGCGCCTTCCCCAGGCCACCCCCCTGCGCCCCGGGCAGCACGCCCACGACGTACACCTCCCCCACCCCCTCCACGGAGTGGACCTTCGTCCAGTGGAACCCCACGAGTTCGTCCCCCCGGAACGCGAGGAAGAACCCGGCGGGATCGAACCACGGTTCGGCCATCCGGTCGTCGAGGTCCCGCTGCGTGAGCGACCCTTGCTCGGGATGGTGGGCGAACGCGGCGGAGTTGACCGCGAGCCAGGCCGCGTCGTCCTGCCCGGGGACGAACGTCCGGACCCTCACCCCGGGCGGGAACACCGGGTCGGGCAGGTCGAGCCCGGTCAACGGCCGCCGCATCTGCCGGAGTTCACGGAAGAGCGTGAGCCCGAGCACCTGCGCGAGATGCCGCGCCGCAGGATGCCCACCATGCGCCCACACCCGCAACCGCTTCCCGGACGCCGCCAGCAACGCCGTTCCGAGCGCCCGCCCATGCCCGTGCCCCCGCCGGGAGGGGTGAACGACGAGTTCGGCGGCCGGTGCCTCCACCGGATCGGTGTCCTCCAGCTGGGCATAGCCGGTCAGCTCACCGTCGCTGGTCAGCAGCAGGTGGGAGATGCCGGCCCGAACGCCCCCGCGCACATGCAGCCGCCCCTGTTCGGAGACCGCCTGCTGCCCGTCCTCGCGGGCGGACTCGGCGAGCAGGGCGAGGACGGCTTCGGTCTGGTCCGGGGTGAGCGCGGGGTAGGTCTCGATGGAACGGGCCGGGGTGTTCCGTGCGGTGTCGTCGCTGGTCATGCGTACGAGGGTACGGGTGCGGTACCGGGAGGTTGCGGCAAAGCAGCGGCAAAGGAAAAGGTAAAGGGGCGGGCAAAGGGAGACCAGGATGTGACCAGGGAAACCCTGTCGCGCTACGCGCGTTGACCCTAGGCTGCGCCGCAACGGGGCCCACGATCTCAGCACACTCAGGGGGGCGCATGCCTGCGGATTCCACCTCGTCCATCCCGTCCACACCCTCGTCACCCTCGTCACCCTCGTCACCCTCGTCCACCACGCCGCGTCGGACGCGGCCCGGCCGCCGTGCGCTCGGCATCGTCGCCGCCGCCGCGACGCTCGCCACGGCGGGCGCGCTGGTCGCCGCCCTGCCCGCCGGCGCGCACGGCAACAAGCCGGGGCACGGCGGTGGCCACGGTCACCAGAGCCGTTACCAGGACGTCCAGTTGCTGTCGTTCAACGATCTGCACGGCAACCTGGAGCCGCCGTCGGGTTCCTCCGGCCGGGTGAGTGAACGTCAGTCGGACGGGACGACGAAGACCGTTGACGCGGGCGGCGTCGAGTACCTCGCCACGCATCTGCGCGACGCCCGCGAGGGCAACGCCTACTCGATCACCGCGGCGGGCGGCGACATGGTCGGCGCGTCCCCGTTGATCTCGGGTCTCTTCCACGACGAGCCGACCATCGAGGCCCTCAACAAGCTTGATCTGGACGTCACTTCGGTCGGCAACCACGAGTTCGACGAGGGCGCGAAGGAGTTGGGGCGGCTCCAGAAGGGCGGCTGCCACCCCACCGAGGGCTGCTACACCGACCAGAAGTTCCAGGGCGCCGACTTCCCCTACCTGGCCGCCAACGCGCTGAGCGAGAAGTCCGGCAAGCCGATCCTCGCGCCGTACTGGGTGTGGAAGAAGAAGGACGTCAAGGTCGGCTTCATCGGCGTGACCCTGGAGAACACCCCGGGTGTGGTGTCCGCCGAGGGCGTGAAGGGCCTGACGTTCAAGGACGAGGTCGAGACGATCAACAAGTACGCCGAGGTGCTGCGCAGACAGGGCGTCAAGTCGATCGTCGCGCTCATCCACGAGGGCGGCCTGCCCGCGTCCGGCGACTACAACGACGACTGCGACGCGTCGGGCTCCGGCAGCGGCGTCTCCGGGCCGATCGTCGACATCGCGAAGAACGTCACGCCCGCCGTCGACGCCCTGGTCACCGGGCACACCCACAACGCGTACGTCTGCACGATCCCCGACCCTGCGGGCCAGCCCCGCATGGTCACCTCGGCCGCGTCGTTCGGCCGCCTCTACACCGACACCACGCTGACCTACGACCGCGTGACGGGTGACATCGCCCGGACGTCGGTGAAGTCCGCGAACCACGTGGTCACCCGGACCGTCCCCAAGGCCGCCGACCTGACGCGCCTGGTCGGGAAGTGGAACACCCTCGCCGCCCCGATCGGCAACCGCCCCATCGGCTATATATCCGCCGACGTCCCGAACACCGGCACCGAGTCCCCGATGGGCGACCTGATCGCCGACGCCCAACTCGCGTACGGCAAGGCGCTGGACCCGAAGACCTCCCTCGCGCTGATGAACCCGGGCGGCGTCCGGGCGGGCCTCACGCACGCGGCGCAGGGCGCGGAGGGCGACGGCGTCGTCACCTACGCCGAGGGCTTCACCGTGCAGCCGTTCGCCAACACCGTGAACCTCCAGGACTTCACCGGCGCCCAGCTGATCCAGGTGCTCAAGGAGCAGGTGTCGGGCACCAACGCGAGCGCCCCGAAGATCCTCCAGCCGTCCGCCAACCTGACGTACACGCTGGACCTCACCAGGACCGGCGGCGACCGTGTCGTCACCGACTCCGTCAGGCTGGGCGGCGCCGCGGTCGACCCGGCGGCCACCTACCGCGTCGCGACCAACTCGTTCCTCGCGGGCGGCGGCGACGGCTTCCCGACGCTCGGCCTCGGCACCAACGACCTGGTCGGCGACGACGACCTGACGGCGCTGGCCCAGTACCTCACCGGCGCCTCCTCGGCGTCGGCCCCGCTGGACCCGCCGACCCCGAACCGCGTCACCGTCGTTCAGTAGCCCCCGGCGTTCCGCGGGCCTCCTGGCCCACCCCGTTCCGCAGAGGCGGCCGTGTCCCCGACACGGCCGCCTTTCGCATGTCCGGACACCTGTCCCAGCCCGCCGCTCCGGCATAAAACCTGTGTGAGATGTGGTCCGGTTCCTGGGGTCGCATGATTTTTTATTTTCAGAGGGAACGCACATTCAGACTTATCGAGGTCTAAGGCAAAAAGGCTTTTCCGGCTTCGGAAATGCCGTAATGTTTTCCATGTCGAAAGGGAACGGCAGCCGGGAACACCGGCCGAAGGACCGGACGACAGCAAGCAGAACGAACGACATCCGTGCGTACGAAGGAGATCATCATGAGCTTCCACAAGATCGCCCCGGTCAAGAAGAACCACAAGCCCGCCCCGGCGCCGAAGCCCGCCCCCAAGAAGGGTGCTCCGAAGAAGGGCGCCCCGAAGCGCCGCCCGGTCGGCAACCGCTAGCAGCACCGCAGTACCGCAGCACCGCACCAACCCCCTCAGCCACGCACCACCTGACCTGCGAAGGACACGACATGAGCTTCAACAAGATCCACCCGATCAAGCAGTCCCGCAAGCCCGCCCCGGCCCCGAAGCCCGCCCCCAAGAAGGGTGCTCCGAAGAAGGGTGCCCCGGCCCCGAAGCGCCGCCCGGTCGGCCACAAGTAGTCCGCGGTCCCACCCCGTACCTCATCCACGCACCACCCCAGCAGCGAAGGACATGACCATGAGCTTCCACAAGATCACCCCCGTCAAGAAGACCCGCAAGCCCGCCCCGGCGCCGAAGAAGCACGCCCCCAAGAAGCCCGCCCCGGCCCCCAAGCGTCGCCCGGTCGGCCACAAGTAAAAGGCGCCAGGTAATTGCTCACCCGGGTTTTACACACGTAGATCACAGGGTTTCCAAGCAACCGAATAACAGAGCTGTCGCCGAATCTGCCGGAACTGTTGCAGAACCAGGACAGAGCCGCCGCGGCGACCAGTCGGGCCAGCACATTAATCACCGCATACATCAGCACCGAAAGGGACACCATCATGAGCTTCCGCAAGATCACCCCCGTCAAGAAGACCCGCAAGCCCGCCCCGGCCAAGAAGCACCACAAGAAGGCCACCCCGAAGCGCCGCCCCGTCGGCCACAAGGGCTGACACACGCCGCGAGGCGGGGTCCCCGGTGAGTGCACCACGCTCGCCGGGACCCCGCCTCGGCTGTGTCCCCACCCGACACCCGAGGAGTTGTCACCATGACGGACGTCCGTGAGGCCTTCCGACGCTTCTGGCCGCTGACCCGCGGCGACCGTGCCTGGCTGCTGGCGATCATCGGCTGTGTGGTGGTCGCGGCGCTGGCCGAGACCACCTCGATCCTGATCTTCGCCAACCTCACCGACGACGCGCTGGAGTCGGGAACGCTCAGCGCGTTCTGGGAGCCGGCCGGTGCCTGGCTCGCGGTCGCCGTACTGGGCGCCCTCGTCGGCTACTTCGGCAACTCCCTCGCCACCTGGACCGCCGAACGCTTCGTGCTGCGGCTGCGCGCCCATGTGTTCGGGCACGTCCAGGACCTCCCCCCGCACTTCTTCCAGAAGCACCGCCAGGGCGACCTGGTCGAACGGCTCACCGGGGACGTCGAGTCCATCGAGCAGATGGTCGTCTCGGGCGTCGTCGGCACCGTCTCCGCCGCCTTCTCGGCGGTGTTCTACGCGTGCGCCGCGCTCTATCTGCGCTGGGACCTCGCGCTGGTCACCTTCGTGCTCGCGCCGCTGTTCCTGCTGGCCGCCCGCCGCTTCTCCGGGCGCATCAAGACCGCGTCGCAGGACGAGCGGGTCGCCGACGGCGCGATCACCTCCGTCGTCGAGGAGTCCCTCGGCAACATCGTCCTCACCCAGGCCTACAACCGCCGCGCCGACGAGGAACGACGCCTCGACCGCGAGGCCCGTTCCTGGATGCGGGCCAGCGTGCGCGGCGCGCGGCTCAGCGAGATGTACGAGCAGTTCGTCGAGGTCGTCGAGACGATGTGCGTGCTCGCGGTGATCGGCGTCGGCGTGTGGGAGATCTCCGCCGGGCGGATGACGCTGGGCCAGCTGCTCGCGTTCGCCGCGTTCATCGGCTACCTCTACCCGCCGGTGCGCAGCCTGGGCCAGCTCGGGCTGACGCTCACCGCCGCGACCGCCGGTGCCCAGCGGCTCGGCGAGATCCTGGACGCCGAGCCCGCCGTCACCGACCCCGAACACCCCGTCCCCGCCTGGCCGGTGCGCGGCCAACTCGCCCTGCACCAGGTGTCGTTCCGCTACCCGGAGTCCCCGAAGGCCTCTCTGCGCGACGTCACCTTCACCGCCTCGCCCGGCGAACTCGTGATCGTCACGGGCCCGAGCGGCGCCGGCAAGTCCACCCTCTCCAAGCTGCTGACCCGCTTCTACGACCCGGCGCAGGGCACCATCACCCTCGACGGCGTCCCCCTGCCCGACCTGCCCCTCACCTTCCTGCGTGAGAACGTCGCCCTGCTCCCGCAGGAGACCCTCATCCTGAACGGCACGATCCGCGAGAACATCGCTTGCGGCCGCCCCGGCGCGAGCGACGACGAGATCCGGCAGGCGGCGAGCGAGGCGGCGGCGCACAACTTCATCACCGCCCTCCCCGACGGCTACGACACCCTCATCGCCCCCGGCACCGCTGCCCTCTCCGGCGGCCAGCTCCAGCGCGTCGCCATCGCCCGCGCCATGCTGCGCGCCGCGCCGGTCCTCGTCCTGGACGAGCCGACGGCCGGGCTCGACGGGGTCGCCGCCCGCCAAGTGGTGCAGCCGTTGCGGAAGTTGATGGCCGGGCGCACCACCATCATGATCACCCACGATCTCAGCCTCGCCCCCGACGCCGACCGCATCCTCGTGGTCGACCACGGCCGTCTGGTCGAGACCGGCACCCACCAGGAACTCCTGGCCAGGGACGGCGCCTACGCCCGCCTCGCCCACCCCCTCCCCGACGCGGTGGCGGACGCCCCGCAGTCGATGGACGAGACGATGATCCTGCGCTGGTGACCCCGTCCCCGCCGGGAACCGAACTGCCCACCTTCCAGCCGCCGTTGGCGCTGTGGAAGGTGGGCAGTCGGCGTCAGTCGACGAGGAGGACGAGTTTCCCGGGGGCGTGCCCCCGCTCGCCCGCCCGGTGGGCGTCGGCGACCTCGGTGAGGGGGAAGGTCCGGGCGACGGGGAGGGCGAAGCGCCCGGCGTCGATGAGGGCGCCGATGTCGTCGAGGGCGTGCAGGGCGCGTCCGGCGTCGCCCCGGCTGAAGGTCACCCCGTGCTCCTGGGCCCCGGCGAAGTCGGCCACGGTGAGGACGTGCCCGGCGTCCCCGGCGAGGGCGATCAGCTCGGGCAGCACCCCGCTCCCGGCGACGTCGAGGGCGAGATCGACACCGTCGCCGGCGAGCGCGCGCACCCGTTCGGACATGCCGGTGCCGTAGGCGACGGGCTCGGCGCCGAGGGAGCGGAGATAGGCGTGGTTGGCCGGGCTCGCGGTGCCGATGACACGGGCGCCGCGCACCACGGCGAGCTGGACGGCGGCGGCACCGACGCTGCCGGAGGCGCCGTTGACGAGGAGCAGGGAGCCCTGCCGGACGCCGAGTTGGTCGAGGGCGCGGGTGGCGGTCTCGACGGCGGCGGGCAGCGCGGCGGCACCGGCGAAGCCGAGGGCGGCGGGAACGGCCGCGAAGTGCGCCAGCACGGCGAACTCGGCCTGGGCGGCGCCGCCCTGGGAGAACCCGAACACCCGGTCGCCGAGGCCGACATGGACGACACCGGCGCCGATCTCGTCGACGACACCGGCGGCCTCGTAGCCGAGGGTCTGCGGCAGCTCCTCGTCCATCAGCCCCTGGCGTTTCTTCCAGTCACTGGGATTGACCCCGGCCGCGCGCACGGCGATCCGGACCTCGCCGGGCCCGGGATGCGGATCGGGCAGCTCGACGATCTCCAGCACCTCGGGCCCGCCGAACCGGCTGAACCGCACTGCCCTCATCCTCGCCGACCCCATCCGCCCGCCGCACACCCTGAGTGGTGCGAGCACGGTACGCCAGAGACCGGGGCACGGCGGCGCCCGGCGCGGGGGTGGCCTACTGCGGGTCGCCGGGCGGCGGGGTGGGCGCCCCCGGGAGCCGGACCGTGGCCACCGTGCCGGTGCCGCCGGTGGCCGCGCGGGTGAGGGTGATGTGGCCGCCGGCCTGTTCCACCGTACGGGCGACGATCGAGAGGCCCAGGCCGGAGCCGGGGAGGGCGCGGGCGCTGGGGGAGCGCCAGAACCGGTCGAAGACGTGCGGGAGTTCGTCCTCGGGGATGCCGGGACCGTGGTCGCGGACGGTGAGGACACCGTCGTTCAGGCGGACCTCGATGGTGCCGGACTCGGGGCTGAACTTCACCGCGTTGTCGAGGATGTTGACGATCGCGCGTTCCAGGGCGGACGGTTCCGCGCGGACGAACCAGGGCTCCAGGTCGGCGGTGATGGTGAGTTCGGGGCCGCGCAGCCGGGCCCGGCGCAGGGCGGCCTCGACGGTGTCCTCCAGGGCGACGACCTGGACGCGTTCGCCGCGCTGGCCCTCCGCGCGGGAGAGTTCCTGGAGGTCGCCGATGAGTGAGGCCAGCTCCGTCATCTGCGCCTTCACCGACGCCAGCAGCGCCTTGCGGTCGGCCGCGGGCAACGGGCGGCCGGTCTCCTCGCTGCGGGTCAGCAACTCGATGTTGGTGCGCAGCGAGGTCAGCGGGGTGCGCAGTTCGTGGCCCGCGTCGGCGATCAACTGCTGTTGCAGCTCACGGGAGTTGGCGAGGGCGGTGGTCATCGAGTTGAACGACCGTGACAGCCGCGCCACTTCGTCGTCGCTCTCCTCCTCGACCGGGATGCGGATGCTCAAGTCCTCGGTGCGGGCGACGTGTTCGACGGCCTCGGTGAGTTTGTCGACGGGCCGCAGTCCCGCCCGCGCGACGGCGAGCCCGGCGGCGCCCGCGCCGAGCACGCCGATGCCGGAGACGAGCAGCAGGATCAGGGCGAGTTCGTTCAGCGTCGACTCGGTGCTGTCGAGGGGAACGGCGATCACCAGGGCGGCGTTCGGGACGAGCACCTTGGTGCCGCCGTCGCCGTCGATGATGAGCGGAGCGGTGAGCACCCGGACCGGATTGCCGTCCTGGTCGGTGCCGTTGTGCAGGGTGGCCACCTTGGTGACGGGGCTCTTCGCGACGGACGTGTCGATGCCGGACACCTTCACCAGGGCCTGGGAGTTGCCGAGCAGACAGGCCTTGCCGTCGGACTTGACGATCTGCGTGTAGCCCTTGAAGTGGCCGCCGAACGGGAAGGACGACGTCGGCTTCTGGGGGCAGTTCGCCAGCGAGGTCAGCACCTGGGAGGCGGGCAGCGAGCGGGGCATGCTCGACTCCAGGTCGGCGTTCACCTGCTCGTACAGCTTCCCCTGCACCAGGAACCAGCACGTCACCGACACCGCCGCCACCGCGAACGCCACCGCGGCCGCGACCAGCAACGACAGCCGCGCCCTGATCGGCAGGGCGCGGAACCGGCGGCCGACCTTGCTCACTCGGCGCCGCCCTGACGCAACACGTAGCCGACCCCGCGCACGGTGTGCACGAGCCGCGGCTCGCCCCCGGCCTCGGTCTTGCGCCGCAGATACATCACATACACGTCCAGCGAATTGGAACTGGGCTCGAAGTCGAAGCCCCACACGGCCTTCAGGATCTGCTCCCGGGTCAGCACCTGACGCGGATGCGCCATGAACATCTCCAGCAACGTGAACTCGGTCCGCGTCAGCTCCACGGGCCGCCCGGCCCGCGTGACCTCCCGGGTCGCGAGGTCCATCCGCAGATCGGCGAAGGTCAGCGCGTCGTCCTCCGGCACGGCACCGGCCGACGCGGCGTACGAGCTGCGCCGCAGCAGCGCCCTGATCCGGGCGAACAGCTCGTCCAGCTCGAACGGCTTCACCAGGTAGTCGTCGGCCCCGGCATCGAGCCCGGTGACCCGGTCCCCGACGGTGTCCCGAGCGGTCAGCATCAGAATCGGCGTCGTGGTCCCGGCCCCGCGCATCCGCCGGGCGGCGGTCAGCCCGTCCATCCGGGGCATCTGAATATCCAGCACGACCAGATCGGGCTGATACCCGATGACCTTCTCCAGCGCGTCGGCCCCGTCCACAGCGACCTCGGTCCCGTACCCCTCGAAGGCCAGACTGCGCTGCAAGGCCTCCCGCACGGCGGGCTCATCATCAACGATCAGAATGCGCTGCGTCTCACGTTCACCATCAACGGGGCTCATGCTTTGCGGTCCCTCAGAGTGCGACAACATTTCCACCAACCCACTCAGCCTCGCACGTAAAGGAACCAACAGACCTACAAGAGATACAGCCGAGCAACGCCGCTAAGGGGCGCGGGGCTGTATCGATGTGCGGCTCCGCCGCGCGGGCGCGACCAGCCGGCGCGATCTTCCAGCCCACGCCCGGGCAACGCCCTGCTTTTAAGGGGCGCGGGGCTGTATCGATCTGCGGCTCCGCCGCGCGGGCGCGACCACCCCAACGGCACCGCACTAGCCGCGAACCGCGACCCGCCGCCCGCGCCCGGCAACCCGGCGA
Source organism: Streptomyces sp. NPDC091279 (assembly GCF_044757465.1). Classification (NCBI taxonomy): domain Bacteria; kingdom Bacillati; phylum Actinomycetota; class Actinomycetes; order Kitasatosporales; family Streptomycetaceae; genus Streptomyces; species Streptomyces sp. NPDC091279. The sequence continues at coordinate 36,137 of NZ_JBIVVA010000012.1, read as the reverse complement.
CTCCCACTCCCCGCGGGAGCCACCTCCACCGCCCGCCCAGCAGGCGCATGCAGCGCGAAGGCCACCGCGAGCGCCAGCTCAACCCCCGCAGGACCGACCCCGTCGCCCCCGACACCCTCATGGGAAACCTGCTGAATCATGACGTACTCCCTACTGATGACGAGGTCGGCTCAGCTGTCGGAGCCACCCGCACGCAACGTGGCCAGGTCGGACTTGATCGTGTTGATCGGGATGGCGAACCCGAGCCCCACACTCCCCGCGTCCGAGGAGGACGAGGAAGAGGACGAAGCGGCCGAGTACATCGCGGAGTTGATCCCGATGATGTTGCCGTTCATGTCGATGAGCGCACCCCCGGAGTTCCCGGGATTGAGCGACGCGTCGGTCTGAATGGCCTTGTAGGTCGTCGTCGAGGACCCGGTGTCACCGTTGAACTGCCGCCCCCCGAACTCGAACGGCCACTGCCCGCTGCCACTGCCGCCACTACCACTGCCACCCTGGCTGTCCTGCCCCTGGCTCTGGCTCTGGCTCTCCTCCGTGGACACGGTGACGTCCCGGTTGAGGGCGGAGACGATGCCACTGGTGACGGTGCCGGTCAGCCCCTCGGGAGAGCCGATCGCGACGACGGTGTCACCGACCTGAAGGCCGGCGGAGTTGCCGAGGGTCGCGGTCTTGAGCCCGGACGCGTTCTCCAGCTTGATCAGCGCGAGGTCCTTCTTGCTGTCCGTGCCGACGACCTTCGCGGTGTAGGACTTGCCGTCGCTGGTGCTGACCTTGATGGAGGTGGCGCCGGAGATGACGTGGTTGTTGGTGACGATCTCGCCGTCACTGGTGATGATGACGCCGGAGCCGGTGGACTGGCCGGAGTTCGAGGTGGCGTTGATCTCGACGATGCTCGGGGAGACGGCGGCGGCGATGGCCGCGATGTCGCCCTTCTTGCTGGAGGCGACGACGCTGGTGCTGGTGGAACTGGAGGCGACGGTGTTGCTGCCGGTCAGTTCCTGGAAGGCGTAGGCGGTGCCGCCCCCGACGGCCGCGGCGACGATCGCGACGGCGGCGAGGAGGGCGAGCGGCCCACGGGCCTTCTTCGGCTTGGCGGGCGGCGCCGCAGGAGCGAGCAGCGCGGTGTCCCCACCCCCGTGGCCGCCGTTCCCGGCGTGCCCGGCGTCGCCGTACGCGGCGCTCGCGTGGGCCGCGTAGGGACCCTGGGCGGCGGGGGCGGTCGTCGGGAGGATCTCGGTGACGGGCTCCGCCGGCTGCGCGGCCGGTGCGTGGGCCGGCGGGGGCGGCCACTCGGGGTTCACGGGCGAAGAAGCGTGCTGCGGGCCGTTGTGGCCACCCTGGTACGGGTCCTCGTACTCGCCGCTGCGGCGGAAGCTCTCGGTCATGTAAGAGAGCTTGTCCCTCGACCATGAGAGGTTCCTGAGCGCCCGCTGAGAAGGGGGCCAGAACCTCGTTCGCCCGGAATAAAGGACATCCCGCAGAGAGCCGACACTCTCTCAGAAAGCCTTCACACAGCCCCCGCGAGCACCGGCCGACCTGCCCTCAAGTCCCCCTGGACTCAAGCACGTTGGCCCCCTCGGGCCCCGGGGGGCTCAGCGGCAGCCGCAAGATCCCCTGACCACGAGCCGGGACGGGAACGTCTTGAGGCGTTCGCGCCGGGTCCCCGGTGTCCGTGGCCCGTCGTCGAGGACGAGGTCGACGGCCGCGCGGGCCATCGCGGGGCGGTCGGAGGCGACGGTCGTCAACGGCGGGTCGGCGAGCGCCGCTTCCTTGATGTCGTCGAACCCGGCGACCGCGAGCTGGCCCGGCACGTCCAGGCGCAGTTCGCGCGCGGCCCGCAGCAGGCCGATCGCCTGGTCGTCGGTGGAGCAGAAGAAGGCGGGCGGGCGGTTCGGCCCGGCGAGCACTTCGAGGCCGACCTGATAGGCGTCGTAGCGGTTGTACGGGGCTTCGAAGAGGCGTCCCTCGGTGGAGAGCCCGGCCTCGTCCATGGCCCGCCGCCAGCCCTCGACGTGGTCGGAGACGGGGTCGCCGGTGGCGGGGGTGTCGGCGGTGCCGCCCATGCAGGCCACGTACGCGTAGCCGTGCTCCAGGAGGTGGCGCACGGCGAGTTGGGCGCCGCCCAGGTCGTCGGTGACGACGGCGACGTCGTCGATGGCCTCGGGGCGTTCGTGCAGCAGCACGATCCGGGCGTCCCAGGCGTCGATCTCGGCGGCGGCCAGGTCGTTCAGGGCGTGGCTGACGAGGATCAGGCCGGAGACCCGCATGCCGAGGAAGGCCCGCAGATAGGTGACCTCGCGCTCGCCGATGTAGTCGGAGTTGCCGACCAGGACCATCTTGCCGCGCTCGGAGGCGGCCTGTTCGATCGCGTGCGCCATCTCCCCGAAGAAGGGCTGGCGGGCGTCCGGGACGATGAGCCCTATGAGGTCGGTGCGGCGTGAGGCCATCGCCTGCGCGACCCGGTCGGGCCGGTAGCCCAGCTCCTTGATCGCGGCGAGGACACGCTCGCGCGTGGCCGGTGCGACCGGCCGGGGTCCGTTGTTGATGACATAGCTGACGACGGCAGTGGACGTCCCTGCCAGTCGCGCTACGTCATCCCGAGTCACCTTGGCCACGCGCGGAGTCTACGCGGAGAGATCCGCCACGGGCAGGGCCGGAGGAAACCTCCTCACGACCCACTCTTCGCAGGTCGCGCCCCACCCGTGCGCGGTGTCACGCCTCCGCGTGCGTCTCGACGGTGTCCAGGGCGGCCGTGTCCTCCGCCGCGACGGCGGCGTCGGTGGCGTCGGCGGGGTCCGTGACCTGCCGGGCCGCCGCCTTGGCCTTGGCCTCGTCGGCGCCCCGCTCCGCCTTCTCCGGGGTGACGAAGCGGTAGCCGACGTTGCGGACGGTCCCGATCAGCGACTCGTGCTCGGGGCCGAGCTTGGCGCGCAGCCGCCGTACGTGGACGTCGACCGTGCGGGTGCCGCCGAAGTAGTCGTAGCCCCAGACCTCCTGGAGCAGCTGGGCGCGGGTGAAGACCCGGCCCGGGTGCTGCGCGAGGTACTTGAGCAGCTCGAACTCCTTGAACGTGAGGTCCAGCACGCGGCCCTTGAGCTTGGCGCTGTAGGTCGCCTCGTCCACGGAGAGGTCGCCGTTGCGGATCTCCATCGGGGAGTCGTCGTTGACGATCTGCTGGCGGCCCATGGCCAGCCGCAGCCGGGCCTCGACCTCGGCGGGCCCCGCGGTGTCGAGGAGGACGTCGTCGATGCCCCAGTCGGCGGTGACGGCGGCGAGGCCGCCCTCGGTGACGACCAGGACGAGCGGGCAGCCGGGGCCCGTGGAGCGCAGCAGCTGGCACAGGCTGCGCACCTGGGGGAGGTCACGGCGGCCGTCGACGAGGATGACGTCGGCACCAGGGGTGTCGACGAGGGCGGGGCCCTCCGCCGGGGCGACCCGCACGTTGTGCAGGAGCAGGCCGAGGGCGGGGAGCACCTCCGTCGACGGCTGGAGGGCGTTGGTCAGGAGCAGCAGAGAACTCATCAGTCGGTTCCTCCTCGGTCCCTGCGAGGACGTGTGCGGTGCGGCACTTCGCTCTGCGATCCCGGGGCCCCGTACACCTGCGGTTTCCCGCTTCGTATACAACGCTTCCGAAAGCACAAAAGGACCCGGGGGCTACGCTGCCCGAGTCCTCTGCCCAGCAGAATAGCCGACATGGGTACCAGTCGGGCAGGTCATGTGGCACGTTCCACGGTTCGTCCGGATTCCGAGACGAGCAGAGACGTACGTTTGCGGACGTTTCTGTACACCGACGATGGCGTGTCGATCGATTCCGTATACGAAACGTCCGGAGTTGTATACGACTTCTCCCGGCCACCTTCCCGTGATCTTGTGTTCGTCATCGCCCATGGATTCACCGGCGATCTGGACCGGCCGCATGTTCGACGGGTGGCCGGTGCGCTGGCCCGGCACGGGGCGGTCGTCACCTTCTCCTTCCGGGGTCACGGCGCCTCCGGCGGGCGTTCCACAGTGGGTGATCGTGAGGTGCTCGATCTGGCGGCGGCGGTCGGGTGGGCGCGGGAGCTGGGGCACGCGCGCGTGGTGACCGTCGGCTTCTCGATGGGCGGCTCGGTGGTGCTGCGGCACGCGGCGCTGCACGGCGGGGCCGACGCGGTCGTCTCGGTGAGCGCACCGGCCCGCTGGTACTACCGGGGCACCGCGCCGATGCGCCGCCTGCACTGGCTGGTGACCCGCCCCGAGGGCCGTCTCGTCGGCCGGTACGGCCTGCGCACCCGCATCCACCACCGGGACTGGGACCCGGTACCGGTCTCCCCGGTGGCGGCGGTCCCGGCGATCGCGCCGACGCCGTTGCTCATCGTCCACGGCGACCAGGACGGTTACTTTCCGCTCGACCACCCCCGGATGCTGGCCGAGGCGGCCGGTGAGCACGGCGAACTCTGGCTGGAACCCGGCATGGGCCACGCCGAGCACGCGGCCGACGATGCGCTGCTGGCCCGCATCGGGGAGTGGGGCGCGCGGCGCTCGGGCTAGCCTGGGCCCTGAATTTTCGGGTGCTTCCGTACGACGTCCGATCGATTGAGGAACCGATGCCACAGGTCACGGTGCGCTACTGGGCCGCCGCGAAGGCCGCTGCCGGGGTCGCCGAGGAGCCGTTCGACGCGGCCACCCTCGGCGACGCGCTGGCCGGGGTGCGCGCGCGACACCCCGGTGAACTCACCCGCGTCCTGCGGCGCTGTTCGTTCCTCGTCGACGGTCACCCCGTGGGGACCCGAGGGCATGAGACGGTACCGCTGGCCGATGGCGGCACGGTCGAGGTGCTCCCGCCGTTCGCAGGAGGGTGACATGACGAACCAGCAGCCGTACGAGGGGTCCTACAACCCCTATCAGCAGCAGCCCGAGCAGCCTCAGCAGGCCTGGCCCGGCGCTCAGCAGCAGGGCCGGCAGCACGAGGGCCAGCAGGGCTATCAGGACGCCCAGCAGTGGCAGGGGCAGACCTGGGAGACGCGGGTGCAGCCCCCGATCCCGGCCGCCGACGCCTCGGAGACCGCGTACCTCCCCCAGCAGCCCCCGCAGGCGCAGCAGCAGTACGGGGTGACGGGCACGCCGATGCCCCCGGAGAACGGCCATCAGGCCCAGCCCGGCCATCACGCGCGGCACGGACAGCAGCCGCAGCAGGGTTGGCAGGGCTCCCCGGCGCAGACCGGTCCGGCGCACCCCGCCTACCAGGCCCAGTCCCCGGCGACCCCGGCCCACTCGCCCTACGGCCACCAGGCCCCCGCCCCCTCTCCTTACGCCGACCAGCACCAGGCACCCGGCGCCCCGGCCCACCCGGCCTACGCCGACCAGCACCAGGCACCCGGCGCTGCCGCCTCCTCGCCCTACGCGGGCCCAGGGCAGGCCGCCAACTCCCCTTACCCGGGCCAGGGTTGGCAGGACGCCCAGCAACAGCAGCCGCCCGCCCCTCCGGCCGAGGCCACCGGTGCCGGTGCCGGTGCCGACGGGGACGCCGGATACGGTCCCGCCACCATCGCGGGCAACGCGCGCGTGACCGACGCCCAGCGGGCCCGGCTGGAAGGCCGTTCGCCGATCATCGAGCCCGGCATGCAGCCGGCCGCGCTGACGGCGTTGCTCGGGCTGCTGCTCGCGGGCTCGGCGGCCGTCGGGTCGTGGGCGCTGCTGGTGCCGTTGGTCGGGTTGCAGGGGCTGACGGCGGCGGGCTGGTTCCGGCTGAACGGGATGTGGCCGGCCCGGCAGGGCATCGCGCTGGCGTTCCTCGGCGCGCTGGTCGCGGACGCGGCGCTGATGGTGGCGGGACGGTCGAACGCCCCGGCGGTGATCCTCGGGACCATCGGCGTCTGGGTGCTGCTCACGCTGGTCCTCCAGCTCCGTTCGCACGCCGACCCGGACGAGCGGATGTACGGGCTGATGGCGACGGTCACCTCGGCGGCGCTGGCCATCATGGCCACCGGCCTGCTGGGGGCCGCGCCGCACGCGGTGTCGGTCGGGGCGGCCGCGGTCGCCGTGGCAGTACTGGCCCGCGCGCTGCCGTTGCCGACGCCGGTCTCCGTCGTCGTCGCGCTGCTGGCGGCGGCGGGTGCGGGGATCGCCGTCGGCGGGATGACGGGGCTCGGGGCGAAGGGGGCGCTGCTCGGGGCGGGGGCGGCCGGGTGTGCGCTGATCGGGCACCGGGTCGCGAGCTACGACTACCCGTCGCGGTTCGTGCACTTCACGGCGGGCGTGGCATTGCCGCTGACGGCGGCGGCACCGGCGGTGTATGTGCTGGGGCGGGCGCTCGCGTAGGCGGACCGGCCCTGGGGGAACGGGAGTTGGGGCGCGGGGCGGGCAGGATGTCCGGTTCGGTGCGGTCGGGTGTCACAGGTGATCGACAAACCCCCGGCCGGGCCCCGCGCCGGGGTTACGCTCGCGCAGGACGGACATCCGCACACCGGGACCGGACGGCGCCGCACGTCGTCGCCCCGGGACCGGCACCGCCGTCGACCGGCCTAGGTGGGGGGACCCCGAATGCGTGCCCTGCGCACACTTGTGATCGTCGTCGTGATCCTGGGCGGCCTGTTCGTGCTGGCCGACCGGCTGGCGCTGCACTTCGCCGAGGGCCAGGTCGCCGACCGGCTGAAGTCCACGGAGAACCTGGCGCGGACGCCGGACGTGTCGATCGCCGGGTTCCCGTTCCTGACGCAGGTGGCGTCCGGGGAGCTGGACAGCGTCGAGGTCGGCATGGACACGTACGAGGCGCAGACCGGGGCGGCGGCCGGTCAGGGCCCGTCCACGCTGCGGATCGACGATCTCAAGGCCGACATGAAGGACGTCACGTTCTCCGGTGACTACAGCTCCGCGAAGGCGAAGAGCGCGACGGGGACCGCGACGATCTCCTACGCCGAGCTGCTGAAGGCCGCCAAGTCCGAGCCGACGCGGGTCGCGCCGGGTGTGAACGCGCAGGTCACCGGCCTCTCCGACGGCGGCAACGGCAAGATCAAGGTGACCCTCAAGGCCACGGTGCTCGGCGTGCAGATCCCGGGTCCGCTCACCGTGCTGAGCACGGTCGCCGTCGAGGGTGACGAGGTGCGGGCGCGGGCGGACTCGTTGCCCTCGTTCGGGTCGGTGACGATCGCGGAGACGATGGTCCGGTCGATCACCGACTTCCAGCAGCGGATCGACGGGCTGCCCGGCGGCATCCGGCTGGACAAGGTGGAAGCCGCGAAGAACGGTGTGGAGATCACGGTGAAGGGTTCGAACGTCACCCTGGCCGGGTAGACGAACGGCTGGTCGTCACCGGCGCGTCGAGGCCGTCCGTCCCGAGGGGCGAGACACGCGTGTCCGTACCGTAGATGCGGGTCCGGGGTTCCGGGCACGGGACGCCCTACAGTGGCGCGGTGTCGACGACCGCTTCTCACATGCCGGACAATCACGTCTCAAAATGCGACACGGCGGTGACATGGCGCGCTGTCCGTCCTTACGATCGGAACCATGAAGCGACAGGCGGACCTCACGAAGCGGCGGGCAGTAGACCTGTGCCGCGTCGCCGCCATGCTCTGTCGCACCTTCTGAGCGGACGGCGTTCTTCCGCCTCCGCGTCTCCCGCCGCCCTGCTCAGGGCATCGGTGCGCGCCGCTTCCGGCCGAGCCCGCACCCCCCGCACTCGCACGCCCCGCCGTATCTGCCCCGGAGGAGAAAGAGCATGAGCCGCAGCGACGTCCTGGTCGACGCCGACTGGGTCCAGGAGAACCTGGACAACCCCAGCATCGCGATCGTCGAGGTGGACGAGGACACGTCCGCCTACGACAAGAACCACATCAGGAACGCGATCCGCATCGACTGGACCACGGACCTTCAGGACCCGGTCCGCCGTGACTTCGTCGACCAGGAGGGCTTCGAGAAGCTCCTGTCGGCCAAGGGCATCGCCAACGACACCCTGGTGATCCTCTACGGCGGCAACAACAACTGGTTCGCGTCCTACGCCTACTGGTACTTCAAGCTGTACGGCCACGAGAACGTCAAGCTGCTCGACGGCGGCCGCAAGAAGTGGGAGCTGGACGCCCGCGAGCTGGTCGAGGAGCAGCCGGAGCGCGCCGCGACCACGTACAAGGCGAAGCCGCAGAACACCGCGATCCGCGCCTTCCGCGACGACGTCGTGGCCGCGATCGGCGCCCAGAACCTGGTCGACGTCCGCTCGCCCGACGAGTTCTCCGGCAAGCTGCTGGCGCCGGCGCACCTTCCGCAGGAGCAGTCGCAGCGCCCGGGCCACGTGCCCTCGGCCCGCAACATCCCGTGGTCGAAGAACGCCAACGACGACGGCACCTTCAAGTCGGACGACGAGCTGAAGGAGCTGTACGCCGACGAGCAGGTCGACCTGGCCAAGGACACCATCGCGTACTGCCGCATCGGCGAGCGCTCGGCCCTGACCTGGTTCGTCCTGCACGAGCTGCTCGGTGTGGAGAACGTCAAGAACTACGACGGTTCCTGGACCGAGTACGGCTCCCTGGTCGGCGTGCCGATCGAGCTGGGCGCCAACAAGTAAGCGCCATCAACAAACCGCTGCGACCTGAAGGACTGTGACATGTGTGGAGCGAAGGCCGGCGGCCCGGACGCCTCGACGATCAAGCCCGGTGAAACGACGATCCAGGGCCAGGTGACGCGTGACGGCGAGCCCGTGACGGGGTACGTGCGTCTCCTGGACTCGACCGGCGAGTTCACGGCGGAGGTCCCGACGTCCGCGACGGGCCAGTTCCGCTTCTACGCGGCCGAGGGCACCTGGACCGTTCGCGCCCTCGTTCCCGGTGGCACCGCGGACCGCACGGTGGTCGCCCAGACGGGTGGCCTCGCGGAGGTCGCGATCGCGGTCTGACGACCCCGCGCGCAGTCGGAAGGGCCGCACCCCCGCTCGGAGGGTGCGGCCCTTCCGTCTGCCCTGTCCGCGCGTATCGCCCTCGTCACCGCCCGGACCTACCCTGGACTCATGTACGCACGCCGACGGCGCGTCTACTTCGTCATGATGGCGATCTGTATCGGGCTGTTCGTCCTGGCCTGGGCGGTCGTCCGGATCTGGTCGATCCCGGCGGCGGTCGGCATGTGCGTGGTCGCCATGGTCATCCCGCCGTTCGCGGCGATCGTCGCGAACCGCAGAGGCCCCGAGGACCGCTGGTGGGACGACCCGTCGGGCGACCCGAAGTCCGACGAATGGTGGGACGAACTGGACGGCAAGAAACGCCGCAGATGACCGGGTGCCCGCCCGATCAGTCCGCGAAGGCGGCGTGGAGCCAGCGCTGAGGGGCGTCGGTCTCCGGGTCGGTGAAATAGGCGAACGTCGCGTGCTGGAGTTCGTCGACGGTGAGGTTCCCGTCGCCGTCGCGGTCGAGCCGCGTGAACTCCTCCTCGGCGCCCGAGGAGGAGTAGGTGTAGGCGTTCAGGTACCGCGCGAACTGGTCCTTGCTCACCTGGCCGTTCTTCTCGGTGTCCATGAGGGCGAAGACCTCGGCCGCGAGCCGACGGAGGAAGGCAGGCATCGTGTCGACCGTCTTGCCGACCATGGCCTTCTCCACGAAGGAGAGCATCTCGTCCTTGGACACCTTGCGGTCCCGGTTCGCGTCGCCTTCCTTGACGAATCCCATGACGAGCCACTCAGGGTTCAGCGCCGCAGGGGCTCCCGCTTGCTGGCGGAGGGCGGAAAGCTCCGAGTCGCTCGGGTTGACGTAACCGTTGCGGTCGACGTCGAGGAGATTGAACAGTTCGAGGGTCCTCTGCTTGTACGCGCCCATGATCGTCATCATCCTTCGGTGTAAAAGTGCCTGGCCCGGCCGTTTCCGTCGGCCCACCGAAGCTAGTTCGCGATCTTCAACGACGGCGAGGGTTTCCCGGCAGGTCCAGCCGTTAGGGCGAACCTGGGCGCGACGACCGACACCGGGCGGACACGTCAGGTATCCGTTCCAGCCTGGTCAGCACCCGAGTTGCCAGGCCCGATACCGGTGCAGAGCGCAAGCGGCGGAAACGTGAAGCCGCGTGGCCGGGTTGAACTCGGTGAGGTGGTGGGCGAGTTCGAGGACGCCCCCGTCACTCCGCCGGGTCCCGGCCGGGCCGCCTCCGCCGGGGAACGTCCCAGCAGTCGAGCCGCTCGGTGATCCAGACGGGGCTGACCTGATACTCGCGGGCGAGGCTGGTGATGGAGGTTCCGGCGAGGTAGCGGGCGGTGACGTCGGCTCGGTCGCCGGTGAACTGGGCCTGGGCTGCCCGCACTTCGGCGGTGGAACGACGCCGGGAGCGGCCTCGGAAGACGTGCCCGGCGGGTCGGCGCAGGGCGTGGGCCTCGTGCCGGTGACGCCGGGGCACCCCCCACTCCACGAGCCGCAGCCCGAGCCAGTTGGCGGTGACGCCGTAATCGGCGGCGATGCGGGAGACGGGCTCGCGGGCCCGGTAGCGCCGGATGATGACATCACTGTCGGCGCGGGCGGCGTCGCGGGCGGCAGCCTGGACGGCTTCTTTGGAAGGGGAGTTGGGGATCTCAGTCACGTCCATGAGTCCTGCGCTGCGAGTACGTAGAGAGGGTGAGCGAGCCCGCCGACCCGATACCGAACGGGAGCGGGGATGGAACGGCCTTGCTGGGCGGGCGAGTTGGTGTGATGGAAGGCGACGGGCCAGACGGTGAGGGTGTAGGTGCAGTCGGTGTCCGTGAACCTCACGAAGAGGGGGTAGCCGCTCTTGATGTGCGCGCGGGCGGCGTCGAGTTCGGCGGAGTCGCTGGCCCAGGCCCGCAGCCGGGCGGCGCCTTCGGGTTCGGGAAGCCGGAAGGAGTGCATCAGCGGCGACACCCACGGCGTCCGGGCGGGCGTCGGATCGAGCCGCTCGGCGAGGTGCAACGCCCGTGAGCTGAGCCAACGGAGCACCAGCTTGGGCGAGATGGACTGGAACGTCGCCAGCACGCACTGCACGTTCTCGCCAGTGCCGTGGACGGGACCTTCGGCGCGGACCTCGGCGCGGTAGAGGGAGGGTTCCAGGGCCGGGATGCCGGTAGGGGGAAACGGCTTACAGGGCAGGCCAGTTGGGCGCCGACGTCGGCGTAACCAGCGCGGGACACGGAACCTGCGTCGGGCGGTCACCGGGATGCCTGCCTGGCCTCGTTGCGGGCGTGTTCCCCGGCGGCGAGGGTGTCCAGGTCGGTCACCGGGTCGATCTCGTGCAGGGTGACGATGAGGCGGGCGGCGAGGACCCACCGCAGGGCGACCGGGTCGGAGAAGTAACGGACCTCGTCCACACGCCCCGTCAACGGGGTGAGGGTCTCCGGGTCGTAGACCGTGCCGGACACACCCCAATCGACGGTGTATCCGACGAGGGCGGCGACCCAGCCACGCCGGAGGAACGGGCAGTGCTGGACGGCGAGTTGAGCACAGGTGGCGTGCAGAGGGGGACTGGAGGTGCGCTCCCCCTCCCCGACGGGATGCCGGTCGGCCGACGCCCCGAACAGGAACAACAACCGCTGATCCGCACGGGCGTCGAGGACACCCCCGCCGCACACCTGGCAGCGGGAGCGGGTCATGGTCTGCCGTTGACGCAGGGCGTGGACGGTGTCCCAGCGGGGCTCGCCGACGCCGGGTACGGCGGGCATGCGCATCCACAGCACGTTCAACTGCCGGTCGACAGCGGGGTCTTCGTCACGGAAGCCGAGGCCGCTGACCTGTCTGCCGTGCCGCACAGCCAACGCCTGCGGCGGCGGGTTCTCGCCGGACCAGGCGGTGAGGAACGGGACGGGGACACCGTTCCAGTACCGGATCGGGCGGATCACCGTCGGCCGTCCCGGATGAGGCGCAGCAGGATGCGGCCCAGGTCGCAGCCACCGGCGTTGTCGGTGCACTGCTCACAGCTCGGCGCGTGTTCCATGAGGGCGCGGTGGGCGGCCTGACCGGCGTGCCTGCGGCAGGCCCGCAGGAAGCAGACGCGGCCGGCGGAGTCCGTCTGTTCACCCAGGTCGACGGCGGTTTCGATGGTCAGCCGCTCGCCGCCCCAGACGCATGTGCGGCCAGAAGCCTGGTGCTCGTCGAGGTCGGCCAGCGCAGGCAGCGCCAGAGCGGGGAGGGCGTCCGGCGGGACCTCGCACGGAGTGCTGGTCCCGGTCTCCCTCTGAGGGGGACTCGCCATTCTGTGCGGCATGTCGATTCCTTCGCAGTCGGCTAGGCCCGGGAGGTCATGCCGCCTCACCGGAGTTTTCTGCTCCGACCGGGAATTGCCCACTACGCTGAGTTTCCCGGTCGTCACTCTCGACGTTAGGCAGGAGTGATCACCACTTGCAGTGACCGTGAGTACGAGTAAGTACCCGTTAATACCGGGCAAAAGGGGGCAAGTCATGGGTCAGCGCAAGGACGCAACCCTGACCGGTGGTCAGGGAACACCCGGGCGAGGCCGCACGGGCATCATCACCGGTTACGTCTTTCGAGTCGTCCGCGAGCAACTCGGACATACGCAGGACCGTCTTGCCGAACAGTTGGAGGTGGCGCCGGACACGATCGCCGGATGGGAGACGGGGCGGCGGCCGCTGACCTCTCTGCCCGTGGGCCAGATGCTGATGTACCGTCACCGACTCACGCAGATGGCCGCGGCGCCCGCACTGCTCGCCACTCTTGAGCGAGCGATGGAGGCGGATGTACTGCTGGCCGGTGTGCTCGAGGACACGACTCCCTCCAAGCCTCACCCGCTAGGTGCCTGGGTCATGCAACGCGAGCTTGTCGAGGTGCTGACCTGGCCCCTCAACGGCATTCCGCCGGTCTCCGTGAGCAACCTTCCGGCACCCCCTCGCCCACGGCGTGGCCCGGTGCCATCCGCGCCGGAACTCTCCACGGCCGACCGGCGCCGCTTCTTCAGCCGCATGCGCGAGATTGCCGAGCAGGCCAGGGGCGGCCGGGACTTCTTGCTGCGTCGACAGGCCCTCTACCTCGCCGGATTCGACCAGGCCGCCGACACCTCGGCCTGGGTGGCACACCAGCAGCGGACCGAGCGGCCGGACGACTGGCTGACGACCTGGCTCAACGCCCGGTCCGTCGCGGCCGTCGCCGCTCGACAGGGCGACCGCGAACGCATGGCGCACTTCATCGACCGCACCCTCGGCGCCGACGAGCGGTCCGAGACAGCGAACTTGGCCTACTGGGCGTACTGGATCGGCGAGTACCCCCACCTCCAACTGTCCGACGACTTCATCGGCGACGCGATGCTCGACTCCTGGCACGGGGGTCGGCTCATGTCCCACCTCGTCCGTGGACTCACACCCCAGCACGGCTTCTTCGATCTCAACGTGCACACCCTGTGGACTCTGCTCGCTGCGCGCCCGAACCTGCTCCGTATCCAGACGTCCGCCGGTCGGGCACTGCGCGAATGCCTACCCGTGATGTTGGATGAGCGGACGCTCTCGTCGCAGGCCCGGCGGGAGTTGGACGGTATCCGGTACGCGATTCGCCTCGCCGAGGCGTGAAACGTGAAAGGGGACACCTGTGGGTGACCAGGATCTGGCGGACGTGGCTCTTTTCCTCTGGGAGGCGGGCACGTTGAAGGCGGCGCGCCGGACCGGCTGGTGGATGGCCGGTGTGCGTGATCCGGAGAGCGTGGCCGAGCATGCGTGGCGTACCTCGGTGATGGCCTCGGTCATCGCCACCCTGGAGGGCGCCGACGCTGCCCGTGCCGCGCATCTGGCGGTGTGGCACGACTCGCAGGAGACCCGCACCGGGGACGTCAACCACCTGGGGAAGAAGTACGCGGCCCCGGGCGATGCCGTCGCGGTGACGGCGGACCAGACGGCAGGCATGCCCGAGGTGCTGCGGACCGCGATCCGTGCCGTCGTTGCCGAGTACGAGGCTGGTCGGACGCCGGAGGCGGTCTGCGCACGCGACGCGGACAAGCTGGAGTGCATGCTCCAGGGGCTGGAGTACAAGGGGCAGGGCTACGAGGCCGCTCAGCGGTGGGTCGACAACAGCCGGGCCCGCATCGTCACCGACTCCGGCCGACAACTCGCCGACCAGCTCATCGCGCAGGCTCCGCTCGACTGGCTGCGCACCGCCATGGGCGAACGCGGCTGACCCCGACGCCGTGAGAACAACCCCGCTCACCCCGCACGACTGAAGACAGGGCTGCTTCGCCCTACCCCACGAAGAACGCCGACTCCCTGTCCACCGACACCGCCCGAGGAGAAGGGAAACGACTGTGATCGAGGCCGAGTTGAAGGCCCGGGTCCACTCGCCGGATGGCGTGGTCCGGCGGCTCGACGCGTGGGCGACGCTGACACCGGCCCCATGAGGACGGCGAGCTGAAGGTGCCCAACTGCCCTTCTGGACCTAGCCCGTGGCCGTACGGTCGATCCACTCCAGGTAAGGAGCTGACCCGGTGCTGATGGGAACCGCGCACACCTCGGGGTTGGACCACGGGTGGTTCTGGAGGAGGTGGGCCTCCAGTTCCGGGTAGCGGGCGGCGCTCGTCTTGAGGAGCAGTTGGTACTCCTCGCTCTCGCCGAACTCTCCGGCATGCCAGAACACGGACACGACCGGGCCCACGATCTGCGCACCGGCGGCAAGCCGCGCACCGACAGCGGACTGCGCGAGGGCCACCGCCTGCGCCCTGGTCTCAGTGGCGGTGGACACCGTCAGACAGCCAGTCATCCCGCGAGGCTATCGGCCCCGCACGAACGCCGTCTCCCCCACACCGGTGACAAGGAACGGCACATCCGGCTGCCCGTGATGTTGAACGAGCGGACGCTTTCGCCGCCGCTGCGGCCGGAGTTGGACCGCAACGAGTGCGCGACGCGCTCACCCTGGCGCCGTCCAGCGGCCTCCGGAGAGGGCTCAGGCGGAGACGATGTCGAGCAGGTCGTGCAGAGTGGTGATGCGGTAGTCCGCGCCGGACGCCTCCGGGGTGTCGGCCCAGAGGTGTCCCCAGGGGCCACGGCGCGCTGGGCCGGGCCCCGATGTCGTTGGCGGGGTTGTCCCCCACGTACAGGGTGGTGACCGGGGCCAAATGGGCGGCGGCCAGGACCCGTTCGAAGAACCCGGGTGCAGGCTTCGCGGCCCCGAGTTCGGCCGACGTGGTGACGAGGTCCGGGGGCACAGCCCCCAAGTCCCGTACCCGAGCCAGCCGACGCAGGCCAGCCACACCAGCCCGTCCGGCGCTTGAGGACGAGGCCGTCCAGGCCGAAAGGGGGGTCCGGGGGCACAGCCCCCAAGTCCCGTACCCGAGCCAGTCAACGCAGGCCAGCCCACACCAGCCCGTCCGGCGCTTGAGGACGAGGCCGTCCAGGCCGAAAGGGGGGTCTGGGGGCGCAGCCCCCGGGTCCTGTACCCGAGCCCATCGACGCAGGCCAGCATCAACCAGCCCGTCCGGCGCTTGAGGACAGGCGGGGGGGGCGGCGTCGGGCCCGGGGACGGCGAAGGGCCCGCCCCTGTTGAGCAGGGGCGGGCCTTTCTCGTCCTCGCGGTGGCACCGCCATGCAGCACCGCGAGGGGCTGAAACCCGGCCCCGGCAAGGGGACCAGAAACCCCGGGGCCTAGCCGAAACGGCCAGAGATGTAGTCCTCGGTCGCCTGCACCGACGGGTTGGAGAAGATCCTCTCCGTGTCGTCGATCTCGATCAGCTTGCCGGGCTGCCCGACGGCGGAGAGGTTGAAGAACGCCGTCCGGTCGGACACCCGCGCCGCCTGCTGCATGTTGTGCGTGACGATCACGATCGTGAAGCGTTCCTTCAGCTCCCCGATGAGGTCCTCGATCGCGAGGGTGGAGATCGGGTCGAGCGCGGAGCAGGGCTCGTCCATGAGCAGCACCTTGGGCTCGACGGCGATCGCCCGCGCGATGCAGAGCCGCTGCTGCTGACCGCCGGACAGCCCCGAGCCGGGCTTGTTGAGCCGGTCCTTGACCTCGTTCCAGAGGTTGGCGCCCTTGAGGGACTTCTCGACGATGTCGTTGAGGGCACTCTTCTTGTAGCTGCCGTTGAGGCGCAGCCCCGCGGCCACGTTGTCGAAGATGGACATCGTGGGGAACGGGTTCGGCCGCTGGAACACCATGCCGATCTCGCGCCGCACGGACACCGGGTCGATACCGGCGCCGTACAGGTCCTCCTCGTCGAGGAGCACCTTGCCCTCCACGCGGCCGCCGGGGGTGACCTCGTGCATCCGGTTCAGGGTGCGCAGGAACGTCGACTTGCCGCAGCCCGAGGGGCCGATGAACGCCGTCACCGAACGCGGTTCGACGCTCATCGAGATGTCGTCGATCGCCTTGTGTGAGCCGTAGAAAGCGGTGAGCCCGCTCACGTCGATTCGCTTGGCCATGATTACGTCACTTCCAGAATTCTCGGTCGCCAAGGCCGCGTCAGCGACCGCTCTTCGGAGCCTTCCAGCGGGCGATGCCGCGGGCCAGCAGGTTCAGGATCATCACGAACGCGATCAGGGTGAGCGACGCCGCCCAGGCCCGGTCGTACGCCGCGTTCGCGCCCGCGCTGTTCGCGTACTGCTGGTAGATGTACAGCGGCAGCGACTGCTGGGCGCCCTCGAAGGGGTTGTTGTTGATGAACCGGTTGCCGAACACCAGCAGCAGCACCGGCGCCGTCTCACCGGCGATGCGCGCGATGGCCAGCATGATGCCGGTGGTGATGCCGCCGAGGGAGGTCGGCAGGACCACCTTGAGGATGGTGCGCCACTTCGGGATGCCGAGCGCGAGGGACGCCTCGCGCAACTCGTTGGGAACGAGCTTGAGCATTTCCTCGGTGGAGCGCACGACGACCGGCACCATCAGGATCGCGAGGGCCAGCGAACCGGCGAAGCCGAACGGCTCCATCTCGAAGATCAGCATGATGCTGAGGATGAACAGACCCGCGACGACCGACGGGATGCCCGTCATGACGTCGACGAAGAAGGTGACCGCGCGGGCCAGCGCGCCCCGCCCGTACTCGACGAGGTAGATCGCGGTGAGCACGCCGATCGGCGCGGCCAGCACGGTGGCGAGGCCGACCTGCTCCAGGCTGCCGATGATGGCGTGGTAGATGCCGCCGCCCGGCTGGGAGTCGGGGACGATGCCCATCGAGTGGGTGAGGAAGAAGACGTTCAGGACCTTGGTGCCGCGCGCGACGGTCGTCCACACCAGGGAGACCAGCGGCACGACGGCGAGCAGGAACGCGACCCAGACCAGCGCGGTCGCGATGCGGTCCTTGGCCTGCCTGCGCCCCTCGACCTTGGCGGCGACGGCGTAGCTGGCGACCAGGAACAGCAGCCCGGCGATCAGACCCCACTGGACGGTGGAGCCGAGCCCGGCGACGGTCCCGATGAGGACGGCGACGGCCACGGACCCGGCGGCGATCGCCCACGGCGACCACTTCGGCAGGGTGGCGCCGCGCAGCGTGCTGGGCGGCTGTTCGGTGACGGCGTGGCTCATGCGTTGGCCCCCGAGTACTCCTTGCGGCGGGCGATGATGAGCCGGGCCGCGCCGTTGACCAGCAGGGTGATGACGAACAGCACCAGACCGGACGCGATGAGCGCGTCCCGGCCGAACTCGTCCGCCTCGCCGAACTTGCTGGCGATGTTCTGGGCGAAGGTGCCGCCGCCCGGGTTGAGCAGACTCGCGTGGATCAGGAAGTCCGGGGAGAGCACGGTCGCCACGGCCATCGTCTCGCCGAGCGCGCGCCCGAGGCCGAGCATCGACGCGGAGATCACGCCGGACCGGCCGAACGGCAGCACCGACATCCGGATGACCTCCCAGCGCGTGGCACCGAGGGCCAGCGCGGCCTCCTGGTGCATCAGCGGCGCCTGGCGGAAGACCTCGCGGCTCACGTTGGTGATGATCGGCAGGATCATGATGGCGAGCAGGATGCCGACGGTGAGCATCGAGCGCGGCGCGCCCTCGTCCCAGGACAGCACGCCGGTCCAGCCGAAGAACTCGTTGAGCCAGCTGAAGAGGCCGGTCAGGTTCGGGACGAGGATCAGGGCGCCCCAGAGGCCGTAGACGATCGACGGCACGGCGGCGAGCAGGTCGATCACGTAGGCGATCGGGCCGCTCAGCCGGCGCGGGGCGTAGTGCGTGAGGAACAGCGCGATCGCGACGGCGATGGGCACCGCGATGACCATGGCGATGACCGAGGAGATCACCGTGCCGTAGGCCAGCACCGCGATGCCGAAGCTCGGCGGGTTGACGCTGGTGTTCCACTCGAAGGTGGTGAGGAAGTTGCCGTGGTCGTCGCTGATGGCGAGGACGGCACGGTAGGTGAGGAAGACCGCGATCGCGGCCATGATCACCAGCAGCAGGATGCCCGAGCCGCGGGAGAGGCCGAGGAAGATCCGGTCTCCGGGTCGGGTGGCACCGCGGGCCGCGCGCTTGCGCTCGGCCTCGGTGGGCTGCGGGGCGGGCGGGGGCGCTTCTTCGCGATTCTGGGTGGTTATGTCCATCGGGGTTCTCCGGTCTGCGGACCCGCACGCTGAGTGCGGCTCTGCGAAGCCGTACGGGGGACCGTACGGCTCGTGGCGGCGGTGCACCGGACGATGCGGCCCGGTCCCGGTTCAGGCCCGGGACCGGGCCGCACGCTCAGATCAGCTCAGTCCGTCGATGGTGGTACGGACCTTCGCGATGATGTCGGCGGGGATGGGCGCGTACTTCAGGCCCGGCAGCAGGCCCTGGCCGTCCTCGGAGGCGATGTACTTGAGGAACGACTTGGTGGCCGGCAGCGTCGAGGACTTGTTGCCCTTGTCGCAGACGATCTCGTAGGTGACGAGGGTGATCGGGTAGGCGCCCGCGGCCTTGGTGTTGTAGTTCAGCTGGAGCGACAGGTCCTTGCCGGTGCCGACGACCTTGGCGTCGGCGATGGCCTTGGTGGCGCTGTCGCTGCTGGGCGCGACCGGCGAGCCGGCGCCGGTGTCGATGCTGACCGGCTTGACGCCGTCACCGAGGTAGGACAGCTCGAAGTAGCCGATGGCGCCGTTGGTCTGCTTGACCTGGGCGGCGACGCCGGAGGACTGGGCGGCGGCCTGGCCACCCTGGGCCTGCCAGGCCTTGCCGCCGGAGTACTTCCAGTTGCCCGGGGTGGCGGCCTTCAGGTACTTGGTGAAGTTGTCCGTGGTGCCGGACTCGTCGGAGCGGTGGAACGCCTGGATCTTGAGGTCGGGAAGCTTCGCGCTGGGGTTCAGCTTCTTGATCGCCGGGTCGTTCCACTTGGTGATCTTGCTGTCGAAGATCTTGGCGAGCGTCGGGGCGTCCAGGACGAGGTTGTCCACGCCGGAGACGTTGAAGCCGACGGCGATCGGGCCGCCGACCATCGGGAGGTCGATGCCCTGGCCGCCGGAGCAGATCTTCTTGGACGCGGTGACCTCTTCGGGCTTCAGCGCCGAGTCCGAGCCGGCGAACGCCAGCTGACCCTGGGTGAAGGAGGTGACACCGGCGCCGGAGCCGCCCGCCTTGTAGTTGATCTGCACGCCGCAGGCCTGGGAGAACTGGGCCACCCAGGCGTCGATCGCGTTCTTCTGCGCCGACGAGCCGTCGGAGAGCAGCTGACCGCTCTTGGCGTCGCCGCAGTCGATCGAGCCGGCCTTGGCCGACGCCGACGCGTCGCTGCTGCCGGAGCCGGTGTCGTCGGAGCCGCACGCCGTGAGGGCCAGGGCGCCGGAGACCGCGAGAGCACCGAGAGCGAGGGCCCGCCGGTTCATGCGCTGAAGCTTCACTTGAAAGTGTTCCTTCCAGGAGCCGCCGTCCTGAACCGGCGGCGTGCGAAGTCTGTGGGGATGTGGGCGCGGTCTTCGCAGTGCGCTCCACATCGTGCAAGGCCGAAATTAGGCAGAACAGGTGAAGGCGCCTATGGCCGTAAATGAACGGGAGGTGAACCCCTGCGGTCGGTGTGGTTAGGTCACGGAACGCTCACGGTGGGATCGCGTCCCGGCAGCCGCGATGGTGGCACAGACCTCACCCTCCTCCCGTGGGCCGCCGCTCGCACGGAGTGTCGATTCAGGGAACCCCGCAGCCCGGCGTGCCGTCCTGTACCAGGAGACGCACGGGAGGCACAGCATGGAACGACGGACGTTCATCGGGGGCGGCGCGGTCGCGGTGGCGGCGGTGACCACAGCGTCCTGCAAGGGCGGCGGCTCCGCCAGCGCGGCGGACACCGCGTCCACGGCCGCCGGCAGCCACACCGGTACCTCGATCCGGACCACCGGCGCGGTCGCCGCCCCGGCGAACTGGACCGCCCTCGGCCGCGGTCTCGACGGCACCCTGGTCCGCCCCGGTGAGGCCGAGTGGGCGGCGGCCCGCCAGCTCTACAACACCCGTTTCGACGACCTGAAGCCCGCCGCCGTCGCCTATGTCGCGCACACCGACGACATCCGCACGGCCCTCGCGTACGCGCGCGCCCACGGCGTCAAGGTCTCGATCCGCAACGGCGGCCACTCCTACGGCGGCTGGTCCTCCGGCGACGGCCGCCTGATCGTCGACGTGTCCCGCCTGAACAAGGTGCGCGCCAGCGGCGACACGGCGGTGGTCGGCGCGGGCGCCAAGCTGATCGACGTCTACCGGACGCTCGCCGCGAAGGGAACGACGATACCGGCGGGCTCCTGCCCCACGGTCGGCGTCTCCGGCCTGGTCCTCGGCGGCGGCCACGGCGTGGTCTCCCGGGCCTACGGCCTGACCTGCGACAGCCTCACGCAGGCCACCCTGATCACGGCCGACGGCAAGCAGCTCACCGCGAACGCCACGACCAACAAGGACCTGTTCTGGGCGCTGCGCGGCGCGGGCAACGGCAACTTCGGCGTCGTCACCGAGCTGCACTTCACAACCCACCCGGCGCCGCAAGCCGTGTCCGGTTTCCTCAGCTGGCCGTGGTCGAAGGCGGCGGCCGTGTTCAAGGCCTGGCAGGAGTGGGGCCCCTCCCAGCCCGACGAGATCTGGTCGTCGCTGCACCTGGACGCCTCGGCGGGCGGCACCCCGACCATCTCCGTGGCCGCGTTCTCCCTGGGCACCTACGGCGAACTCCAGAACGCCGTCGACCGCCTCGCCCACCTCGCGGGCGCCGACGCGACCAGTGTCTCGCTGCGCCGGCGCGGCTACGAGGAGGCGATGGAGATCTACGCGGGCTGCTCGTCGTTCTCCGCGCAGGTCCAGTGCCATCTGCCGGGGACCACACCGGGGCGTTCCCCCGAGGGCGCGCTCGGCCGGGAGACGTACGCGGCGCACTCCGACTTCTTCGACCGTTCGCTGCCCGAGGCCGGCATCCAGAAGCTCCTGGCGCAGCTGACGTCGGTGCGGGGCGGCTCGGGCAGCATCGCGTTCACCGCGCTGGGCGGCGCGGTCAACCGGGTCTCGCCCACGGCGACGGCGTTCGTGCACCGCCGGTCGCGGATGCTGACGCAGTACATAGGGGCCTGGAAGGCGGGCACCTCCGGTACGGCCGTGCGGTCCTGGCTGTCCGGCGCGCACACCGCGATGAAGCCGTACGCGTCCGGCGCGGCCTACCAGAACTACATCGACCCCACCCTCACCGACTGGCGCAAGGCCTACTACGGCGACGCGGCGACCCGGCTGACCCGGCTGAAGAAGCAGTACGACCCGACCGCCTTCTTCACCTACCCCCAGTCCCTGTGACCGGGACGGCCCCGCCCTGACTCACCTCACGCGGCCAGGTCGCGTTCCTCTGCCGTCTGGCTGCCGCTGCGGGAGCCCGGGATCAGGCTGTCGCGGTCGGCGCGGGCGCTTCCGCCGGCCCGCACCAGCCAGCCCGCCCGCGGGGAGCGGTCGACGGCCTTGGCCAGCGGCGTCAGCAGCGCCATCGCGAGCGGCGACAGCAGCAGGGCGACGGCGGTGCCGAGGGCGAAGCCGCCGATGACGTCCGTCGGGTAGTGGACGCCCATGTAGACCCGGCAGAAGCCCTCAAGCAGGGCGAGGGCGATGCCGGCCAGGCCGAAGCGGCGGTGCGCGACGAAGAGGCCGACGCCCATCGCCATGGTGATCGTGGCGTGGTCGCTGACGAACGAGAAGTCGGTCTTCCCGGCGATCAGGACGTCGATGCCCTGGTGGGTGACGAAGGGCCGGGGCCGTTCGACGAACCCCCGGATCGGCACGTTCACCAGGAGCGCGACGGAGGCCGCGAGGGGGGCCCAGACCAGCGCGGCCACCGAGGTGGGCGCGTCCTCCCCGCCCCTGCGGCGCACCGACCACCAGCAGCCGAGGACCAGCAGCACCATCGCGACGGGCAGCCCGTACTCGCCGACGAACTCCATGCCCCGGTCGAACCAGTGCGGGGCGTCCTTGGCGAGGCCGTTGATGTCGTAGAGCAGGTCGATGTCGGGGTTCGACCCGGATTCGGCGAGTCCAGCCATCGTGCTGCGGCCCCTTCGTCGGCTGCTTCCCGGCGCACCTGACGTGCGCCGCGCTCTCCCACCCCCGTGGCGGTGGATCACTACGGAGTGGCGGAGGTATGGCGCACCACGTAACTCACCGCGTAGATCATTACGTCAACAGGAACGCACAGCCCCTGCCCATACGTTCCTCACTCCACCGAATGATCACGCAGACGTTATCGAAGAGAGACTCATAGCCGCAGCTCAGGGGGTGCGTTCCGGCTCGGGTCAGACCGTCGTGGGGAGCGCTTTCGCGCCATCTTCGGTGACCCGGGTGGCACCGAAGTAGTCCGCCCCGTCGATGGGGTCGAAGCGGATCACCGCGCCGGTGCGGGGGGCGTCGATCATGTAGCCGCCGCCGACGTAGATGCCGACGTGATGGATGGCCCGGGAGTCGTTCGGGTCGTGGGAGAAGAAGACCAGGTCACCGGGGAGGAGTTCGTCGCGCCCCGGGTGCGGGCCCGCGTTGTACTGGTCGTTGGCGACGCGTGGCAGCGTGATGCCGACGCTCTCGTAGGCCGCCTGCGTCAGCCCTGAGCAGTCGAAACGCCCGCTCTGGGCCGCCGTTCCCGTGCCGCCCCACAGATACGGGGTGCCGAGCTTCTTCTGCGCGTAGTAGATCGCCCCGGCGGCCTGCTCGGAGGGGTCGACCCGGGAGACGGGAGCCGCGAAGCTCTCCTCCAGGGTGGTGATCGTCTTGACGTAGTTCCGCGTCTCCGAATACGGCGGAACGCCCCCGTACTTGATGACCGCGTACGCGCCGGCGTTGTAGGAGGCCAGCATGTTTTCGGTCGCGTTCCCGGGAACGTCCTTCACGTACGAGGCCAACTGGCAGTCGTAGGACGCGGCGGAGGGGATGGCGTCGGCGGGGTCCCAGACGTTCTTGACGCCGTCGCCGTCGCCGTCGATGCCGTGGGTGGCCCAGGTGCCGGGGATGAACTGCGCTATTCCCTGCGCGGCCGCCGGGCTCTTGGCCTGCGGATTGAAGCCGCTCTCCTGGTAGAGCTGGGCGGCGAGCAGCGCGGGGTTGAGGGCGGGGCAGAGGTTGCCCCACTTCTGCACGAGGTCCCGGTAGGCGGCGGGAACGGCCCCCTTGGCGAGCGCCTTCCCGGCCCCGGCGGCCCCGTCGGCGACGTTCCCGGCGACGAGGTAGACGCCGACGATCAGCACCATCATGAACGCCAGACCTGACCCTGCGGCCACGGAAGCCACGACCCATGCCTTACGCACCGTCAACCGCCCCTCACCGACCGGGAGTCCGTCGCCCAGGTCAGTGTAGAGGCGGCCGCGGTGTTATGGAGTGAGGGAATCGAAGAACAGGGGGCACCCCCGGCGCACCCGGCTCACAGGTCAGGGCGCACAGGGGCACGATCCCGGCCCACTGGCGAGGGGCCGCCGCTCACCGCCCCCCGCTCACGGGTCGCCGGTCACGGGTCGCCGGTCACGGGTCGCCGGCCGCGTCCCCGTACAGCTCCTTGGCCTCCGTGCCCAGGACGACGCTGTAGGAGATGTCGTCCGTGCTGCCGCCCTGTTCGTGTCCGCCGAGGACGCCGACGACGGAACCGTCGCCGTTGACCCAGGGGCTGCCGCTGGTGCCGCCGGGGAAGTCGGGGCAGTCCACGCGCTGTTGGGTGCTGCTGTGCGCGACCGGCTTGTTGGTGCAACTGATGGGCACCTCACGGGAGTTGGGGTACCCGGTGATCGTCACCGCGGTGGCCCCGGTGGTGGTGCCGGTGACGAAACGGTTGCCGCCGACGAAGTCCTCGACGCCCTTGCCGTCCCGGTCGGCCAGGACCGCGAAGGCGACGTCGCTGTCCTCGTCCTGCCCCTTGGCCCAGCCGTCCGGCAGGAACACGCGCCGCACGGTCCACACCCCGTAGGGGGCCCGCCCGTTCCGGTACGCCGGGACGAACAGGGCGCCCTTGCCGCCGTCGTCGCCGTCGAGACAGTGCGCGGCGGTGACGACGAGGTTGCGGTGGGGGCTGTGCACGACGGAGGCGGTGCAGAAGTGGCCGCCGGGCAGCTTGTCCGCGCGGCCCTTGCCGAAGAGGGCGCCGACTCTCGCGCTCTGCGCGTTCAGGGCGGCGACGGCGGTCACGCCGAGGGGCCCGGGGCCGTCGTCGGCGGCCGCGAGCGAGGACGAGGTGACGGCGGGCACCAGAAGGAAGGCAGCGCCGTACACGAGCCTGGTGATGCGTGAGATGCGCTTCATCGGGCCCCACTCTGACCCACGAAGGTGAGAGACGGCTGCGTTCTTCTCACCGTAGCGCCGGATGGCCCACTCCGCCCCCGGGGACGGACCCGAGCCCCCCTCGCTCCTTACCCCCCGCGCCCCTCCCGCCTGTGTGTTCCTCCCGTGAAGAAAGTCAAGCGGCCGCCATTCCGCCCCCACCGGCCCGCCATCGTCCGGTAAGCCCGCCGCCCCCTTCAGTAATGCGGAAGTCAGGATTCCGAAACCCGTCTTGTTGTCGCGTACTCAACAAGCGCAGTGTTCGTCGCGGGTCGCCGCCCCCACCGGGAACCTCACCGGTGGTCCCCCCTCCGCAGGCCTCTGTCCACCTCTCCCAGGAGGCTGTACGTTGCGTACGCCCACGCCCAACTCCCCCCGCATATCCGGCAGATGGCGCCTGGCAGGCTCGGCAGCCGCGGCCACCACCGCACTGCTGCTGGCCGGCTTCGGCACCGCTGTCACCGCGACCGCCGCCCCCGCCCCCGCGACCGCGAGCACCGGTCACAAGGTGAGCGCCAAGACGATCGCCGCCCAGGTCGCCAAGGCCCACGTCACCTACACCTCGGCGTGCGACGCCACCCCGAAGAAGGGCTACGCCTCCTGCGACGCCCTGCGCGTCACCGGCGGCACCACCGCCTACCAGGAGGAGCAGGCCGCCAGGAAGGGCATCGCCCCCAAGACCGTCACGCCGGACGCCACCTCGGCGACCCCGACCGGCTACGGCCCGAGCGACCTCCAGTCCGCTTACGGCCTCACCTCCGCGTCCTCCTCCAAGGGCTCCGGCGAGACCATCGCCATCGTCGACGCCTACGACGACCCCGACGCCGAGGCCGACCTCGCCACCTACCGCTCGTACTACGGCCTCTCCGCCTGCACGACGGCCAACGGCTGCTTCTCCAAGGTCAGCCAGACCGGCTCGACGTCCGCCCTGCCCACGGCCGACAGCGGCTGGGCCGGCGAGATCTCCCTCGACGTCGACATGGCCTCCGCCATCTGCCCGAACTGCAACATCACGCTGGTCGAGGCCAAGTCCGCGAGCGACGCCAACCTCGGCACCGCCGTGAACGAGGCGGTCAAGCTGGGCGCCAAGTTCGTCTCCAACAGCTACGGCGGCGACGAGTCGTCGTCGGACACGACCTACGACTCCTCGTACTACAACCACCCGGGCGTCGCCATCACCGCCTCCTCGGGCGACGAGGCCTACGGCGCCGAGTACCCGGCCGCCTCCAAGTACGTGACGGCCGTCGGCGGCACCAAGCTCTCGACGTCGTCGAGCAGCCGTGGCTGGACCGAGAGCGTCTGGAAGACCAGCAGCACCGAGGGCACCGGCTCCGGCTGCTCCGCCGACGACGCCAAGCCCAGCTGGCAGACCGACACCGGCTGCACCAAGCGCATGATCGCCGACGTCTCGGCCGTCGCCGACCCGGCCACCGGCGTCTCCGTCTACGACAGCTACGGCGACGACGGCACCGGCTGGAACACCTACGGCGGCACCAGCGCCTCCGCCCCGATCATCGCGTCGGTCTACGCCCTGGCCGGCACCCCGGGCAGCAGCGACTACCCGGCCCAGTACCCCTACAAGGCGGCCGGCACCTCCGCCCTGAACGACGTCACCAGCGGCAACAACGGCACCTGCTCGACGAGTTACTTCTGCACCGCGGGCTCGGGCTACGACGGCCCGACCGGCTGGGGCACCCCGGAGGGCCTGGACGCCTTCACCGGCTGACGTCAGCCACCACCGCAGGACCACCCCGTCGGGTCACGGGGCGCCGCCGGATGAGGAGTACGTGGGGTCTCCTCGGCGGCACGGAAGAAAACGGGTCACGGCAGCCGGCCGCGGCCCGTTTTCCGTTGCCCGGCACGGGAGTTGGCCCTGTCGGCGCCGACGCCCGTTCCCATGGACCGGCTGTGCGTTGGGTCAAGGGCCCGACGCGGTTCGGCAAGGAGCGGCCCGCGTTCGGTAAGGCGGAAGTCAGAACTCCGCCGACCCCCTTTTGTCGCGCACCCGACAAGCGCATCGTCGTGGCGGGCCGCCGCCCGCCGCCGGGGACCCCGTACCGGCGGCCTCGCACCCGCACCGCCCCTGTTCCACTCCACCCGAGGAACATCAGGAGGCTGCACGATGCGTACCACCCCACGCAACAGACCTGCCACGCAGCGCGGTTGGCGCCGCGCGGGCACCGCGGTCGCCGCCACCGCCACCCTGCTGCTGACCGGCTTCGGCACCGCCGTCCAGGCCGACGCCGCCCAGACCGCCGCCACCGCGCAGGCGACCTGGACCGCGACCCCCTGCACCACCCCGGCCCACCCCGGCGAACTGACCTGCGACTCCTACCGCGTCACCGGCGGCCTCACCGCCTTCCAGCAGGCACAGGCCGCCCGCACCGGCATCACCCCCAAGGCCGCCGACGCCGCCGCCCCCTCCGGCTACGGCCCGAGCAACCTCCAGTCCGCGTACGGCCTCACCGCGGCCGCCGCCTCCAACGGCGCCGGCGAGACCATCGCCATCGTCGACGCCTACGACGACCCCAACGCCGCCGCCGACCTCGCCACCTACCGCTCGTACTACGGCCTCCCGGCCTGCACGGTGGCCAACGGCTGCTTCAAGAAGGTCAGCCAGAGCGGCTCCACCACCTCCCTGCCGAGCGCCGACAGCGGCTGGGCCGAGGAGATCTCCCTCGACCTCGACATGGCCTCGGCGGTCTGCCCGAACTGCAACATCCTTCTGGTGGAGGCCACTTCGGCGACGATGGCCAACCTCGGCACCGCCGTCAACCGCGCGGTCACCCTGGGCGCCAAGTACGTCTCCAACAGCTACGGCGGCAGCGAGTCGTCCTCCGACACCAGCTACGACACCGCGTACTTCAACCACCCCGGCGTCGCCATCACCGTCTCCGCGGGCGACGAGGGCTACGGCGCCGAGTACCCGGCCGCCTCCAAGTACGTGACCGCCGTCGGCGGCACCGCCCTGGCCACCTCCTCCACCACCCGGGGCTGGACCGAGACGGTCTGGAAGACCAGCAGCTCCGAGGGGACCGGCTCCGGCTGCTCCGCCTACGACACCAAGCCGACCTGGCAGACCGACACCGGCTGCACCAAGCGCACCGTCTCCGACGTCGCCGCCGTAGCCGACCCGGCCACCGGCGTCTCCGTCTACGACTCCTACGGCATCACCGCCGGCTGGTACACCTTCGGCGGCACCAGCGCCTCGTCGCCGATCATCGCGGGCGTCTACGCCCTCGCCGGCACCCCCTCCACCGGCTCCTCCCCGGCGTCGTTCCCCTACGCCTCGGCCGGCACCTCGGCCCTGAACGACGTCACCAGCGGCAACAACGGCACCTGCACCACGAGTTACCTCTGCACCGCGCGGTCCGGATACGACGGCCCGACCGGCGTGGGCACCCCCGCGGGGGTCTCCGCCTTCACCGGCTGACCCTCCCGCACCGAACGGGCCGCGACGACCGACCGCGGCCCGTTCGTCATGCCGGGATACTCTGGAACCGGCCATCCGCCCGACCGACCGTCAGAAACGGGCCGGGCCAGCGGCGCAGGCCATAGAAGGGGTCAACGACGGAACCACACCACAGGTTCCGCTCAGGCCTCATTGCCCGGCGTGACCTGCCGTGATACACAGAGTGACCGTACGCGCTATTTGTACGAAACCCACCAAGCAATGACGCCAAGTCGACATACGACAGCGGCATTGTCAGCGAGAATGAGGTCCGCCTCTGCACCTCCGCAGAGGCAGCGGAACTACCCACCAGGGGCGGTGACTTACATGCTCTTCGCAGCCGACAAGGGAGACATCAACACCATCATCGGCGGGATCGCTCCCGACTGGGGACCCTTCGGCACCCTGGGCACCGAGGCGAAGACGATGATCCAGGTCGTGATGGCGTTCGCGATCCTGATCTGCCTCGGCATCGCGGTCTGGGGCGCCGCCAAACAGCGCATCGGCGCCACCGCCCTGCGCGACACCTTCAGCGCGGAACAGGGCAAGGGCCTCATCATCGCGGGCCTCACGGGAGTCTTCATCATCGGCTCACTGGGAACGCTGTTCACGATCGTGTACGGCATGGCGGTCTGACCGCCCCGACCGGCGCTCCGTCCCCGCTCCCCTCCCTTTCCCCTCCCGGCTGAGGTTGCGTTCCCTGATGTCGACTCACCACACCGCCCCCGCGCGGCCCCCGGCAGGGCTACCGTCGTACTCCCACGTGTTCCCGCACGACGCCGAGGGGGCGGACGCGGCATGAGTCTCTCGGACGACAACGGCCCCGGCGGCTACGGCGGCACCGGCCAGACCCGCACCCATCTGCCCGAGGGCCCCGGCGACCCCCGCCGCTCCGGCCGCACCTCCTCCCGCAGCCTCATCACGGTCGTCGGCGTCGTCGTCGTACTGATCGCCGCCATCGCCTTCGCGAACCGCGGCGACGACGACACCGCCACCGGCAACGCGGGCAGCGCCAAGCCGGAGACGTCCACGACAGCCGCCTCCGGCCAACACCCGGTCACCACCAAGGCCTCCGGCATCCCCACGGGCTACCCCCACACCAAACAGGGCGCAGAAAGCGCAGCGGCGAACTACTCGGTGGCCCTGGGGTCGGCGGAGATGTTCAACACCGCCAAACGGCACGAGATCGTCGACACCGTCTACGCGGCCGACGTCGCCGCGAGCCACCAGTCGAGCCTGGACAGCGCCTACTCCAGCGAGAAGTTCCTCACCAGCATCGGCCTGACCAAGGACGGCTCCGCGCCGAGCGGCCAGAACTTCGTCTCCCGCGTCATCCCGGTGGGCACCAAGGCCACCGCGGTCAGCGCCGGCACGGCGACCGTCGAGGTCTGGTACACCTCGCTCTTCGGCCTCTCCGGCGAGACGTCGACGAACCCGGTCTCGGAGAGCTGGTACACCACCACGTACCGACTGAAGTGGATCAGCGACGACTGGAAGATCACCGACTTCCAGCAGAAGGACGGTCCCGTCCCGGTCGGGGACGACCAGAAGGCCTCCACCGCTGACGACATGACGAAGGCCGTCGAGGAGTTCGGAGGGTTCACGTATGCGCGCTAACCACCTCTTCCTCAAGGTGACGGCAGCGGCCGCCACGGTGCAGACGGCCATGGTGCTGCTGGCCACCCGCGCCTTCGCCGAACCCACACCCACACCCACCCCCACACCCTCGACCACCCCCAGCACCACGGCGAGCCCCAGCCCGTCGGCCAGCAACAGCGCCTGCGACCTCATCCGGGGCCGCGCCAAGGACTACTGCGAGCGCGGCAGCAGCGCCGACACCGGCAGCACCACCAGTGTGCCCACCACCACCGACCCCCTCTCCTCCCTGGCCAAGGGGTGTGCCGAGGCCGCTTCCTGGACCGTCGGCAAGCTCAGCGACGCCGTCAAGGGCACCGCGAACGTCGACTTCACCAACACCAAGTTCCTCCAGCAGTACGCCGTCGTGTTCGCCGCGTCGACGATCCTCACGCTCGTCCTGTGGCTGCTGGCCGTCGCCAAGCGGGCCGTGCGGGGCGTGCCGCTGGGCACCGCGATGTCCGAGGCGATCGGGTTCCTCTGGCTGACCGTGCTGGCCTCCGCGTTCACGCCCCTGATCCTCTACACCGTCGTCTCGGCGACCGACGGCGTCACCGACGTCCTCGCGAAGTCCACCGGCGACCAGTCCACGTTCTTCGGCAACTTCTCCGGCGCCCTCGACAAGGGCAACGACATCGGCGGCGGCCCGATCATGCTGATCGTGGTCTCCCTGGTCAGCATCCTCGCCGCCGGCGTCCTCTGGCTTGAGCTGGTCATCCGGGCCGCGCTCCTCTACGTCGGCGCCCTGCTGGGCACCGTCGTCTACGCGGGCCTCGTCGACAAGAACCTCTGGGGCCACGTCCGCCGCTGGGCCGGCGTCATGATCGCCGTGATCCTGGTGAAACCGGTCATCGTCATCGTCCTCGGCCTGGCCGGCGCCCTCTCCAGCGCCGACGGCCCCAACTCCTTCTCCGCCGTCGTCTCCGGCCTCGCGATCATCCTGCTCGCCATCTTCGCCAGCGCGATGATCTACCGCTTCGTGCCCGGCTTCGGCGACGAGATCGCGGGCTCCCGCAACAACCGCCTCATGCAGGGCGCCGAGAGCAAGGCCGCCGCCGTCCTCAGCTCCCCCGCCACCATGGTCGCGCAGGGCATCAAGACCCACAGCACCCGATCCAACGACGGCGGCGGTGGCCAGTCCTCCAGCGCCCCCCGCCCGGCCAACCCCGTCTCCGGGGGCGTCGCCGCCCACAGCGCCCGCACCCCGAACGGAGGCGGCGGATCTGTCCCCTCCGCCGCACCCGCACCCCGGTCGAGCACCGGCATCAACACCCCGCACGCCAGCAACAGCGGCAACAACCGCACGGGAGGTGAAGGGCGTTGACGACCGAGTCCCACCTGTCCCATCCGGTCACGCCCCGCCGGACGTATCTCATCGGACGCGCCCGGCCGAACGCGATCGTCGGCCGCAACCGCGAGTCCGGCGAGATCGCGCTCATCATCACGGGCGCGTTCCTCGGCATGATGTGCGGGCTCCTCGTCCCCGTCCTCTCGATGCGCATCGTCCTGCTGACCGGCTTCCCGCTGATCGCCCTCGCCGCCGTGTACGTGCCCTACAAGCACCGCACGTTCTACAAGTGGTTCGAGATCAACCGCAGTTACAAGCGCACCCTGAAGCGCGGCACCCTCTACCGCAGCGGCGTCCAGGAGGCCGGCGTGCGCCTGGACGGGCGGGAGATCGAGATCGGCCCGCCCCCCGGCATCGGCCGCATCACCTGGCTCGCCGCCCCGTTCGGCCCCGACGAGATCGCCGTTCTGCTGCACGCGGACCGGCGCACCGTCACCGCCGCCATCGAGATCGAGGGACCCGGCGTCGGCCTGCGCGACTCCGAGGACCAGGAAGCCCTGGTCGACCGCTTCGGCACCCTCCTCAAGCACGTCGCCAACGGAGACGGCTTCGTCACCCGCCTCCAGATGCTCGCCCGCACCCTGCCCGCCGACCCCGACGCGCACGCCAAGGACGTCTCCCAGCGCGGCGACGACCGCGCACCGGGCTGGCTCACCCAGTCCTACGAGCAGTTGCAGTCGATGGTGTCCACGAGCAGCGAGCAGCACCGCGCCTACCTCGTCGCCTGCATGCACTACACCCGCGAACTCGCCGCCGAGGCCCAGGCGATGGCCCGCGCGGCCCGCCCCACCAGCGGCCGCAAGGTCGACCGGGACGCCGGCCTCGCCGTCGTCATGGCCCGCGAACTGACCGACATCTGCTCCCGCCTCCAGGAAGCCGACATCCGCGTCCGCCAGCCCCTCGGACAGGGCCGCCTGGCCTCCCTCATCCACTCCATGTACGACCCCGACCACCCCATCGACCACCTCCAGGCGATGACCCGGCGCAACGCCTGGCCCGCCGAGCTGGACGCCATGGAGCCCACCTACCTCCAGGCCAAGACCCGCGAATCCTCCACCCGCGCCCCCTGGTGCCACGCCACCGCCTGGGTGAAGGAGTGGCCGATGACCCCGGTCGGCGTCAACTTCCTCGCCCCGCTCCTGGTCCACACCCCCGACGTCATCCGTACCGTCGCCGTCACCATGGACCTCGAACCCACCGAGGTCGCCATCGAGCGCATGCTCACCGAGAAGACCAACGACGAGGCCGAGGCCAGCCGCCAGGCCAAGATGAACCGGACCGTCGACCCCCGCGACATCGCCGCCAACTCCCGCCTCGACCAACGCGGCGAGGACCTCGCCAGCGGCGCCGCCGGCGTCAACCTCGTCGGCTACATCACCGTCTCCTCCCGTTCTCCCGAGGCCCTGGCCCGCGACAAGCGGACCATCCGGGCGTCGGCCGGGAAGTCCTACCTGAAGCTGGAGTGGTGCGACCGCGAGCACCACCGCGCCTTCGTCAACACACTGCCGTTCGCCACCGGAATCCGAAGGTAGGGCTGATGCGCTGATGCGGGACCCGATGACCGTCCTCACCGACGCCTTCACCGGCTTCCTCTTCGGGAAGGTCGAGACGACCCGGCTGCCGGTGCGCACCTCCACTGGCCAGGCCCAGGCGGTCTACCTGCCGACCGCCGCCCCCGGCCTCGGCGACTCCGGCGTGATCATCGGCCGCGAGGTCTACTCCGGCAAGGGCTACATCTACGACCCCTTCCAGCTCTACGGCCAGCAGCTGCCCGCCCCGCACTGGCTCGTCCTCGGCGAGTCCGGCAACGGCAAGTCGGCCCTGGAGAAGACCTACGTACTGCGCCAACTCCGCTTCCGCGACCGACAGGTCGTCGTCCTGGACGCACAGGGCGAGGACGGCGTCGGCGAGTGGAACCTCATCGCCGAGGAGCTGGGCATAACGCCGATCCGGCTGGACCCGGCGGCAGCCCTGGACCACGGCATCCGGCTCAACCCGCTGGACCCGGCGATCACCACCACCGGCCAGCTCGCCCTGCTGCGCACCATCATCGAGGTCGCCCTCGGCCACGGCCTCGACGAACGCTCCGGCTTCGCCCTCAAGGTCGCGCACGCCTACGTCAACGAGACGATCCTCGAACGCCAGCCGGTCCTGATGGACATCGTCGAGCAACTCCGCCACCCCGAACCGGAATCCGCCGAGGCGATGAACGTCGACATAGACGACGTCCGCGCCTGGGGCCTGGACGTGGCCCTCGTCCTCGACCGGCTCGTCGACGGCGACCTGCGCGGCATGTTCGACGGCCCGACCACGGTCGGCATCGACCTGGACGCCCCGCTGATCGTCTTCGACCTCTCCCACATCGACCGCAACTCCATCGCCATGCCCATCCTCATGGCGATCGTCGGCGTGTGGCTGGAGCACACCTGGATTCGCCCCGACCGCAAGAAGCGCATCTTCCTGGTCGAGGAGGCCTGGCACATCATCAACAGCCCGTTCGTGGCGCAGCTGTTCCAACGGCTGCTCAAGTTCGGGCGCCGCCTCGGCCTGTCCTTCGTCGCGGTCGTCCACCACCTGTCCGACGTGGTCGACGGCGCGGCCGCGAAGGAGGCGGCGGCGATCCTCAAGATGGCCTCGACGAGAACGATCTACGCCCAGAAAGCCGACGAGGCCCGCGCCACCGGCCGCGTCCTGGGCCTGCCCCGCTGGGCGGTGGAGATCATCCCCACCCTCACCCCTGGCATCGCGGTGTGGGACGTCAACGGCAATGTCCAGGTCGTCAAACACCTGATCACCGAGACGGAACGCCCCCTGGTCTTCACCGACCGCGCGATGACCGAGTCCTCCCTCGACCACCAGGCCGACGACGCCCTGCGCGCCGCCGAACTGGAAGCGGAGGAACGGGCGGCGGCCTTCGTCGAACAGCACCTCGGCGACTACGACAGCTCGTCGACGGTGGCCTAGCGGAAGGCGAACGGCCGTGAACAGACCGGACCAGCAGCGCGGCAACGAGGGTCAGGGCGGCGTCCCCGACGGACTCCTCCTCGGCAGCCTCGCCTTCCTCCTCGGCCTCACCCTGCTGGTCTGGTCGGCCACCGGCATCGCCGGCTGGTTCACGAGCGGCGGCTGGCCGCACGGCGTGACCTTCACGCGGACGCCGCTCGCCGTGCGCCACCTCATCGGCCGGCCCAGCGACCTCACCGGCGCCTGGCCCACCACACCGCCGTCCCAGCTCTCCGGATACGGCCTGTTCTGGGGCCTGTTCATCGGCCAGCTGATGCTGCTTTTCGTGCTGACGGTGTTCGCGATGAGCCGCGTCGCCCACTGGAAAGCGGCCCGCGCCCGCCGCCACACCCCGCCCCCGGCGCCCCAGGAAGTCCCGGCCCCGAGAACGGAACCACAGCCCCCGCAGCCCACGTACCCGACGCAGCAACTCCCGCCGACGCCCGTCCCGCCGGTCGTCACGGCCCCGGCGCCGCCCGCAGTCCCCGTACCGGTGCCGGTGCCGGTGCCGGAACCGGCGGCTCCCGTTCCTCCGGCCTACGGCGGCTGGGAGAACGTCGTGATCGGCCCTGCGGAGAAACGCCGCGCCGCCGCCGCGCAGGCCGTCCGTGAGGCGGTGGGCCCGGCCCTCGTCCTCACCTCTGACCCGGCGCTGTGGCAGGAGACCAAGGACGCCCGCGCCAAACTGGGCCCGGTCCACCTCTACGACCCCGCCCACCGCTGCGACACCCCGGCCCGCCTGCACTGGTCGCCCATCGCGGGCTGCGAGTCGAAGGACACGGCCAGGGAACGGGCGGCGGCACTGCTGGCCGCGATCCGCCCGACCGCGAAGATCGACCAGGCCGTGGCCGACGTGGCCGAAACGCTCCTGCGCAGCTATGTCCACGCCGCCGCCGTCGACGGCCGCACCGTCCGCCATGTCCACCGCTGGTCCCAGGGCAACCAGGTCCAGGACGCGGTCCGCATCCTGCGCACCCACCCGAAGGCGGCCCCCGGCGCCGCCGGCGAACTGGAGGCCACCCTCACCGCCCATCCCGAACGACGGGACATGGCGCAGGAGTTGACGGGCCGCGCACTGTCCGCGCTGTCCACGGTGAACATCCGCGAGGCCTGCACACCGAACCGGACAGATGCCCTCGCGCTGGATTCCTTTGTCCTTGAAGGGGGCACTCTTTACCTAGTGGGGGAGTCCATCGAGGACCCCAGGAGCGATCCGGGCGCCATGCCCCTCCTGACGGCTCTCGTCTCCAGCGTGGTCGAGCGTGGCCGGCACATGGCCGAACGGTCATCGGCCGGTCGGCTCGACCCACCACTGACCCTCGTCCTGGACGACGTGGCCGCGGTCGCCCCGCTCCCCCAGCTCCCGGAGCTGCTGGCGTCCGGTGCCGAGCAGGGCCTGCCGACGCTGGCCCTGCTCCGCTCCCGCGAACAGGCACGGTCCCGCTGGCCGCACGCCGAACTCCCGGTCTGACAACGGCCCTACGCCCGCTTCTCCAGCACGAACTCCAGCTCGTCGTCCTCGGAGCCCGGCAACGGCACGATGAGCCCGCTGGGGACGAAGCCGACCTTGTGGTAGAACCCCTGGGCCCGCATGTTCTTCTCGTGCACGATCAGCCGGACCCGTTCGGCCCGAGCGCCCCAGGCCCACTTCACCCCGGCGTCGAAGAGCGCCTCGCTGAGCCCGCTGCCCCGATGCTCGGGCCGGACAAAGACGCCGACGACATGCCCTTGGCGCCGCTCGACGGGATGCCCGGCCCAGTCGGTGGACCCGGCCTCCTCGACCAGCACGGTCAGCGTCCCGGCCCAGGTCCCGTCAGCGGCGACGCCGACGAACTGCTGAGCACCGGTGGCCCCTTCGCAGCCCCCGTCGGCCCGCTCCTGCCACCTGGAGTCCGGCCAGGCGGCGGCGTTCTCGTACGTCTCCAGGAAGGCGAGGTGCGCGACCGGGTCCTGAAGGGCGGCGAGCCGCAACTCCTTGACGGCGGCCCATTCGTCGGCGCGTATAGAACGAATCACGTAACTCATAAACCGAAGTTTAAACGCAGAAAACCCCGCACCATAAGGTGCGGGGTTCCCCACAATGATTGTTCGGCGGCGTCCTACTCTCCCACAGGGTCCCCCCTGCAGTACC